>CAWJNN010000011.1:0-30052 GCA_963844115.1 uncultured Planctomycetales bacterium | reverse complement strand
TGACGCGATTGTCAAATCCTTCCGCGACCAAGCGGTTCTCGCGACGATTTGCGATGTGCGGTCAACTGTGGGCAACGGCGGGCTTGCTGACTCGCGCCGTCCGGAATTGCCAAACGTACCGAACTCGATTCATCGCTGCGAACCTACGCGATCAAACGACTTGGTGAAATTCAAACTGGTGCTGGTGACATGATCTGGTGGATGGAGCAAGGCGAGGAGATTGATCCCGTCATTCTGCCGGCCATTCAGGCGGGCGCTTTCATAACTGCCAAGTGGCCGGAAACCAAAGCGAAGGCCAATGAACTGTTTCCAATGGCACCGTCAAAAAGACAATCGTCCGCTCCCGTCGATTTCAGAATTCGCCAAACGATCCGGTGACGCTGCTAACGGGAAAAAAATCTTTGCCGAATCGGGCACTTGTGCAAAATGCCACATCGTTAACAAACAGGGAATTGAAGTCGGGCCAGACCTTTCCGAAATCGGTACCAAACTGACTCGCGAAGCGATGTTCGAATCGATTCTTTTCCCGTCAGCCGGAATCAGCCACAACTATGAAAGCTGGTTGGTGCAAACCGTCGATGGCACATTGATGACCGGAGTATTGATCGGCGAAACGGACAACGAAATCCAGTTGAAAGATGACAAAGGCATCCTGCACAAGATTCCTGTGGCGGACATCGAAGAAAAAAAGAAACAACAACTTTCCATTATGCCGGCCGATCTCCATAAAGCCCTGTCCGAGCAGGACCTGGTCGATGTTGTTGAGTATATGATGAGTTTGAAAAAGAAATAGCTGATGGCCAAACTGAAATCTGAACTGCGTCAAAGTTCATCCGCCAAACTCGGCCGGGAAATTCCCAAACCCATCGTGCTGCTGCGTCTGCCCGAATTGGCGAAACGATCTTGGCGCTTGATGCTTTTGTTGCGGCAAGAACCGTTGCCGGGTTTTTGGCGTTTGACGGAGAAGCCGATCCGTTGGGGGTGATGATTGCTGCCGGCACAATGCAAACAAACGTGTCTTCGTTCCGCATATTGTCGCTAGACGCCAACCTTTGAAGTTTTCACCCTGGTCGCCTGCCGCCAACATGAAACCCAACGAGTTCGGAATTCGCGAACCGGACGTCGAGCCTGCGGAATTGATCGACGCAGATCAGCTTGATTTTGTTATTACGCCGTTGGTCGGGTTCGATGCCGCGTGTAATCGATCGGGAGTTGGCGGCGGTTTTTATGATCGAACGTTCGCATTTACAAAAACGGAGAAAGCCACTTCGACTTTGGCAGCCTGCCCAACGCTGATTGGGTTTGCATTTGAGCTGCAGAAGATTAAATCGTTTGAAGTCAGCGAGTGGGATGTCGCCTTGCACGGCGTCGCGACAGAATCAAATTTCTATCGCGGAACTGGTTCTTGCATTTAGCTACAGTCTGCGCGATTAACCGTGGCCACGCCAAATCGGCTTACCTAGATCTGTTTTTGCTACTTCAGCCGCATAAAGAAATATCTGTGCTGGATCCATTCGGGTTGTAAATTCATTCGGACGTACTGTGTCGGACAATTCTCGTAGTCCCTGTGTCGATTTTACCCAACGCGAAAAACCCTGCCATTTTTGGCGACAGCTTTGTAAGTCTTGTTGACAAACCATCGACATGAAACGCCTTGATTTCTCCGCCAACTGATTCGAGATGTTTTGAGTTTGCGGTCTCATACGCGATTGCCGCCTCAAGAGTGAGTGGTGGCTTTTCTGGCGAGCACCTCAGGTCATTGGCGAGTTCATCCACGGCTGATTGAGGAACCAGGGGATTCTCGAAAACCGCTCCAAAATCTGGATTGACAGCCAGCGAATGAAGCGGTCGCGTTGATGGCAATGATGCGTTTCAACGACGTCTTCTTGCCGACTTGGCCATTCATTTTAGGCAAGATTTCGTGCAAACCGGCTTTGAGATTCGGGAGACAATCCTTGTTTTCGACAACTTGATTTGGAGCAGGGATATCACTCACCAAATCGGTGACGCTCGCTGCGAGCGAATCGCTCTCGCCATGCCAGTATATCGCTCGTTGCGTTTCGATAATTTTGAACTTGAGTTGCAAAAGTTGGATTCTTTTGGGCCAGTTTCTCCAATGCCGTTTCGCATTCACTAAAAAAGTGATCGCCAGCATCGGAGCTCGGAGAATCAGCAAGGTGGGCTTTGGAGCTGATGGCGGCGAGATATTCAACATATTTTTTCTGAGCGTCGCTCCCTCCGGTTTTTTCCGTGTCGGCAACAATGATTTTGGCCAACCCAGCCGACATCATTCCCGCAAGGTCCATGTCCGCTTCTGCGATCGTCGATTTCAGAATCCTGGAACCAAACATCTCGCTAAGTTCAAAATTGAGTTTTCCTCCGTTGGTTGCGTGTTGCATCCCCAGTGCATTAATCAGTTTGGCATGTGTGGCTTCATACAATTCACAGCACTTCGAAAATGCTTCCGGGCCCGAACAAGTGACACCGTCAATTGTCGCTGTACCACCGGCTTGCAAACTGGCTGCGACTTCGTCAACGGTCGTAAGCAATCCGGTAATTGATTTGAAGGTCTTTTGCTTGCTGGCTGATCGAATCAGTCGGAATCCTAAATCTCGCGGCGTTCATCTCGACTGGTAACGCTATTGCTGATTGGTGCAATTGATTGCATTAACGATTGAGAGTCTCGAGGGGCCAACCATAGAATGAACTGGTCAACGTCCGAGAGGACTTCCCTCATTTCAGACTCCGCTTTATCCAGTTCCTTTCGCTCAAGAAATTTCGAAATGGAAGCCATGGATTTGCCACGCTTACTGTCGGATTTTGTTTTGTAGTTGGTTGCCTGAATAATGATCTTGTTGCCTTCGGGCGTCCCCCGCATCATCTTGACGGCGTTCTCAATCAAAACAGAAACCGATTTTCCGCGAAACTAAAATCGACACCCGCCGACTCACCAAGCTGTCGCAGAACCTCTCCATCGCGGCGAATGTTCATCGCAAGCGCATACGCTTTTCCAAGCTCGTTGACTTTGATGGCATCGCGGTCATTCGTACCGACAGATTTTTCGAGTCGTTCGTAAAATGGTGAGAGATCATTCCAGTTTTTTTCGGCAAGTCGCAACGATGTTTTCCGATTCCGCGACGAAGCCACTGACATCCATCCCCTCGTCCGTTGATTGACCGAACGTCGCGGGCAGAAAGTCTACTGGTGCAAGTATCATCAAAAACATCGCTACTAGAATCACAGGTCTTTGAGGCATGACGCCGTTTCGAAATGTCGAATGGTTTTCCTGGATGAAGGGCATTTTTTACTCGTCGTAAAATGTTGGTTGGAAGTTGAATTATCTACAGTCGATGATTTCGATAAACAAAGCGATAACTGTAAAGAAGCCGGCCCACCGAGCTATTTTAATTCCGCGCATCGAAGAAAACTTGGTCTAACCGCCGACCTATTTTCCTGACTGGTGCGATCAGGTTTCCTTCGGTGATGGTGGCATTAAACTTCTTGTCAGCAGCGGCAACGGTGACCATGACCGGCTCGCCGCCATGTTTGACCAAACATCACCTGTCGCAGCTTTTTGTGCGAACACCTGACAAGGAACCGGCTTCCCTAAAGCTTGCGAGCGTGCTGGCGTCACATTCGCCCTGAATCAAAAACGAAGGAAAGCTCTCCGCAACTCCATCTTTGGTGGCTTTGATTTGTAGCAGCGACTTTCCACCGCCGACCGGAACCAGCCGAATAAAGCTGGACGAGAATGACGTCTCTACGTCCAGCATCATTTTTCCGCTTCCCGAAAAATCTGTCAGCGAAGTCATGTCACCTAGGGCAGACTGCGCGACCGATTTGGCTTTGGCAACTGCGTCGCCCGTCACTTCTTTGGCTTTTGACATCGCGTCGCCGTGCTTGCCTTTGCGTCAGAGACCATCTTGTTGACTTCCTCTTTGCTACATCCATTCAGCGTCAGCGCTGTGAGGAACAGAAACAGAACAGCTGTTTTGGTTTGATATTGAGTTTTCATCAGATTCCCTGGCGGATTTATGAGTTTTGTTTTGGAAGGGTTTATTGGAAACGGTTGGGCTACTTAATGAAACGACTGACAACATTTGCCAGCCAGCCTTTGGTTGGCTGATGCGATCGCGGCCGCTCGCCGGCGGCAATACGATCGAGATCTGCCGTGAGTTGATCCATGCCCGTATACCCAATTTTCGGATCGGGATGGACACACGCTTCAAAAACTGAATCCAGTTCGAACCCAACTTCAGGTTGAATATCGCGGATCGCAATTGGCGACAGTCCGTCAGCCAAATGCTGTTCCAGTTCTTCCGTATCCGAATCCTGCAGCAATACAGAGAACATAAACAGCCCGAATTCGCGCAATCGTTCTTTTTCAGAAAGGTGCATTAATCCGCCGGTCAGTTGAATCGTCGGCTCCCCCTCGCATGACCAATTCGACCAAATACTGCAAGCCGAAGTCCATCAGACGAGGCTGTTTGTTGGCAATAACAACATCTCGCGCTCGCAATCCGCAATATGAAACACCATGCTCTGCCGCGGATTCTGTTACACCAATTATTTGACGCAAAATCGTCGCGACAAACCGTTTGTCCCGAACGTCACTGCGAAAATCACTGGAGTCGCTAATTCCAAGTTCTCCGTTGTAGGCAAACGCAAGAAACACCAGGTCCGGTTCAACTCCATAATCCAACAGCGACAATACGTTTGTGTGTCGCCATTGCTTAAATTGTACCAGTAGCTGGCCAAGTCGTGAAACCAGTTTTTCATCTGCGAGTTCTGGTTCCGGTGTATACCAGCAAAGTACCACCAACTGATCTGAGTTTGGCGATTTGGCAAACCAGTATTTGCCGTCGCAATGCCCTGTGAACGGTCGGATCAAGTCGTAGCCACCGACGCGACGCGGATCCGTTTGCGACCGAGAGGTTGCCTCAAGGCCAGCAGCTTCCAAATCAAGCCGATGGATATCAAACAACCGGGTAAGTTCGTCTTCCAATCTGCAAATCGCTCCAGGTAATCTTGCCGCAGCACTTGCTCGCCACTGTCCGAGCGGTGAGATTTCTGCGTCGATAAGATCGAGCGTGTGATTTTTGTTTTCCGCGATCAATTTGGAGGCATTCAAATAATGCTCAACCCGAGCCGAACCCTGGTTGTTCTCTTTTAACTGTTGGATCAGGTCGGCGATCGCCAATTCGATCAAGACTTCGGAATCGGTGACGGGATGTGTATTCAAAAACTCGATAAACCTCGCGTCCGCATTTTTCTTCTTTTTCGCCACCCTCTTAGCTTTGAAAGCAAGTCAGAAGGGCTGCCTGCTATCCGATCGTCACGCGAAAAATCGAGAGGTAATACGGAAGTTGAAGACTCTGAGTACGAGTTGGGTTTCATGCGACCGAATCTCCTTCCAGCATCTGCAGTTGAATCGTTTTGACTGCCCGGTTCCATCTCATTCGAATTGCATCTGGTTTGCAGCGCATCGTCTTTCCAATGGCTTCCCAGGAATGACCCTCCAAAACCAGACGCAGCAATTCGTTGCCGCCAACCCCAAGGCAGCGAATAATCCGGTCGAAAATCTCATTGCGAATCATGATTTGACTGGGGCTGGAACGGTTCAAGTACAAATTCTGTTCGTCAGCCGGAACATTCTCGTTTCGGCGAATATCCCGTCGCTTACGCGTCAACAACTTGAACTCATCGCGAACCTCGTTATTGATGGCTCGCCGAATATATTTCATCAAATCCGCAGGCGAATTGATCTGAATTTTTTCCTGTCGAATTAAGTCCAGCAATACGGCGTTGGCATCCATCGCTTCGGTGTGCCCAAGCATTCCGTACTGCCGCAATCGGGTGCGCGCTCGGCGTCGCAGATCGGGCCCCAGCGAAATCCAGATTTCGGCGACGGCAGTTCGAGCAGCTGTCGAACGGCGAGAACTGGTATCAGCTCAGGACCGCGAACGATGGGCTGCTGACCATCGAAGCCTTCTATTCGCAGAATTCCGGACAGGTTCAGCTTGAATTGTATAACAGCTCGATGCAACCCATTGGGTCGGGCGACGCGACTCCGGGCCAGCAACGTATCGACGTGCTGGCCGGCAGCGGTGAGACGATTTACGTAAGAGCAATTGGCACCAACTCCAACGTCGACTTCCGCGTATCCAACTTCGTGCGTGTCGACGGCGACCGCGTAACCATCGTCGGCACTAGCGGGGACGACGAATTCCGATACGAAGCCGGTAGCGTCCATCAGTTGTGGGCGAACGGAGTCCACTACACGTTCGACGCGAATCAGATCCGCAATATCGACATTCAAGGTGGCGGCGGGGATGATATCGCGTACGTCATCGGCTCGTCCGCGAACGATACGGTTCAACTTCGAGCCGGAAGCGGAACCTGGACCAGCAACGGTAACACGGTGGAACTGGAGAATATCGAGACGATTCGCGTCTTTTCCGGAGGTGGCAGCGACACAGCGCAGTTCCTTGATTCGGCTGGCAATGATCGATTCTACGGCAAATCGACCGAAGCGATCATGATTGGCAATGGTTACCGCAATTCGGCAAAAGGCTTTGTCGAGGTGACGGCCAGTGCGACAGCCGGTGATGATACCGCGTATTTCTACGATTCGGCCGGAAGTGATCGGTTCTTCGCCGATCCGGATTCCGCCAGCATGTCGGGCAACGGATTTGCCAACGAAGCGCATGATTTCGATCGAGTTTACGCCTTCGCGCAGGCAGGCGGAAATGATCGAGCGGACCTGTATGATTCGGCGGCGAACGATTCCTATTATGCGGCGCCGACCTTGGCCTGGATGCGAGGCAGTGGCTACCAGAATCTAGTGCGCGGTTTCGACTTCGTCTATGCCTACGCGACCGCCGGTGGTCATGACGCGGCTCGCGTCGTCGATTCCGCCGGTGACGATCACTTCATCGGTCGCCAGTCTTACAGCGAGATGGTCGGCTATGGTTACTACCACTACCTGGGTGGCTTTGACAACGTCTACGCGTATTCGAAACTGGGCGGCGACGATCGCGCAACCTTCCATGATTCAGCAGGCAATGACGCGTTCGTTAGCAAAGGCACGTACAGCCTCATGCAAGGCGACCACTTCTTGAACTCGGCCTACGGTTTCTCTGAAGTCTACGCTTACGCCTCCAATGTCGGCGACCGTGCCTATCTGTACGAAGTCGGACAGAACCACCTGACGGTCGGACGGGATGCCTACCTGCTGACAACGGGCGCTGGATCTTTACGCCGACTCGACGGGTTTGGCTACGTGACAGCCCGTGCCGCAAACGGCGAACATCCGGATGCCGACGTGGAAGGCGTCGACTATGTCTTCAAGCGCATCGGCGACTGGTCGTAAGGCGAACCTGCTTTGGCCGGATTGCCCTTCCGCGCAGGCTTGAAACGTGTGTGGGGAGGGAAGCTCCGACGTGGCTGTACGATGGACGTCCGAGCCAATCGCCGAACGGCAACGCTACGTGAATCGACGGGCTCGGAGGCCCATCGTACACAGACTTGCGTCATGTTGTGAAAAGAGCGTTCACGCTTCGAATTTTGATTCGCGGCCCTACCGTGGAAACGGCTTAAGCTGCCTGGCGATCGTCCGTTTGCTGCGACTGATCGCCACTCTTCGCTGAATCACGAATACAGTCCACGACGCGGCGTAACTGGCTGGCCGTGGCGGCCGAACCGCTCGGCAAACAGAGGCCTTGCGTAAAGAGGGCCTCCGCAACGCCCCGCGTTCGCGCGCGGCATTCTGCAAAGACCGGTTGCAGGTGCAGAGGCTTCCAAATGGGTCGCGCCTCGATATTCTGTTCGTTCAATCTTCGCCAGACATCTTCACGCGTTGCGCCGAACTCATTCGGATCGATCAGGATCACCGTCAGCCAGCGGTTCGACCGCCCGAACGGCGCTTCGGGCATGAAGGAGATGCCCGGTACGTCGTCAAGCTGCGCACGGTAGTATTCGAAATTACCTCGTCGCGACGCGACGCGTTCCTCCAGGGCCTCCAGCTGGGCGATTCCGACCGCGGCCAGAACGTTGCTCATCCGGTAATTGAACCCGATTTGCGAATGTTGATAGTGAGGCGCGGGATCGCGTGCCTGGCAGGCCAGGAACCGAGCATGCTCGATCAGCGACTTGTTATTCGAACACAGGATGCCGCCGCCGCTGGTCGTTAAGATCTTATTGCCATTGAACGAAAAAAAGCTGGCCCAACCGCTGGCGCCTGCCATACGATCACGGTACGTCGCGCCAGCGCTTCGGCCGCGTCCTCAATCACCGGGATGCCGTACTTATCCGCCACTTCAATGATCGGGTCCATGTCTGCGCTTTGACCGAATAGATCGACGGCAATCACGGCACGCGGCAGCTTGTTTCGCCGAGAGCATGCTTTGAGTTCGTCCGATAGCAGCGTCGGATCCATATTCCAACTGCTGGTCTCGGAGTCAATAAACACGGGCCGGGCACCTTCGTAGACGATCGGATTGGCCGATGCGCAGAAGGAGAGTGTCGAGCAGAAGACTTCGTCACCTGCCCCAATCCCCAGATGCCGCAGCGCCAGATGCAAAGCAGCCGTGCCACTGTTCACGGCAACCGCGTAATGTACACCGACCGTTTCGCACACTTTCTGCTCGAACTTTTGCAAATGAGGGCCCGCTGCGCGACCCAGTTCGATGCAAATACTTCCTGTACGTAGCGTTGCTCACCGCCCGTGAGGTGAGGTGGCGACAAATAGATTCGATCGTTTGACATCATGTTTGCTTCCTACCCTGTCGTGCGCGAATTGCTTCACGCAGACTTCTTCCTTCCTGACGTGAATAACTGGATCTGGTCGGCATGGTTGTCTGGATGCAGAAAAAAGACGTTGCCCGCCGCGGTCGCGACGTCTTCGCACGGCAACCCGTGCGGTGTGAACGCCAGGTAACCATGATTATCGATCAGCCGGAAAACATCCTCTTCGCGATTCGTAATTTCGACCATCAACATCGGCCTGTGCCGGGAGAGGGTTTCCTCGGCGCCGCTGAGCACCAGAAATTCCGCGCCTTCGACATCAATCTTGATGAAGTCCGGCTGGATAACCGCATCCACGACCGCATCGTCCAAACGCACGGCATCGACGCAGACCTGGCGGTAGCTGTTATTCCAATTCGCGAACTTCGAGTTGCTCTCGAAGACGTGATAGTCCTTAATCAGCGTGTTGTTTTGTCCCGTGAGGTCCTCGAGATAGAAAGCGAGCTCGCCGTCCTGGTCGCTCACGGCCTTTTCCATCAGATGCACGTTGGCTTTGCCGCCGATGTTGCGGCGAAGGTACGGCAGGTTATTGGGCCCCGGTTCGAAGACGTGAACGCTGCCTCCGTCCCCAACCAGACTGGACAGGTAAAGCGTGATATAGCCGATGTGTCCTCCGACTTCGATCACCGTGTCGCCAGCCTGAATCAGCTCAGCGAAACGCTCCATCGTCGTGCCTTCTCGTTGGCGGCCGTGGAACCAATAACCCTTGTGTCGGAAAGAGTGAAGTTGGAAGCGGTCACCCGTGTAATGATGTCGGATCCGAACATCACCGGGATTGATCCGAGCGAAGATCGGCAGCAGGACGCGGCGAACCAGTTTGTTTCGAACGAGTGACATGGATTTCTGCGCTTATCAAAATTGGAAAGTCGATGAGTGTTTACTTTGTTTCCGTTTTGTGACGGGTCAGGCGACCTGAGTTTGGAACATCTCGCTTAGCCTGGTTAGATCTTCCAGTTCCCAGTCCGCTGCCGTCTCGGGTTGGGCTTCTGCACTGTAATGCAGCCCCTCCGGCCGCCGGACACGGACGGACTGCCACCCAAGACTCCGGGGCGCCACAAAATCCTTGTGCGGGTTGTCGGCAACGTACAGGCAGTCTTTGCCTTGGAGGCGCAAGCGTTTTTCGACTTCCCGGTAGGAACGCTCGCTGGGCTTCCAGTCCTCGCGCCCCCAGCGATCCGTCAGGAGGATCAGGTCGACATACGCGTCCAGTCCTAGCGTTCGTATTTTGTTCTCTTGCACCCGCAACGGTCCGTCGCTGATTAACGCCAACTGGGCATGTTGGTGGAGATAGTCCAGCGTTGCTCGCGCGTCGGGCAGCAGCGAAATGCTCGGCCGATGGGCGCGGTAAACCGCAACCAGCTGTTCGACCAGCCCGTGCACCCCCCCCTGCCCCACGCTCTCGATGGCTTGATCAAAGATGTTTCCACGTACGCCGCTATCGAACAGCGACCAGCAACGGTCGGCGAACTTCTCGATCTCGAACTCCTGTTGGAACCAAGCACCCACGGCTTGAAAACCGCTTTGCACGTAGTCCCGCTCCAGGTACAACGTGTCATCAATGTCAAAGACAAAAACTTTCGGCAACTCTATGCGCACAGACCTACATCCTCCGCCGTGGTAAACACTGCGGTTTCCCACCGCGTCATGACAACTCCTTCAATCCATTGGTCGCTTGGTTTGGGCAGCGGCCGTCCTCGCGCGTCGTTGACCAACCAGCTGATGAAATCAGCACCCGCACGATGGGCAATCGGATACCCGCCCCCGAAACGGGAGTTGATCTCGATGATGCGAACCTCATTTGCCTTGTCGACAAACGCCTGAAAACACATCGGTCCCCAAGCATCCGGAAGTTTCGCACTCAATTCCGTCGCCAGATCCATCAGTTCGCGATGCTTGACCGTCACGCATTTTGAAACTTCACCGCCTCGCGTCTCCGCGCCAATGGGGTACCGCGGCAAGGCAGACGCCTTCGCGACCAACAAAGAAGTTCACCGTGTACTCGTCGCCTTTTGCCAATTGTTGGACAATCGGTTGGGGCGTGCGATCAAGATAGAAATCCAGCGAAGTACGATCCTCGGCAACGTAGACGTTCGCCGAAGAATTACCAAACCGAGGTTTGACAATGACGGGATATTCCAACGGCATCGACGATGTTGCTGCTTCGCCCACTAATGTTTCGACGGTAGGCAAGCCGCTGTTGCGCAGGAATCGGTAGGTCGCAAGCTTGTCCGAGGAAATGTGAACCGTATCGAATCCAGAGACAGCCACCTTGATTCCGTGGGAAGCAAACCAGGAACGATGTTTGGCATAGATAAGGAGTTCCGGGTCAATCGTGGGAATGATCAATCGGATTTCATTCCGATCGCAATAATCGAATACGGAATCAGCAAAGTCGGGTTGGGTACAGCGCGGAACGCGTATCCAGCCGTCTGCCAACCGACAGGCCGCGGACCATTCCTGCATGTCGACCGCGAAGACTTTGCCACCAGTGGGTGCGATCGCATTCCTTACTAATTGCAGCAAGGCGCTCGCCGACCAGCACTGGAAATAAGAACATTCATCATGCTGCCTTTTTTTGCGCTGTGGATTCTTGGGCTGTGTTCTTTCGCGCTGTGTTTTCTTGCGCTGTGTTTTCTTGCGCTGTGTTTTCTTGCGCTGTGTTTATATCCTCGGTGCCAAGGAACTCTGGCGACGTGGCCCGTCCATCCGACGGACTCGAACCTTGTCGCGTTACGACCCGAATCATCGTGAGCAGTAGAATCTTCATATCAAGCCAAAAGCCGCAGTTCTGGGTATAGTACACATCCATCTCGAACCGCCGCTCCCAATCCAATGCGTTGCGACCATTGATTTGAGCCCAACCCGTTATTCCTGGCTTCACGTCGTAGCGTGGCAACTGTTGGGGCGTGTGGCGATGGACGTAGACTGGCAACAGAGGTCGGGGCCCGACCAGGCTCATATCGCCCTTCACAACGTTCAGTAACTCCGGCAGCTCGTCCAAACTCGTGGCACGCAGAAATTTCCCCAACCGGGTGAGCCGCTTGTCGTCGGACAAGAGAATTCCGTTCGAATCACGCTGATTGGTCATCGAGCGGAATTTCAACATCGTGAAGGACTTGCCACCAAGCCCCGCGCACGTTTGAACGAAGATGACGGGCGGACCCAGACCGAAGCGTACGATAAATCCCAGAACTGCCAGGAAAGGAATCGTCAGCAAGAGCAGCGGCGCGACACAGGCACAAATCCAGTGCTCGCTTGCCGAATCGTCGATACGCCGCCGCCATCATGGCTTTGTCCGTAATGTCCATTGTCTGCCGCGCTTTACTGCCTGAAATCTTGCAACCCGAAACCAGGCCGAAAGATTGCAGGCATTGGCACCTCATCGTGCCGTTGCTCACAACATCCGTATTGAGCGCAACAGCGCGTCTCTCGTCTTCACGCTGCGAGTCTTCACACTGCACCGAAAACCGTTCGTACGGCTTCCTGAACTCACGACTATCCGATTTGTGGCGAGTGTTGTTCAAGCTTGCGAAAGCGCGTGGGATTCTTGCAGACTAGAGTTTCGGAGTCAATAACGACGATCGTCGTTTCCGGTATCGATGAGGAGGACGTTCACGCGAATTGCGTAGTCAAGAAAACCCAGTCAAGAAAACCCAGTCAAGAAAACCCAGTCAAGGAAACTCACCAGGTGGCAGCGCTAGCACGTACGACGCTAGCAACGTGTATCGCAAAGAAACAATTTGTATCGCAAAGAAAAGGCGGGCATCCGTCTCTTGAAATTGATCACCGTATACAGAGTTTGACTCCGCGTTTGATTCCGCGCAGGACATCGACCCCATACGCTGCCTACGTCAACCCGGCGTTGTACGCAAGTACTTCGACGTCTAAGATACGCCCCGCCAAATTCGCGTCGCCGCCGCATGACCCATCATGAAAAACGCTCTCATTTTTACGCAAAGCTTTCCGCCAACGAATGTTGTATCTGCGCGGCGCTTTGGATATCTGTCGCTCCATATGGCCCGATTCGGATGGCAACCATGGATCGTCACGATGAACGGGTCGGGGCCACTGAGCCTCCCGATTGACGAAACGACGATTTTTCGCTTTGGCCAACACCCGCACCAGACGGACGAAGGCTCGACGCGCAGGGCCGAGCCGTACTTCGGAGTATTTGGCCACCGCCGGAAAGTTGTGCGCCCGCAAGCTTGGTCTTCGCTATAGCGCTGTGACTCCCGCCAATTGGCAGTGGTATAACAGCGTCCTCGCGCGCGACGCGGAATTCGTCTCAGCATGCCGAAGATCGACCTGGTGCTTGGCTCGTACGCACCGGAGCACGCACTATGGCTCGCACGACGGTTTTCCGAGGAAATTGGTGCGCCCTGGGTGGCCGATTTCCGCGACCTCGCCGCGCTGTACGCTCCGGATCAGCGCGGCGTGATTCGGTGGCTGGACCGCAAACTCGAACGATCGCTCATGCGTTCGGCAGCTCATATCACAACCGTCAGCCCGACACTGGCCGAAGCTTTACAGACGACGTATCAGCGACCCGCAACGGTCATCTTCAACGGTTGGGATACGGCCGACCAGGACGCACCGGGGTGCGAATCGGTCTGCGATCTCCCGACCGACCCATACCTGTTCTATGCCGGCCGACTCTACCGGCACCGGATGGCGAGCGTTGTGCTGTTGTTAGAGGCGCTTCGTCAATCGCCAGGCGTCCATTTTCGATTTCGATCGCTGGGTCCCACGGATCTGGAAAACGAAATTCGAGAGCACGCAGTTCGTCTCGGCATTTCCCAGAATGTCCATATCCTGCCGCCTGCCGAACCGGCGCAAATCAAGATTGAATCGCGCACCGCGCTGGCCAACGTTGTCGTCGAAGACCTGGGACAGGTCGATCGATACTCAGCGGGGAATCTCACCGGTAAATTCCTTAAATTACTCGCGCTGGAACCACCGGTGATTTGTATTGCGCGACCGGATTCCGACACCGGGCCAATTCTCGAACAGACCGGCAAGGGGCGACTGAGCCATCTCGCAGGCGATGTCATCGATTTCATTCGTGCTGCTTCCCAGCCCCGTCATCCGTTCGTTGGATCGAAAACCGCAATCGAAAGATTTCGTAGCGTGGAACAGGCACAAAACCTGTGCGACCTTTTCGACCGAATTGTCGACAGTTCGCCGTCGCGGTGTGACATCACGGCAACGGCGAAAGCCGCTTGATCCCTGCATTGTGTTTCGACGGAATGAGTTCGACGGACTGGCCGAGCACCTTTTAAATCGAATCGACGACCATCACCGTGACTACCAAGGCGCCGTCCCTACCGCTGCCCCAACAACAGACGTTTTCGGCTCAACATGCGACTGCCGTGACCAGTCCTCTGCTGCCTACCCTGTTGTTTTTGGTTGGCGTCAAACTCCCGTCGTATTGCGCTGACCAGGCGCAGATCAGTGGCATGTTGGATCGAATTACGTTAGTTGACATATTCACGTTAATAGTATGCTCTCTCCTTGCGATGGAGGGCAAGCTACGACTATCCACCCCTATTGTGTTTTACCTAGGCGCGCTTTTCGTCGCGTTCGTTTTCGGCATCTTCTTCTGTCCGATTGATGAACGTTCGAAACTGTTTTCGGGATTCTTCGCCTTGCTGATGGCGATGCTCTACTATGTCGTCTCCTACAATGTGGTCACAAAATCGTCGCTGGTGAAGCCGTTGTTGTTCGGCCTCCTGTTTGGTGTGACGTGGCAATCCGTCATTGTATTGCACGATTATTTTTCTGCGGCGCAATGGTTTCCCGACCGCATGGAGCATCGCGTTCGGGGAACTTTTCGCGTGAGTGGCCAACTCGCCGCCTACGGGTTCTCGATGGCGGCCGTCTGCCTTACGACCGCCACGATCGTTCGGCAGACGAGGTTGCGTCATCTGTTATTGCTCGCCGGCGCCATGGGAATCTTTATGGTCGTTGCCGCAACGCGGCGATCTGGCATGTTGGCGATCGGGGGCGGAATCGTCGTCTATCTGATGCTCAGCTGTCGCCAATGGTACTCGGTCAAACGATTCCTGCTGCCGCTGCTGTTGTGCGTAATTCTCTGTATCGTCGGCTACCGACAGGCTGACTCACTAACGGATTCATTCGTGGGCAGCCGAATTACGGCAAGCGTAAGCAGCCTGACGGAAGGTGGATCATGGACGGAATCGGAACTGATCGTGGCGGGTGACACCTTCGGAAGCTGGTTTCCCTTTGGCGTTGGCACTGGCTGTGGCCACCTGCTGACGGAGACGAATCACGAGTTCCACAATGGCCATCTGTCGTTACTGATCGAATTGGGTGTTTTCGGCTTACTGGCGTTCTATCTCTGCTTGCTTTACCCGCTCTTCTTCGCATGGACCAGCGGCTCGCGAAGCGGTGAGGCGTTTCGCGTATTGTTGGTGACGGTCACCATCACCGCCGCTGCCTTTATGTTACACAATCGTCTGCATCGTGACCGCGGCTTCATGTTGTACCTGGGCCTGACCTCCGGCGTCACCGTGACGATGGCGGCTGGAAGTCGCCGTTCGAAACCCTAGCTATCGACCGCGGATCATGATGAGATCGAAACAAACCCGAGTCGTTCACGTTACCACGGTGCCCCAGACGCTCGCCTTCCTGCATGGCCAGATTGATTACGTCCGTTCGAAAGGCTTTGAAATCCATGTCGCTTCGGCACCCGGTGACGAGTTAGCGAACTTTTCTCGCGAGCAGTCCGTGCCGTCGCGGGGCGTGCCGCTAACGCGCGCGATCACACCCTGGTCCGACCTGAAAGCGATCTGCCAACTCTGGGGATGGTTTCGCGAGCTTCGCCCCACGATCGTCCATGCTCATACTCCCAAAGGAGGTCTTGTCGGAATGGTGGCAGCGTTTCTGGCCCGCGTCCCCGTCCGGATTTATCACATTCGCGGACTGCCATTGCAAACCGCAACCGGCCTGCAGCGGTTTATTTTTCGTTGCACCGAATCGATTACATGTCGATTGGCCCATCGTGTATTGATCGTGAGTCATTCGTTAGGTACACGTGCCGTCCGTGTCGGGATTTGTCCGCAGGAAAAGATCACGACGCTGGGGCACGGGAGCGGCAACGGAGTTGATGCTCGTCGCCGCTTTAATCCCTCCAAGCAAACCCAAGGCGTCGGCCTCACGCTTCGTCACGAAATGGGTATCCCTCAGAAGGCGCTTGTGATTGGCTTCGTTGGACGAATTGTCGGAGACAAAGGGGTTGTGGATCTGGCGGAAGCTTGGACCGTCCTCCGCAAACGACTCCCCCAGGCGCATCTCTTGATCGTCGGTCCGTTTGAAAAACGCGACGCGATTCCCGACGAAATCAAACGACAACTCGAGGAGGACCCTCGCGTGCACCTGCCCGGTTGCCTGGACAGCCTTCCCTTTTACTCGGTCATGAACCTCTTGGTTTTGCCTACGTATCGTGAAGGATTCCCCAACGTCCTACTGGAAGCTGCAGCCATGGAATTACCCGTAGTGGCCACTCGTGTCGAAGGCTGTACCGATGCCGTTTTGGACGGTGAAACCGGCACGCTGGTCGCAGCACGCGATGCCGGTGCATTGGCCACCGCCATCACCCTGTACGCTCGGAACGAAACGTTGCGTCGTCAGCACGGCCTGGCGGGTCGAGCGCGCGTTTTGAAATACTTCCGTCCGGAACATATCTGGCAAGCGGTTGTGGACGAATATGAAAGTTTGCTCAAACAACGCGGACTTTCCACGGCAAAAACCGAACGCCCCGTGACAGCGCGGCGCAAAGCCGCCTGATGAGTTGCTCACCGCCACTTTGTAACTCAGCAGGCTGCAGCACGGAACTTGTTCCGTTTACCTCCCAAGCGTCGAGGCGCAAACGAAATAAATTCGGTACACCAAGGTAATCACATCGACGATGGAGATGCCCTGGTTGGAGAACGATCGATGAACGATGCTTCGGATCAACTACGGAACGTTTATCAAAAGGCGTTGTTTCACGACAGCATGTGGAGCGTCAGCGACGACGATCCGCATTTGCGATTACTAAGAGGACAACTTCCTCACGACCGATCGATCCGGATTCTGGACGCCGGATGTGGTAATGGCCGGTATATGCGACGCCTGGCGGAAATGGGATACAAGAACGTCTGGGGACTCGATCTATTTCGAACCGACGGTGTAACGCTGGAAAATTACGTTGCTGCCAGTCTGGGGCAGCTTCCGTTTGCGGATGCTTCCTTCGATTTCGTTTACGCGAATTCCGTCGTCTATTACATTCGGCCGCCCCAAGCGGCCCTGGCGGAACTGGCCAGGGTACTGCGACCCGGCGGCACGGCGATCGTCACGGCGCACAATCGATATTCGCTTTACACGCTATCGCGCGTTTTGCGCCGCGCAGCCGGTCGGCGATCGGCAGAACATCTGAAAGGGGCGCGGTTTTGCTCCACGGGGCAATACGTGCGCTGGATGCGGGAAGCCGGATTTCGAATGAACGGCGTCGACGGGTTCTTCTGGTATCCGCGTAAGATCCGCCGCCTGAAGGCTCGTTGGTTGGGAAGCAGCGAATCGAAGCCGCCCGCGCCGTTTGTGGCCAAGAAGCCCGGTACCATATCAGGCGGACTCGCTCGAATCAAATCCGAGATCGCTTATCACACGGTGCTGATCGGCCATCGCCTCGAGGACCAGCAGGCGCCCCCCATCGCTCGCCGCGCGGCCGCCGCTTAGGATCAGCTCGACGATAATTTGGGCATACTCAACTGCCTGCTGAGCGTGCCTGAGAATCGTTCTTGAACAGGACGAAACTGCGGCAACGGAGAGAACCGCATCGCTGCTTCGTTCGCGAAGTGCGACGCATTTTTGACCCCTCAATTACCGCTGGACCTATACGGTCAGTATAATGCGCCGTCTGGCCGTAACTCGGCCGCAGGATACTAACTAGTTAGGCGACATGTAAGACAACAATGAGCACATCATTACTTCTTTGGGGCATGGTTTTCGGCTCAGTCGGGCTCGGCTTCTTCATATACGGCAAGAAGCAGGAGGCTATCGTCCCACTGATTTGCGGGTTGGTCCTGATGATCTTGCCCTATTTCATTTCCAACACCATTCCGCTTGTCGTAATTGGCGTCGCGCTGATAGCGCTTCCCTACTTCGTCAGAATCTGACTAATAACTCGCCAGATCAAGGGTTTTTGTCGAAGGGTGGGAAGCGAAGGTTGGATAGGACGGGGTTGCATTATCCACTATCCACCCTGGCAGGCTTGCGCATCATCACTCATCACGGCGAGGTAGCAGCGACGACCGCGGCAATAAGCACTGAAACCGTTACACCAATCGGAAGCGATTGTGTCCGGCTCCGCTTCACGCCCCACCAGTTCATCCATTGCATTTTGGATGAATACGAGTAATCTGTCGTGTTCGGACTTGACGCATTTACCCATCCATCACAATAAGCGGGTAGTGGTCGTGAGATCTCATAATATGGATAAGCCGCACTTCCTATCGCCGCGTACAGACCCCTGCTCGACTTCGTTCGAATCGCCCCCGTCGTCCGATTGGTCCGTCGCAGATTCAGTGAAACTCTACGGCATCGAAAATTGGTCCAACCACTTTTTTGGAATCTCGGAAGCTGGCCACGTTGAAGTCTATCTCGACGAAGAAGGACGCTCGGTGGCCCTGAGCTTGTTGGACATCATTAAAGGGACAAGCGATCGTGGCCTTGAAGTGCCTCTATTGCTTCGGTTTCAGGGTCTCCTGGCAGCCCGGATCGAGAAATTGAATCAGTCGTTCGAAGAGGCTATCTCGCTTTACAACTATCGGGGCAAGTTCCGCGGCGTCTATCCAATCAAGGTGAATCAACAGCAGCAGGTCATCAAGGAAATTACGCAGTTTGGCAGGCGTTTCCATTTTGGTCTGGAAGCAGGCAGCAAGCCTGAACTGCTCGCCGCAATGGCGTATTTGCGCGACCCCGAGGCCTATCTGGTTTGCAACGGCTACAAAGACCGAGCGTTCATCGATCTTGCGCTCAGCGCACTTAAGATGGGAATCCAGAC
Source organism: uncultured Planctomycetales bacterium (assembly GCA_963844115.1). GTDB lineage: Bacteria > Planctomycetota > Planctomycetia > Pirellulales > UBA7805 > CS4-C045. The sequence goes on along the minus strand of CAWJNN010000011.1, from coordinate 11,184 downwards.
CGTTCTGGTCATCGAGACGCCGGGTGAATTGGATCTCATCCTCGACCGGGGTGAAGCGTTGAATGTGCGGCCGGTAATCGGTGTGCGGGCAAAGCTCGCCGCACGCAATGACGGACGCTGGTCGCGCTCCAGTGGCGAAAGTAGCGTGTTTGGTCTGACTGCCGATCAGATCATGGACGTCGTCGATGAACTGCGGGCGGCAGACCGACTCGACTGCCTGCAAATGTTGCACTACCACCAGGGCTCACAGATTCCCGATATTCGAGCGATCCGCGACGCCGCGACGGAAGCGACACGGATATACGTTGAGCTGTCGCGGGAAGGCGCGGCGATGGGGCTGATCGATATCGGCGGCGGTTTGGCGGTTGACTACGATGGATCACAAAGCAACACGGCCAGCAGTCGCAACTACGGCACATTGGAGTACGCGTCGGACATCGTCGAAACGGTGATGGCGATCTGCGACGAGTCCGGCTTGCCGCACCCGGACATCATCAGCGAATCGGGACGAGCGATTGCGTCCTATTATTCGGTGCTTGTATTCAACGTGCTAGACGTCAATCGGTTTGTCTCGCATGTTCACACGACGCCTTTTCCTGAGAAGGCTCACGTGTTCCTGAACAATCTGCGTCAGGTGGACGAATTGCTGGATGATGACAATTTACAGGAGTGTTACAACGATGCTGTGTACTATAGGGGCGAGTTACTAACGCTGTTCAATCACGGCCAAATCTCGCTGCGCGAGCGAGCTTATGCGGATAGCCTGTATTGGCAGATTGTCACCCACATGCAGAACCGGCTGCGCCGTCTCGGCCACGTGCCCGACGGTCTGGAGGCGCTCGACAACCTGAATGACGTGTACTATGGCAACTTCAGTTTGTTTCAATCTTTGCCGGATAGCTGGGCCATTGGTCATCTCTTCCCGGTCATGCCAATTCACCGACTTGACGAACGTCCGTCTTCCACCGCGATCATCGCGGACATAACTTGCGACTGCGACGGTCGCATGGATGAGTTTCTGGTAGCGGGCAAACGCCAGGGAGGTCTTCCCCTTCATCCACTAAATGAAAAGGAGGAATACTATCTTGGTGCCTTTCTTGTGGGAGCCTACCAGGAAACACTGGGGGACCTGCACAATCTGTTTGGCGACACAAACGTCGTTAATATTAGTGTCAGGGATGGGCAGGCAAAATTCAGCTCCGAATTGCGAGGGGATACCGTGGCGGACGTGTTGAGTTACGTTGAGTACGATCCCGCCCAATTGATCAACCGATTTCGTAGTTTTGCCGAAAAGGCCGTCGAAGACGGGCGTATGTCAGTTCAAGAGCGGCGTAGCGTCATGGAGGTTTACGAAGAAAGCATCCGCGGATACACGTATTTTGAAGGCTAAGTGGCAAACGAGTGGTCTGCGATGAGCAACACCCTATTGATTATCGGTGCAGGAGGTGTTGGAAGGGTGGTTGCACACAAATGCGCCAACTCCCGTCGAGTATCTGCAGCGAGATTTGCCTGGCCAGTCGCAACAAAGCGAAGTGCGATCAAATCGCGGAAGAAATCAACCGGCCTATTCGAACGGAAGCCGTGGACGGCGACGACGTTTCCCAGACAGTCGCTCTCATCCACCGAGTCCGGCCCGATGTGTTGATTAATGTGGCTTTGCCTTATCAAGATCTCACCCTGATGGAAGCCTGCCTGGAAGCAGGCGTGGACTACCTGGACACGGCCAACTACGAACCTCGCGACGAGGCCCGTTTCAGCTACGAGTATCAATGGCCCTACCATGAGCGGTTCGCACAACAAGGCCGCATGGCGTTGTTGGGATGCGGATTCGACCCGGGCGTCACGAACGTTTACTGTGCGTACGCGCAAAAACATTTGTTCGACGAGATCCATACGATCGATATCATCGACGCCAACGCCGGAGACCACGGACTGCCGTTTGCAACGAACTTTAACCCGGAGATCAACATCCGGGAAATCACCGCCAACGGCCGGTATTGGCAAGAGGGCCAATGGCAGGAGACGGGACCGCTGGAAGTGCATCGTCGCTTTGACTTTCCCGAACCCGAGGTGGGTAGTCGAGAAATCTACTTGCTATACCACGAAGAGATGGAATCGCTGGTCCGACATATTCGCGGGCTCAAACGAATCCGATTTTGGATGACGTTCTCCGAGTCGTATTTGACTCATCTGCGCGTCTTGCAGAATGTCGGCATGACGCGAATCGAGCCGATCGATTTTCAGGGCCAATCGATCATCCCTTTGGAATTCCTTAAATCGCTGCTGCCGGACCCCGCCAGCCTGGGGCCACTCACCAAAGGCAAGACTTGCATCGGTTGCGTATTCGATGGGGTCAAGGACGGCCAGCGCAAGCAGTCCTATATTTACAACGTCTGCGATCATCAGGAATGTTATCGCGAGGTTAAATCACAGGCGATTTCCTACACGACCGGCGTGCCGGCCATGATCGGGGCAAAGTTAATGGTCACCGATGTGTGGAAGAAGCCCGGAGTATGGAATATGGAACAATTCGATCCGGATCCGTTCATGGACGATCTGAATCGATACGGTTTGCCGTGGCAAGTCGTGGACGGCAAGCCTTACCACGCGCAGTTGCCGCAAGACGGATAACGCGTCCGCTTACATCGCATGGCCTGGTCGCTGACATGGATCAAGCATCAATCATCGAGATCTGCCAGCGTCACGAACTGCCCACGCCAAGTTATCTGGTTCATCTTGGTGTGCTCGAACGTAATTTGCAGATTCTCAAAGACGTCCAGGATCGCAGCGGAGCGCGGATCATTCTGGCCTTGAAGGGCTTTGCCATGTTTGCCGTGTTCCCGCGCGTGCGGCGAGTACTCTGTGGCACCTCGGCCAGTTCCGTCAACGAGGCGCGACTTAGCCTGGAAGAATTCGGCAAAGAAGTCCACGTGTATTGTGTCGCCTATACCGAAAAAGACCTTGCATGGTATTCCACCGTAGCGAAGCACATCACTTTCAACAGCCTCAGCCAATGGCAGCAATTGAAACCCGTTGCGCTGGGTCGGGCGAATGTCGCCTCGTACGGTCTACGAATCAACCCCGAGTACTCGGAAGTTGAAACCGATATTTACAATCCGTGCCAGCCGGGATCACGATTCGGAATGACCGCCGAGCAAATGGAGGGCGCGGATCTCGAGGGACTGGAAGGCCTGCATTTTCACACGCTTTGTGAACAGAATGCGGACACGCTGGAGCGGACCTTGGAAATCATCGAGCGGAAATTCGGCGAATACCTGCACCGCGCCAAGTGGCTCAACATGGGCGGTGGCCATCACATCTCGCGACAGGATTACGATGTCGACCTGTTGTGCGACTGTGTTTCTCACATCCGCGCGAAATACAATCTGGTGGTCTACCTGGAACCGGGCGAAGCCGTCGCAATCAACACCGGCTTTCTGGTGACCACGATTCTCGACCGCTTTCGCAGCGGCGATCACGACATCGCAATCCTTGACACGTCGGCCGCGGCCCACATGCCCGACGTGCTGGAAATGCCCTATGTGCCCGACCTCATCGGTGCCGGTCCTCCCGGCGACAAGGCCTCCACGATTCGGCTGGGCGGGCTGACCTGTCTGGCTGGGGACGTCATCGGAGACTACTCTTTCGACGAGCCTCCGAATGTTGGCGAGCGACTCGTGTTTACCGATATGGCTCACTATACGATGGTAAAGAACACGACCTTCAATGGCGTGCCATTGCCGGCGATTGCCCTTTACGATCCTGATGAAGACCAGGTCAGGATCGTGCGCCAATTCGACTACCGCGATTACCGAAACCGACTTTCCTGATCTATTTGATATGCAGAGAATTAAAACACGTGCAAGTTACTCGTGATGAGCGATACTCCCAACTTTCTCCAGTCCGAATATCCGCCGTCCGACCCGCACGGGGCGCTGTTTCACGTCTTCCCTGTTCCCCTGGAGCGAACTGTATCCTACGGAAGGGGAACGGCGCATGGTCCCATCGCGATCCTCAATGCGTCGAGCCAGCTGGAGGCCTACGACGGCATCTCGTTTCCCGGCGAGGCCGGAATCTACACGGCGCCGCCCATCGACTGCTCCGGCGAACCGCAAGCGATCTTAGGCCGCATCGAAGAAATCGTCAGACCTGCCTTTCAGCAGAACAAAGTTCCGGTTCTGTTAGGCGGCGAGCATACGCTGACTCAAGCGGCCGTCCGTGCGGCAAGGAGCGTGAAGGACGATGTAGGCGTCGTCCAATTTGACGCACATGCGGACCTGAGAAACGTCTACGAGGGGTCGCCGCTCAGTCATGCCTGTGTGATGCGGCGGATCGCCGAACAAGACATTCCTATATTTCAAATCGGTGTTCGGAGCATATGTCAAGAAGAGATCGATTACCGCGACGCTAAGGGCATTCGATTTCTCGACGCCGTTGACTTGCAGCGCAAACCCGTTCCTGAACAGATACTGCCGGACGATTTCCCCGGCAATATTTACCTGACGTTTGACGTGGATGGATTGGATTCGTCGCTAATGCCGGCGACCGGCACGCCCGAACCGGGTGGACTATTCTGGTGGCAGGCACTGACGTTGGTCGCGAGCGTCGTCCGGAGCGGCCGAAAAGTGATCGGTCTGGACGTTGTGGAATTGGCGCCCATTGCCGGCATGCATGCACCTGATTATCTCGCTGCCAAACTCACGTACGCCTTAATGGGATTTGCCGGTCGGTAACTCGTGCCGAGAAACGATTGCGACTCGTGCATCGGCCAAAACGCGAATGCCACTTGCGATTCCAGCGCAAGTTACTCGGTCGGGTTCATTGAACCGTTGTCCCGCGTCGCTTTCATGCGACGAAGCAAGTAGGGACTGAATCCCTGATCATACCGGTTTTGTAGCTCGGACTTTTTCCAGTCGTCCACAGTCACCTGCCCACGACACAGCGACATTCCACATCGGCAGGTGAAGTCGTCGTAAGGCGAACTGTCGGAAGTTGCGTAGTCATAGGTGATCTCTTCGTCGACGTCGATCGGGCGGGCGGCAACCAACGTTTTAGCGTTTTGCAAAATCGCGTTCGGATCGCATGCATGGTTGACATAGTCCGCATCCGGCCACGGCGGACGGGAAACAAGAAATTGATCCTCTTCGATTTGTACGATGTGTGCGCAAAACTCGTCCGGAAGATCCGCTAGCTCATCGAATGTCAGCACGTCGCCATTCCAGACCACGAGCAATTCACCGGCCTCAATCGGTTGCCGCGCGATCAGACATTTGCCGTGTGCGCACGATTCGTTCAGACGTAGTTTGGGTGAAGTATAGGCAGCGGTCATGCTTGATCTCTCTCTACGCGCCCCCCCCCGGCATTGCAGAATACCTCGACGCTGTCATCCTGATCTTGACTGGCGATACCCTGGAGGACATTTCAGTATATTGGATAACCCTTCCGCTTGAACCCGATGTTGCGCTAAGAATTCCACCGCTTAGGGTTTGTTGGCGAAGGTCGGGAACCGAAAGTTTCCGGGTTACCGTAGTATTTCTCTGGCCCAAACGACTTCCTATTCTCTCATGTCCAAAGATTATTCCTACCATTCGAATCCTGGTGGGACACGTCACCATTCCAGAGACCAAGGATATCCTGGCTGACATGAATGAGTATGAAATCCGCGCCGCAGGTCTGTGTGACTATGAATCGGTGCGACTATGAATCGGTGCGACCATGGATCGGTGCGACCATGGATCGGTGCGACCATGGATCGGTATCTCGAAGCCCGAGCGCCGCACCTATTGCCCCTGGTTCTCGCATGAGAGATAGATCCACGACCGACTTCGTTATCCAGCCTGTTTGATTTTCGACCATGCGGATCATTTTCCCTCACTTTCTGAAAGTATTATCAACGCAATGCATCACCAAGTGCGTTGCTTCCCATTACCACGGCGGCCTTGTATGATGGCCGCCAGGCATCCGTTTGTTAACTCACCGCCACGCGGTCGTAAGGAGAAATACGATGTGTCGTCATGGACTTCGCCATTTATCGCTCGCAGTATTAATTGGCTTGCTCCTTACCCTGACCGCCGATGCGGCAGATAAAGAAGACGCAAAACCAAAGAATCGACGTCAGGGACCTGCTGCGTCGGAATCTGCCGACCTCGCCAAATCTGCCCGGCCGGCCATCGCGGAACGGTACGTCGTGATAGAACTGGACGGGGAGATCGTCGTGCGCAAAAAGTCGGAACTGGCGACGCTCCGCAAGGAACTGAACGATGCTTATCGCGACAAGCTAAAGGAGTACAATGCCGCGAAAAAGGCGGACACCCGATGATGCAGCGCGACATTCTCAGCAAGACCTATGCTCGCATCATTCTATTGGCTAGCATCGTTCTATTGGCTTGCATCACATTCCTTTCTTACTCTTCCATGGCGGAAGAGCCGCCTCGGGAATCCCACCCGTCGCCCGCTGCTCCAGAGGCAAGAGAAGATACGACAATCACCCTTGAATCCCTGCTGCGGGAAATGACCGATCGCGACGCCGCGGCGCGCTGGCCGCAGCCCGAGTACGTCTGCCGGCAAGCCAGTAGCTACGACCGCGCTCAGACCGACCCGAAAGACCGGAAGACCTGGTTCGCCAACAAGGACTACCGGAATGCCATCCGCGTGGATACCACGCCAACCGGCAAAGAGTGGGTAATCATGGAAGACCTGTCTCCTGGCTGCGTCACGCGGATCTGGCTTCCGATCCTGCCGGAGGATGACGGGCGAATGGTCCGGTTCTATTTGGACGGCAATCCTGAGTCTGCCATCGAGGAGTCCTTCAACCGGCTAATCAGCGGCGATGCCTTCATTCAGTCTCCGTTTGCTTTCATCTCCTCGGACGAGAAGACTATCAGGAAGGCGAAGAACTTGCCGCCGGGCACGGGGCTGGTTGGCGCGCAGACTTCTTTCTGTCCGTTTCCGACGCGCGGAGTTGCCGGATCACGCTCAACGAGCCGCCATTCTACTATGGCATTAACTACCGCTCGTACGTAACGGGTACGACAGGTGGAAAGCTTTTCAAAGGAGCGGTCTCCAAGTGGCCAGCCCCGGCCACGCAGGCCGGAACCAGCCTAGGCCGCCGGGTCCGGAGGCACTCTGGGGTCAGGCCGTGATTAGTGATTAGCGAACGGTCCGTTGCCCCGTCTCCGAGTTCTTCGGCAGCGGTGTCGCTGGCGTCCGGTCCGAGACTGAGGCACTCTGGGGTCAGAGGCACTCTGGGGTCAGGCCGTGATTAGTGATTAGAGGCACTCTGGGGTCAGGCCGTGATTAGTGATTAGTGAGTGTTCGTTCAATCCGTTTGATGGTCCGCGCCAGCTTGGGCGATGGTGATTCGATCCGCTGCAAGGCGCGGCTCACGCTGGTGTGACTCTTGTATCCCAAAGCGGCTGCGACTTGAGTTGCTGAATATCCAAAACGGCGGCGGGCTATCGAGGCGGCAACCGCACGCCCCGCGGTCTCGCTCCGGCGGCCTGCGCACCAGGCGATGCGGTCCTCGTGCATTGCATCGGCCACGACGTCCAAAATGACTTCAAGTTGCGGCCGCGGCCGCAACTGCTTCAATGCGGGGATATCTTGATCTTCCGGGCGATCCGCCAGCAGCTTCCCAATCCGCTTAATGAATTGACTCGATCCGACAATAAGTCCCTGTGCGGCCTCGGCCCAGGGCACCGGCGGCGGGTCGCGCATTCCATCCCGGACGAACTGGCGGTAACGCTTGCGGGCCTCTCTGCGGCTACGGCAAAACTCACGCAGCACCGAGTCATAGGTCATCCACGACAAAGTGCGGTCGTTCCGATGATATCCCGGATAGCTGCTCCAGCGGTGAGCTTCCGGCCGGTCGACCATCTTCGCCCGGACCGGGTTGAGGTGAAGGTAGCGGCTCAACTCGCAGAAGTAACCTTCATCTTCCACCAGCTGCCCCTTGAACCGCCCCTGAAACAGGTGACCCGCGCCGGTGCCGTCGATTGAAATAGCTCGTATAACTGCCGTTAAAGTGTTGCATCCCGGCCGACAAATTGGCACGAGGAGTTCCGACAAAGAGGTGATGATGGTTGTCCATCAGCACAAAAGCGTGCAGCTGCCAATCGTACGTCTCCACCGTCCGCTGGAGCCACTCCAGCCACCGCTGGCGATCGCGGTCGTCCGAGACGATATCTCGCCGCTCGATCCCGCGGGACATCACATGATACAGGGCCCCTTCGTACTCCACTCGCAATGGTCTGGCCATGGCCCAAGCGTAACCTGGCTCTGGCCGGTACGCAAGACTAATCACTAATCACGGCCTGACCCCAGATCTGCTCTCGACCCCAGATCTGCTCTGGCCGACGCAGACTCCAATCCGTGACCGTGTCCGGTCCCAGAACTCCACGTCTCGTTCTGACGACAGAAGCAATGTTGATCTTGCGCACTCGGACATGTCGGGGCGCGACCTCTCGCGAAAACGCTGCCATAATCGAATTAACAGCGTCGCCTTACCAATCGCTAAGAAACGCAAAGCGGTCTTGCATGGCATCGCCGTCCAGCCTGGCAGCAAGGCGCTGTAAGCGTCGCAGCAAATCGCCAAGAGGACGCTGATTGGAAACCACGATGCCCGCGTGATGCCGTCCTTGCTTTAACCAGGCGGCGTGCAAGGTGGCGAAATGGGCGACGTTGAAGGTTACGAGCACGCGACCTTCGGCAGCGGCCCATTCAAGCTGGGACTCGTCGGTTTCTGCCAAGCGACCTGCTTCTGGTGTGGAAACGGCGTCGACGCCCGACTTGCGCAAGGCGGCGGCCACCGCTCCGTAGATATCCTCGTCCGTGAAGTATCGCAGCTCTTGGCTCATGGCTGAGGCGAGCCATCGCCTCGTTGCCCCTTCACGGTGGCCTCATCGTCTGCGGCGAGGTCAGCCTCGATTTCCTCGCTATGGTCGTAGGCATAGGCCAGCGCATCATGGATGTCGGCAGGGCGGAGAGAAGGGTACTGTTGGACAATCTCTTCCACGCTCATGCCCTGACGGTAACAACTTAGAATTATGGCAACGCGGATACGGGTCCGAGCCACGACCGGTTGCCCTCCGCAGCGAGACGGATCTTTCTCGATATTTCGATAGTCCAATTTTGGCATGACACTCCTCCGACGGATCCGCAAGCAGACGATCTCAATGCTTCATTGTATCACTGCCAGCCGATCGTTACCAACGCAAGGATGGCGTTCCAGGGAAAGTCGAATCGTGAGGCACATGTGTCACGTACGCGCCATCCATGCCTTCATATAGGCCACTGAAATTTCGGGCACGGGAAGCGCCTCCTTGAACACGGAAAGCGCCTCCTTGAATAGGAACGGAGGTCAATGTGCCACATGCAGGTTGGGGACAGTCGCCTTTGTGCACTCGGTGGGCATGTCCTCGGTTGTCAATTCTCGAATACCTCGAACGGTTAGTCCTTTGTCACCAACGCAGCCCGCAAGAGAGGCACTCTGGGGTCAGGCCGTGATTAGAGGCACTCTGGGGTCAGGCCGGAGGCACTCTGGGGTCAGGCCGTGATTAGTGATTAGTGAGTGTTCGTTCAATCCGTTTGATGGTCCGCGCCAGCTTGGGCGATGGTGATTCGATCCGCTGCAAGGCGCGGCTCACGCTGGTGTGACTCTTGTATCCCAAAGCGGCTGCGACTTGAGTTGCTGAATATCCAAAACGGCGGCGGGCTATCGAGGCGGCAACCGCACGCCCCGCGGTCTCGCTCCGGCGGCCTGCGCACCAGGCGATGCGGTCCTCGTGCATTGCATCGGCCACGACGTCCAAAATGACTTCAAGTTGCGGCCGCGGCCGCAACTGCTTCAATGCGGGGATATCTTGATCTTCCGGGCGATCCGCCAGCAGCTTCCCAATCCGCTTAATGAATTGACTCGATCCGACAATAAGTCCCTGTGCGGCCTCGGCCCAGGGCACCGGCGGCGGGTCGCGCATTCCATCCCGGACGAACTGGCGGTAACGCTTGCGGGCCTCTCTGCGGCTACGGCAAAACTCACGCAGCACCGAGTCATAGGTCATCCACGACAAAGTGCGGTCGTTCCGATGATATCCCGGATAGCTGCTCCAGCGGTGAGCTTCCGGCCGGTCGACCATCTTCGCCCGGACCGGGTTGAGGTGAAGGTAGCGGCTCAACTCGCAGAAGTAACCTTCATCTTCCACCAGCTGCCCCTTGAACCGCCCCTGAAACAGGTGACCCGTGCGCCGGTGCCGTCGATTGAAATAGCTCGTATAACTGCCGTTAAAGTGTTGCATCCCGGCCGACAAATTGGCACGAGGAGTTCCGACAAAGAGGTGATGATGGTTGTCCATCAGCACAAAAGCGTGCAGCTGCCAATCGTACGTCTCCACCGTCCGCTGGAGCCACTCCAGCCACCGCTGGCGATCGCGGTCGTCCGAGACGATATCTCGCCGCTCGATCCCGCGGGACATCACATGATACAGGGCCCCTTCGTACTCCACTCGCAATGGTCTGGCCATGGCCCAAGCGTAACCTGGCTCTGGCCGGTACGCAAGACTAATCACTAATCACGGCCTGACCCCAGATCTGCTTTCGGGCCATGGCCCTGGCGGTAACCTGGCTCTGGCCGGTCACGCAAGACCGAATCACTAAGTCACCCTGACCGACAAAGTGCGGTCGTTCCGATGATATCCCGGATAGCTGCTCCAGCGGTGAGCTTCCGGCCGGTCGACCATCTTCGCCCGGACCGGGTTGAGGTGAAGGTAGCGGCTCAACTCGCAGAAGTAACCTTCATCTTCCACCAGCTGCCCCTTGAACCGCCCCTGAAACAGGTGACCCGTGCACCGGTGCCGTCGATTGAAATAGCTCGTATAACTGCCGTTAAAGTGTTGCATCCCGGCCGACAAATTGGCACGAGGAGTTCCGACAAAGAGGTGATGATGGTTGTCCATCAGCACAAAAGCGTGCAGCTGCCAATCGTACGTCTCCACCGTCCGCTGGAGCCACTCCAGCCACCGCTGGCGATCGCGGTCGTCCGAGACGATATCTCGCCGCTCGATCCCGCGGGACATCACATGATACAGGGCCCCTTCGTACTCCACTCGCAATGGTCTGGCCATGGCCCAAGCGTAACCTGGCTCTGGCCGGTACGCAAGACTAATCACTAATCACGGCCTGACCCCAGAT
>CAWJNN010000010.1:0-96340 GCA_963844115.1 uncultured Planctomycetales bacterium | reverse complement strand
TCAGGACCCGACCAACGCCAATTGCGACGCCTGCCATGGTCAGGTGCATGCGGCCGGCGACACGCCGCTGCTGGTCAACGCCTGCGACCTGGACTACCCGCAGACGGCGACGACCGGGCAGGTGGTGGCATCGCAGCGTATCAATGCATCGGGCGTCAACCTGGCCAACAAGTCGGGCCTTACATCGATCCTGGGACATCCATGCCGAGCGCCAGCTGCAGTGCACCGACTGCCACCACGCGCTGAACAATCCGGCGCACGTCAATCGTGTCAGGCCAAGCGGCCGGAACACCTGCGCTACGACCCGCGTGCCCTCGACATTGCCGATTACCTGCAGCGCTGATCGTTGTGTCGAAGATGAAAAAGTACATTCGCGACCGCAGTGGCATGAACTGCAGCGACGGCGTGGCCGATATGTTGTCCGAACATGTACGGGCCCTGTGCGACGATGCGATTCGAGTGGCCGGCCAAGATGGCCGCAAAACCGTGCTTGATCGCGACGTGGTGCGACCAAGGCCACGTTGAGGTTCACCTCGGCTGCGAAATCTTAGATTTTCGGCGGCTGACATCGTATGGTTTAGCCGTGAAACGCCTGCTTGCCCTGAGTCTGTTTGTCCTCGCCGCGCCCCAGCTTGCTGGTGCACAACCAGCTGCATCGACCAGTCCGACGCCGGCATTCAGCTCCCCCCAACTGACCATGATGTCATAATGATAGGCAAGCGGATTGGGATGGATGAAAACTGGCGGAGCTCTCCTGTCTTTATAAAAACCCCGGATATCATTGACACAGACCTCTTCGATGTGACCGTCGAAGTCATCCACCAGTACCTCTCCCTTTTGTGTCGCTATGGTAAACGCCAGATAATCCGGAAAATACTCAGCGACCTTGTCCTGCAAGCGCTGATAACTTTCATCATCCATCGGATCTGCCGCTAGACCACTAATGAGCCGTAAATGTTCAGAGGAAAATAGGGATAATTCCCTATACTTTTCCCTCAAGGTATAGACTGATGAGCCTACTGGTCCCCTCCGTGGCCTTTTCTGCAAGCTCTCGATGGTGGTTTAAGAACTCACGTTGGCTTACCTCTGCATAGACGATGAGCAACAGGGAGACAAATAACGACGTCAACAGGATAAAGCGGCCCAGGAAGTCTTTGGATCTTACTAATCCTGCCCTACTCAACGCATCTTCCATCGGCATACATAGAATGAGGTGATAGTACAGTAGCTAGTATTATAAGCAACATCCGGCCATTCATGGATAGTTGTGTATAACTGTTAAGTTAACATACTTATAGGACAAATTTGAAAGGTTTTTATAGACACAAAAAAAACAGCTCCTAGGACCTGTTTTCTGTGATTCGACTCTATAACGCTACAAGTAAGCAAGCAAGTAAAAGGAGTAATATATTTAATATACCCATGACGGATGGGTTTTCGGGTGCAGAGAGTGCGTCGGATTTGTCGCAGAGCAAGGCAGAACACGTAAGGCATAGTTATTCTTATGGTTTTCGTGTTCTAACGCGGCTATGCGGCAAAGGCGACGTGCTATGTGTCCTGAAAACTCATTCGTCATGGGTATAAACAACCAAAGGCGTTAGGATCGGGTTTGCAGACTTATCCTCTATGCTCTGGCTGTACTCACCACTGTAGCAAGTGAATACCTCACCTGACCGGCCTCGCCGTTGCGTAAATACTCCCATTCTGGGGGCAACTCTAGCATCGGCCTATTGGCCTCTGTTTCCAGATAGATTCGGGTCCCCTCTCTGAGCCCTTTATGACGCAGGATAAAAACCGTCTTATCAAGGAGATCTTGTCTGAAAGGGGGATTGAGAAAGATGATATCAAAGCCTCGAGAACAACTCTTTAACCAGTGCAGAGCATCGGCCTGCTCTATATAGACCTGGTTAGCACCAAGACGCGTCGCCTGTGTTTTCAAATGGTGAACTGCCTCGACACTCACATCCAACATCACAACCTTATTCGCACCACGGGAGGCCGCCTCAAAACCCAGTGCACCACTACCAGCAAAAGGATCAAGGCAACAACTCCCTGGAATTGTGGGCTGCAGCCAATTGAACAATGTCTCGCGTATCCTGTCACCGGTGGGTCGCAGACCCGGAATGTCCGCAAAAACCAACTGACGTCTTCGCCACTGACCACCGATGATTCTCAGTACATATTTATTTCTGTTCGATCCGTGGCTGCGCCTAGCCATCCTCTGAGAAATCAACCTTCTGCTCTGAATCTCCGCCTACAATCACCGTGACCATTCTGTCAATATCGACCTGGTGCTTGAAGGCCTGCAATATCGCCTGTGTACTCACAGCCTTAATTTTGTCATTGAAGGTATCCAGATAATCCAGAGGCAGACGGTAGAAACCGATCACCGCCAAGTAGGCAACGATGTCGGAATTGCTATCGATGCGTAGCGGAAACCCTCCCGTAATATTCTTGATAGAGGCCTCCAGCTCCGCCCCACTGGGCCCATTCTCTACAAATCGCGCTATCGTCTCCTTGACCAAATCAGTCGCTTTATGGGCCTGGTCTACGCGAGTCTGCAACACAACCTCAAAAGGTCCTCTCACTTTCTGCGGAAGAAAGTAACTGTAAATACTATAAGACAGTCCCCGCTTGACTCGAACCTCCTTGACCAGTCGGGAACTAAAGCCACTACCCCCGAGAATATGATTACCCACATAGAGAGGAAAATAGTCTGGATCGTCACGACGAATTCCTGGCTGTCCCAGATAAACATGGGCCTGTTTAGAAGGAAAGGGAATCTGGATGAGCTGCTGTGACTGCAGTGCTTTTACTGCCTGTAGTTCAGGTGCGGGTTCACCAGCAGGCAGGTCCTTACCGATCATCGCAGCCACTGCTTCGGCATGGGTGCGATCAATATCTCCGACTATGGCCAGCACTGCATTGCGGGCCACGAAATACGAAAAGCCGGCAGTGCGATTAAACGATCGCCGACTTTTAAATCCGCCTGCTTCGGCAAACGCATAATCGTCTCCATTTCCCGATCCGTTCGCAGCAAGACTTGATCCTCGGACAGCAATCTGCCCACCACGGCAGCTTCCGCAGGTTCGGCCGTCTCATCCGTCAAGTCGCTTGCATCGGGTGGGGCGGGAGCGGGGGCCGGAGCGGGGATGGGGGCAGGGGCAGGGCGGGGGTGGGGGCAGGGGCGGGGGTGGGGGCAGGGGCAGGGGCGGGGGTGGGCGAAGCGTTGGTCGCGGGCGGCTCGTCCGTTGAAACCCGTGGTTCCACGATCGGGTGCGCCGCCGCGTCGGGCGACTCGACGGGTGGATCTGCATTCTGAACGGCGCCGATAATACAGCTCCGTCTTGATCGGTCGCAGCTGGTGAGGTTGGCGGAACCGATAAATCGTCGATGGTTGACTCAGTCGCGTCGTCAGGCGCTGTGTTATCAAGCGCTGTGTTATCAGGCGCTGTGTTATCAGGCGCTGTGTTTTCAGGTACTGTGTCATCAGGCGACTTGTCCAGCGCCAAAGGCGGTTCGCCGATGGTCGGGGCATCGTTGTCGGCAACGGGAGGATGCTGAGCGGACGATTCGTCAACGGGATTGGCCGGAGGAATGCCACCAGGTACGTGGGGGTCGTTGACTTCTTGCTTGTCGGCAACCTGCGGCGCATTACTGTCACCGGAAAAACGCTCGAACACCAGAAAGAGAATCCCGGTAACAGCGGCCGCCACGGCGGCGGTCGATACCATCGCCAGCCAGAAGCGGGAGTTGGACGATTGTGCCGGTTGAATTTGAGGCGAGCCGATAGCGGTGGTTGGGGGCGGGGCAACGGCCGCCGTTGGTTCGGCAGCCTTTGTCGTTTTCGTGTCGACGGACGACGGTGGTGGGGTATCTTGGGAAGCGGTGCCGACGGCGTCGGAGGCCGATTCCTCGGCCGGTGCGCTGGCCATATCGCTCAGTCGCATCACCGTGCCTTCATTCAAACGGTACATGCGCTCGCGCATGCTGGTTGTGACGTGAGCGGGCTGGCCCAGGACGATCGTCAATACATTGTGACAGCCGGTGACCTCGGCCAGGTGAACGTCCGACTCCAGGCAGACGCGTTCAAACTCCTGGACCTGTTCGGGCGCCATCGTATTGTCCAGGTATTCGGCAACGGAATTGGCGTCGCGGACGACACCGCGACCGACAACGGTTGGAGCACTGAGCTGGCCTCGTATGACGACGTCTCGCGTCCGCTCGATCAATTTTTTGGCATATCCGCTTTCCTGAATCTTCTGTTCCAGGCTCTGGCGATCCCCCGGTTCCAGAATGTCGTCCAAATACGCCAATAGCGTTCGCAGGGTCAGTCGCATCACATGACTCCAATAATTGGTTTCGCGCCGGGTTGTTTCGCGCCCGTCCAGTAGGTGGTCCGCGTTGACCCAACGCATCGCGGGAACTTGACGGCGTCGCGGGAACGAAGTGCCTTCGTAATAGCGGGCCCCATTGTAATAGTGGGGACTACGGCGAAAATCCGTGCAGGTTTTTTCTGACGAGATGCAACCTCTGTGAGAGAATCACGTTGCGCTTTGGCGGCGGCCTGCACGTTGTGCTTTAGCGGCGGGGTGCAAAGGCGACGAGGGCGAACAGCGACGCTAGCAGTTGGAAGAGCGCAAAGATCCCCGGATGGATGGCAGCCAGAAAGGGTCGGGCGGCCGGCTGAGTTGCCGTTTCGACGCCCGGCGTTCCAGCCAGCAGAAAGCTGGATGTGGTAAACGCGGCGACGGCGGCGGCAAGGAACCCAAGATTGCGAACAGTGAGCATGGCGCAGCAGGCGGATAGGGCGACTGTTGAAGCGGATCCATCCAGAGTCTTTGAAGAGCATTTCACGGGCCCTGGGGATTGGAGGTGACGCGTTCCGCTGGTAAGTCTTAGCGAAGGAATTACTTATCGTTCGCGACGGGTCTGCGGGGCGCAAATCGAATGTGGCGACTGGGCAACGTGAACGGTCCGATGATGGATTTTTTCCACATGGGAACAGGTCAGAAGTGAGGGTCCAGACCGCTAATCGCGCCTCATCGCCGTCAGAGTTTCGCTCAACGTAAACTCCGACGCATACCATCGATCGTTCGATTGACACGCCAACGCGGCATGTCTTAAATGTGTTGATATTGGTAGTTGTGGCTTAAGGCCCTAAAAAAATCGTCCCCGTTGCGAATCACCGGTTAGAATATAGGTAGAGGCAATGGCTAGGCTGTTCTTTCCTCTGATCAGCCCTAACGCCAGTGGGATCCATTGGTTCGCCAGTAACCTGGTAACGACAACTTTGTAACGATAACCTGTTAACAGTGACATGAGCGTGCACCGCCATCAGCAACAGCAGTTGATTCGTCAGGCCGAAGGCTATTTAGAGCTGGGGATGTACGAGCATGCGCTGGCGATTGCCGAGCGCGTGGATGTTGTCAGCCGTTTGACCGGGGGTGATGCGACTGATCCGGGAGAAGCGGAAGACCACAATCAACTGTTAGGGCACGCCGCCTATATCAAGGGCGAGGCGTTGCGTTCGTTGGAACGTTACGAGGAAGCGCTGGTTCCGCTGCTGGTTGCCGCCAAGCGTTCGCCGGACGACATTCATATCTGGCTGGCCGTCGGCTGGTGCTACAAGCGAACGGGTCGATTGAACCTTGCGATTCGCGCTCTGGATGCCGCCTTGGCTACCGATCCGGGTAACGCCCTGTTGCATTACAATCTGGCGTGCTATTGGAGTTTGAGCGGCGAAAAAGATCGCGTGCTTGAATATCTTGGCGAGGCGCTGGAAATTGATGATTCGTACCGTCTGCTGATCGACGAAGAACCAGACTTTGATCCGCTTCGTAACGATCGCGACTTTCTCGCTTTGACCAGCGTTATTGTCTAGAGTGCCACGAACCGCCCCTGTGGCCAGCCGCGTTGGCGTCCGGTGAATTCATCAGCGGATATTGAATCAGTCGACCAGATCACGGTATAACCACGGTTCTCGTCGGTTGCCCATCGATGCTAACAGGTATCTCGTTTTGGCTGAAAACACCCAAGAAGACAGCGAAGAAGAAGACAGCGCAGAAGAAGTCGATCTGAGGGACCCGCTGTTGGCGGCATTGCTGGCTGCCGTACTGCCCGGCCTGGGCCATTTCTATCAACGACGCTATGCGAAAAGCATGCTGTTTTTCATCTGTATTCTTGGGACGTTTCTGTTTGGGTGGGATCTTGGCGGCGGGCGGGTGGTTTACGCGTCTTGGCGCCCCGACGACAAGCGCTGGCCTTATTTATGTCAGGTATGGGTGGGTTTGCCCGCCTGGCCGGCCCTGATCCAGACCGCCTTCGAACAACCGTTCGGCGACTTTATGCGGGCGCCTGATCTCACGCGCAATCATGAATTCGCTCCGAACGAGATGGACGAATGGCACAAGACCTATCATACGAAGTTTGAATTGGGCACGGTCTTTACCATGATCGCGGGCCTGTTGAATATCCTCGCGATTTTCGACGCCGCGGCCGGACCGGTGGGGAGCAGTCCCGTTCCGCGGGACGATGACCGCATCAAGAAACGCCGCCGCGAACAGCGGGACGAAGCAGAAAGTCAACGCGACGGATCGCTTGGCCCCCGCGAACGACAGCCGACGAATTAGGAAAACCACAGATGATCGATTGGCTGTTGTTGGCCGAAGTAAACCGGCTCTGGTATTCGCTTCCCCTGGTTGTCACGGTCAGCCTGGTGTATGCCGCGACAAGACACGAGCGATTGCAGCCGTTACTGTTTCATGCGGTGCGGACGATGATCTGGATCGCCGGATTCATGTTGACGGTTTTTGTTATTCTGTATTTTGTTTCCGGTAGGCTGTAGCGAGCACCTTCCGTTAACGTGGAGACATTCGCCGGCGATGGCGAAATTTAAAAGTCATATCTTCGTCTGTTGCAATCAGCGTTCGGCCGGTCATGCACGTGGCTGTTGTGATCCGACCGGGAACAGCGAACTGCGAACCGCCTTCAAAGCGGCGGTGAAAAAGCGCAAGCTGGACCCAGCCGTTCGCGGAATTCCGCCGGATGCCTGGATCAATGTGAGTTGGGACCCACGGTTGTCATTTACCCACAAGAAATCTGGTACGGCGGCGTTACGATCGAGGATGTACCGCGAATCATTGACGAGACTGTCGTCGGCGGTCGAATACTGAAAGACTTGTTGATCGATGACGCCAGGCTGAATGCGAGAGGCAAAGGAGTAGCAGGTCCGACGGACGAGGCACCGTAGGTCACCACTACCTACGGACCGTTCGGGCATCCCCTGCGATCCTTTCAGGGAGGGAGGGGAGGGAGAGGGAGGGGGGACGTGTCGACGCGTTTTCTCATAGGCTTTATTGGTACGGTGAAGAAGGTTGCCAGCCGCGTCTGGTAGTGCAGATGAACATCGTTATTCTCGGATCGGGAACCGTCGGAACGTCGATTGCCGACCTGTTGTGTCATCATCGCCACGACGTAACGGTCGTTGATCACGATCCCGACAATGTGCACCAGATCAACGAGCGACTGGATGTGCGGGCCATCACGGGCTCGGCGTCGCAGTCCAGCGTCCTCTTCCAGGCCGGCGTTTCCGGAGCGGATCTCTGCCTGGCCGTCACGGGCAACGACGAAGTGAACCTGATTGCGGCCAGCATGGCCAAAGCGATGGGCGCCGCGCACACGGTGGCCCGCGTCTATGCGCCGGTTTATTACGACTTGAGCACGTTCGACTATCAGCGGCACTTCAAGATTGATCGATTGTTAAGCCTCGAACACCTCTCGGCAATGGAACTGGCGCACGGCATCCGCCATCCCGGCAGTGTCGTCATGGAACATTTCGCTCGTGGTGAACTCGAAGTCGAAGAGTTCACCATCACACAAAAAACGGCGGCCGTCAGCAAGCCGATCAAGAAACTCGGTTTACCTGCGCGGGTCCGAATCGCCTCGATCACTCGCGACAAAACCACCGCGCTGGCGATGGCCGATGATACGCTGGAAATTGGCGATCGTGTCACTTTGATTGGTACGGGCGATGATATTGACAGTGTGAAGGACTTGTTCCAGCGCAAAGCGCCCACCAAGCTGGGTGTCGTGATTGCTGGCGGTGGCGAAACGGGTTACCACCTGGCCCAGGCGCTGGAGTCCGGCCGATTTGGCGTCGTCGTGATCGAGCAGGATCTGAATCGCTGCGAATTCCTTTCGGAGAATCTGCAACACGCGACCGTCGTTCACAGCGACGCCACGCGACGCGCTCGGTTGGAAGAAGAACGCGTCGGCGCGGCCGACGTCTTCGTGGCCTGTACGCGTGACGACGAAGACAACATTATGTCCTGCGTGACCGCGCACGAGATCGGTGCGAACACGATTATGGCGATCATCAAGCGGCCCGATTACGCAGAGGTTGTCGGGAAACTGGGAATCGATCTGGCGATCAGTCCCCGTGAAGTGGTCGCTCGACAGGTGCTCAGCCTGCTCCATCGTGGCTCCCTTGTGTCACGAACGCGGCTTGGCGCGGGTACGTTGAGCGTTTTGGAACTGGCCGTGCGCGAGGGGGCGCCGTGTACAGAACACGTGCTGGCCAATCTGCAGTTACCGGCAAAGTGCCTGATCGCTGTGGTCGTTCATGAGGAGTATGTGCGTGTGCCCGGTGCGGACGATCGGCTGGAATCTGGTGATACGGTTGTCGCGTTGATCGATGATTCCGCATTGGACGATACCATGGCGATGTTCGATTCCAACAGCAAATCGCGGACTACGTCATCGAAGTAGTTCTTCGCGCGAGGCAACGATATGGATTTTCGTTTGGTTGCCAGGATGCTCAGCCGCATCACGTTCTTGATCGCGGTGACGATGATCTTCAGTCTGCCCTGGGCCTTTCCGGCGCTGTCGAGTACTCCGGAATTCGAACAGCGTGGCTTTCTGGCGCTGTTGGGATCCCTACTTATCTCCTGCCTGATCGGTACGCTGCTTCACATCCTGGGGCGTAGCGGCGAAGGTCAGTTGTTCCGCAAAGAGGCCATGGCGATCGTTGGGTTCAGCTGGATCCTGGCCACATTCCTCGGTGCGTTGCCCTACGCGCTCAGCGGAACGTCGATCAAGCAAAAAGTTGTTATCGCGCCGGCAACCGACGGGAACACGCCGCCGCAGATCCGCTACGTTGCCAAGCCGATGAGTCCGGCGGATTGGCTGTTTGAATCGCAGTCTGGATTTAGCACCACGGGCGCGTCGGTATTGGGCGAATTAGAGGACCCCAGGTACGTCCCGCGCTGCATTCTATTTTGGCGCAGCAGTACGCACTTCCTGGGCGGCTTGGGCATCATTGTTCTTTTTGTCGCCGTGCTGGGGCAGGGCTCCGCCGGTAAACAGTTGATGCGTTCGGAGATGCCAGGGCCCAGCAAAGAAGGATCCCAAGCCCGGATGCAACATACGGCCTGGGTCTTTGCCGGTATTTACCTGGGACTCAACGTGCTGCTTACGGTCATCCTGACGATGTTGGGAATTCCCTGGTTCGACTCGCTTTGCCATGCGTTTGGCACGATGGCCACCGGTGGGTTCAGTACGTTCAATAACAGCGTCGGGGCCTTTGCGGGAATCATCGGACAGGTCCGCGCGGTGTGGGCCGAAATGGTGATCATCCTGTTCATGATTCTGGCGGGCACGAATTTTACGCTGCTGTATTTTCTTTTATTGCGCCAGCCCGGCAGGCTGTTGGTCGATGTCGAATGGCGCACGTATATGTTGATCATTGTCGTCGTCACGGCGCTGATCGTTCTGTTCGGATACCTTCACGGCGATCGGTTGTTCTATTACCAGGGCGACGTGTGGGGCAGTCTGACTTCTGGTTTGCGACAAGGTCTGTTCCAGGTGGTGTCGGTTCTGACCACGACCGGTTATAGCAGCGCCGCAGACTTTGATCATTGGAATAGTTTCGGTCGCGGAGTTTTGTTTCTGCTGATGTTTGTAGGCGGATGCGCGGGCAGTACCGGTGGTGGCATGAAAGTAATTCGCCACATCTTGTTTCTCAAGGTCATCGATCTGGAACTTGAAAAGGCCTACCATCCGTCGGTGGTGCGACCGTTGCGTTTGGCTGGTCATCCGGTGGAAGAGCAGGACATGCGCAAGAATATCTTGTTGTACTTTGGGCTGATCCTGGTGATCTTTGTCTTCAGCTGGATGTTTCTGGTCACGGTCGAACCGGATTCGACCTGGGCACGCGGGGGAACCGGGCCGCAGAGCATCGATCACAAGTTGATCGATTGTGCGACCGGTATCGCGTCGACGCTGAACAATATCGGGCCCGGCCTGGGGACGATTGGCTCAAAACAAAACTATTCCCACTTCAGCTGGCCGGCCAAGCTGCTGTTCACGTTTCTGATGATGGTCGGCCGCTTGGAAGTCTTCACGATCCTGGTCTTACTGATGCCAGGATTCTGGCGCGCGCGTTAGCAACCGGATCGTCACTCCCACTCCCGCCGCGAATCTCGGCGCCGCCATCGACCCTACAACCGCCACGGCCGTTCCAGTCGCGCGGCCGGTGAGCAATCTTTGCGATCCAGCGGCCTGCTGAACTTGTTGTGCGGGTCGTGCCTGTCGACCTGCCCCTAGCAAGCGAGAAAGGAACCTATGTTTACGAAAACCCCCAACCAGCGTCTCCAACGAAAACACCTGAAGTATGTTCGCACATACTCTTTTGCGCCCACTCGGCCAGATCATCACAGCGCTCGGTATCGCTGTGAGTGTAACTGTTTGCGCAGTGCCGGCGGCGGTCCAGCAGGACACGAGTACCAACGGCACAAACCTGTTCGTCGACGGCGGTCTGACGACGACCGCTGTCAACTTCGCGGCGGGTTCGGTCGGCAGTCAGCTTCTGGAAATCCGGGCGTCGGTCCGCTTCATGAAGGCGGACGGCGAAGCGTACGGTGTCAACAACGGCGGGACTCCGTATTACGATGAGATCGATTTGCGGGTTGTCAGCCCCAGCGGCACCACGGAAAACTTGATCGCCCCGGGCGATTTCCTGACCGGCTTCGGCACCGGCGGTTTTGGATTCTCTGAAATCCATTTTCGTCCCGGCTCTGGATATCCAATCACCAACGTCAATCCCACGACGCCACAAGCAGGCGATTACCGTCCGACGGGCAACCTGCGAAATTTGGAAAACGAGGTCGTCGCAGGCAACTGGACATTGATCCTGGGCGACACGGTGCTGCAGGACGGGTTGAGTGTCGATCGTTGGCGTGTGCGAATCTGGTCGGGGGATCCGCAATCGACCGTCGCGAGCTCGACCAGCTTTGGCAACGTGCTGGTTGGCACGAACTCGGACCTGACGAACAGCGTCTCCAACACGGGCGACTCGCGGGCCATCACCAACGATGGCACCGTGGTCAGTACGCTGCTGAGCGGCACGTTTGACAATCCGGTCGGCGGAGATTTTTCGCTGGTGGGCAGCAACGCCTTTAGTGATGTTGAGGTCGGCGGTCCTACGGCGGATCGTAACTATCGATTTAGCCCCGCGGCGCGAGGGTTTCAGTCCACGACCGCTCAGATCACCACCGATGGCGGTGACACTTCGCTATCGCTAACCGGTCAGGGAGTTGCGCCGCAAGCGCTGATCGACACCACGAGCGCCAACGCGGGCCAGGTCCGGATCGGTGATACCGGGACAGCGGGTCTGGTTCTGACTAACGTGGGAGACGGAAATCTTTCCGGGCTGGGGGTGGTAAGTAATTTGAACGGCGATTTCGTCGCGGCGACGGGTCTCTTCTCATCGGCCGGCCAGGGCTTCAGCCTGACGGACGCTAGTCTCGCCTTCGAAAGTTACACGTACGCTCCCACGACACGAGGTAGCGATTCACAAGACGTAACACTGGACCTTTTGAACGGCAGCCCGGACGGCACGAATTCCTCGTTGATGCAGATGGTCACGTTGCTGGGCCAAGGGGTGGGCCCGGAGTTCAACAGCGTTGGAGACGTGGCCGGTGTGTTCAACTATGGAAACGTCACCCTGGGGGACACCGTATCCTTGATGCTGGACCTATCCAATCTTACGCCTGACGGTGACCTGGGAGCCGCTCACCGACCTGTCACTGCTGGGTTCGCTGATCGCCGGAGGCGATGCCGGCGATTTTTCCCTGCTTGGATTTTCTCCGACGGTGCTCAGCGACGGTGAATCGATCGGCTTGAACATCGAATTCACGCCCACGGCCGTCGGACTGAGAAGTTCGACACTTTCGTTCCTGACAGATCAGAACGCACCGTTTGGACTGGGAGGGATTTCGTTTAACTTCTCCTTGAGCGGTTCGGGTGTCGCCGCCTCGATGGTACCCGAACCTTCAACGGGCGTGCTCTTTCTATCGGCATTGCTGTTTTGGTTGGCATGCGACGCGTCACGCCGTCGGCGCCGCAATCGCTAGGCGTCGGCTCGCCGGTGGCTTGTATCCGGCATCACGCCAGCAGCCTATACTGTGGGCGGTAGTCGGTTCTTCGTCCCGCCTGGTGGCGGTCGTCTCCATCACCTGACGGCGGAACTGCCGTTCGCCGCCTGAAGGCAACCGTATCGGATGTTGATCAAAACTCATCGGTTGACCAAATCGTACGGCGAACTGACGGCGTTGTGCGACTGTACGTTTGACGTTCCGCAAGGTCAGGTATGCGGGCTGCTTGGTCCCAACGGTTCCGGCAAAACGACGTTGTTGCGACTGATGATGGGTTTTCTGCGGCCGACGTCGGGCACGGCAACAATCGGCGATAAGGATTGTTTCCATGACCGGGTCGAACTGCACCGACAGATCGCGTACCTGCCTGGTGAGCCGCGGTTGTTTCGCAACATGCGGGGCCGCGATATCTTGCGGTTCTTTAGCGAGGTTCATCCTGGCGGTGGTCTGGTACGCAGTAGGGTGATCGCCGATCGTCTCGGTTTGGATCTGTCCCGGCAAGTCGCGCGATGTTCCACCGGAATGCGACAGATGCTGGCCGTGGCAGTCACGATGTCGCTGGACGTTCCGTTGTTTGTTTTGGACGAGCCCACGGCCAACCTGGATCCAACCGTACGTGGCGAGGTGTTGTGTTTGATTCGAGAGGCTCGGCAAGCCGGCCGGACGGTGATTTTCTCGTCGCACGTATTGCCCGAAGCTGAGCAAGTCTGCGAACGGGTGCTAATGTTGCGTTCCGGGAACCTGGTCCACGACCAGCACATGGAACACTTGCGCCGCCAGCATCGCGTTCACGCCAGGCTGTCTGGCGATCTGCCGCCCCTGCCCGAACAGCTTGAAGGCCGTTTACAGATCGTCAGCCAGCAGAATGGCGAGGTGGTGCTGGAGACGCCAGACGAATTGGCGCCTTTAATGAATTGGCTGGCGAGCGTGCCGATGGACGAAGTTCGGATCGAGCCCGTCGGTTTGCAGTCGGTGTACGACACGTATCACTCAAGTCGGACGGCACACGGCGCAGCGTCGCCGAACATAACGGCACAGGGCGCAGCGTTGCAGGGCATAAAGGCCACAACGCGTGAGGGTATGGCCTAGGATTATGGTTGTCCTATGATGCTGGCGATCTGGAAGAAAGCGGTGCGCGACGCGTTCTGGCTGATGGCTGGATGCACGTTGGCCATGTTCAGTTTTTTCTGGCTGTTCGTCTACATGAACAGCCTGGTACCCTCGTCCGCGTTTCTCGATATTGTCTCTCAATTACCGAGCGAAACGCACGGACTTTTGGGAATGTCGGTTAAGGAAGCGGCCAGCTGGCCGGGCAGGCTGTCCCTTGCGTTCATTGATACAACCGTCATCTTGATCAGCGCGGTCTGGTCGATTCGCGCGGATCGGATGCCGTAAGCGGTCCGCTGGATCGTGGCGTGCTGGAGATGGTTCTCGCGCAGCCGGTCTCGCGCCGCAGTCTGCTGTTCGTACATTGCACCGTTACGGTTTTGGGTGCGGCGCTGCTGTCCTTGGCGGCGTGGCTGGGTTTAGCGGCGGGGATCGCGACCGTCACGGTCGACGAGACGACGTTGTTCGTATTTACTCGCAACGTGCCGTTATCAGAACTTGTCCAACCGGGTAAGTATGTGTGGTGCGCCATGAGTCTGTTTTCTCTTACGGTTTTTACCGCCGGCCTGACAACGTTGGTTTCAAGTTGCGGTCGATATCGACGAGTAACCGTGGGGATTGTCGGCGCGTTCTACGTTGTCCAAGTCATTCTGAAGGTCGCCGCCAAGATAGCCGCGGAGGAAATCCCTTGGCTGTCTTACACGACCTTTCTGGGCGCCTATTGGCCGCAGAGAATTGCCGCCGAGGCGATGAAAGCGGCCCCGAACGACGCGTGGGAGCTAGCGGCCAGGTATAACGGTCCGCTGATCGGTGGCGCCGTGGCGTGCTACGCTGCGGCGGCGATCATTTTTTCCCGCCGCGATCTGCCTGCGCCTCTCTGATCTGCGCCTCTCTGACCAGCGACACTCCGACATGGTTACGATGCGTCCTTTCCGCTCAAGATGCTTCAAGATGGTGTAGATAGCTCCGTTCTGCAATAATCAGGGCGACGATTCGTGACAGATGTTCCCAGTCTCACTTGTTGAGTGCTAAAAATGAAACGCGAAATGATGATTCGAATTGGCTTTCATTATTCACTGTTACTGATTTGCGCCTTTTGGTTATCGGTTGCGGCGGCCGATGAGCCTGTCCCCGCTACGACAGCTCCGTTCGACCTCGCGGACGAATCTGCCGAGGACCCCGCGATCGAAGACGATGGTCTATTTGACGACGTGCCGTTGGAATCGGAGACCGATGCGGAAGCGGTGTCGCCCGCCGATCAATTGGAAAAAGAACTGGCCGAAGCGAAGGAGCAGGAATTTCCTGGGCAGGAGCATTTGGACGAGGCGATGAAGTTGAAGATTGCCGTCAAGCAATTGAACGATCTTGATCGCGTTATTACCTTGTGTGAAAAGGCTATTGAGCTGGGTTTGCCTGAAGGAAGCATTGACTTTGCTGAACAGCTGGTCGTTGCCTCTCGGTTCGAACGTGCAGCTCGACTCTCCAGCGAGATTTTCGAACGCCAGCCTCCCAACAGAAACTGGCCCAGGCTGGCCCGGCTTGCCTTGGTGGATCTGCAGAAGGTTGTCAAGCAGGACGATAAGCTGGCAGAAGCGCACTTCTTGATCGGCCGCATCCACGCCTTGCCCGGTGGTGATCCTGACAAATCCCGCGCTTCCTTAGAAAAGGCCGTGGAAATGGCGGGCGAAAACGTGGGGTTGACGGCCGATGCTTACGCGATGCTGGGCGGTGTCGTAAAGGACGCCGACAAGAAGCTTGACTATCTGAATAAAGCGATCGAATTGTCGGCGGACCATGTCGAGGCACTGCGCTCGCGAGGACTTCACTATATGGCAAGCAACGAACACGAGAAGGCGCTCGCCGATTTTCGTCGTGCAATTCAGTTGGAACCTGAGCACGCGAAGACCCACGAGGTGCTGGCGATCGATCTGATGATGACCGGCAAGGTTGAAGAGGCAAAGAACGAATTGGACAAAGCGATTGAGTTGTCGCCAGACGAAGCGTCGGCCTATGCACACCGCGCGCGGATTTATAATGCGCGAGGCGAGAACGAGCCGGCGCTGGCCGACATTGACCGCGCCCTGGCAATCCGGAGCAATCTGGGATGGCGATTGCTACGAGCCCAGATTCACCAACAGGCGGGGGATGCCGCCGCGGCGATGATCGACGTTGACCGTGTGCTGGCTGTCCAAGCCGATCTGTTGCCCGCGATTCGCATGAAGGCGATGTTGCTGGTCGCTGAGGATCGTCACGATGAAGCGACTGTCATCATCCGGAGTGCCCTGAAGGATGCGCCGGACGATCTCGACTTGAAATTTATTCTGGCATCCCTGCTGCGCGCCGACAGGAAGCCGGAGCTAGCCATTGAGCTGTTCGATCAGATTATCGAAAGGCAGCCGGACAGTTTCGAAGTCTACAGAGCGCGAGCTGACTTGCTGTTGAGCATGGGGCGGCAAGCGGACGCGGCCAAGGACTACGAAAAAGCGCTCAAGATCCAGCCCAAGGACAGCAGTATTCTCAATAACCTGGCCTGGCTGCTGGCGACTTCGCCCGATGAAAAAATCCGCGACGGCAAGCGGGCGGTTGAACTGGCGACGTCCGCTAGCGAAGTAACCGAACACAAGGAATCCTTTATTCTGAGTACCCTGGCGGCCGCTTATGCGGAAACAGGTGACTTCGAAACCGCCATGGAGTGGTCACAAAAAGCGATTGACCTGGGCGGCGAAGATCTTAACGAGCAACTCGCCAACGAGCTCGAATCGTACAAGGCCGGCAAGCCGTGGCGCGAGTTGCAAACGGTCAAAGACATCTACGGCGAAGATCTCGATGAGAAAGATAAGAAAAAGGACGAGTCTCCACAGGACGACGGAGCGGACGGTGAGCGCGATGCCGAAGCGGACGAAGAAGACGTGGACGAAGACGACGTAGACACCGATGATGCTGATTCGATCGATACCGAAACGGACGACTCCGACGAGGACGATGTGCTGTTCGACTAAATAGTGGACCCAGGGCGGCGTCATCGCTCGTGCAACTCGCCAATGCCTTGCCCTGGGCTATCGTATGACTGCCCTTTCAGGGCGAAGACTTGTGTCGAACAACTAATGTCGAGCAACTACTGTCCAGCAACTACTGTCCAGCAACGTGGAGCGACGGCTTGCGCTGCGACAGCCGGCGAACTAATTCTGCGTTTCCAGTTGAGACGTCCAGGCCTGCAGGTCTTCGTTGCCCTTGCGGTGACAGAAGTCACCGAACGTCTCACCCTCCAGCCGGTCCTGTTTGAAGTAGGTCAGAAGCGGCACCAGCGTCGCGATCACTTCGTCGGCCGGGACGACGTCCTGGTAAATGAAATTCAACCGGTCACCGAGGCGTCGGCCGCCCAAGAGCACCGTGTATTTTCCCAGCGTCTTGCCGACCAGGCCGACGTCGGCGTTATAGGGCCGAGCACACCCGTTGGGGCAGCCCGTCATGCGGATCGTAAATACATCTTCCGATAGACCGAGCTTCGCCAATTCTACTTCCAGATCGTCGATCATTTCCGGCAGGACCCGTTCGCTTTCGGATACGGCCAGGCCGCAGGTCGGCATGGCGGGACAAGCCATCGACCAGCGGCGCACGGCGGATATCTCGTCCAGCAGTTTGATGCCGTTGCGCCGCAGCATTTCTTCCAGTTTCCCCTTTTTGTCTTCCGCGATGTCGGTAAACAGAATGCTCTGGTGCGCTGTCAATCGAATGCCGGGCCGCAGGTGACCGCAGATGTCACGCAGGGCTTGCTTCAAGCGAACGTTGCCTTTGTCCTGAATGCGACCGTTTTCGACATTCAATCCGTAAAACCAAAGATCGTCACACTGGTGGTGCCAGCCAAGATGATCTTCGTATCCCGTGACGTCGTCTGGTTCCGGATCAGCGAGCGTGCCACCAAAATACTCTTCAACCTTGGCTTTGAATTTTTCGATGCCCCAGTCGGCGATGACGTACTTCAGCCGCGCGACCTTGCGATCCGAACGGTTACCAAAATCACGCTGAACTTTCACGACCGCTTCGGCGGCCTTTATCACCTGATCGACCGGAACGAAGGCCATTCGCTTGCCGACTGCTGGAAACGTCTTGGCCGCGCTGGGTGTTACACCAAAGCCCCCGCCAACGATGAAATTGTAGCCGATGATTTTGAAATCACTGCACACCGCCAACAAACCGAGATCCTGGGTATAAACGTCGATGCAATTGTCGCCAGGCAGGGCGATTCCCATCTTGAATTTGCGCGGCATGTAGGTTTTGCCGTAAATCGGTTCGACTTCATCCGCGCCACCGCCTACCAGTTGCGGAGGGGCGTCGTCTCCGTTGTTCAGCCAGAGCTCGTGATAGGCACGCGTTCTTGGCGCGAAATGGTTCGCCAAATCGTTCGCCAGGGTCTGCATCTGCGCGTGGACCGGATCATTGCCGTAGGGCGCCGGACAGCACATGACATTGCGGTTTACGTCGCCGCACGCGCCGAGCGTGCTGAGCTGGACATCGTTGATACGCTCGATTGTCCGCTGTAAGTCATCCTTGACGACGCCGTGCAATTGCAGACCTTGCCGGGTCGTGATCCGTAGCGTCGTATTCCCGATCTCGTCGCACAGGTCGATTTCCGCGAGCAACTGAGCGGAAGTCAAACGTCCGCCAGGGATTCGCGTGCGGATCATCATCGAATACGCCTTGCCGCGCCCGTCGTCGCGGGCGGCCTTACGCTCGTCGCGATTGTCCTGTTGATAGGTGCCGTGGTGCTTTAGCAGCTGGATACTGCTCTTACCGAAGAAGGCGTTGCCATCAACCAATTCTTCCGGGATCTCGCCGCGCAAGTAGTCACTGGACAATTTGAACTCTTCAACAGCACTCGGCTTGTTCTCTTTCTCTTTGCTCATCTTGTCTCTTTGCTTATCTTGCACGCCGCGCTTCCGGTCAGGGAGACATTCTCAGATCAGGGAGGCCCAATATCCGGCTCAGCGGAATCGGAACGTCCAAATCCCCTACTATCCCCATTATTCTAACCTTGCCAAACAACGCAGTATAGCTTCGTTTGACGGGAAATCCGAATACCAATTGCTCGCCTGTTCGGCGACCGCATCAGTCGGTCCCCAGTTGGGCGGCGACTTCGGCGGGGACATCGAAGCCGGCCTCCCGCGCCGCGCGAAGGTAATCCTCCGGCCGATTTAGATTGTCGAGACTTTGGGAGCGAGGATCGACGTCCGCCCATTGCGCAGGTAAGACGCGATGGGTTCTTAGCCACGTCAAACAGGAACACGGGTCGCATCCGATTGTTGCTCAACAAGGTTTCGATGTAGCTCAGCACTTCGATTCGGTAAACGGCAGACAGCGGATGGTGGTACTTTCCGTCGTACGGGACAGCGATTTCATAATCGCCCAGCAGCTGAAACATGCGTTCGACAAACTCGGGGACCAGGAAGGGCACGTCACAACTGGTCACATACGCGGAAACGGTTTGCTTGTCGCAGGCGGCGAGTCCAGCCGACAGGCCCTCCAACGGTCCCCGTTCCGGTCGTTGGTCGCGCACGACGCGAATGTTATCGGCCAGCTCCGGCAGCTGTTGCCCATCTGCCGCCACGACGACAATTCCGTCGACCGTTTCGCTCAATAGCCGGACAACGCGCTGCAGCATCGTCTCCGAGCCGAACGGCAACGCCGCTTTGGGAAGCCCCATTCGGGAACTCTTACCGCCGCAGAGCACAATTCCCGTTTTCATGGACAACCCTTCCTAATGGGAGACGAGTATCGGCGCATTGGACGTCGCCTGATTCGATATTCCATCATTCCAAAAATTCCATCATTCGGCTGTGCTGGGTCTCGTACGCCACTGTCGCCTGCGTTATGTTATCAGGTCCTATGTCTTTGAAGCTAATCTACAACGGCCAGACAACGATCCCCGTCGAAATAGAAGGACTTACGCCGTGCGCGGTGCGTGAGAAGTCGATTGGCGAGCTGGAACGGTTCGAAATTTTCCACGGGAACAGGAAGGCAGCCTTAGCCGATTTCTTTCAGGTGTCCGGCGACGCCAGCGATGGACGCATGGAACTGGAAGGGGATCTGTCGGGCGTGCATTGGATCGGGGCGGGGATGACGGACGGTCAGATCGTGATCGACGGCAAAGCCGGCCGCCATTTGGGCAGCGAGATGCGCGGTGGCATGATCGACTGTCGCGGTGACGCCGGCGGATGGGTTGGTGCCGAAATGTTCGGCGGCCTGATTCACGTTCGTGGCTCGGCGGGCCATCTGGTCGGCGCGGCGTACCGAGGCAGCGCGGTTGGCATGCGTGGCGGCACGATTCTGATCGACGGAAATGCCGGCAACGAAGTGGGCCTTACCATGCGGCGAGGGATGGTGGCCGTGGGTGGCACGTGCGGCGACGTCGCCGGATTCAACATGATATCAGGGAGTATCTTCGTTTTCGGAGATGCTGGTATCCGGCCTGGTGCCGGCATGCGTCGTGGGACCATCGGCTTTTTTAGCGATGCCCCCCCTCCTATGCTTCCCAGCTTTCGCCGAGGTGCTCTTGCCGAGCCACTCTTCTTGCGGCTGGCATTCCTTAATTTGCAACGACGCGGATTTCAGGTCGACGACGGATTGCTAAACGAGACCTTCCAGTTTTATCACGGCGACTTCATTGAGGGCGGCCGTGGCGAAATCATCGTCCGCCGGTCGTAACGCTCGTACTTCTGCCTTGAGGCGGCCATTTATTTCGCGTGCCCAGGCACAGCTTTGGAACGAGGCGCTATTCCAAGCGGAAACCGAGTTGCTGGAGTTCTTTCCGCAATGGAGGGTCTTTTAGCAACGCTTGCCAGGCGATGACCGCGGGACGCTGCCGGCGCGACTTGGGCAAAACGAAATCGAACTGCTCGTCCTGCAGCGGCACGAATCCCAGGCCGTTTAGTTGGGCGGCCGAATGAATGGCGACCCCCCAGTCGGCACGGCCCTGTGCGATAGCGGCGGCCACGGCGTTATGACTGCGGCTTTGGACGGCATACCCGGCAGGTCGACGCTCGCCCAACAGACGGTCGATCAGAATCCGCGTGCCGCTCCCCTGATTGCGGTTGACCATCAAGCAATGGGGATCCGCGCTGACGGCATCGATCGCGTCGCTGGCAGTACGATCTTCGAAACGCGAATCGCCACAACGGTAAACCACGCCCTGCTGTCGACCGTAGCCTTCCACCAATTCGAGCTCGTCGGTCACGAACGGTCGGTTGTATTGTCCCGTGGCTTCATCCAGCAAATGAATTCCCGCCAGATCACACTCGCCGCGGCG
Source organism: uncultured Planctomycetales bacterium (assembly GCA_963844115.1). GTDB lineage: Bacteria > Planctomycetota > Planctomycetia > Pirellulales > UBA7805 > CS4-C045. The sequence goes on along the minus strand of CAWJNN010000010.1, from coordinate 75,496 downwards.
TGCGGCTTCCAAACCCGCGGTGCTGCCGACGGCGATAAACTTGGTCTGGTAGCCGCGCTTTTGCATTTGGCTCAAGAGGAAATCTAACCCCGTGCAGTGACTGCCGATTACGACCAGATCGGCGACTCGAAGCTGGCGGCCCAGCAGCTGGACATCGACGCACTGCGCCCGCTTCGACGATCTCGTCGTGACGTCCGATCGTGACAAACCCGTCCGCTCGACTAAATGTCGTTACCGATCCGGACCCCTTGCCCATGGGGTAGGCGACCAGCTCGCTGGAATCGCCTGTCGTGTCAGCGGCCTCGACCAGGCCAACCAGCAGGTATTCGGTACGGCCAATTTCCGAGTTCACCCTGACGGCCATGCTGGCGGTCGTGGTGGACCGGGACATGGCGGGTTCGCCGGCCAGCGTGCGGATAACCGGCGCCACGAATTCGTGAAACGTGAAGATCGCCGACGTGGGAAATCCTGGCAGAATGACGACCGCTTTGCCGCGATCGACGGCCAGGCAGACCGGCTTGCCGGGCTTTAAGGCAACACCGTGGGCAACGATCCCCGGCGCGCTCAGTTCCTGAACGACGCGATACGAAAGATCACCGGTACCTTTGCTAGTGCCTCCGGATAGCAGCACGACGTCGGTCGAATCGGTCGCCTGCCGCAGCACGGTACGCAGTTCGTCCGTGTCGTCCCGAACGATCCCGAAGGGAACCGGCTGCGCCCCCAGCTCGCGAACGGCGTCGCCTAGGATCTGTGCGTTGCTATCGAAGACCAACCCCGGCTGCATCGGGGCATCCGGTGGGATGATTTCGTTACCGGTGGAAATGATCGCCACGGTTGGCCGCCGGTACACGCTGACTTGCGGCCTGCCGACGGCTGCCAAAACGCCCGTTTCGCGACTGGTGAGACGCATGCCACCATGCAGGACCGTTTCCCCGCTGGCGATATCGGTTCCGGCGAACATCACGCCAAACCCGGGCGTGACCGCTTTTCGAACGAACAGTTGCCCTCCCTGAGCGTCTGTATGTTCGATCATGACCACTGCGTCTGCGCCACGCGGCAGCATTCCTCCGGTGGCGATCGCAACCGCTGTTCCCGGTGTAACCTCACAATGCGGAACGTGCCCCGTCGTCACCGATTCGTCCTGCAAGCTTAGTTGTCGAGCGTCGCTTTCCTGGGCGCCGAAGGTATCGTTCGCTCGGACGGCAAACCCGTCGAAGTTCGAACGGTCAAAGCTGGGAACATCGACGTGAGCGACAATATCTTCGGCGAGAATGCGGCCCAGGGCGTTTTCCAGGGCGACGGTTTCGCTGCCGAGCGCGGTCGGGCGCAGCGCTTCATGAAACCGCCGTTCTGCCTCGTCACGGTCGATAACATCCAGAAATTGTTGTTGCTTGTGGTCAGGCATTCAAATCATCAACAGCGCGAGGTTCCCGCCCGGTCACCGGGCATCCGTACGTCAAGAAGGCAGCAAGCTGCCGCGTTCAAATTCATCAGGCGTCATACAGGTACACGTCGACGGTCTGGCCCTCCGGATAACCTTCACTGTCCGCCGGGATGATGGCAAATCCGTCGGCCGCCGTCGTCGAGGACAGCACGGAAGCGCCGGAGATCGCGATTGGTTCGACGTCGTCGCCGACAAACGAGACCCGCGCGTAATCGACTCGGCCGATGACCGAGACCAGTTTGCGACGGAGTTTCCCGGTCCGTAGTCGATACGGCCAGTCCCGAGGTCGACCGCCCAGTGCCCGAATAGCACGACCTGCGAAAAAATCGTAGGCGCACAAGCAGGAGACCGGATTGCCCGGCAGGAGAAAGACCAACCGTCCATCCATTCGTCCCATGCCGGTCGGACTGCTGGGACGCATGGCAATGCCATGAATCGCCAGTTCACCGTGGTCGGCCAGCAGTGTTGGCACGTGATCTTCCTGCCCGACGCTGGACCCACCGGAAACCAGGACCACATCGGCCGAACTGCGCAGCGCTTCGGTGATCGAATCCGGTTTGTCGGGGACGATGCCCTTGTCGAACGGCAGGCCGCCATCGCGTTGAACCAGTGCGGTAAGCATCGGCCCGTTCGCGTCGGCAATCTGGTAATCATGTGGTTTACTTCCTGCCGGCAGGACTTCGTTTCCGGTCACCACGATCCGCACACGCGGCTGGCGAACGACGGCGACTTGACCGACGCCGATCGAGGAAAGCACACCCAGATCTTGCGGACGCAAGCAACGTCCAGGTCCGAACAGCTTCGTCCCCTGCCGAATGTCTTCCCCGACATGCCCGACGTTTTTTTGCGGTGGTACTTCGCCCAATGCGTAGATGCGATCTTCTTCCGTTTCAACTTGTTCGGCCGGCAACACGGCATTGGCACCATCGGGCAGCGGCGCGCCAGTCATGATTCGGACCGCCTGGCCTGCTTGAACAACGCCCTGGTATGGCTGAGCGGGAAAGCTCTGGCCAACGACTGCAAGCGACCGACGGTTATAGGAGGAGGCACCCGAGGTGTCCTCCGCCTGGAGGGCAAAGCCGTCCATCATCGCGCGACGGAAATCGGGCACATCGATCTGGCTGGCGATCGTTTCGGCCAGCACACGTCCACCGGCATCGGCCAGTCCGACCGATTCGTCGGCCAGCGGGTCGCAGCACGGGTCCAACCATGCGAAGGCCTGGTCGACCGTTGCGCGCGAAGCAAAACCGCGCATGCGGACATCACGATTCGAATGCGATGAAGGGGTTGCAGACATGGACAATCGGTGGGGTGTAATCGACAACCTTTCATCATAGGAGCGCGCCATGCAGTTCTCCAGTAGGTCTTCGTTTGCTGCGGGGTCGAGGCCGTTGACCGCGCTGCGAGCGACGCTTACAGTTAAACGTCTCGTTCGACTGGTCATTCAGCCGTCGGCGCGCAATTCTTTCTTACCGTCGGTTGCTATCTGGATGTTGGCCAAACGTGTCATTCCCTGTTTGGATGTGGATCGTGGACGCGTCGTCAAAGGAACCAACTTTGTCGGCTTGCGAGATGCGGGAGATCCGGTCGAAGTAGCGTCACGCTACGAGGACGAGGGTGCGGACGAACTGGTATTTCTGGACATCACCGCCAGCCATGAAGGCCGTGACGTGATGCTGGACATCGTGCGCCGCACCGCCGAAGTTGTCTTTATGCCGCTGACCGTCGGCGGCGGAATTCGTACGATCGAAGATATCCGTCGGCTGCTTTCCGCCGGCAGTGACAAGGTCTCGATTAATTCCTCGGCCGTGAAGGATCCTGATTTCGTTCAGCAGGCTGCTCGGCGTTTTGGCAGCCAGTGTATCGTTGTGAACATTGATCCCAAGCGCGTCGTGAAGGATGGCCAGACCATCTGGGAGGTGTTCATCCACGGCGGCCGGATCGGCACGGGCTTCCAGGCCGTCCAGTGGGCACAGCGAGTGGAAGCGTTGGGGGCAGGGGAAATTGTCTTAACTTGCATGGATCGGGACGGCACCTGTGACGGTTACGATCTGGAATTGACGGCCGCGATCAGCGAGGCGGTATCGATTCCGGTCGTGGCTAGCGGGGGCGCAGGGAAACCGGACCACCTTGCGGACGCCATTCTTCTGGGAAAGGCGGACGCGGCACTGGCGGCCAGCATTTTTCACTTTGGCCAGTACACGATCCGAGATACGAAGCAAGTGTTGCGTGACCGTGGAATACCAGTCAGATTATAGGTACAGGTGATGGATTGAGTATGCAAAAGAGCAGCCAGCGCGAAACAGGTTTGCCGATCGACAAGATCTTTCGAGCGGCCGTGAAGCTCGAAGCCAGCGATCTGCATCTAAAGGCCGACAGACCGCCTTACGTGCGCGTCGACGGGACCCTGCGCGCGATGAAGATGGATCCGATCAGTCACGAAGAGATGCGCGCGTTGTGTTGGCCACTTTTGAATAAGCGCAACGAGCAGATCTTTGAAGCCGAGGGCGGTGCCGATTTCGCGCACATGGTCGATGTCGACGGCGTCACCTGGCGTTTTCGCGTCAACCTGCTGACTCAAATGGGACGCGTCGGCATGGTGGCACGACGGGTCAACAACGACATTCCAAATTTCGCCGGGCTCAATCTGCCGCCGCAGATCGAAAAACTCTGCGGCTTTCACCAGGGTCTGATCCTGATTGCGGGAGTAACCGGTTCCGGTAAGAGCACGACGATCGCATCCATGCTAAATTGGATCAACGGGAAGTATCGGAAACATATTCTCACCCTTGAAGATCCGATCGAATTCATGTTCACGGAAGATAAATGTCTGATTAACCAGCGGGAGATCGGGATCGATGTGAAGGATTTCGAGATCGGCATGAAGCATGCGGTTCGCGAAGATCCGGACATCATGCTGGTTGGCGAAATGCGCGACCGCGAAACATTTTCGACGGCTATCCACGCGGCCGAAACCGGCCATCTGGTCTTCGGCACGATTCACGCTTCCAATTCGGCGACCGTCATTAACCGCATCCTCGACTTGTTTCCGGCGGATATGCATAGCAGCTTGCGCAGCGCGATGGCGGCGAACATGGTGTCGATCATGGCGCAAAAGCTGGTCAAAGCATTAGACCCTGATATCGGCCGCGTACCCGCGGTCGAGATCATGAACTTTAACAGCGTCGTGCGCAAGTTGATCCTGGAAGAAGAGGACGAAAAACTGCCGGATGCCATCCATCTGGGAGTACCGGAAGGCATGCAGGACTTTAACATAAGCTTGAAGGAGTTGGTGGATAAGGATCTGATTGACCAGGAAACGGCATTGGACGTATCGCCCAACCCTCAACAACTAAAGATGGCGCTTAAAGGTATCGGCGTTTCGCAGGGTGGGCTCATCTAGGACCTATAAACAGATGGCCCACCGTTTCACGATTCGATTCTTCTGGTTGAGTTTCAGTTCACTCGCCGTATGGTTGTTCGCTGTACACGAGTTGTGCGCCGATGAATTGGCTGCTGTTGTCGCCGATCCATGGCCTTATTTTTTTGTCGATCCCGACCGCTATCGGGGCCCGGGATACTATCTAAGCACAACGAAGATCGTGACGTGCTGGCTGATGTTTCTGGCCTGGGTCAAGACGACCGATTGGGTGAGCCAGGATTTACAGGTCATGCACCTCAAACGACTGCACGTTTGGGTGCCCGTCGTGGTCGGCACGTTTGTCTTCGCGTTCTTGTTGATGTGGACGCTTCCCAGTTTCATAATCGGCTTTACGCTGATGCTGCTCACCTACGTCGTCCCGTTGGGTTTATATATCTTTGTGTACCGAAACCCGCAGGTGGACGAACACCAGAAAGTTCTGAATCGCGCGCATCTGCGATTCTGGTTTGCTGGAAAACTGAAGGCGCTGGGCGTCAAGATCGACGCGGAACAACGCGCAGCCCACGAAGTAGGCCCTGCATTGCAACTGCTAGCCGTCTGTGGGGATGACGAGCACGAGAATCAGGCCTTGCTGATCCAGGCGAGGCAGCGAGAGGGCTATACACCCGCTCGGTTCCTGTTGGATAACGCGCTGGACTACCGGGCGTCGGCGGTAATGATGGACTTTGGGGAAGCGGTCGGTGTTCGTTATTTGATTGACGGGGTGTGGCTGAGCCATAATCCTCAGCCGCGCGATGTGGGCGAACAGTTGCTGTATGTCTTCAAGGCCCTGACAGGGTCCAACCCGGAGCAAGAAAGTGCCCAGGTGTCCGGGCGGTTTGCGATTCAAACTGGCCAGCGGACGATGCCGTGCGATTTCACCTGCAAGACGACCGCGAATGCGCGACGGGTCCTGTTGCGGATCGAATATCCGCCCGAGGAATTTGCGACACTGCTGGATCTGGGGATGACTCCAAAACAAGAGGCACAGGTCAAGGAAGCCATTCATGCCGAGCGCGGACTGGTCCTGTTTTCGGCGCTTCCGACGGGGGGACTGTCCACGACGCTGACCGTCACTTTGAATCAACTGGATCGGTTTTTGCGGGACTTCGTCAGCCTCGAGGACAGAGCACGGCCACAGTTGGATATCGATAGCGTCGACGTCAAGACCTTCGACGCTGCAACGGGCGAAACCCTGGCCACGATCTTGCCGACCGTCGGGCGGACGAGTCCGGACGTGATCATATGTCACGAGCCCGCCGATGCGAAGTCGGTCGAGTTACAATGCGAGCAGGCGACGAAGGAAAGACTGATTATTTCTACGATCCGAGCGAAAGACTCCGCCGAGGCCTTACTGCGGTGCCTGGCGACGAAAGTTCCACGTGAGGTATTTGCCGATGCGGTGCAGGCCGTCCTGCACGTCCGTTTGGTTCGCAAGCTGTGTAATGAGTGTCGCGAACCGTACGCGCCGCCGCCCGAGTTGCTTGCCAAGCTGGGAATTCCGGCCGGCAAGGTCGAACATTTGTATTGTCCTCCACGCGAGGCGCCGACCGTGTGCGCTCATTGTGCCGGAGTCGGTTACCATGGCCGCACGGGCGTTTTCGAGTTATTACACGTCGACGAACAAATCCGAAAGATACTGAAGACGAAACCAGATCTGAATCTGTTGCGTAAAGCGGCCCGCCAGGCCGGATTGCGTACTGAACAACAGCATGGGATCCTGCTGGTCGCTCAGGGAATCACGTCGTTGGAAGAAGTACAGCGCGCTTTAAAGAGCTAAAGCAACGAGTACCGAAGAATGCAAACCTTATTAGTAATAGCTCCATTGGCAATCATCGCGCTCAGCGTCGGTTTCATCGGCAAAGAGGGTTTGTGGCACAGCATTCTCACCTTTTTCAACGTACTGGCATCCGCCGCATTGGCGACAAACTATTTCGAGCCGACGGCCCTGTGGCTGGATTCAAAGGCTCCTACGTTTTCGTACGTGATCGACGTGGCAGCCTTGTGGGGGCTGTTCACGGCCTTCTTCGTGATCTTCCGCCTACTGACCGAACTGGCATCGCGCGTCAAGGTGCGATTCCACAAGTGGGTCGATCTTCCCGGTGGCATGTTGCTGTCGGCGTGGACCGGCTGGATACTGGTGTGCTTCTTTATGATGTCGCTCCACGTTGCTCCGCTAGCCAAACACTCCTTTGGTGGCGCGTTCCAGGAAAAGCCAGATTCCAGGATGTTCCTTTCGCTGGCGCCCGACAGAAAATGGCTGGCGTTCATGCACAAGCTCTCCTTCGGGGCATTCGGGCGAGGGCCGAGCGGAAGCGACAGCAATTCGCAAGACCACATTTTCGATCCCAAGGGAACCTTCATTCTGAAGTACGCAACGCGTCGCGGTATTTTCGAAACGACGGAAGAGCTACGCGTGCGGCGTGAATTTGGTAGCGGGATCGTCGACGATGCACTCATCCCCCGGAATTAACGAAATGGAACCATCCTCCTCAATACAGGTATTCAGCGATCATTCGGATCCGACCGCACCCAATGAACGCCTCAGCGTCTCGGCGGTTGTCGCGTTTATTTTCGGGATCGCGTCCAGCGCGGCGCTGATCGATCCGCTGTTGTGGATTTTTGCCGGCCTGGGCTTGTTGGGTGCCGGCGTGGTGCGGATGCGCCTGCAAGGCACGGCGGCTTCGGGTACCAGCCGAGGGCTCGCGACCGCGGGACTGCTGCTGGCGGTCCTGTTTGCAAGCTGGGCACCAACGGCATATTATCTGCGTCGCTACCGCGCCAACCAGCAGGCCATTGCAGTGGGAAACATCTGGGTTCAATACCTGCTTGCGAATCAGCCGGACCGAGCGTTTGGAATGGCGCAACCGGCGGTGGGACGTCCTGTGCTGAATGACCTCTACGAGAGTTTTGTGAATAAAGATCCGCAACTCAAACGCCGCTACGATCAATTTCGCAAACGAGAATTGGTGGAAGCGCTGATTGCGCTCGGCCGCCGTGGTCGTGTTCAGTGCTACAAAACGAAGGAGCACATTCACACGGATGGCGTCGATCAATTCATCCATTTGTACGCGGTGACGTATGTTGATGACGACGGACAAACGAAAACATTTTTTGTCGAACTGAGATTGCGGCGGACGGATACGGACTTTGATACGAACGGTTTGTGGCAAGTCGTTGCATCTCGCGGAAATGTGCTTCCCTGACCGCGTTCGTCCGAGCGGCCCGAAATTGGCCCAGCAAAGTCTTGATGAATTCGTTAGAATGGCGTCGTCGTCATGGTTCCATTGACCTCAAAATCTGTTTCAGACGCTGGAAGGGTGTGTGATGTTGAGTAAGGAGTTATTGGAAATCCTGGTATGTCCGCAAAACCATCTGCCGCTCGATCTGGCCGCCAAGGACCTGGTGGAAAGTCTCAATGCGAAAATCGCGAAGCGAGCGTTGAAGAATGCTTCGGGCAAGTTGCTGGAGGACAAACTGGACGGCGGGTTGATTCGAGCAGATAAACAAGTGCTCTATCCGATCTTGGATGAAATCCCGATTCTGTTGGCCGACGAGGCCATAAGGCTGGACGAGACACAGTAATTCGCGAAAAAGTGATGAGCGAAAAAACGATCTTCAAGCGAATCATTGATGGCGAGATTCCTGCGGATCTCATTTACGAAGATGAGCACTGCCTGGCGTTTCGAGATATTACTCCGCAAGCGCCGACGCATGTCCTGGTGATTCCACGCAAAGAGATTCCGTCGTGGGCCGACGTAAGCGACGACGACGTGGAACTGATGGGTCATATGTCGACCGTGATTCGCAACCTGGCCAACGAGTTGGGGTTGGCGAGCGGTTACCGAATTGTCGTGAACTGCGGCCCGGAGGGTGGCCAAGAAGTTCCGCATTTGCATTTTCACCTTTTAGGCGGTCGTCAGATGATGTGGCCGCCAGGGTGATGGCGCGGAGTACACTCGTTTAATCCCGTGCGCCGGGATTAAACGACAAAGGGACGACGGAAGAACACGGAATAAGGAATTCAGAATGCAGAAGTTGGTAGGCAACGAGCGACGAAACCGGTTCGACGGCTGGTATACGATCCAGTTTTCTTCCTGCTTCCTTCTCAGTGCCTTGTTCTGCGTTTCGCCTTCCTTACAAAATTCGACTCGGGCTGCGGAAATCGCGGTTGAAAAAAGCGAACACGGTGCGACCGTCAAGATCGACGGACAGCTGTTCACCGAATACCGCACCCGCAGTGGTACCAAGCCCATTCTTTGGCCGGTGGTCGGCCCGACGGGTCAGGCGGTAACCAGGTCCTATCCGGTCGACGCTGTTTTGGGTCCCAGCGAAAACAAGGACCACATTCATCATCGTTCGTTATGGTTCACGCATGGCGATGTGGACGGTATCTCGTTCTGGCATGAAACCGGCACGCACGGCACCATTCAGCATCGCCGCTTTGATACCGTTCAAAGCGGCGCGCCGGGGTAATTGTTACCAGCAACGACTGGATTGGCCCGCACGGGCGCAAGATTCTCGAGGACCAGCGGACACTCCGCTTCGACACGGACGGCGACAGTCGGTGGATCGATTTCGATGTCACCATGACGGCCAACGACAAGCCGGTCCGCTTTGGAGACACGAAAGAGGGAAGTCTCGGCATCCGGGTTGCCGGAACTATGAAAGTTGAAGCGCAGCCCGGCGGCCAGATCGTCAACAGCGAGGGCCACAAGGACGAACAAGCTTGGGGTAAGGCGGCGGCTTGGGTCGACTATCACGGACCGGTTGACGGAAAGACCGTGGGGATCGCGATTTTGAATCACCCGAACAGCTTTCGCCATCCCACGTACTGGCACGTGAGGACCTACGGTCTGTTGGCGGCGAATCCATTCGGACTGAACGACTTCACGTCGGGCGCGAAGCAAGGCAGCTACACCCTGCCCGCGGGAGAATCGATTACCTTGCGGTATCGAATCTTGTTGCACCAGGGTGATCAGGTCGAAGGGAAGGTCGCCGAAGCGTACGCTGCGTATGCGGCCACAAAGCCCGATGGCAACGTGAAGCCATCGTCAGACGAATAATCGATCGCATTGGTAAATGGCAATTGCCTGGATCGGTTAGGACACGCTATTTCCACAAACTCCTATTTCCAGAATTTTAGTCGCCGTTTCCACCAGGGATCATCGGCATCCGGTTCTGCTTGTGCCGGTGGGGCCGCCCTGTCACGCGGTGGTACGTTTGCATGACGCTCAGGGCGCTTTGTGCGTGCGATCGGTTCGTTAGAGACGTCCAGATGCTGTTCCAGAAATCTTGGCCAGTAACCGTCCAATAGGCGCAGGCAGTCTACAAACTGCCCCTTTTCCAGCGCGAAGTGTGCATGTGTCAAGATCCGTGATAATTCGGTACGTTCGTTGTCGCTAAACCGCAAATCCGATACGGCTATCTGGTCGATCCAGACGTTGCCGGGTCCCATCAAATCAAAACGGATGTGGACATTCGTCAGATCGGATAAAGGCAGGTCGTCGGCAGCAAATTCGAACCGTTTCCAGGTGGGGGTTGGATGGGCAATGCCGTGCCGGTAGAAGTCCTGATCTCCGCGCCGACCGCCGATCGCCAATCGTAAAGGGCCCTGGAACTGCGCATCGGTCTTCAGCCAGACGCTGAAAGCAATTCGACCTGTTCGAGGACTTGGGAACGAGTTGCTGATTAGCGATGCCCTTGCGCCTTGACTGCGGAATCTCAAGGCCGCCTGGCCTTCGTGACGATTCTGACTATCGACGTCGATCGTCGCTGCGGGATCGCCCATCAATCGCCATCCCACTGTCTCTTGAGCGGCAGGGGGTAGTTCGAACCCAGGATTTTCCAGAACCGGCACCGGTCGCATTTCATCCAGCGCCGCGACCCGCTCAACGAGCTTGTCAAGGCGCTGGCGGAGCTGACGTTCGACACCGTCAGGCATGGTGACCTGCACGTCCGTGAATTGAACATTGGCAGCGTCAAAGCGCACGGCCAACAGATCGTAGCTGTCCAGCTCGATAGACCATAGATTGTTGTTGGGTTGGGAGATCCTTCGCAGGCCGCTCAGCTCTTCCACCGCGACGGCCCCGCGCGCAGTGATTCTCATGATGCACCGGCACGGCCACGGCGAATCATTGACGAGGTACAGATAAGTATGATCTTCACGGGTCAGTTGTCTGAGGGTGATTGGTTGCGCGGCACCGGGAACGGGCTGAAACGGCTGGACGGGTAGTCGGCGATAAGCGATGACAATATCCCGCAGTTCGTCTTCCTGGCCCAGTGGCAGAATGTCGCCGCCGCTGATAATGTGGGCCGCGTCGTAGTCGAACAGCGAACGAATCACTCGACGCCGCGTCGCACGTCCAGCGGGCGTGAGATGCGGCGAAATCACCGCGTGTGTCTTGTCAGCACCGAACGGACTTTTCTTATCGAACGATTCCACGTGAACGGGTATGGGATTGGTCGACTGCAAGAACCCGACCGTGCCGGCGCTGGCGATGTCGCTAAGGAACGGGCTTCCTGAGGCGACGGGAAACGACGTCGCCTCGCGGTTTCCTGGATGGAAGGGGGTCATCAGGCTGGGATTGAGCAGCACGATCTTCTGCGACACCGATCCGTTGGTTGCATAGAGTTGTGGCTTGATGCCGATGCCAAGCAATGCGTCCAACGGTTTCGCCAGAGGCGGCAGGGCCGGCCGCATCATCGCTAGAATGTCGGGTCGCTCCAGCAAGGGCGACAGCGACAAATAGAGATTTGCATCAGGATCTGCGTGTTGTACCTCGTCGGCTATTCTTCCGTGGAATTGGCGCAGGCGATAGGCGCGCCAATCGAGCCAGTGTTTGGCTCGTCCGCCGCCCGCGGCCTGCTCGGCAGCATCGCCGGCGGTTTCTTGAGAAAACTGTTGTACCGTGAACGGATCAGCAGGCCAGTCCGGACCTGGGAAGGCCGCAAAGGAATGCCCGGATGTGCCGATGACCAGACCGTCGAACGAGGGATGATGTCGATATCGATCCAATAGCTCACGAACGACACCGATCATCACTTGTTGGACTTTGGGGTGAAGCGGGTTGTAGCATGCCGAAGGCCCTTCAGGCCGCGCGTACTTGTCAGACCAGGCGACGCCGTCGGGTCCGATGGCTTCGATGCCAACACTATCCGGTCCGCCATGCCGGATCACTGCCTCCAGTTCGGGCAGCGGAGAAGCAAACTGGATCGCCGGAATCAGGCGAATTCCTTCGCGACCACATAAGCGAAACAGCAGCTCCAATACGTCCTTGCGTTGTGGATCCTGTCCACTGGCAAAGAAGATGCCCGTATCATATCGAGGAGTGGGCTCGAGCAGCTTGGAAGGATAAATGGTACTGCCCGAGTCAGCGACCGAGATGACCAACGCGTTGTAGCCGGCGTACTTCAGGTACTGGACCAGACGAGTTGCCCCATCGTAAAACGTGGACCAGTCGTCCATGCTGCGCTGGCTCCACGGATCGAACGCCTCTTGCGCCGAGAAATTTTCGGGAATCAAGGGGCGTTTCATCAAGGCTGCCAACATCCGACCTTCATCCAACATCCCGCGCGGCATCGCCTGCGGCAGTTGCGTTGTTGAATAGCCGGCCAGATTCAGGCCTGCCACGCCGACGGCCTTCGGACCCAGCAGGCGGATCTTGCCATGCACGGCAACGACATCATCGCGCTGGTTGGTAATCAAGACCACGGGATGCCGCGTCTTCGGCCAGAATACGATTTCGTGTCGGCCGATATTGGCCTCTCCCTGCTCGGCTTCGTCGAGAACGTGAATGCCTGAATCGAGCCCGACCGGAAGTACGTTGCCCGCGGCGTTCGGTTCCAGGACGCTGATCCCCATCGATTGCGGAAGGTTGTTGGGATACTGGACTTCCAGAATATGAGGTTGGCCGGGGTGGCTGACCTGTAACGGATAGGCCGTCCAGCTGGCCTCAGGACCGGCGCCGCGGCCTAATCGGATCAGCGCTCCCAGCTGTGGATGCTGCCATGTATCGACATTGCCGTGTTGGAGCGGTCCGTTGCCCAGCGCTGGCAGCTTTGGAATTGGAAGTCGGGTGACCTTTTTCCACCATGGTTCTTGCGGATCGATTTCGTCAATCACTTTCGAAGGCGGTTGAGCGGGTTCGTCTTCCCTCGGCACCGGTGATGCGGGATCGATCACGACAAATTGCACCGTTCGTTTCGCGGCGACAACCTCGCGATCGCGGAACGGATTGCCGGGGGTAAATTTACGGCGATTCCCAGGCACAATCGCTTCAATTTCCAGGTTGTACACACCTTCCTGTTCGGCGCAGGGACGATTAGGTCCAGTGGCCGGATCGTGCCATCCGCCATTTGCGTTTGTTGTCGATCTTGCCACAGCGGATCACCGCCGCCCGCCGCGACGACCCGTGATCGAATACGTAGCGCTCCCGTGTCGACCTCGCCGGAAAGATGTGGCGCAAGCTGGAGACTTAACTGCTCGGCTGGTCCCAGTACGAGTGACGGATTACGGACGTGTACTCGTAGTTCGTCGCCTGGTGCACGTCGGACCAGCAGTCGGTTCTGCTGATCATCCAGCTTGCTTCCAAATTGCCCGTCCACCAGCTGTTGCAGAGGGATTTCAAACGTCTGTGGCTTACCCTCGTACGCACGGCTCGCCAGCACGATGGTCAGTGTTGCGCCTAATTCCGCCTGAACCGCGATGTCGACACCGTCGTAGCGACGAGGGCTGCGTTGACGGATCTCCAGGCGTCCATTGTCGATCCACATCGATCCCGGTTCGTCGGCTTCGATTCCCAGGGACGAATTATCAGTGATCTCTCCGGATTCGACTTGAACGGTTCCGTGCCATTGTCGTTCCTGACCGCCGCCCCAGGCAATTCGCAGTCTCAGCGTTTGCGCAGTGGCAGGCAGCGAGATGGCGTTAACCAACAGCAGTAGGGACAGGAAGACCAACACGTGCGCGCGAACATACCGGCATCCGCTAGGAGCCGACGTGTTTACTCGTCGCTCACATCTTGTGAGCAGCGCGAATGCTGCGCATGTTGACGGACCTCCCTGTCCGTTGCCAACACGAAAGGGTTGCAAACGTCCACGAGTGCTCGAGTGCGGTTGGATGGAAGAAGCGAGATCTTCCCCACCACGACGCGCGCTAAAGCCTTGCGGCACTTATGGAAAATGGGGTGGGAGTATAGGTCTGCGCGCCGTCTAAGATTCCAGCCCGGATTCATATATATGCGAATGAAACGAGCGGATGCGATGCGGGCGTTGCTACTAGATGCAATCGCAGCAGGTAGGTGATCCGGTTCATCGCCTCAGGCAACGTCCAAGCATCTGGCGTACACTTCCAGCGTCCGTCGGGCGGCCTGTTCAGCACTGCATTGGTCAAAAACTGCGGCCCGACCCTCCTGCCCCAGCTGGCGACGCCGCTCCGGATCGCTCAAAAGCTCGGCCAGTGTGGCCGCCAGATGTTCTGGATGGTTGGGCGTTACGAGGCGTCCACCGCCGGTTCGCTGCAACAGTTCCGGAAACGCACCGTGGTCGGGTTGAACGACCGGAATACCGCAGGCCAGGGCCTCCAGGACGTAACGGCCCTTCGGTTCGGCATAAGTCGTCGGGACGGACAGAACGTCCAGCGACTGCAGGAATTCCCACTTGGCCGATCGGTCCAGGACGCCAGCGTAGGCGAAGTCGTCGGAAAAGCCAGCTTGATCGATCCGCGCCTTGAGGCCGTCGAAGTAGCTCTGGTCCTCAATGCCCAACCAACCTGCGACATGGAGGCGCACATCGCGGGTGGCGGGCTGGGATTTTAAACGGAGGAAAGCGTCGACCAGGACGTGCAATCCCTTGGCCTCGCAGATGCGGGCCAGGTAACCGATCGTCGAGGGTCGACTCGTATCCCCCGCCAATTCAGGCACGTCGTCAAGCGAAATACCCAACGGGACAACTTCGATGCGGTCCCTTGGGATATCGAAGTAGTCCGCCATCGATTGGGCGTAGAACCGGGAATGCGCGATGAACCGATCGACGTGGGCGACTAAACCTCGCAGCGCGGCCAAGACCTGCTGCCGGTAGGGATCCGGCAGCTGATCAATAAACAGGTCGTCGCCTTGCAACGTGACGACGATCGGACCGTCCAATCGGTTTTTTAACGCTGGGACGCAGCCCGCAATCAGCAGATTGCTGAGGTTCATCACGTCGATTTTTGATTGCTGAGCGAGCCAGTCGACCAGACGCCGTACTTCTTTCCGCTGGTTGCCATGTTCGCCGCGGACCATCGATAAAGTCAATTCACCCAGTTGAGCGGCATCGACGCTGATGGAGCTGCCGGCAAGTTTGCTGACAAGGGCGGGTCGATCCAGTACGCGATCGATCGCGCGAGGAAGAAATCGAAAAGCCGGAAACTTCTGCTGCAGGTAGACGTTGACACCGCCGAAGAAGAGCTGATCGATGCTCTGGTCCGGTTCGTCCGTGCGGATCGGAGTGTAGAGCGGGACGAGGCACACGGAATGTCCCAACTGCGTGGCGGCTCGGGCTCAGCATGTTGTCGCTGAGGCAGCTGCCGCAGAACATGCCGCCCGCACCAGGCGTGAGATAAACGATATTCAGCGGCGATTCAGCCATGCGTCGCGCGGGTTGGATGGACGATGTTTTCGACAAGAGCGATCGTCCCACAACGGGCCGTGCCTGGCAATCTAGGATGGCTGAGCGCGTTGGGAAGCGTGGCGACAGGAAACGCAAATGCCCTGGAGACGCCCCAATTCAATTGCTAGAATCCCCGCCCGCGCCCAATCGCCCGCGGCTGCAGGAACTTAGCAGGAGACGGGTACAAGTGGTCTATCAGGATTTGCAGTCCGGGTAGACGGTGATTTTTTCACGAACGCTGCAAGTAGGCCGCGAACAAGCGAAGTGCAGTTCCGGCGATTTCCGGCAATGTGCTGCCGGTAATCCCGGCGCGCCGGGACAGAGTTTGTTCCGGCCTACAAGAAAGATCACGGCTTCGGAAGGCGATCCTACGAATTTCCGAACACGTTCTCACGGAGAATGTAAATGGGACTGATGAGATACAGCTTATTGCTCGCGATCGCCATGCGGACGGCGTTTTGTTTGCAGACAGACGTCGCTGCGCAGCAGCCCGCGCCGTCGCAACCGTATCGCCCGGCGCCTCGACAAGCGACCCGCACGCCAGTTGGTCCACCCCAAGCGCGGCCGTCGCAAGACAACCAACAGCCACAGGCACGCCGCGGCCCACTGCCTGGACAACCACTGCCCGGACAACCAGCGCAGGGACAACCAGCGCAGGGACAACCAGCGCAGGGGCAACCCGTGCAGGGGCAACCCGTGCAGAGTCAACCCGTGCAGGGGCAACCCGTGCAGAGTCAAGCGGGGCAGAGTCAAGCGGGGCAGAGTCAACCCGTGCAGAGTCAAGCGGGGCAGAGTCAAGCGGGACAGGGACAACCGCCGCAGGGATCACCGCAGGTTGTTCGTGCGCCGTTCCAGCTGACGCCGGAGGAAGAAGTCTATTTGGGTCAGGTCCTGACGGCCTGGGAATCGCATACGACCAAAACGAAAACGTTTACTTGTCGCTTTATGCGGTGGAACTACGATCCGGCGTTTGCCTCGGCCTACCCCCAGTACAAGGAAAAGCCCATTGAAGTAAACGAAGGCATCATTCGGTACGCCGCGCCCGACCGGGGAACGATGCGTGCCGACAAAGTTGAGTACTTTAATCCGAAAACGGGGAAGTATGACGAGGTGGAAGACGAGCGGGGAGAACACTGGGTTTGCAACGGTAAATCGGTTTGGCAGCACAATTACGAAGCGAAACAGGTTGTCGAGTACCCAATCCCTCCGGAGGTTCAAGGCAAATCCATTCGCAACACGCCCCTGCCGTTCCTGTTCGGTTCCAAAGCAGCTGACTTACGGGAACGTTACTTTCTACGGGTCGTTACCCCGAAGGAGTACGCAGAAAAGGAAATCTGGATCGACGCTTTCCCAAGGAGCCGAGTCGACTCTGCGAATTTCCAGCGCGCTATAATGCGTCTGGACCGATCCTCGTTCAAGCCGGTGGCGATGCGTATTTACGATCCCGACGGCTCGTCCAAGTCGTACAGCTTCTCGAAAGTCGTGATCAATAGTACGTGGGAACAAATTCGCGAGTACTTCGCTCCTCCGCGAGTACCGCGTGGCTGGCAGCTCGTACTTCAAACGCCAGCGGAATCGACGGCCGGGCGACCGTCTGAAAAGCGCTGAATTGCCATTTGCGCAAAGCGGGTTGCATTTTACGCTTATCTAGCTCCCCTACACCGCTGCTGCGCTATAATTGACTGCGCAGATTGCCCCGCGATAAAATCCGCTCGTTGGCCAGTAGATTTAGACAGGCGCGTTCTGAATGATGTTGCAATTTCCCAGATTGACGTACCACCACCATTGGTGGCTTCCTCGCATGCTGAAACATCTGCTTGCGATCTGCGCAATTTCATGTGCAATTTTTTGCGAGGTGACTCCGGTGATTCCTTCGCCGGCGCTTGGGCAAGATACTGAACCGGCCGCGAAGACCGACGAAGCGGCCGAATTGCCGGAGCAGGCCGCCGCCAGGCCAGCCGGATCTCCCGTGGCGCAAGGACAAATCGTCAAGGTCGCCGTTCCGATTACTGGAAATGTTGACCGCCGCGTCATCCATCAGATTCGGCGTGCGCTCTCGCAGTGGCGATCGTCGGACCAGTTTAAGGTCGACGGCCGACGGCCCGTACTGATATTGGAGTTTACGCCCGGCCAGACGCAGTACGGTCGCGGCAGCGAATTTGAAGACGCCCTGAAGTTGGCCCGGTTTCTGATCAGCCCTCAGCTGAAGCAAGTGAAGACCGTGGCCTACCTACCGCGGTCCATCAAGGGCCATGCCGCGCTGGTTGTCGCGGCGTGCGAGCAAATCGTGATGGCGGAAGACGTCGAATTCGGGGACGCCAGCGCCGGTCAGGATGAGGACCATCCGATTGACGAGACCATGATCAGTGGCTATCGACAAATAGCCAGCAGTCGACGGACGGTGCCTGTCCCGATCGCGCTGGGAATGCTGGATCCGTCGCGCGAGGTGTTGCGGGTTGAAACGGAAGATGGATCGCAACTGGTTTTCGCCAGCGAGTTAGAATCGTTGCGTGAGACGAAGACCATCGACAACGAACGGACGCGCGTTGTCTTTGCGAAGGATGAACCGGGCATATTGACCGGTCGACAGGCGCGCGAATTTGGTGTTGCCGAATTTCTCGCCAGCGATCGGGGCCAGGTGGCACAACATCTGGGGCTGCCGCGGAATGCCCTGAAGGTCGTGAGCATACGCGACGAAAAGTTGAAAGCACAGATGATTATGCTCAATCGGCCCCTGAATGCAAAAGTTGCCGAGACGCGGCTACGGATGATGAGCGAAGCGATTGACAACGGCGTGAACTTCTTGTGTCTGTGGATCGATTCGCCTGGCGGCGACGTTGCGTCCGCGGCGAGATTGACGGCTTTTCTCAGTAATCTGGATAACGAAAAAGTGTTGACGGCTGCCTACATCCCCCGCGAGGCAACCGGTACCGCCGCGCTGGTGGCGCTCGCCTGCGACGACGTGATAATGCACTCCGACGCGACATTGGGAGGTGGCGTCAAGGGAATCACCGATGAAGAGCGTTTGGACTTGATCGCTGCAATTGAAGACGAAATCGCTCCGCGCAAGTTGCGCAGCCCGTCACTGCTAAGGGCGATGGTGCAGGACGACGTGGTGGTGAACCGTTACAAGAACTTGAAAAACGGCCTGACGGAGTTCTTTACCGTCGAGGAACTGGCCCAACTGGAGGACCGCGACGACTGGCAGAAAGAAGAGACGATCAGCGATGTCGGCGAGTACCTGCAAGTCGACGGAAATGAGGCCGAGCAGCTGGGGCTTGTGTTGAACGTCGTCGACAGTTTCGAAGGTTTCAAGCAGGAGTACGGACTTGAGGATAACCCGACGATGGCCGAGCCGGGTTGGGCGGACGAACTAGTACGCGCGCTGGCGTCACCTGGGCTCGCGATGCTGTTGATCGTGATCGGAATGACAGCCGTTTACGCTGAAGTGCAAATGCCGGGCATTGGCGTCGGCGGGTTTGTCGCGACGGTCGCCTTCACGCTGTTCTTCTGGTCGAATTTTCTGGAAGGAACGGCGGGCGCTTTGGAAATTGTGCTGTTCCTGGTCGGAGTTGCCTGTCTGGTGATGGAGGTCTTTATTATTCCCGGCTTCGGTATCTTTGGCTTGGGTGGCGGCGTGTTGATGTTGACTTCGTTGGTCTTGGCCAGCCAGACGTTTGTGTTGCCGACCTCGTCAGCCGAGACGCGTCAACTTCGGGATTCGCTGCTGATCGTGGGCGGTGGCCTGGTGGGAGTGGTTGGATGCGCGATGTTCATGCGCCGTTACTTGCCCAGCGCACCACTCTTGAATCAGATCATGCTGGCACCGCCGGAAGGTGACCTGTACCAGCAGATCACCGAACGTGAACAGATGGCGGACTATCGACACCTGGTCGGTCAGCGCGGTGTGACCTCCACGCAATTGACCCCTTCGGGGAAGGCGGTTTTAAACGACGAGCTGATCGATGTGATTTCGGAGGGCGATCTGATCGCAGTTGGTGCCGAGATCGAGGTCGTTGAGGTTCACGGAAACCGCGTCATCGTGCGGTCGCTAGATTAGCCGTCGAGCGTCCACCGCCGGAAGCCGGATGCTGGCCATGCGGCAGACGCAGGTTTTTCGGGGGAACGGCGAGTTTGTACCCGGAAGCGGCAGAAGAACCTATAATTCTGAAGTGGACGATTCTCCCGTGTTTTGATGTCAGGCCAGCGACTATGTCTCCCATCGTTTGGGCAATAATTCTGATGGTTCTCGGGCTGTGCATCATCATGCTCGAAATCTTCGTTCCGTCCGGAGGTATCCTCACGTTCCTTTCCATCGCGGCGGTTCTTGGTTCTATTTTTATTGCCTTTAATTCCGGCGGTACGGGCACTGGATTGATATTCGCCGCCGTCGCGTTGATAGGGATGCCGTCAGCCTTTGTGTTGGCGCTGAAGTGGTTGCCCAATACGCCTGTTGGGCGAATGCTGCTGTTAGGCGTGCCCACCGAAGACGACGTGATTTCAAAAGACGACCCGAGACACCGTCTACAGGAACTGGTCGGTAAGTGGGGAATCGCGCGTTCGGCGATGCTACCCGGCGGCGCCGTTCGAATCGAAAATCAGACGCTGGACGCCGTCTGCGAATCGGGCTCGATCGAAGAAGGCGAATCGGTCCAGGTGGTTAAAATCCGCAACAATCGCCTGGTGGTCCGAAAGCGTCCGCGTCCATCGGAATCTGACACGACAGACGATGTGCTTTCGCGGCCAATCGACAGCGTGACGGGCGATCCCTTCGACGATACGCGCTGAACGCGTTTTACGCGGCCCATCGGTCGGTCGATGCTGCCCTTACCGTCACGGCCTGCGATCTTCATGTCCGCTACCTTGACATGGTCGCCGTGCAGGGTAAAAGAAAGGCACGCCCACGTGTCGGGGAACTTCCAGTTCGCCGGCGGGTTCTGACCCCCAGAGGTGCCTTTTATGTTCCGCATTGATTCGCTTCCCGCGCTGTTGGCTCAGAACGATCGCAGTACGATGTTCGTGATCGTGGCCAGCATCATTGCGATTTTTGTCTTTCTGCTCGTCTTCGCGATCTTTGCTCGATATTTCCGGCTGTGGATTCAAGCGGTCACGACGCGCGCGAAGATTGGGATCTTCGACTTGTTGGGTATGACCTTTCGTAAGGTAAATCCGACCGTCATTATTCGTTCCAAGATCATGGCGGTACAAGCTGGCCTGGATGACAGCACGGGAATTACCAGTCGCGCCTTGGAGGCTCATTACCTGGCCGGTGGCAACGTGCCGCTGGTCGTTCGAGCATGCATCGCCGCGCACAAGGCGAAGATTATCGATCTCAGTTTTAAACACGCCACGGCAATTGACCTGGCAGGACGTAATGTGTTGGAGGCGGTACAGACGAGTGTCTACCCGAAAGTGATCGACTGTCCCGCTGCCGAATCGGGCAAGGCGTCGCTGGACGCCGTCGCGCGTGACGGAATTCAGCTCAAGGTCAAAGCGCGAGTCACCGTCCGCGCGAACCTCGAACGCTTGATTGGTGGTGCCACGGAAGAGACGATCGTCGCACGGGTGGGTGAAGGTATCGTCAGCGCGATCGGATCCTCGGATTCTCACAAGCTGGTTTTGGAAAACCCCGACCGTATCTCCAAGGCTGTGCTCGCACGACGGCTAGATGCACAGACCGCCTACGAAATTGTGTCGATTGATATTGCGGATATCGACGTGGGTTCCAACATCGGCGCGCGTCTTCAGGCGGACCAGGCCGAGGCCGACCTGCGAGTCGCCCGCGCGCGGGCCGAAGGAAAACGAGCGATGGAAGTCGCTCGCGAGCAGGAACAAATGGCGTCGATCGAGGAAAGCCGCGCCAAGCTGGTCGAGGCAGAGGCGGAAATACCCAAGGCGATGGCCGAGGCATTCCGATCCGGGGCATTAGGCATAATGGACTATTATCAGCTGCGCAACATCCAGGCAGATACCGACATGCGGAGGTCGATCGCTGGCACCGGCGCCCGTACGACCTCGAATCAATAGCCCGCATCTTCCGCCGCGGTGGCACTGTGGCACTGTGGCACTGTGGCACTGTGGCACGCCCGCCCTACAGGCCCCCGCCACGGTTTCAATGGGGCAAGCCGGCAGGCATTGCGGGCACCGTCATCCGTCGGTACAGGCAAGTTCATGCATCGAGACGGGAATTGTGACGGGTATTGTCCCGTCGATCACCGTTCAAGTAGGACAATGGTTACGCCAGTATGCTTCGACGCGGGCGTGGAACGGCCTAATTCGGGATTTAGGGTCACGAAGAACAAAAGTCCGAAGGCGTCGACAACAATAGGGTGTAGAAGCGTGAAAAATTTTGATACCATTCCAAGGGCTTCTAGTTAACGATATTTTGGGATTGAAACGGCGATTCATTCCCCCTTCCCTCCGCCCTAGCCCCAATACCGTTGTGCGGCAGATCTGGGGTCAGGCAGATCTGGGGTCAACAGGCAGATCTGGGGTCAAGGGCAGATCTGGGGTCAGGCCGTGATTAGTGATTAGTCTTGCGTACCGGCCAGAGCCAGGTTACGCTTGGGCCATGGCCAGACCTTGCGGTCGGAGTACAAGGGGTGATTAGGCAGATCTGGGGTCAGGCCGTGATTAGTGATTAGTCTTGCGTACCGGCCAGAGCCAGGTTACGCTTGGGCCATGGCCAGACCATTGCGAGTGGAGTACGAAGGGGCCCTGTTCAGGTGATGTACCCGCGGATCGAGCGGCGCAGATCTCGTGTGCAGGCCGTGATCACTAGCGATGGTCAGATCATTGCCGTGCTGGACTGAAGACGTCCGGTTATCAGATCGCTGGATCTAGGGCCATGGCCAGTGATCAGAAGGCAGATCTGGGGTCAGGCCGTGATTAGTGATTAGTCTTGCGTACCGGCCAGAGCCAGGTTACGCTTGGGCCATGGCCAGACCATTGCGAGTGGAGTACGAAGGGGCCCTGTATCATGTGATGTCCCGCGGGATCGAGCGGCGAGATATCGTCTCGGACGACCGCGATCGCCAGCGGTGGCTGGAGTGGCTCCAGCGGACGGTGGAGACGTACGATTGGCAGCTGCACGCTTTTGTGCTGATGGACAACCATCATCACCTCTTTGTCGGAACTCCTCGTGCCAATTTGTCGACCGGGATGCAACACTTTAACGGCAGTTATACGAGCTATTTCAATCGACGGCACCGGCGCGCGGGTCACCTGTTTCAGGGGCGGTTCAAGGGGCAGCTGGTGGAAGATGAAGGTTACTTCTGCGAGTTGAGCCGCTACCTTCACCTCAACCCGGTCCGGGCGAAGATGGTCGACCGGCCGGAAGCTCACCGCTGGAGCAGCTATCCGGGATATCATCGGAACGACCGCACTTTGTCGTGGATGACCTATGACTCGGTGCTGCGTGAGTTTTGCCGTAGCCGCAGAGAGGCCCGCAAGCGTTACCGCCAGTTCGTCCGGGATGGAATGCGCGACCCGCCGCCGGTGCCCTGGGCCGAGGCCGCACAGGGACTTATTGTCGGATCGAGTCAATTCATTAAGCGGATTGGGAAGCTGCTGGCGGATCGCCCGGAAGATCAAGATATCCCCGCATTGAAGCAGTTGCGGCCGCGGCCGCAACTTGAAGTCATTTTGGACGTCGTGGCCGATGCAATGCACGAGGACCGCATCGCCTGGTGCGCAGGCCGCCGGAGCGAGACCGCGGGGCGTGCGGTTGCCGCCTCGATAGCCCGCCGCCGTTTTGGATATTCAGCAACTCAAGTCGCAGCCGCTTTGGGATACAAGAGTCACACCAGCGTGAGCCGCGCCTTGCAGCGGATCGAATCACCATCGCCCAAGCTGGCGCGGACCATCAAACGGATTGAACGAACACTCACTAATCACTAATCACGGCCTGACCCCAGAGTGCTCCTGACCCCAGAGTGCTCCTGACCCCAGAGTGCTCCTCCGGCCTGACCCCAGAGTGCTCCTCTAACGACGGCGAAGGCATATTTCTGTTTCGTCTGTGGTAGGGCAATTCGAATTTTTCTGTAAATTGCAACAGTGCAAACTTCTTACGGGCAGCTGGTTAACACGTCGAATAGATCAAGGCACCCCAAACTTAGTTGTCTTTTCGATTCGTTGCTGTAAACACACCAATCAATCTAACGCCATCGCGGAACACCACCAAATTGCTCGCGCAAATTGATCGCGGGAGTCGTGATTTCCAGGTGCGGAATTTTCAACTGGGTACGCCGTTATGTTATCACAAATGTACAGGAGTCGACGTCCGATCGTAGCAGTAATTGTAGGCCTGTCGCTCCTCCCCATCCAATTTACAGAAGTAGGTCATTGCACGCCGCCCTCAAAGCCGACAGGCGTGACCGTTACCCAACTGATCGATGATCCCGAAGGGTTAGCGATAACATTTCACGAGCGGTCAATTTCCAATAGTGAGCTACGGCTCTTGTCAAAAATTCGCAATGCCCGTGAGTTATCCATCGAAGAAGGCCAGAGTATTAATGACAAGAATTCGGTTTTCCTTGGACAATTGTTTAACCTGCGCATTTTAGAAATCAAGGCAAGCCCGCTAACAGATGAGGGATTGGCTTTTCTAACGAACCTGAAAAAGTTAGAACGCTTGAAACTGCGAGGTAGCAAGATTTCGGACGCTGGATTACGGCACTTGCGCAATCTTTCTCAACTCAAACATCTAGAACTAATATCATGTCCAAACATCACTGGTTCGGGATATGAACATGTTCATATTGGTCTGCGTGTTCTCAATTGCCAAGGACGGTCATCTGGAAACGATGCGGATCTTGCATCTCTGACAAGATTCTCAAACCTTGAGGAACTTAATTTGAGTTATACGAACATCGGAGATGATGCCCTGTTACATGTCGGACAAATGGCCGCCCTAAGAACATTGAATCTCAAGATGACGCGTAACGTGACCGATAAGGGACTCTCTCATTTGTCGGAGCTTGACGATCTTTATCGATTCAGTGTGAGTGGAAGATTACTTACAGATTCGTCACTTCGACATCTGCATGCCATGAAGAATTTGGCTTTTTTGCGATTCTACGGCTCCAATATCAGCGACGCCGGATTGAAACATATTGGTCAACTCAAGAACCTCAAGGAGCTACACGTCGGCCGCGTTAAAGCCTCCAACGAAGCAATCGCCAACTTGAAGGAGAAGCTCCCAAATACGCGGGTCAATGTGCATAAGTGATGGACGGAAAAGGGGGCGCTGCGCGGGTCGGCGCTGCGCGGGGCTCGCGGTAGGGACGGCTGTCGCCAGCCGCCCCCCGCACGGATCCGTACGCGAAGTACTACCTCATACGCTCTTGCCGCTAGTCGGGCGCGAAATCGATCTTTCGGATACGGATGGAGGATCTTCGGCTGTGGTAGATAGCAATCAACCAGCCGATGCATTCGTTCCCACGGCCACGCTGCTCGACCCTTTTGGCTGCGACGTCGCAGTTGGTGGAGCCAGAGCTTAGTGACTTCGGTTACGAATTCATCGAGCCGACCAGGGAAAACCTTGGGGTCAAAAACCTTGGGGTCAGGCCGTGATTAGTGATTAGCCAGTGTTCGTTCAATACGTTTGATGGCGTACGGTCAAAATATACAAACGATCGCAAAGTTCTTTGGCAATTCGGATTTAACAACTTCGCGAAGCCGGAATCTCGGACGAGATCGCTGCTCTATGGCTTCGATATTGCGTCGACAGAGCCCAGATTGGCTGGCGGGGGCGCACAACGGACGCACGATTGAGGCGGCTGCTACGTCGAAATTGTTATGCAGCGTTGCGATAGTAGTACCGCAACAAACCACCAAGCCGCTCGCGGCATTCGATATCGCCATGATGCTGGCCAACTTCTTCACCCGGCTCGATGATCGAGTTACCCAGGCCCTGATGATTTCGCTCGCCGTGATAATGCGCCAGGAATTCATGGCAAGCGTTGCGCAGAGATTTCTCACTAAAGAATATCATTCGATCGAGACTCTCGGATTTCAGCGATCTGAAAAACCTTTCGAGATGAGCGTTCAAGTTTGGGAAAACCTTGGGGTCAGGCCGTGATTAGTGATTAGCCAGTGTTCGTTCAATACGTTTGATGGCGTACGGTCAAAATATACAAACGATCGCAAAGTTCTTTGGCAATTCGGATTTAACAACTTCGCGAAGCCGGAATCTCGGACGAGATCGCTGCTCTATGGCTTCGATATTGCGTCGACAGAGCCCAGATTGGCTGGCGGGCGCACAGCGGACGCACGATTGAGGCGGCTGCTACGTCGAAATTGTTATGCAGCGTTGCGATAGTAGTACCGCAACAAACCACCAAGCCGCTCGCGGCATTCGATATCGCCATGATGCTGGCCAACTTCTTCACCCGGCTCGATGATCGAGTTACCCAGGCCCTGATGATTTCGCTCGCCGTGATAATGCGCCAGGAATTCATGGCAAGCGTTGCGCAGAGATTTCTCACTAAAGAAGATCATTCGATCGAGACACTCGGATTTCAGCGATCTGAAAAACCTCTCGAGATAAGCGTTCAAGTTTGGACTTTTCGGCGGTAGAACGATCGGTTCCACACCCGACAGCCGGAGCATCTCGCGAAACGCTGGGCAGAAAGCACCATCGCGATCCATGATGAGATACCGCTTGTCGTTGAGAAAGCCATCTTCAAAGTTGGTCAATTCACGAGCTTGCTGCTTCATCCACGGTTCTTTGGCGTTCGTCGTGCAATTGACGAACTGAACGCGACGCGTTTTCAGATCCATGACGAACAGCAAGTAAAACGTGACCAAGCCCCGGGTAGTCCAGACTTCCACCGTGGTGAAGTCGATCGCCGCCAGGACGTCCCAGTGAGCTTTCAGGAAGGTGGCCCACGTCGTTTGCCGCTTGCGATCACCGGCTGGCTCAATTCCATGATCTTTGAGAATGTTGCCCACCGTTTGGTCGGACACCTCGTGGCCAAGATTTGCCAAAGCGCCCTCAATCTTGTCGTAACCCCACGTGGGGTTCTCGCGTGCAAAACGCAAAACCAGATCGACAATCTCTTTGGCTACGCGCGGCCTGCCCACAGATTTACGCTGGTGGGTGTAGTCCCACTTCTTGGCAACCAAAGTCCGATGCCAACGTAGGATCGTATCCGGTGTGAACAGCGTACCGACCTCTTCGAGCAGTTTGCGACCGAAGGATCTTGCCGCTGACAGCAAGTCGACGTCGCTGGTCATCGTTGAGCAGGATTCGGCTCTTGCCCAGTTGCTCCTTGACGATCTGATTCTCGATTCGTAGGTGGTTGATCACATTCTGTTGTTGCCGATTCACCCAGCCAGTGAGAATGAGAAAGTACAGTTGCCAGGGCTGAAGAACGAATTGCATGAATGAGCCTGCTGGGTTGAATGAGTTCTACAACTCTTCAACATCTCGTAGCAGCCTCGGCTGGTCAACGAAATCTGGCATCGGCAAAGAGGAATTGTTGACCCTTCGGCGTGATCCCTGGAGGTCTGTCCTGACTGGAGAAAGTCTACGGACGAAGACCTCGGATGGGATCTGGTTCCCGACGTATTCGTAAGTGCAGCAAACATTGCAATTTACGACTCGTTTGTATACTTTGACCCTACGCTCAATGGGGCAAGCCGGCAAGCATTGCGAGCACCGCCGTTCGTCTACACTGGCAAATTCTTGCTGCGAAACGAACGTTGGCCCAGGCATTCAACCAGCAAAGTGGGTTGATCCGCGACAACGACCCATTCCCTAGTCGTCGGGTAGTTGAAGACCGTTAAGAATCTGTCAAAATAGTCGGTTCCAGGAAGAAGCGGATCCGCAGGTGTGCGTCGTATCCGCTCGACGATTCGAACATCTTTCAAAAGGAGCGAAGTATGGCACGTCCCGTGACCTTGTTTACCGGCCAATGGGCCGACTTACCGATTGAAGACATGGCACGGACGGCCAGCGAATTCGGGTACCAGGGATTGGAACTCGCCTGTTGGGGCGACCACTTCGAGGTCGACAAGGCCGATGACGCCTATTGTTCCGAAAAGCGCGAACTACTGGAACGATACGACCTGCAGTGTTTTTCTATCAGTAATCATCTGGTTGGCCAGGCGGTTTGCGATCCGATTGATGAGCGGCATAAAGGGATTTTGCCCGGCTATGTGTGGGGTGACGGCGACCCGGAGGGTGTTAACAAACGGGCGAGCGAAGAGATGAAGAACACTGCCCGCGCGCGCAGAAGCTTGGCGTCGGAGTTGTCAACGGATTCACCGGATCCAGCATCTGGCATATGTTGTATTCGTTTCCGCCCGTATCAGACGCAATGATTGAAGATGGCTTCAAGCATTTTGCCGACTGCTGGAATCCGATCCTGGACGTCTTTGGTGAATGCGGCGTCCGATTCGGTTTGGAAGTCCACCCGACCGAGATCGCGTTCGATATTCACACCGCCGAACGGGCGCTGGAAGCGGTCGACCATCGTGAGGAATTTGGTTTTAACTTTGATCCGTCGCACCTGATTTGGCAGGGCGTCGATCCGGTGGAGTTCATTCGTGCGTTTCCTGATCGCATCTATCATGTGCACATTAAGGACGCGATCGTGACGCTGAATGGTCGCAGCGGTATCCTCGCCAGCCATTTGAACTTTGGTGATTCGCGCCGCGGATGGGATTTCCGCTCGCCGGGCCGTGGCGCCGTCCGCTTCGAGGAAATCATTCGCGCCTTGAATGAAATTAAATATAGCGGGCCGCTTTCCGTCGAGTGGGAAGACGTGGGCATGGACCGCGAGCATGGCGCGCGGGAGGCATGTGAAAACGTCAAGCGGTGGGACTTCGAACCCAGTGCCGTCGCCTTCGACGCTGCTTTTCCGACTAGGCGTCGATAAGACAATCAGGAGGGAGTTATAGGTCGCGGGTGGTGTGAACCGCCCGCGGCCCTTTTCTTTCTGGTACCGCTCCCATTACCGCAACAGTTCAAAGCCGCGATTCCAGACTGGCTAACTCCAGCGTCTGGTGTAGATCGCGCAGGCCAGCCGTCGCGCCCAACCCGGTGACACAGCAGGCGCCCGTCGCCGCAGCCAGTCGACCCGCTTCGTTGACAGGCATCCCGTTCAACAGGCCGCTTAGCAACCCCGCGTAAAAACAGTCGCCCGCCCCGGTCGTATCAACCACCGGTCCTGGTGGCGTGACCGGACTTACTTCGACGAATTCTCCGTCCGCTGGACTCAACAACGCTCCCTGGCTGCCCAGCTTGACGCCCAATAACCCTGGCGCTCCACATTGCCGGAACGTTTCGATGATGCGCTGGGGATCCGTCTGACCGGTCTGGTTCTCTGCCTCCGCGCGGCTGGGAACATAGACATCCAGGTACGGCAAGGCGGCGTCTAAAGGTTGCATCGATCCACCAACTCCGGCTGCATCAAGAGCCGTCTGGCAGCCGGTTTCTCGAATCGCCTGAAGAACCTCGGGCAGGTCCTTTTCCAGCCTTGGCATCAGCGAATAGTACCCGAATAACGTCATCCGACTTTGGGAAAACAAATCCAAGTGATCCAGAAAGGTCCGCTTTGTCATTTCTTTCGGCGCGCGACGCAATGAGCGAAACTTCGTTCGCCAGTCGAATCGACCAATACGGCGGTGGTACTGGTCGCCGCGTCGGGATGCGTCAGGAGGTAATCGGTATTGAGCCCCTCCTCCAGATATCGATCGCGAATGATCGCAGCCCAACTGTCGTCGCCCACATAGCTGAAGGCAGCCACGCCCATTCCCAGCCGTGCCATGGCGATGCCCGTATTGGAGACAATTCCCCCGGTCGTCAGCTGGATCGGTTCGACACCGATCAGTTTACCACCGCCGATGGGCGTCTCCAGCGGCACCGGTCGCACCAGGATGTCAACGACACAGGAACCGCAAACAACACAATCGAATTTTTGTAACACGTAACAAGCTCTGGGGCAGGCAGGCGAGGGGACGGTGGTTGGGACCCACCGTGAATGCAAGCCCACATTCTAGCGCTTCTTGATCAAGTGCGCCAATTTCCTGCTGAGAAAGAGTCGCGATTAAAGACCATCAGCTCGTCGATCTTGCCGACGAACGGCTTCGTGTAGCCCTTACCAATGAAGGTCTTCAGCGCCGAGGGCTTCGCTGCGGGATACCTGGCTTTCTGTGCCGGCTCGCGAGTACCGTTGACGTACCACGTTATGCTTCGCGCCTTCAGATCACGGACAACCGCAATGTGGTTCCACTGCTTTGGCTTAACTTTTGCCTTTGACGCATGCCCAGCGGTCGGTTTCGCGTTCTTGCCGGAAGTCCCATAGAAGTAATTCAATGAGCCATTCTTCTCAAGCGTGATCGTCCCTTCGCCTCCATAGGCTTTCGAAAATGGGTTACGGCGATCTTTCAGATCGTCCGGCCAAATCCACATGGAAATTGTCTGGCTGCCGCTAATCTGCAGCTGGGCCGGGTTTCCCAGATCGACATACGACGTCGTTCCGTTAAACGCCAACGCTTCACCGCGGACGCCGGAGACGTGTGCCGCGCCGCGAATAGCACCGTGAGTGCCTTTGCCGCTCAAGTCCTGCACAAAAACTTCACCGCTGCGTTTGACGATAGAGTCCTTGTCGAACGTCATCACCAACACGGCTCCCGGCGGGACCACCGGAATCTTGGAAGGGGACCTGGGCAATGACTTCTGCAGTGTTTCGATCTTGATTTCCAGTTCGCTTCTCGCCAGGCCCTTCAATTCAGGCAGCGCCTTTTCATACCACATTATTCGCGCGATAGGGCACTGATTCGGGCTTCGCTTTTCAGTTCCTCGGCAGCCGCCTGCCACTGGTCGCCCAGAGCTACTTGTTTTTCTGCACCTTCGGGCGATTTCAGCTCGCTGGCAGCAACGTTAGCCAACGCCTTTTCGCTGCTTAGCGCAAGCATCGGCAAACCGGTGGACCAATCGTTCTTTAAGAAACAGAAGAAACGGCCTGCTGTCAGGTTCGCCTCCGCGTTCGAGGGTTCCATGTCCAGGACGGCCAAGGCAGCCTCAACTTCCTCATATTCCTTGGCCAGATTATGGATTTCCTTGTTTCGCGAACGCACTCGATTGATCAATTCGCTGTCGATTGATTTACCGGCAATGCGCGAGACAATCTTCCCCAGATTCTCCGCGTAGACGAATTCGTCCTTTTGAATCGCATCGTCGATCAAGTCCAAGATGCCCATAACAGCTTCCGCCGCCGTTTGCGGGTTGCGGACATGCTTTGTCAGCCTCGTCAAAACCTCGACCAGAAGCTGATCTCGGTCGACCTCGTAGTCGGCTGCCATCGTGTCGATCGCTTGGACGATGATTGGCACGCTGGCAGCCTCGACAGCCGCGTCGCGGGCCAGGCGGATCAGCAAGTAGCGTCCAACCGGGTCGTTCGACGTATCTTGAGCTTCGGCAAGCAGCATATTCGCAAATGTGGCCTTCTGAGCCGGTGTCTTGGCTGCCTCGCCCTGCTCGGAATACACGTCGCGAATCAGTTCGAGCTTTTCGCGCTGTTCATCCTCGCTCGGTATCGCCGAACGCTGGACCGCCGCAGCGGCGGGCGGATCACCTTCGGCAGACCACACCGCACATGGTGCAATCGCGCAAATGACTAGGGCGGACCACGAACATCTTATCGCCATGAAGATCGCCTTTGTTCGTTCATTTCTTCTGTTCATTTATACGTCGGGGGTTCTGGCGCGGCTAGCGTCTGCCAAGATTTGCCGTGGTTCAGCGTACCTCAATTTCGGCT
This sequence comes from uncultured Planctomycetales bacterium, assembly GCA_963844115.1. GTDB lineage: Bacteria > Planctomycetota > Planctomycetia > Pirellulales > UBA7805 > CS4-C045. Next base: position 44,214 of record CAWJNN010000010.1, on the reverse strand, counting down.
CATAGCGGCCAGGAATCCCTTTGCAAGACACACCAATTCGCCGCGATGATGAATTACCATCGTCCGTCAATTATAGTAGTGCTGGTGGGTAAATAACTTCGGTCGTCAATTTTCGAAAACTGCGCATGGTCCTAATCGTGTCGAACCGCCATTTAATATCGCTGATTATGTTCGCCGGCAGCGTCATTGCACTGAGTTGCAGTTCGCGGCAAACGGACGATACCGAGCGTAACTCTATCGAGCTCCAGCCGCCGATTGCTCACGAAGATTTGGACGCCACGCTGTGGATGCAGACTTCAGGCGAGTACTTGGCGCTGTCCGAACAAGCGTATCGCTTGGCGCAAGACAGACTGATCGTGGCCCTGAGGGACAGTTCATGGTCGGCGGACATCGGACAGCAGCAACGTCTTGACGCGTCCCGTGCTGGTGAGCCGCTTCCGCCCGCGGTGATTCTGGATGTCGACGAGACGGTTTTGGACAACTCGCCCTACCAGGCGCGACTGATTAAAAACAATGGTAGCTACGATGTGAAGACATGGCAGGCGTGGGTCGAACAGGCCCATGCGAAGGCGGTGCCGGGGGCGAAAGAGTTTATTGACTTTGCCCGCGACGCCGGAGTCACGGTCTTTTTCATTACAAATCGCGAGACGGCCGTCGAACGTGCAACGCGTCGCAACCTGGAGTTGGTCGGTATCGAACAGCCTGGGTCGGACGACAACATCCTGAGCAAGCATGAACGCGACCTCTGGACATCGGACAAGACAACCCGTCGCACCTACGTCGCTGACCGCTATCGGGTGCTACTCTTGATCGGTGACGACCTGAACGATTTCGTCGGAATTGGGTTCAAGCCGACCGCTGAGCAGCGACGGGAACTGGTTGAACAGAATCGGCATAAGTGGGGCGACAAGTGGATCGTGCTGCCCAATGCAAATTACGGCGGTTGGGAGCGGGCACTTTTTGAATGGGACGATGCCGCCCCCGCCGAGAAAAAACTGCGGAAGAAGCATGGCCATCTGGATCTGGCCCCGCCGGCTGAAAAGAAGACGCTGTAATCGCCAACGACGGAAAGGTCGTTCACCGCAGGGGCCGTTCGGGTACCTCTCCATCGGGCAGCGGACGTTCGGGCAACGTTGCCTCAATCACCCGCTTGATGTATTCGATGCGATTCGCAGGCTTGGGGTGCGTGCTGAGAAACTCTGGCTGTTTGCTCCCGCCCGAGGCTTCTTCAAGGACCTTCATGACGCCGATCAGCGCGTACGGATCGTAGCCGGCCATGGCCATCAGCTTTACGCCCCAGCTATCCGATTCTAGTTCGTCTTGCCGTCCGTACGTCATGTTGACCATATTCGCCACGGCGGCGGCCATCTGACTACTCCGTTGATCGCCCGCCGCAACGCCCACGGCCCCGGAAATTCCCTGACTCAGCTTCTGCTTGGCGAGTCGCTTGGCGCCATGCCTGCGCCAACACGTGTCCTATCTCGTGGCCAATCACGCCGGCCAACTCGTCATCGTTTTGTTCGTCGAGACGCTCGTATAAGGCCCATGTGACAAAGACCTGTCCTCCCGGTAAAGCGAATGCATTCACGGTTTGCTCGTCGGCCAAAAGATGGAATTCAAATTTCTCTCGGTAAGGATTCGATAGCCCTTTGGACTCCAACTCCTTGTCCAGCGCTTGCAACAATTCGTCGCCGATGCGATCGACGCGCGCGTGCTCGACCGTACCAGGATGGATCTCACCCTTGTGTTGAGCGATCACTTCGTCCACGGCTTGCAATCCCATCGCTATTTCCTGATCGACGTCCATAGCGACGCGTTCGTTTTCGCCGGTAACCGGGTTTTTGGAGGTCCCCATGTAGTAGGAGACGACCGAAAATAGGACAATCGCGAGCGCAATCATCAGCCGGACTTTAATCGCGCTGCCGGCGCCGCCCATGCTCGGACGGCGTGAATTACCGTAGGAAGCCAATTGTAGTTGCCTGCTAACGACGAGAAATTTGAAAAGACCAAAGGATAGACTGGATTATATCCGCGTCAAATACTGTCGTACACCAGTGTCACCGCTGCTGCGAACCACGAGGAATGTAGCTACCAATTCACGCGGGTTTCATCCGTGGCTAAATCACCTTTGCCGTTAACTGCAGGCGACCTCGCGGGGCGATTGTATGTAGTCTGACGAGACCGGGTAATTGCGAAAGCGGATCGAGTAGTATTTTTCGAACCACTCGCCGATCTCCGCCTCGCGGTCTTGATCATGTTTTGTACCGACGAACAAGGTACTGCCATCGGGAGCATGCCGCAGTTCGGTATCCTCGATGACAATCTGGCCGCTCTTGATGACGTAGCGAGGCACTTCGAACATGATCTCTTTATTCTCGTGCGGCGTATAAATTGTCACATCCGCGTCGGCGCCGGGACCCAGCTGGCCCTTGAATGGCAGCCCCAACATTCTGGCAGGACCGGCGCGGGTGATAACGGCGATCTCGTTCAGGGTGTACTCGCGGTCGATATCGGGGAAGTTGCAACGCTCGCGAACCGCCGGATGACATTCCTTCAACATGTCCTTGCGATAGTGGCGATCCATCAGGAGTCTAATGATCTGCGGATAAGCCCGGAACGAAGCGCCGTTGGGATGATCGGTGCTCATCGCCAGCCGCCAAGGATCCTGGACCATCAGAAACCAGTCGAGCCCGATGCCCCACTGCATCGAATGCACCAGGCTCTTGTTCCGATACTTGATTGGGGCGATGCCGCAACCCGATTCCATTTCCGTATCGCCGCTGAACCATTTGGTGCCGTAGACGTTTGCCAGGTAATAGCCCAGGGGACCATCGCCCGTCATGCTGGTCGTTTCACCAAACATCACCTGGCCGACATCCACCGTAATATTGTCGTGTTCGTTCAGGTAATCGCACAGCGGTGCAACTTTCGAGTTAAACGTGTTCTCGTCGCCTTCGCCGCCGCCGTAACTATGGAACTGGATATGCGTCAAATGGCCGCGATGGCCCTCTAGCGCCTTCATTGTCTCCAGCGTTGTGGTCCAATTGCCGGGCATGCCCAAGTTATTGCAGTGAATATGCACCGGATGTGGCAAACCCAGCGCGTTTCCGGCTTGCGCAACCGACATGATGATCTGGCGAGGTGTCACGTCAAAATGATCGACGTGTGTGTCCAGTCCGGAAACGTTGCCCGAAGGATGATGTTTCCAGACTTCGACGCCGCCCGGATTGACCAGTTTGGCGCGTAGCCTTTTGCCGCATTGAGCAACCATCCCAGGAAGTTCTGCAGCCGCTGCGGATCCTTTTCCTGTATCGATTGCATGACGTAATGGTTATTGCCAACCAGGACGTAGAAGCCCTTATCCAAACAGGGGGTATCTTCAAACTCCTCGTGGACATGCCGCGCATCCAGCGGAGGAATGGCCGCATCGAAGGCGGTTGTATAACCGAGACCTGCGTAGGTATAGCCCGTCGCGAACGTGCTGGGCGCGCTTCCCATCGTGCCGCTGTGCGTGTTCGCCGTTCGGAGAATTTTCTTGTCGGCCCGCTTTTCTTCCGGTCGCATCTTGCGAGCGATATTTACCTTGGGACCCGCGATATGACAGTGCATATCGATACCGCCAGGCATGATGACCAGGCCGTCGGCAGCGATGGTCTTCGTCGGTTTAACGTCAGGGTCCGTCGGCGCCGAGACGATTTTGTCGCCGTCGATCCAGAGGTCTCGAACCTCACCGTTAATATCGTTGGCCGGGTCATAAACCGTGCCACCTTGGATTTTTAACATGAGTTGGGTATTAGTAATCGTTATGTTACCAGCACTGGAATTGCCGCTACAGCAGATCAAGGATGCACGGAAGTATACGCTGTCGCTGTTGGAAGACCTAGAGCCGGGCGATTGGTTTCGCATGCCCAGCGAAGGGGTTACCCACATCGGATGGCAAGTGGGTCACATGGCGATGGCCCAATTTCGGCTCTGCCTGGAACGACTCAGAAACCTGCAGCCGGGCGACTGGGATTTGATTTCCAAAAATGATCTGCGACGGTTCGCCAAGGGGTCGACGCCCGAGGACAACGCGTCGGCCTACCCGGGCCCTGAAGAAATTCGTGCGATGTTGGACCGGGTGTTTGATGCGGTTGTGCGCGAAGTGCCGCAGTACGAAGGCGACGATCTGGACACGCCGTTGGTCAATCCCCATCCGATCTTCAAGACCAAGCTGGAAGCACTCTACTTTTGTTCCAAACACGAAATGCTACATGCGGGCCAAATCGGTCTGCTGCGGCGATTGATGGGCAAGCCGCCCTTGCGCTAAACGTCGAAGTTCCGCCGTTCAATCCTTCAGCTGAAACAAACGGCGGAGGGCTTCCAGCAGGCCATGCGGAGTGCCGCTACGCGCTTCGTCCCGTAGCGATTCTAGCGGAGGGTGCAGCACCTTGTTCAAAAAGCGGTCGAACGTCTTTTGGATTTCGTCGCGCGATCCTTCGTCTAAATCTGACAGCTTGTTAAACAGCCGATCGATCTCTTGCTGTTTCAAGACTTCGCACGAATCGCGCAACCGGCGGATGGTCGGTGCGGTGGCCTTGTGATTTAGCTCTTCCATGAATCTGGTTGCCTCCTCTTCGATGATCAATTCAGCGGCTGGCCATTCCTTTTCGCGAGCCAGGCGGTTCCGACGGCAAGTTTCTTGCAGGTCGTCGATACTATACAGGTAGACGCCCAGACATTCACCGATCGTCGGCTCGAAGTCGCGGGGGACGGCCAGATCCAGAATGCACAGCGGCCGCTGGTAACGACTCGATTCGATGCGGCGATAGTCCTTCAACGTGATGATCGGCTGTTCGGATCCGGTCGTGCCGATCACCAAATCGGCTTCGATCAGATGCTGATCCAGCTGATCCCAGGGAACTGCCCGACCCGACCAGCGCGCGGCCGCTTGCTGTGCCGTCTCCAGCGTGCGGTTGATGATCGATATATTGCGTGCCCCTTCGTTCCGCAAATAGCGAAGTGTTTCCTCGGCCATTTCGCCGGCACCGATCACCAGGATCACCTTGTCGTCGAATCGCTCGAAGATCTGCTTCGCGAAATCAGCGACGGCCACGCCAGGAACGCTGGTGCGACGCCGGTTGATGGCAGTTTCGGACGCCACGCGCCGAGCCGCCTTGAGGGCCGACTGGAAGATGCTGTGGGTCCATGGCCCGGTCGCGCCGGCTTGATTGGCCAGTTCGTAGGCCTGTTTGACCTGTCCCAGGATCTGAGCTTCGCCCAATACCATGCTGTCCAGGCTCGCCGCAACGTAAAACAGATGACGCACGGCATCTTCCCCCGTCCGCTCGACCAGTTCGTCAAAAATATCGGTCGCGTCGACCTGGTGGAAATCTGCCAGGAAATGAACGACATCGTGGTGCGAGGGACTGGCGCGGTTGGCGTCCGCCGCCGTGTAGACTTCCACGCGATTGCAGGTCGAAAGTAAGACCGCTTCCGTTTGGGGAAAACGACTGCGCAGTCCGCCCAATGCTTCCGGAACTTGATCGGGCCGAAATGCCAGACGCTGCCGAAGCTCGACCGGCGCTGAATGATGGCTGACGCCTACCAATTGAACTTTCATCCCGGTAGACCTCGCCACGCGGGAGTGATTGTCTGGGCGCATTGGTCCGTCACTGGTTCGCGCGTGCGAACAGGGACCGTGCCAGAGAATGCCTTCGCATCGTGTGCCCCCGTGGCCCGCTGCGTTGGATGTTGGGAAGGAGCGAACAGGATCATACTCAGCGCCAAAAGCAAAAAGACCATGCTGGCCAGCGTCAAGTAGACCACTTTCCGGCCTTGCCGCGCCGGTCGGTAGGTGAAATTAAAGACGGTCGACGCGATCAACCAGGCCAATAGCAAGCTGCTGCTCATCACCACCGGATCCGTCCAGGGTAGGGAGGTATCCCCTTGCCGGTGGTTCAAGGCGTTCATGGCCAGGCCGGAAAGGACGCCCAGACCCAGCAGGATTGTCGAAAAAACGATCGTGCGGCCGTTCACTTTTTCGGCCCACTCCAGGCTCGGCAGCCGAAAGCGACGACCGGGTGGGCGTTTCTGTTTCAGACGTGCAGCCTCGATCAGGTACATCAGACCGGCGACAAAACCAATCAACACGACGACCAGGCCTAACAGAAGCGAGATTCCATGGATCAGTCCCCACACTCTCACACCGCCGGCGAAGGTCGTATCCGAACGAAACCCGTAACCAACCGCAATCAGGATCAAGACCAATGGCAGGACGAACAGACCGATCGGATTCTGGGGGTGGTAATAGGTCAGGTAGATATACGTCGCGGTCAGAAGCCAGGCAGCCAACAGAAACCAATCAAACCATCCGGAAACGGGGCCGCTTTCATAACTCGCGAATCGAAGGCCGAGGAAAATCGTATGAGCGACCAGCCCCGCGCCGGCAAAACCCAGCATCAGCGCACCCCGCACTCCGCTGCGGAAAAACAGCCTCGACACTTCCAGTGCCAACGCCACCGCGTAACTGGCAGCAAAACAGGTAACGGAGATTCCAGTCATGGGCGAGTCAAGAGTCGAGTTCGCGTGGCGTTAACAAACTTTCGATGTCTGAACGTTGGACGTTCGATGTTCGGCGTTCCCTACTTTTCGAGCGAATATTCCTTCAACTTCTTGTGCAACGTATTTCGGTTAATACCCAACTTGTTGGCTGCCTTTACTTGGATGTTATCACAGCCAGCCATCACTTGAGCGATCAATTCCCGTTCGATACGGTTCACGATCCGTGCGTGAAGATTGTCGTCGTTAGCGCCCGCGCTCGCCAGACCTTCCTGCACCAATTCGCACGCCAACGATTCCAGGTCGGCGCGACGACCCTGACGCGGAGGACCTTCGGACGAATGTAAGTCGTCGGGCAACAGGTCCGGAGTCAGTTCGTCACCGTCCGCCAGAACGACCGCTCGTTCTAAATAGTTTTGCAGTTCACGCACGTTGCCGGGCCAGCGGTACTCCTGCAGGAGTTGCATTGCGTCGGAATGGATGTGAACCACGAATCGGTCATTCAGTTCGTTGTAATGATTGAGGAAATGACTGACGAGTTCTGAAATGTCTTCGCGTCGTTCGCGCAGGGGGGGGATGCGGATTGGGACAACATTCAAGCGATAAAAGAGATCTTCCCGGAATCGGTCCGATTCAATTTCGCGGATCAGGTCTCGGTTGGAAGCCGCAATGACACGTGTGTCGACGCGGATCGTATCTGTATCACCGACCCGTTCGAATTCGCGTTCTTGCAGAACTCGTAACAGCTTGACTTGTAGTTTGGGAGAGGTGGAATTAATTTCGTCCAGAAATATCGTCCCGGTATGTGCCGCTTCGAAACGTCCAGCCCGGTTCCCTACCGCGCCGGTGAACGCGCCACGGACGTGGCCAAAGAGCTCGCTTTCCAGCAGGCTTTCGGACAGCGCGCCGCAGTTGACACGCACAAACGGACCGTTGCGGCGATGGCTCAGGTGATGGACCGCTTTGGCAATCAGTTCCTTGCCAGTCCCCGTTTCACCCAGCAGCAAGACCGACGCGTTTGTTCTCGCCACTTTCTTCGTGATGCGATAAACTTCCTGCATGGCGACGCCCCGACCGATCAGATCCGGCAGCGGCGGCAAGACGTCGGAATGGATATCGGAGGGCGGGGTCATTTTGTGACGCTTTGCAGCGTATCCAGCAGGGACCACATGACTTCTTCGGTCTCGGGCCCGGTGTCTGCCTGCTGGTCGTAAAACTTGGCGAGGCGTTGTATTTCCACAATGGTCAGGCCGATGCCATGCTTTTGGACGTTGGTGGCAAATGCCGCTGCGGCGTGCCGCCGCAGCGCGATCGGCGCCGTCACCGCGGTCGCAGCGTTGGCCAAGGCGCGTTGCGCGGCGGGCGATCGCAAATTTCCAAGCGCCCTGGCGACCGGCTCGGAAAACGATGGGTTGTACAAGCTGAGTTCAAGAATTTCTTCGAGGCCCGACCATTCAAACAATCCCGCTTGACGGTCGCTGAGGGTGACGAACAGTTCGGCGGCTCGGGCAGCGTTTTTCACTCGCCGTTCGTGCGGTACAAATCGATCCCCGGCCAGGATCACTAACCGGGTAAGTCGCTCCTGAGCGGTAAGGGCATCGCGTGGTACCAGAAAAGCTTCGGTTAGCGCGAATCGATCGGTCACGCGTTCCGCGATTGGACGGTCATGGGCCTCGATGATCAGGCCGACCGGCAAGTCCGCGGTCCGTACGTCATCGTGTAGGGTGGCCAGCGTTTCGCAGGAGTCATGATGATCGACCGTCAGCGCGACAAAAGCAACGGCGTAGTCGGCGCGCCGGGCGGCGGCGCACGCCATGGCCTGGCCGGTGTAAAATATATCGGACTCCCAGCCGATTTCCGTCAGCAAGGCGCTCAACAACTGGGCACGCGCGGGTCGAGGGTCAGCGATAATCGCCCGTGGCAGGCGGCCCGTATTGAGAAAGAACTTCAAACCGGATGGTATGCCGCTAGCGCCGGCGAATAACGTTTCCGGTCGAGCGGCAATTGCCGCTTCCAGCGCGGCGAACCGCAGCCGGCGATCGGGATGCGACAGGCACTGCGCCAGAGGTGTTGGCGATGGACCGCTGTGGTTCAATAAGGCGGGGATGCCGTTTGCGGCCTTGTTGGCTTCCGCCGCTATCATTTCGACGGCCCCGATCGCAGCGGGTGTGATCTTGCGTCGTAGCGCCAGCGCTAACACGTCTTCGATGAATTCGGCCGAATCATCACGCGCGAGGCGTTGCACTCGATTCGCCGTCGGTTGGTGCAGCCCCTGGTCCAATCCTTTGTGCAACTTGGTCCAGTTCAACTGCGCGAGGGCCGACAGGCGCGCCAGGCGTGTGTCGTTGCGGTCGACATCGTAAAGTTGCCCCGCCAGACGAACCGCGGTAGCAGCCGCCGCGTGGTGCCTGGGAACCGATAGCCGAATCAATTCGTGCTTGTCGTCTTGCCAGTACCAAACGACTGAATTGTCGTCGATGTCTGCCGGTAGCGTTCGCTGGCCCGTGAGGTAGTCATGAACCACTCGGTAAACGCTGTGCTTCACGCTGTGCGTTGTCGGGATCCGGTCCAGCAAGGCAATGGCCGCTCGATTTGCCGCGTCGCGGTAGCCGGCGGATCCGGCGGGCATCGCGACACGGCACATGACGTCGTAGATCGCCGGTCCTGCCCGCATTCGAGCCAACGTTAATAGTACCTGCTGCTGTAAGTGGTCGTCCTTCGATTGCAAAACAGCCAGCAGCGGATCGATCGCCTGTTCGCCCAGCTGTGCCAAGGCGTCCCGCAGGTAGACGTGAGTCTGGGGCTTGTCGCGTTTCGCCAGCAGGCGGATCAACGGCTGGACACTGGTCGGTCCCGCAGCGCGCAGATCGGCAATAGCATGCCGACGCACACTGCCGCTCGATTGTGCGGCTTGATCGGCCAGCTCGGCCAGTCGATTTGCATCGCGGCGAAACTCCCGCACGGCATCCAGCATACGTCGCATCAGCTGACGGGATTCTGCCGTCAAGGCTCTGCCGGTTGAAAGACGCAGCAGAGGAACCGGTCCGACTTTCAGGCCCGTATCCACCAGCGCCTGATCATTCAGATTCAAGCCAACCAATCGATTGGCATATTCTTCGGCCAATGTCTGCTCGCCTAGCTCAAGCAACTGGTCAATCGCGATGATTAATTTCGCCGGATCCTGTGGATCTGCTTCGCGAATGGCCGCGACGATCGGCCGTTCAACCCGTAAGCCCAGCGGGTCGTCGTCTTTCCCTGGTGCTGCTGCGGCCTCCGCATCGTCCGCGGTGATCTCGTCTTCCGCCGGCTGGGCGCCGACCGGTCGGGAGTTGGCGACCAGAACCATACCGATCAGCAGTGCCGTGCAAGCTAGCCAAAATACATGGTTGGATGGCCGCCAGTCTCCAGACAACGGAACGTTCTGTGCCGGAGTCAATTTCTTCGCCGAAGATTCTGAGATGTTCATCATGGGTTTGTTTTTTCGAAAGCCAGTTCAGGGTAACTCGGAATTTGAAACGTTCAGCCTTTCTGCCCACTGCTGAATCTGATGATCGACCTGATCGGGCGACGTCGAACCATAGCTTTCAAACGCGCTGATGGCGGCGCCGTACCTAGTACGTCGTAAACCGACCGATCAACGTCAGGGTAAACCGCTTGAAAGTCCTCCAGCGGCAAATCACGCAACGCGATGTTGGCTGCAATCGCTTTGCGGACCAGTGTCCCCACCGCGTGGTGTGCGGTTCGTTGCGGCAGGCTTTTTTGAATGAAGTGTTCCATCAAGGTTGTGGCATCCAAGTAGCCCGCTTCAAGTCGACTGTTGATCGCATCCGTATCCAGTTCGCTCTGGGATACAATCGGTTCGGCAATTTCAAGGCACGCTTCGACCGTGTCGAACGAATCGAACAACGGTTGCTTGTCCTCTTGAAGATCGCGGTTGTAGGCGAGCGGCAGTCCTTGGACCAAAACCAACAGGCTGGTCACATTTCCGGTAACACGTGCCGCTCGACCACGGATCAATTCCAGAACGTCGGGGTTCATCTTCTGTGGCATCATGGACGAACAGGTACAGAAGTGTTCCGGTAGACGGATGAAACCGAATTCTTGCGTGGACCACAGGATCCACTCTTCCGCCCATCCGCTCAAATGACCAGCCGTCACGGCCAGTGCGAAGGCGAAGTCCAAAACAAAGTCGCGATCTCCGGAAGCATCCAGGCTGTTCGCAGCCAGCGAATCAAAACCAAGTCGCGCGCGGACGTACTCTCGATCGATCGGCAACGAGGTACCCGCCGCCGCACCGGTCCCTAAGGTCAATACATTCGCCCTGCGCCGCGCCTGCCAGGCGCTGACGATCGCGATCAAGTTTTTCGCAATAGGCCAGCCAGTAGTGGGAGGCCAGGACCGGTTGGGCCCGCTGCAGGTGAGTGTAGGCTGGCAGAATGACGTGCCGGTCGTTTTCGGCGCGGCGATGAAAGGCTTTCTGAAGAGCCTCAATTCTTTGATCAATCTTGTCGATGGCGTCGCGAACCCACATTCGCAGGTCGGTGGAAACCTGATCGTTTCGGCTGCGAGCCGTGTGCAGACGACGGCCCACATCACCCAACCGCTCGATCAGGGCGTTCTCGACATGCATGTGGATGTCTTCCAGCGCTGCAGAGAACTCGAATAGTCCCTGCTCAATTTCTTGGCGTATCTGGACCAGGCCCTGCTTAATCTGTTGGCATTCCTCGTCACTAATCAGGCCAACACTGGCCAACATCTCCGCGTGAACGATAGATCCCTCAATGTCGTAAACGAAAAGGCGTTGATCGACGCTAATACTCTGGGCAAACCGCTCCAGAAGCGGATCTGCAGTGCCGTCGAATACGCCGCTTCGAGATGGGGTCGCCACGGTGGGACCTCTGGGATTATCACGAGCCAAAAAACGTGCCAAGATATTTATATTAAAAGGGTTACGTCAAAGTGTCAACGAACGCAGTGGTTTCGGCCCATCCCAGCGTGTCACTGGGGTCGGGATGTAGTGTCTCTGACGTTTCTGCGGCCTGCTAGCAAACAAATTTGGCAGCAAACGAGCCCAAAGTTGGCGGAACTGACATAAGTCAAATAGAATGAAAGTCGGTTCGTGGTATCGCCCTCAGGCGGTAACGAGCACTTGTCTTTCATTCGCAAAGCGATTCCATTCCGCAGCTCGCGGCGAAGATCGCACCCGCGATTCGTTGGGCCAGGCCCCCCGGCCTGGGTTACCGAAGACGATCGCTGTACCGCCTAACGGCGATCCCACGACCGATTCGCGGAGCCAAGCTTTCAGGGGACGCGCTCGCCCCCTTGCTCCGGTCAATCGGTTTACGCTGCAACCGGTTGAGCCTGCGACGGGTTGACCCCGTGACGCTGTTGTTGACGCTGTTGTTGACCCTGTCGCGATGTTGGTTGTGACAATTCGCCGGCGGAAACTCTATTCGCCGCGTATTTCAGCTGGTTGCGGACGCTGACCGGGCCGTGATAAGCTTGAGAGATTTTAGATTTTCCCTCCCACCTGGCTAAGTTGGCCAGCACCCACAGGACCCTTGAAACGGGGATTTTTGTACCGTGCCGCGTCGCGAGGATATTCAGCGCATTTTGATCATCGGTTCAGGACCGATCGTCATTGGCCAGGCCTGTGAGTTCGACTATTCGGGCACACAAGCGTGCAAGGCCCTTCGTGAAGAGGGCTATGAAGTCATCCTGGTGAATTCGAATCCGGCCACGATCATGACCGATCCCGATACGGCGGATCGGACCTACATCGAACCGCTGACGTGGGAGGTCATTGCCAAGATCATCGAACAGGAGCGTCCTGACGCCATCTTGCCTACCCTGGGCGGTCAGACCGGCCTGAACCTGGCGATGGAACTGGATCGTCATGGGGTCCTGGAACAGTACGGCGTTGAGATGATCGGCGCCGACGCCGATGTGATTGCCAAGGCGGAAGAGCGCGATCAATTCAAGGCAGCCATGAAGAAGATCGGGTTGATGGTCTGCCATGGGAAATCGGTTCGGGATGTCGAAGACGGCGCGAGACTTCCTTCAGGAAATCGGTCTCCCGTGCGTGGTGCGTCCCAGTTTTACACTGGGCGGTTCGGGGTCGAGCATCGCGTACAACCGGGATGACTTTGACCGGCTGGTGCGGATCGGACTGGACAGTTCTCCGATTGGGGAAGTCCTGATCGAAGAATCGATCATCGGCTGGAAAGAATACGAGATGGAGGTGATGCGCGACGTGGATGACAACGTCGTGATCATCTGCGCCATCGAGAACTTCGATCCGATGGGCGTCCACACGGGCGACTCGATCACCGTCGCGCCGGCCCAGACGCTGACCGACAAAGAATACCAGCGGATGCGGGATGCCTCGCTGGCCGTGATTCGCGAGATCGGCGTCGAAACGGGTGGATCGAACATTCAGTTCGCGATCAATCCCAAGAACGGCCGGATGATCGTGATTGAAATGAACCCGCGCGTCAGCCGCTCCAGTGCGCTGGCCTCCAAGGCGACCGGTTTTCCGATCGCGAAGATTGCCGCCAAACTGGCCGTCGGATATCGGCTGCACGAGCTGCCCAACGACATCACGCGGGAGACGATGGCCTGTTTCGAACCGACGATCGACTATGTCGTCACGAAAATTCCGCGGTTCGCTTTCGAAAAATTCCCCGAAGCCGATTCGACGCTGACGACACAGATGAAGAGCGTTGGCGAAACGATGGCGATCGGTCGCACGTTCAAGGAATCGTTGCAGAAAGCGCTTGCGCGGACTGGAAGTCGGCCGATTTGGTTTGGGGTGCGATTCAAAGGATCGCTGGGGGACCGACGATCAGCCCAGTCGCTCGAGAAATCCGTGCCAAGCTGGCAACTCCCAATGAGGACCGTATCTGGTACCTGCGGTATGCGATCAAGATCGGCATGACGATCGACGAAATTTACCAGCTGACCAGCATCGATCCCTGGTTCCTGGATCAGTTGCAAGAATTGTGCGAACTGGAGGACGACTTAAGAGATCTTCCCGGCGGCCTGCAAGCGGTCGATGCCGCCGTGATGTTGAAGGCCAAACAAGCTGGTTTTTCTGACCGCCAACTGGCGACGATCTGGCATTCGACAGAACAAGAAATGCGGGCGTTTCGCAAACAGCTAGGCGTGCTTGCCACCTTCAAATCCGTTGATACCTGCGCGGCCGAATTCGAAGCGTACACGCCTTACTACTATTCAACCTACGAACAGGAAGATGAGACTCCGCCGAAGAGCGACAAAAAGCGGATCATGATCTTGGGCGGTGGTCCGAATCGGATCGGGCAAGGTATCGAATTCGATTACTGCTGCTGCCACGCAAGTTTCGCGTTGCGCGAACTGGGAATCGAGTCGATCATGGTCAACTCGAATCCGGAAACAGTCAGTACCGACTACGATACGAGCGATCTGTTGTTCTTCGAGCCGTTGACAGCCGAAGATGTGCTGAACATCTGCGACCGGATGCAACCGGACGGAGTGATCGTACAGTTCGGTGGCCAGACACCCCTGAACCTGGCCCGGGCGCTGGCGAATGAAGGTGTTCCTATCATCGGAACCAGCGTGGATACGATCGAAGCGGCAGAGGATCGCGAGAAGTTCCAGGGACTGCTCTCACGATTGGGTCTGAAACAGCCCGCCAACGGTATCGCTCGTAACGATCGCCGAGGCCCGCGCCGAAGCGGACAAAATCGGCTATCCCGTGCTGGTTCGTCCCAGTTTCGTCTTGGGCGGGCGCGCGATGGAACTGTGCTACGACCAGAGCCAGTTGGAACAGTACATCAAAGCCGCGTTTGTGGTCGCGCAGGGCCAGCCGGTTTTGATTGACCGCTTCCTGGAAGATGCCATCGAAGTGGACGTCGACTGTATCTATGATGGCGAGAACGTCGTGTTGGCGGGGATCATGGAGCACATCGAAGAAGCCGGTGTGCATTCGGGTGATTCGGCCTGCTCAATCCCGCCGTATAGCCTTTCCGATGAAGTCAAGGCTGAGATTCGCGAGGCGACCTGCGCGATGGCGCGACAGCTTAATGTGCGAGGCCTGATGAATGTGCAGTTTGCGGTGAAGACGGAGAACGGCCAGCAAAACGTCTATGTACTGGAAGCGAACCCGCGGGCGAGCCGGACCGTTCCGTTTGTCGCGAAGGCGACCGGAATGCCTGTGGCGGCCGTGGCCGCCAAGATCATGGCCGGCCAGATATTGGACGAGCCCATTACGTTATCCAAACTGGGCTACGACTCAGACCCGATTCCGTCGCATGTTTCAATTAAGGAAAGCGTGTTCCCTTTCGCCAAATTCGCCGGCGTCGACATTGTCTTGGGTCCGGAGATGAAGAGCACGGGCGAGGTGATGGGCATCAGTCGACGATTCCCGATTGCCTTTGCAAAAAGCCAGCTGGCAGCCGGGATCGACTTGCCACGTAGCGGCAAGATATTTCTGAGCGTCACCACGCGGTATAAGAGCACGGCCGTCACGCTGGCCGGCCGCCTGGCGGAAATGGGTTACGGTTTGATTGCCACGGTCGGCACCGCGCAAAGCATTCGCGACGCGGGGATCGACGTTGAAGTAGTGCAAAAGCTGCAAGAAGGTCATCCTAACTTATTGGATTACCTGGCCAACGAAGACGTGCAGCTGATTCTGAACACGCCCCGCGGCAAAGGTGCTCGGACCGATGAAGGCCGCATTCGCGCCGCGTGTGTCTCGGGTGGCGTCCCCTGCGTCACAACGATTCAAGCCGCGCAAGCGGTCGTCGATGCGATGGAAGCGTTACGCGAGGAAGAGCTGACCGTCCAACCCCTGCAGGACCGGTTTCCCAGCAAGGCCCAGCTTTCCGGCAAGGTAGATTCCGCGGCCACGCTGTAGGTTGCGTTCAAAAACGACCGTTCGACAGTACCCCGGAAGATCAGGAGTGCGCTGGCAGCCCTCTTGGCCCAATCTAGTTGCCCAACAGCGCGTCGACGGCGGCGCCGATGTCTGGCTGGCGCATTAACGATTCACCGACCAGGATGGCATCGACGTTGGCTTCGGCCAGTCGCCGGACGTCCTCGGCGGTGCGAATTCCACTCTCGGCGACCACCACGCAATCTTCCGGAAGTTCGGTGCGGAGGCGGATGGTGTGTTCCAGGTCGGTCTTGAAGGTCCGCAAGTCACGGTTGTTGATGCCGATCAGCGTGGCGCCCGCCTCAATCACCCTGGCGACGTTCTGGGGTTCATACAGCTCCACCAGCGGTGTCATGCCGAGTTCGATGGTTTCATTGTGCAGCTTCCTCAGATTGCAATCATCCAGGCATTCGGCGATCAGCAGGACGGCATCGGCACCCGCGATCCGCGCTTCCAGTAGCTGGTACGTTTCCAGGATGAAATCCTTGCGCAGCAGCGGAATGTCGACTGCGGTGCGAACCTGCGTTAGATCGTCGAGCTTCCCCTGAAAGTACGATTCATCCGTCAGGACGCTCAGGCAGGCTGCGCCATGGCCAGCGTAGATTTCCGCGATTGATGTTGGTTCAAAATCTTCGCGGATCACGCCGGCTGAGGGGCTTGCTTTCTTGATCTCCGCGATCAGCTTGACCGGCCCCGGGGCCGACAGCGCGGCGAAAAAATCGCGTACGACCGGTGCTTCTCCCAACGCCGCGCGCAATTCCTCGATAGGTCGTACTTTCTGCGCACGGGCGATTTCCTTCCGTTTGGTTGCGACGATCTTTTCCAGAATCGTTGGCATAGTGGTGAGCGAGTTGGTCTGCGTCTTCCGAAGCCGTTGGGTTTGCACCCTGGTTCGGTTCAAACGACCGAAAGCGCCGGTAAGGAGCCAGGTGTCGCGGTTAGCGTCGAAAGGGTCGGGACTGTTTAGTGTTTAAAGTGTCGGCGGCCGGTGAAAATCATGGGAAGACCACGGGTGTTGCAGGCCGCGACCACTTCGTCGTCGTTGCGCGAACCGCCTGGCTGGACGAAGGCTTGGATGCCGGCATCGGCCGCGGCCTCGATCGAATCGGCAAAGGGGAAAAAAGCGTCACTGGCCAGAACCGTCCCGGCGGCACGTTCACCAGCCTTACGAATCGCGATTTCCACGGCATCTACGCGGCTCATCTGGCCGGCGCCGACGCCGCACAGGGCCTGATCTTTCCCCAACACGATCGCATTGGATTTGACATGCCGCACCATCGTCCATGCGAAGCGCAGATCGGCGATCTGTTCGTCCGTTGGCTGGTTTGCGGTGACAACCTTCCATTCGCTGTAGAGGTCGACCTCGTCGTCCGCTTGCTGAACCAACATGCCACCGTCGATCTCCCGGAATCGGAACGCCGCCGCTTCAGCTTCGAGCGGCCCGACGGCCATCAGACGAACGTTGGCTTTCCATTTCGGACGGGTGGTCAGGATTTCCAGCGCCTCGGCACTGTAACTGGGCGCAACGATCGCCTCGACAAACTTCCCCGGTTCGGCCAGAAATTCGGCGGTGGCTGCATCCAGTTCGCGATTCGTTCCCAGCACCGAGCCAAACGCGCTGACCGGATCTCCCGCGAACGCCTTTTGCGCCGCGTCCACCAACTGTTGCGCCGAGGCCGCCCCACAGGGATTGTTGTGTTTGATCACCACCATTCCCGCGGCGGGTAGCATCCGCGCGATATTGAGCGCACTATCGAGGTCCAGCAGGTTGTTAAACGACAGCTCTTTGCCGTTTAGTTGCCTGGCCGTCACCAGGCTGTTGCCTGCTGTTTGCGCATGGCCATAAAGCGCCGCCCGTTGATGAGGGTTTTCTCCGTAGCGAAGAACCTCTTGACGCGTCAGCCGAATCGCCAGATCGTCGGGGAATGGTTCGTCTTGCGCGCTGGTGTTGAATTTGGCAACCAGGTAGCGGTGGATGGCATCATCGTACTGTGCCGTCGTTTGGAAAGCGGCCGCCGCAAGGCAGCGACGCAAACCGACCGTCGTGTGGCCCACCGAAGCGATCTGTTCGAGGACATCGTTGTACTGGGATGGATCGGTTACCACGGTGGTAAACGCATGATTTTTGGCTGCGGCCCGAATCATAGTTGGGCCACCAATGTCAATGTTCTCGATTGCATCGTCCAATGTTGCATCGGTCCGGGCTACCGTTTGCTGGAAGGGATAGAGATTCACGACAACCAGCGGAAAGGTGAGGATGCCATGCTGTTCCAGGGCTGTCCTATCGTCGGGGCAATCGTGTCGGCAGAGAATTCCGCCGAGGACTTTAGGATGCAGGGTTTTCAAACGGCCGTCCATCAGCTCGGGGAAGCCGGTATAGTCCGATACATTGGTCACCTGGATCCCGGCTTCTTCCAGAGCACGACGTGTACCACCGGTACTGAAGATCTGGATCCCTGCGCCGGTCAGTCCGCGTGCGAACTCGACGATGCCCTGCTTGTCGCTGACACTTATCAACGCTCGCTGGATAGTGGGGGATGACATATTACGAATCCGAAAACAGACGGCAGAGGACTCGACACGAGCCACATCCAAGTCATCGTCCGAGTTACCAATCGGACGGAATTACCGTCACACGGTAAAGTGGAATGTAGGCATTGTCCACCCACCCTCTTGTCCACCGACCCACCCCTAGCGGCTTGTTTATTTAATGTATCGGTGGCATCTCGCACGCGGCGAGTCGGCGGGGCGACTTGCCGCCGTTTGGATCCCAACAAATCACCGTTTTAGGTCTGTTGGACGGCCGCTGGGGGGCCGATCCGGAGCACCCCCTCGAATGGGGTCAGGCTCGTCTCGACAACTCATTAAAAAGCGGTTTTTTGCCAAGCTGAGGAAATCGAAGGTTTCCCGGTCAAACTTCTCCAGCGCGCACAGGTGTTGTCGACCGACGCGCCTAACGACTCGGAACCGCAATTGGCGAGCAGCTTGGCCTTGTGTCATTAAGTGGATGACTGAATGTGTTATGATATCGCCGCGCCGAAACTGCGGAGGTCGATCAAACCTGATGCAGTTCGGGGGGGAGCTGAAAAACGCTTCGATCGATGAAGTTGGCGGCGCGTTGGGAACTTTCTCGGCCGACCAAGCCGCCGCGTGTTCGATTGCCGTCAGACTCCTAAAACTCCTGTTGCTCGTCGCTACAACTCGATACCAAATTGTCGCAGCAAGGCGACGATTACGAGGTACAGGAATATAGAGCCACATGATCGACAGAAGCGAGATGATGGGCAATGACGCGATCAAGCCGCCGAGAAACGAACTCCGCTTCGCGATCTCGGAAACCGAAACGATTAGGCCCGCAGTCGCGACGAGTTTGAAGATGTAATAGGCCATGGCAGTTCTCCCATCTATCTGTACATGCTGCCATCTGAATGTTAGGTGCGCAGCAGCATTCGCGCGTCGTCAAATATGTCTCGACAACACTTTACGCGAGCTTATTGCCTCAATCGCAATTAGTGATCTCAGTGCGGCTCCTCCTTGAAGTTGCCTGAATACGGCGTGCCGTCGACTTCACCACTGATCGTGCCTTCGTACTCCATCACGACGCCCAGACTTTCGTGGTTGCCGACAAAGCGGGACGCCTTACCTTCCGGGTCGCCTTCCTGGGGTGCTGCCTTTAACGCCGATTGAAACGCGGGTTTCTTGATCGCGAGTTGGATTTCAGCCGCTTTGATCGGGGTCGGCGTCTTCTCATCATCTCCCAAGATGTAGACAGTCGCTTCTTGCTTGTCGTGGTCCACCGTGAATTCGACGTGGTACTTGCCACCGCCCCAATCGGCAACCGTCCCCTCGTGCGGACCAGTCCCATGTCCCGAATGTCCGCCCTTGTGTTCCTTGTGTTCGGCATCGCCACCAGCAGGTGGTGTCTTAGCTGGGCCCGCCGGTTCCTGGGAGTTATTGCATCCAGCCGTAATGACCAGCACACAGACCACGACCAGCGTCGTCATTTTCAGTACCAAGGTTCGCATCGTTTCCAGTCTCCTTTCAAAAATATGTACATCGGACCATGCCGCACGGCATGAGTAGATTCCGGCATACAAAGTGATTCAGATCAGTTTGGATTTCGAGTTCCCTTCCAATTCGTGTTGACGTGCAACTCGCAGAGCGTCTTTGCCGCTGAACTTCCAAAACAGTCCAGGATGAATCAGAAACTCGCAGAACGTGGACGTCACCAATCCGCCCAAGATTACGGTCGCCACGGGATACAATATCTCACGTCCCGGCTCTTGCCCTCCGAGCACGAGTGGCACGAGACCAATACCTGCGGCCAGAGCCGTCATCAGCACCGGTGCAAGCCGCTCCAGGCTGCCTCGAAGTATCATGCTCTTGGTGAAGTCTTCATCCTCTCGTTTCATAAGATGGATGTAATGTGTTACCAACAAAATCCCGTTTCGCACGGCGATGCCGCCCAGCGAGATAAAACCGACGAGACTGGCAACGGTGAGGTCTTGCTGGGTAATCACTAATGCCATGACGCCGCCAATGAAGGCGGTCGGCAGCGCGTTGAGAATTTGCAGCACGATCCTGACAGAAGGAAAGAGAATCATCAGCACGACGAACATGCCGACCACAGAAACCCCCGCCAAAATAAGAATGAGCCTGGTCGCCCGCTGTTGGCTCTCAAATTGGCCTCCATATTCGATGAAGTAACCTTCGGGCAACACGACTTCCCGGCGGATCCGCTCCTCGATCTCGGTCACAGCACTCGCCAAATCGCGATCCTGCGTATTGCAGCGGATAACGATTCGGCGGCGTGCATTCTCCCGGTTTACGGCGTTCGGTCCCGCTCCTTCACCGACGTCGGCCAGTTCACGGAGTTCAATCTGGCCACGGTCGTCGGGCAAATCAATTCGCAATCGCTCAAGATTCGCGTAGTCGGTGCGATAGCCTTCCTCCAGGCGAATGAGCAGATCGAACCGACGCTGACCTTCAAGCACCTGCGAGACGACCTCGCCCTGCAAGGCTGTTTGTAGAACTTGAGCGACGTATCCTCGCGTCACGCCATGAAAGGCGAGGTCATCCGGGCGAAGGCGAATATGTAATTCCTCCGTCTGTCGAATAGACTCGACAACCGGGGGCGTAATACCGTCTACGTTTTGAATCGTGGCTTTGACTTGCTCGGCGAGTTGTTGGAGCGTATCAAGGTCGTCACCGTGTATCTTTATGGCGATCTGAGCATAGACACCGGAGACCATGTGGCTAATCAGGTGTGCCAGGGGCTGCTCGACCTCGATGTCGACACCTGGAACTTCGTCGCCTAACTCCTTCAGTAATTCGCCTATGATCTCCTCTCGATGACGACCGGAGTCCGGATTCATGCTCAGGATGTATTCCCCGGCATTAACAGGGGACGCATGTTCGTCCATTTCGGCTCGGCCAGTCCTTCGTACAAAGTGCAGAATCTCACCGTCTGGATTCTCTTCCGACTTCTGCATGGAGCGGAACTTTGCATCGATGATGCCCGACACATTGTTTGACGCATTGAGCGATGAACCTGGCGGCAATGTGATATTGACCTGCACACTCCCTTCGTCGAACTGCGGCAAAAAATTGCGGCCCAGGTTCGAGAATTGCCAAGCCGCAAATCCAACCAAGACCCACGTCGCTACCAACAGCACGGTCGGTCTGGCCATGCTGAACCGGATCAGATAGCTTCCCATCCATTTCAACCCACGCAGAATCGGACCATCGATCTCGCGGTGCGTTGCCTTCGACTGCGGTAGCAAGTAGTACGAAAGCACAGGTGTCACGGTGAGCGACACGAGCAAGGACGCGAGGATCGAAACGATGTACGCAAACCCGAGCGGGGTGAACAGTCGACCCTCGACTCCCGAAAGTGCGAAAAGCGGGAGGAACACCAAGATGACGACCGCCGTTCCAAAAACAATGGCACTACGAATTTCCTTGCTCGCCTCGTACACGACGTCAATTGCCGGCTTGGGGTCGGCAGCCGCGTTGTTTTCCTTCAGACGGCGAAAGATATTTTCCACATCGACGATGGCGTCATCGACCAATTCGCCCATCGCGACGGCGATTCCGCCAAGGGTCATTACATTGATGGACAGTTCCGTTCCCGTGATAAAACCAATAATACGAAACACCAATGTTGTAATGACCAGCGAAAGCGGAATGGCGGTCAGCGTGATAAACGTCGTGCGGAAGTTGAGCAGAAACAGAAAAAGGATAATCAGAACGAGAAAGGCCCCGATCACCAAAGCCTCGCCAACATTGAAGATGCCACGATCGATGAAGTTTTTGAGCCGAAACAGTTCGGTGTTCACGACGAGATCGGCCGGCAGTGCTGCTTCCACCTCTTGAAACGCGGCCACTATATTGTCGGTAAGTGCTCGCGTGTCGACATGAGGTTGCTTGACGATTGTGAAAACCACACCTGGCCGCCCGTTGACGCTCCCGTCCCCACGTTTGAACTGCGGTCCCTCGACCACGCGGGCCACGTGCCCAAGCAAAGTCGTCCTTTTCTGGTCCACTTTGACGGGTACTTTTTGCAGGTCCTCCAGAACAACCCGTGAGTCAGGCCCCAGCCGCCCCAAAATGCGAATCGGTCGTTCTGTCTCGCCTGTTACGGCGAAACCGCCACTCGTGTTGATGTTGCTTTCTTTCAAGGCGTGCTCCACATCTTGGAGCGTCACGCCGTATTCCAGTAAGGCCGTTGGGTCGACCAGAATCTGGTACTGTTTTCGGTCGCCTCCCATTTGAAACACTTCGGCGACACCGGGAACCTTCAGCAATCGTGGGCGTATTACCCAATCGGCCGTTGTCCGCAGTGACATCTGGCGTTGTTCGAGCGTAGGGAAAAATATCTCGTGCTGTTGCCCGTCGATGGAGAGTGTTGCACGACGTTCGCCCGTGGACTCTTCGGACGCGGGATGCTCGGAAGTCGACAACCATGCAAAATCTTCAAACGGCACTTGGTCCCATGTCTCCCGGCGATGCCGGTCGACAGGTCGCCAAACGACGACGTGTGGGGATTGCTCGGCCTTCGCCACAAGCTCTGCCAAAAAATCTGTATTCTCGATCGGAACGAGATCGCCACCGTTAGGCCCCTCCTGCCGATAGATGCCCGCAATCACGATCTGTCCCATGATCGACGACGGGGGCGTCATCTGAGGGTTGATCCCTTCGGGCAGAGTTGCAGAAATCGTTGAAAGGCGTTCCTGTACGGTTTGACGGGCAGCACGAATCTCCGTGGTCCAGTCGAACTCGATGTAGACGACATTGAGTCCCGCCGTAGTCTGACTACGCACAGCTTGGACACCGTTCGCTCCGAGTAGCGATATTTCAATCGGTTGCGTTACCAGAGTTTCCACTTCCTCAGTGGCAAGCCCCGGGCATTCTGTAATGATGATGACGCGGGGGCGATCGAGGTCTGGGAACACGTCGATCGGCATCGTGGTTGCCAGGTACGATCCGTAGATCAACGTGGCAAGGCTGGCTATGACAACCAGCCCGCGATAACGGAGCGAGAGTCGAATGATGGCATTAAACATCGAAGATGTCCTAGTGAGACTCGTGAACTGTGCCATCCGCGTGCACGTGAACGTCCGCACGAACGCCACTGGCAGCCTGGGCTTTTAGTACGCGATTGAGCGAGGCCGCCGAACTTTGAGCCAAATAGAATCCTGGCAAGACACTGCCGTCATTCGCCAACACGACGTTTAACCGGTCCTCATGCAGTACATGGACTGGAAGTCGATTAAACAGATCGCCGTTCTGCTGAAACACGTAGGCTTCGGGGCCTTCTCGCACCAAAGCTGCCGTAGGTAATACGATGACGCTCTTGAGTTCCTCTACGGGAACGTGAAGCCGAACTCGTTGGCCGGGACGAAAACGCCAGACCACGAACAGTTGTTCATCTTTCTTGTAGGTCCGTGACTGATTGGTCAGTGGAATGAAAAAATCAAACGTTCGGCTGGCACGATCGATTGTGTTGGCGAGATGCCTGATGTGGTATACCTGTTTCGATAACGGCCAGTGCTGACTGTCGTCCTCAGCAAATTCGACGTTGATCGGCCACGCATTCTGAGCGGCGTGCTCCAACATCGGTGCATCCTGCTTGAATGCGTGCCCCTCGATATAGAGGAAGCGGTGATTGGCCAAGATGGAAAGAACCTGCCCCGCCTGAACCTGCTGGCCAAGTTCCACTTTCAATTCCTGAACTTCGTAGACCAGACCGTGCTCGCCGTCATCGTCCAGGAAGACGACCGGCTGGATTTTCTTCGCGTCGCGACGGTCGCTCACGGGCGGGGGAGCCACAACCTCGATTGTGGAGATGAATTGTCCTTTCGCGATCTGTTCAATATGGGACGGCAAAAGCCCACGTGTCAGCAAGTCCTGCCGATACGCCTGAATCAGTCCCTCTTGCCGACTTATCTGCTGGTCCAGTGCGATGATGCGAGACCCAGCGATTACCCCGCCTCTGGCAATGTCTTCTAGTCGAGCGTGCTCCTGCCTAATCAGTTCCGTTTCGCGGGTAGCCTTGAACAAGTCAGACTGCGCTTTTTGCAGGTACTCACTGAACAGCTTCAATGTGAAAAGAACCTCGCCCGGTTTCACGGTATCCCCGGCAAAAGCATGGACCTCGGTCACAACACCTACCGCCGGAGACGTGACGCCTCGATCCGAGACGCCAGGGCGGTCCACAATTGTTCCGGGCACCTGGATGGTTCGCCAGTACGGCTGCAATGATACAGGTTTGGCAACGAGCCCAAGATTCTTGCGAGCTTGGGAACTTAGTTTCAATACTTTCGCTTCCTTGACGGGTGCTATGTTTTCCTCAGCCGCATTCGCGGTCTTTGATTCCGTGGCAAGCCAAGGAAGCCAGCGAGATCGCGTGAGGAACGCCGAGATCGCAATGCCAATGAGGACAGCGACGATGGCAATACCACGAAGGTTTCGGAGTGAAGTTGTTAAACACATAGAATTACCCTGTTGATGTACAAGGATCAAAATGCGGCCGAGATGACCGAACGAATCACAATGTTTTGGCACGGAGCTTACACGAAGAATTTCTTCGTTTGGATGGCCGCATTAAACCACACATTCCGCACAAAGACGAAGTGCGTGGACGACAAGCAGAAAGCTTGCCGTTTAGAAGAATTTAGCAGCGGAGCACGCCGGTGAGTTCGCGGTGCGCGGAATCACACAGAGGCGGAAATATGACCGGAGCCGAAGCGCGGATCGTCTGGCGAACACAAACGGATTCTTCGCCTAGCGCGACCGCAATGGCGTTCATGGTCTGATGGCCAGAACAGTTACTTTGAATACTCAAGGTAAACAGCTGGGCCAAAGTTGAAATCACAGTCTCTGCTGGAGATTGCTGCTCGTTGTCAT
Organism: uncultured Planctomycetales bacterium; assembly: GCA_963844115.1. Taxonomy (GTDB): domain Bacteria; phylum Planctomycetota; class Planctomycetia; order Pirellulales; family UBA7805; genus CS4-C045. The sequence continues at coordinate 19,352 of CAWJNN010000010.1, read as the reverse complement.
CATGTGATGGAGCATTCGGATTGGGCCAGTGAAGTTGAATGCCAAACCAATTGACGTGAGCATGTGATACGTCACTGGTAAAGACCGCAACACGAGTCTGCGTCGCACCATCATCATCGCTGTGATCGTGTTGCGTACTAGCAGTACAACCCAAGGGAGAGAGGGATTCGTGCTCGTGCGAAACATCACCGTCGGCATGGAAGTGCTCAAATGCCGTTGGCACGCCTGTGCCGGCAAACATCAGTGCCGACAGTAGCCAGCAGAGGGCGTAATGGAAAGGAAGAAACGGCATCTTGATTCCAGCGTCGGCGAAGACTTAATAGCGATCACAAGCGGCCATACTACCATCCGCAGAGACTGGCGGAAACGGCATCCCGTCTGCCCGTCCTACGGTCGGGTTTCGAGGCTGCCTGTCAGTAGCTGGCCGCTAATGGAGACTTTGCCCTGCCGAGCTTTCCGAAGAGCATCCAAATACGACAGATTGGCCCGGACATAGGTTCGTTGGGCTGTCAGCACGCCGAGATAATCCTATTCGCCCTTCCGGTACGCCTGTTGGACCATTAGAAGGGATTCTCATCATCCGATTCGTCGGTTGCCTCTTCGTCGGCGGGCTCGTCGTCGCTCGGCGCGTCATCGAACAGGTTATCTTCGCCGGAGTCGTCGTCTTCCGGACGGTCATCATCACCGGAAAAGAGATCTTCGGTCTGCTGCTGGTCCCCTCCATCGTCGCCAGGTTTCTCGCCATCCTCGGCAGCTTCACCTTGTTCGATTTCAGACGGACCACCGTTAACCGGCGAGGTGATCATGTACTTCAGCGGTTTCTCTATGGCGGGCTCATGGAGACACTGAATCAGCCCCGACTTGGTTCCCAGATAGATACGATCGGTGGCACGGTTGATCAGGCTCAGCGACTGATTCTGTGTATGCATCGTATCGATCAACTGGCCGGTGTCGCGGCGGAGGATTCGGGTGTGGCCGAAGTCATCCAGCCCGTAGACCCGTGTCGGTGTGACCGCAAGAACCTTGGCAATCCCAGGTGTCCACCAGACCTCCTCGCCTTCTTCCCATTTTCGCTCGGTTTTCGGCACTTCTTCGCCCCGATCCGCCGCTGCCTTGCGCGCTTTGGCGAACGCGTGCCCGACCACATTGACGTCGCCGACGACGCAATACAGGCCGCCGTGCAGCGTCGTCAGGAAAATAAATCCATCGACAGCAACGGGGGTGTGTTCGATCGGTTCACCGGTGGAAAACCGCCAGGCTTCTGTGCCCTGTTTCTCGTGGATCTTATAAAGAAAGCCGTCCCGCGAGCCAACGTAAAAGTTTGGCGCGATATAGGCAGGCTGAGCGACGATTTCGTCTTGCGTTTCGATCGCGGGGAAGCGAGGACCAAGCTTCTGTAAATCAAGGACAAAGAATTTACCAAAGTCCGTGCCCCAACTGACGCTAGCGGGCGTGGCAAACGGTTGAACAAAGCCGTGGCCTTTCGAGTGGTATTCCCAGGGAGGTTGTCCCTTCTCTTCCAAATCATAAACGTTCACGATTCCGGAGGTGGTGGCTACGAAGACGTAGCTCCCTGATATTGCCGTACCGGCGCCCGGTCCCCTATTCACACGCTTGGTCCAGATCAGGCTGCCATCATCTCGTTTATAAATATGCAGGCTCGATCCACGGGTGACGGCGACCAGGTCGCGACTGATGGCGGGGATCGAAGTCGCTTTGTTCGACTCAACATGTACCGTCCAGATCGATTTACCGGTTAGGGCGTCCAAGAGTTGGACGACACCTTGCTTTGTCTGGACGATCAGGACACCATGGTCTTCGAGGTTGGCGATGCTGGGATCGAGTTTCTCTGCAGCGGGCTCTTCCGCTGCCTTGCGACCCTTTTCGTCATCGTCCGAGAGGGGAAGGTCGTAGTGCAGGCGGAGGCTCTGGATCCGGTCACGGTGACTGTCCATTTGCACTTGCGCGAACCACGTGCGCGTCAGGCCGTGTCTTTGCGCCTGGATTTCGGAGATCAGCGGGCTGCTGCCGCTTTGGGCAAACAGGGGAGACGTCCCCCACACCAAAATTACAGCCACCACCGGGGTGACCCACTGAATTTTCATCCGACGCCTCCTAACCCTGACCGTACGTCTTTACGAGGCCCTAAAACACGAATACGGCCCGTTTCCATCATAGTCGCCAGCGGAAGCGGCGACAGGTCGACGCTGGAGCAGATAGCACTGCAGAGGGGTATGTGGGACCATGAGCTGATCGCGGCGGCCGATCGCCGATTGCGCAGAGTATGAGTAGTTATGGGTGTCGTTTTCGCGGTAGAAATCGAGTAGCCTCGGTTTGCCGAGCGTACTACGATGAGCGGATGATGCCGCGGTTGCCCAATCGGCGGCTTCTCCGTTCCCGCCATGAAGCCGGCCGAGGACGCGTTCGGTATCGGGGACTTGAGTAGATGCAAATAGGAAAACTATCGGACGACGCCTCAAAGCGTCTGGAAGCGCTGCTCGGCTATCTCAATTTTTCGGCCGGGTCCAGCGATCCGCAATTCCTGGGTCACCTGAACGAGATCTATCGGCTGCTGGCCAGCGAGACAGGTGGCTCGTCTTCGGCAGGCAACCAGCCCTGGGACGAAATTTACCGATTGTTGCAAGCGAAGTTGGCGGAATTGGGGTCCAGTTCGGACACTTTTCGTGACCCGCGTCAATCACGTTTTGTCCTGGAGATGTCGCACCAGAAAGTGCTGCCCGCCTATCGCGAATTTCATAACGAATTACTGGCACATCAAGACGACGCCACACTCTTCGGCCCGTTCTTCCTGGGCGCGTCTATGAGACCGTCCTGTCATGCCATCATCGACACGGCGCCGATACGGTGGACAACGTCGAGTCGCAGGAATTCGTCGCCGAAGTCATTCGCGTTTTGAATGATTATGTCGGCTTTCGTCCCGTGGCCGTTTTAGAAACCGACGAAAAACTGCAAGCCTATCCGCACGAGCGTTGCCGTCCAATTCCCGTTTACCTTCGCGGTGTGGGTGCTGCCTGTGGTCGCTACGAAGGACTGATTGCCAAGACGATGGAGATTCTGGAAACATGTGAGGCGTCGCTGTTGCGGCAGGCGTATTTCCAACCGGAGAATCTGCTGGAGTTGGCATTTGACCCGCGGGCTTACGACTTTGATCACCCTGTCAACAAGCGACCGAACTACCAGTTCGGGACCTGGGATCCGGACTTGATTGATAATGACGGAAATTATAATCGGTTTGTAATTCAACAGGTAACGCTGGACGCCTTGACGCGGCGGATCGAAAAAGGGGAAGCAGACTCGTCGCGGGAAGACCTGTTATTCGAATCCGCGGCGGCGCTGGCCGGGACGATTTTAATGTCGTCGGGGGTCTGCGGCAGCGGACCGTCCAGCCACGATTCCGAGGTTTCGTTGGGCAATCTGCTGCCGCGGATTGCGACCTATCGCGACGCGTTTTACGAGCAGTTATTGGTGGACAACGCGAACGATCGGCGCATTGCCGAAGCGAATCAACTGCGGCAGCCCTTCGGCGGCGTGAGGCAGTATCTGAACGCCGAACTTGCTAAACAGCGCGCTCGACAGATCCAACATGTCCATCTGGCAAGGCTCTACGCCCGTATGGGTTATCCCATTGCGTCGGCTCGACAGGCCGCCGAAGTTCCAACTCCGTCGGCCCGGATCATCTGTCAGATTCAATGCGACTTAACCGTTGCCCATCATCAACTGGATGCTGGCGATGGCGTGGAGGTGGCCCGGCGGCTACCGGCGATCGCCAATTTGTTGGAAGTGGGAATTCAGTGCGGCGCGATTGTCGATCCGTGGAACATCCTGGGATTCGACGGGAACTTCAGCCTGTTTGCCGCCTTGGAAAATACCGTGCACGACCACCGCGTCGACGAATTGAATTCATTGATGGACGAGATCTTCGCGCTGTATGCGCGGACCTGGTGCATGTCGGCCGCCGCCAGTGACGATGTGACCGAGCGCAAGGTGGTGGAAGGGTTTCGCAAACTGGCCGATTGGTGGGACCGGTTTGCGGCCGATTCGGTCAGCAGTATCGAAGGCGTTTCGGCCGGACTGCTGTACGACGCGGCGGAATTGGCGGCCAAGGCGTTAGCCACCTGGCACGAGGCGGGAACCAAATCGGGCGATATTGCCTTTTGGCAGCCGCACGTTGCCGATTTCGAGTCACCGAAGGCGTACATCCTGGTGTTGAATGCCCTGATCGACCGGCGCGACTTCGTGGCTTCGATGGGGGTCATGATGCACTGGCTTAGCCGCGCCGATGAGGTCGCTCTTCATAAGGGTGAGGATCTGTTCTACGCCATTGCAATTCGGTGGCTGGACGAGCTTTACGCGGCTTCCGCTGAAGAGCCTGCCTCCCCAAAGACGAAGGACGCGGTGGACAATCAAAGCGTTCGAAAGGACTGGCAGTTAGTCAAAAAGTTCTTTGATTTTCTGGAAGCAAATGCCGGCGAGTATTGGGACGTTCCCCAATTCGATCTGGCGACCACGTCGCCTTCGGCTGAGGCCTTGGAGGAGGACAACGACGTGGAGGGTATGGAGGGCGAAGAGCCGGACGACGACGGAGATCATGACGATCAACAGCTGTACGCGGCCGCGTACGACGAGATGAGCTACCACGACAGTTCTGACGACGGAATCGACAGTGAGCTGTTGGGCGACGGATTCGCCGACGGCGATCTTGAGTTGGAGATGGAGGCGCGTCGACTGACGGATCGGCTGGCCTTTTTGGTCGCCTCAGCGCGGATGTGGAAGCGCGTTGCCTTGGGGCTGTTGGGGTCGCCAGGTAACCTTCAGGGCGAACCGTCGCTCGATCGCTTTGGCGATTGGTTAGATCATTTGCTTAAGAGCCGTAGGCAAATGGTCAACTTGCTGGTGGCGGTGGCGGGCCACCAGGTGCCGCTGCCCGGCGATAGTGAGGTGCTTCAGGTCGAATACGATCGACGCCGGCTGATTAAGGATGCGCTGATGGAGCGAATCGTTATCGCTTACATGGTGACGACCGAGGCGGCCCAATTCTTGATGGCGGCTGGTATAAGGCACGATGACAGGACCGTGGAACCAGAATTAGAACAAATCAGCTCTTTGATCCGCGCTGCGCTCGCCGGGGACACCAAGGCAGCGCTGCAACACTACGAGGCGTTTATCGAAGACTTTGACAAGAAATCGATGTTGTACGTACCCGTCAGCAAAGGAGGTGACGCCCAGCGGGCGGCGACGACGCGAGCGCGGCAACGTGCCGTTCGACTGGTCCTGGAACTACTCCCGCGATTGGGCCTGCTGAAGGAGACGTGCGAGTTGCTGGACCGGTGTGCCGTCGCCGAACGCGAACGACCGGTTGGGCCGGGCGCGGTGACCGAGTTCGATCAGGTGTTTCGCATCGGATACCAGGGAATGGTCCGTTGCCTGGTCAACTCCTGCAGCCAATGGGATCGGCTAGGCGATTCTGCGACCGACAGCGATGAAGAAATGATTGAATACCTGCAACATCTCACTGAGCAGATGATGATCCGCTGGCTGGATCACAGTCGAAGTGTGCGATTGTCGGTCCTGGAACGGGTGACGAATGAAAAGCAGTGGCAAAAACTGGTTCGCTTTATCGAGCGGTACGGAAAGGGACTCTTTCATCAGGTCTTCTTTCATCTGGGCAACCTTCGCGCCATCCTGCATCAAGGTGTGGAAGCGTGGCTATTGGAAATCGCGGAACGTACGGATGAAGCGGATTTTCCGCTGATCGAAGTGCTGCCCGATGATAGGGCGCGTCGAGCAGCGGCCGACCATTTGCAGTTGATCATTGAAGCCGTCATCGAGAACTATCCGGAATACCGCGACTACAATAGTACGACGACACAATCCGATCGAGGCGAGATGTTGTATACGTTGTTGGATATGCTACGACTGCGAACGACCTACGATCGCTACGCCTGGAATCTTCTGCCGGTCGGCCAGGCACACGAAATACTCGTTCGAGAACGCAATGAAGTGGCAGCGGACTACTGGCGGACCGAAATGATACATCGAACCGGCGAAATGGCGGACGAACTGATCAGCCAGTTGACCAGGCTGCAGGCGGATCACGGGATGAAACTGAACACGGTCGCGGATCGGATCGGCGAACGATTCATTCGGCCACTGCAGATCGACCGCGCCTGTGCGCTCGTCCGCCCATCGCTGGCCGAAGCCGCCGATGCAGAGGCGTCGGAGAGTTTCGCCAAGTTTGAACAGCAGGTTGATGATCTCGCACGCGAACCGACCGGTGTCGGCATCGACCTGCCGGCCTGGCTCGAGGATATCGAAGAAGAGGTCGAGCGGCGCGGGCCATCCGCTTTCATAGCAACCTGGTCGATGAGGTCGGTGCCTTGATCGAACAGCATTCGCTGACGCGAGCGGAACTCCAATCCCAGTTGGATTCCCTGGAGCTGGAACCCTGAGCAGCGATAGGCCCGCGGATTTTGCGACCGGCGGCATCGCGGCCGATACGAGGCCGAATCGTGTTCGCAAAAGATTCAACCGGCTCGTCGCTGTCCCGGTGGGCTCTTCTACGTTGGTATACGGTTCGTCTACGTCATTTCCACAATTGGTCGATGTCATTTCCACAAACTGGCGAGTGCTCTACAATAGGTAGGTGTATCGATGTTCGGCGAGTCCGTCGTCGACGCTGAAAATCACTTTCACCTCGACGACGATGTTTGCATTGATGCTTTCGAGTGAAGCTGGCCCGCAGTAATCAGGACGCACGGAGGTTAGTTCGATGTCGGATTCGGCCCAAATGGATTATTTGGACAGAGACAACGAAGTTCTGCCTTATGCGATACCGCTGGAACTTCGCGTCCAAGACCCTGAAATCGCTCGAGCGCTTTGCGAATACCCCGACGGCCCACTGCGGCAACAGTTTGCGTTGAGTGCGCTGCGGATCGGTGTTCTTGCGCTCAAGCAGGCGCAAGGTCAGGTGGACGTGGCAGCGGTTCAGAAGGAAATGGATCGAATTGTCGCGGGATTGAAGGAGCAGCTAAACGGCCACGCGGTCAAAGTACAGACAGAACTCTCAACGACGTTGAAGGAGTACTTTGACCCGGAGAGCGGGCGGTTTCACGAGCGTGTTCGTCAGCTGACCCGTGCCGACGGGGAACTGGAACAAGTCTTGCGCCGGCAAGTGGGTGGAGATGACTCCCAGCTGACAAAAACCCTGATGGCGTACGTCGGTCGAGAGAGTCCCTTGCTGAAGATGCTGGACCCCAAGGAATCCGACGGGCTATTGTCCGCCTTGCGGAAATCTCTGGACGAGGAGCTCGGCAGTCAGCGACGGCAGATACTCGATCAGTTTTCGCTTGACAACAAAGAAGGGGCGTTGGCACGCTTGATCAAGGAGCTGCAGGAGAACCACGGCGAACTGAACACCGCCTTGCAGGAGAAGATTCAAGTGGTCGTCAAAGAGTTCTCGTTGGACGACGAGAATTCGGCGCTCTCGCGTCTGGTCAGCAACGTCGCCAAAGCGCAGCGAACTATCACCAGCGAATTCTCTCTGGATAACAAGGAGTCGTCGCTGGCGCGAATGAAGAACGAACTGCTGGAGGTCTTAAAGGAACACGACGAGGACAATCAAAACTTTCGCGAGGAAGTCAAGGTGGCCCTGGCGTCGATGGTCGCCAGACAGACGGCGGAAGAGCGTTCGACGCAGCACGGTGTTGCATTTGAGGATGCGGTTCGCGAGTTCATCTTCCAACAGGCTCAACAAGTTGGTGATGTGGCGCAGGGAACGGGGAACACGACCGGTTTAATCAAGAACTGCAAGGTAGGCGATTGCGTTGTAGAACTTGGGCCGGACACAGCAGCTGCTGGAACCCGGTTTGTTGTCGAGGCGAAGGAAAAAGTGAACTATTCGCTCGCGGCCGCTCGCGAAGAATCGGACGTTGCGCGTAAGAATCGCAACGCCCAAATGTGCTTGTTCATCTTTTCATCCAAGACAGCGCCAGCCGAATTGGAGCCGTTTGCCCGCTATGGAAATGATGTCGTCGTTGTGTGGGATCCTGAACAACCGGCGACGGATGTTTATGTGAAAGCAGGTGTGACAACCGTGCGCGCGCTGTGTGTTCGGGAGGCACAGCGGCGCGAGGGCCAGGATGCCGATTTCACGGCCATTGATCAGGCGATCTTGGAGATTGAAAAACGATCGAACAAGCTGCGTGACATCAAAGACTGGACGGGCAATATTCGTCGCGATGCCGACAAAATCTGGGAGCTGGTCCGCAAATCTTACGAAGCGCTCGACCGGCAAGTCGAACAGTTGCGGGACAAGGTCGCGGACGTGCGCATGTTGACCGAGGACGTCTGATTCTCACCGCCGGTGAATTCTTTCAGCACAAGTTGTACGATGGCCTTCCGAGGCCGTCGATTCTGCATGACGGCGAGAATCATGGTGGCGAGAATTATGGTGTCGAGAATTCCGACGGGCTCGGAGGCCCATCGACCGGATAAATTCATCGCCTGTCACAGCAGGTCGGGCCAAAGCGAGTCGCTTACGACTAACCCTCGCCGCGTGAGCCGCAGGCGATCGGCGCTGCGGGCCAACAGGCCTGCGGCGACAAACCTTTCCAAGGCCTCACCGGCCAGCGCATCGACGTCGTACCCGGTCTGCCGTTGAAAGGTCTCTAGTTCGATCCCCTCCAGACGTCGTAACCCGAAGATCAGCCGTTCACGAGCGTGATCTTCGGCAGTCAGATCCTCCCGTTCCGCGACGGGCGACTGACCGCCCAACATGCGTCGGATGTAGGTCGACGTGCTGCGATGATTCGTTTCACGCGCATCGTCGACAAAACGCGCTGCGCCGGGGCCGGCAGCATAGTATTGCTCGCCGGTCCAGTAGGCTTCATTGTGTCGACAGCGAAATCCCGGCTGGGCAAAATTTGATATCTCGTATTGTTCAAATCCGTTCGATTCCAGCTGATCGATGGCCAGCTCGTACATCGCCAGTTCGTCTGTCTCGTCGGTCTCCAGCAGCTCGCCCTTCATCCGCCTGCTCCAGAAAGCGGTACCCTGTTCGAACGTCAGGCCGTACGTCGAGATGTGATTGACTTCCAGCTGGAAAGCCTCGCGCAGATCTTGTTGCCAACCAGCCACTGTTTCGCCAGGAACGGCGAAAATAAGATCCAGCGAGACCTGCAAGTGATACCTGCGCGCCAGATCCACGGCACCGACGATGTCGCGCGCGGCATGGTCGCGCTCCAGAACGCGAAGTTTGTTGTCGTCGAAAGACTGGGCACCCAGACTGATTCGTGTCACCCCGGCCTTTGCCAGAATAGCGGTCCGCGTATCGTCCAGGTCCGCCGGGTTCGCCTCGGCGCTGAATTCGCCGCCTTGTCGAAGCGGAAACCACTCGGCAACGATCCGCAGCAGCATTTCCAGATCTGCCGCATCCAGGTGCGAGGGCGTACCGCCGCCGAGAAAAATCGTATCGACTTCCCGCGGCGTCTCCAGCTGCTGTAGTTCCAATTCGAGAGCCTGAAGATAGGCGGGGATCAGATCATCCCGCCCGGCAACCAGGGTGAAGTTGCAGTAACCACAACGATGCGCGCAGAAAGGAACGTGAAGATAAGCGGATTTCGGATTTCGGATTGCGGATTTCGGATTGCGGATTTGGGGACTCGGTGCGGTGGTTCTTGCGTCAGCCATGGTTGGCCCAGTTGGTAATGAACGGCCCACGCTCGATTCTCGGACGTCCGCGACCAGCATTCAATCCCCAATCCGCAATCCGCAATCCGAAATCCACAATCCCCAATCGCTACAGCCACAGATGCAGCCGCCCGCCCAGCATGTCGGGTAGCCGACGTTCGACGTGACTGCGGATGGCCTTGGAGTGATAGCGGGTACTGAAGTGCGAAGCAATAATCAATTTGTTCTTGAATCGATCTTTACGATCAACGAAGTCGTCCAGGTGGATGTGACCGAACTTATGAATCTTGTCCTTGCGATGGCCAGGAGCCACGAACGTCATTTCGGCGATCAGGACGTCGGCCTCAAACATGGCAGGGCATTCATCGAGTCCTTGCGGAGCGCTATCGCCCAAATAGGCGACGCGCGGGCAGCGTTGTTCGTCGGTGACCGGCTTACCCGACATGCGAATATCGCGAATCTGATTGCCGCTCAAGTCACGATATTCGGCCTTTAACTTCTGACGCCGTTCCCAAACGACAAAGCCCAGCGAGGGCACGCTGTGCCGCGTTGCTGAAACGGTCACAACGTGTTCGCGCGACAAATTGATCTCGTCTCCCGGTGCGGCCGGCAATAGCTCACACGGCAAACGCCCGCGATCCAAGCGCATGAAGTGCTTGAGGATGGCCGTGATCGAAGCGAGCGAGTGTTCGGGGACGTAGATGGTCGGCGGATCCATCTTCATCATCCGCCGACGAGCAACATAGATCGGCAGCGCGGCGACATGATCCAGATGGCAATGCGACACGAACCAGGTTGGCGTTCCCATGAATGACCAGGGTTGGGCGCCAAAATCGAACCCCAGTTTCAGTTCAGGAATGCGCCAGTAGGTCTGAACCGCGGCGCGCGAATATCCCTCGATCGTGAGGTTATTGTGCGTAAGTGTCTTGACCGGCGCATTGTTGACCATTCCCACTCCATCTCCGCGATGTGATCCGCTACAGCAATAACAGTGTAAATTGCCGCGAAGGCATACGGAACGGGGATCGATGCTGGGCAACGACACACAACGCTGTCGACGGCACACAAACGCTGTCAACGACACACCATCGCGTCGCTACGTTCGCGATTCGAGGGAGCGAACGGCGAGCAGCGCGATGCCAGACGCGGAACTACTCTCGGTAATCGACCGACGAGGCGTCGATCGATCGTGCCTCATCCTTACCGGGATACAGCCAGATTTCGCCGAACAGATCGGTCTGCTCGAAGGTGACATCGTGGTGCCGCACCAGTTCAAGCACCGCGAGAAAGATGCCGATCATACTGGACTTGTGCATGCCGGCTTCAAACAACTGCCAAAATGCAGCTCGACCATCGGACGCCAGGCGCTCCTGAATTCGCTCCATGAAGACATGGATGGGAGTATCGTCGTAGACGATATTGGATGGTGCCTGAGTCTGATGTTCACGAAGAATGCGTCCAAAGGCGCTGACCAGGTCCCACAGTTCGACCTCGTGGATCGGCTGTTCCGCCAGATTCCTCGGTCGCGGGGGCAGGTCATTGGATTGCCGAGCGAAATGTTGCTGCCAACCACGGCTCTGGTCGTCCAGCAGACTGGCTGCGTCGCGGAATGTCTTGTACTCCAGCAGCCTCTGGACCAGGTCCTGACGGGGATCTTCCAGTTCGCCCTCCTCTTCACCACAGCGCGGCAACACCATGCGCGACTTGATCTCGATCAAGTTGCTGGCGAGGTCCAGGAAGTCACCAACGGCATTGACATCCAGTTGCTCCAGCACCTCCATATGGACAAGGTATTGGTCGGTGATCGCGCAGATCGGAATGTCGGTGATCTCGACCTCGTGCTTGCGGACGAGATAGAGCAGCAGATCCATGGGTCCGCGAAAGATGTCAATCTGGACGTTGAAATTCATGAGATATTCAAGCCGTCGTGGCGTCGAGCGATTCACCTGTTACTGGTAGTCGACGATTGACCTTCCAGCTTAACAGGCCACCATCCGAAACTCCAAACCAGTCTGTCTTCGCTCGTGGCACATTTAGGCTGGAGAATTAAGACTTCCGAAGTTTGATAACAAACTTCGGAAGTCTGCCGGAGGTGGCTCAACTATAGCGTTTTCCCGACAATTTTCCGCCGGAACTGCGCTGCGCTAGTTCGAGGCCTACGCGGTTACGCGTACAGCTGCGACGATTTACACTATGGTCTTAGTCGTCCTCTCCTGCGGAATGACTTGAAGCTGCGGGCCAGATTCATCCGTTTCGGCCGTCCATGCGTATATACAGCGAAAACAGAGATATACAGAGAAAATAGAGATGAATAGTGCCAGCAACGAACAGCGGGCTTTGGCGACGTTTGAACACCGTGAACGTGTGTTGCTGGCACCGTATGCCGTGTTCAGCGCGGATGCCCAGGGTCGCCAGTATCCTGAGCCGAATCATCCGTATCGGGGTCCGTTTCAGCGCGATCGAGATCGCATTATTCACACCGCCGCGTATCGGCGTCTAAGTCATAAGACGCAGGTTTTTACCGGCGAACTGGGCGACTATCATCGCTCGCGTCTGACCCATACGCTTGAAGTTTCTTCGGTTGCCCGAACCGTGGCGCGGGCACTTCGCCTGAATGAAGACCTGGTCGAAGCCATGGCGCTGCTGCACGATATCGGCCACCCGCCTTTTGGTCACGCCGGTGAAGATGCGCTGAACGAACTATTGGATGGCGAAGACGGTTTTTCGCATAACCGCCAGGCCCTGAGGATCGTTCAGCTGTTGGAGATCCGCTATCCCGATTTTCCAGGTCTCAATTTGAGTTATGAGGTTCTGGAAGGACAGCTCTTTCGGGCCAGCAAACAAAATCCGTCCGCGCAGCCGTCCTTGGAGGCGCAGGTCGTCGACGCGGCAGACAGCATCGCCTACGACAGCCACGATGCCGACGACGCGTTGCAGCTTGGTCTGTTGACGGTCGAGGACCTGCTAGAAGTACCCTTCTGGCGCACCGCCGCTCAGCGAGTACGCAGTCGTGCCGCCGACCTGGACGATTTGGATCTCCGTCGTGGGGTGGTCCACGAATTAATCGACTGGCAGGTCAGCGATCTGTTGGAGCATTCGGCTGGCAACCTTCACCATGCCAATTTTGAATCCTCGAACCAGGCTCGTGCAGGGTCGCGATCGATCGGGCAGAGCGGCGATGTGGCGGAACAGAAGCAGCAGCTCGAGCGCTTCTTGTTTGATCGCGTTTACCGGCATCCGCAAGTGCTGCAGGTCCGGCAGCGATCGCAGAACGAACTGGCAGAGATGTTTTCCCATTTTGTGCAGCATCCGGATCAACTGCCTCCCGCCTTTCTTGCCCGTCGGGATGCCGAAGGCCTGAAACGGACCGTTTGCGACTATCTGGCTGGCATGACGGACCGATTTGCCGAAGCGCGCTACCAGGATCTGTGTGGAAGCAGTACGTAGCGCCCGCACATTGGGAAAAATACGAGCGGCAATTGGATCTCGGACTAGAATCGTTCCCGTGCCGCGAATAAGATGGGACGAACGCGTGGTCGTGAAGGGCGGCTACTTGTCACACTTTCCTGTTTCGAGTTTCTCTAATTGGGCAAACTATCTTGATGGGCAAACTATCTTGACTGAACGGTTTCGAATAGAGAGCGTTGCGCTCGTCGTCCTGCGATTTGTCTTTGTCCTGGTCGCGGCCGGCCTGGGTGTGCAGCTAGTTCGAACGATCGAAGATCGGCCGGTCTGGATGCTGTGGCTTATTTTTGCCGGCGTATTGCTGCTAGGCCTGATGACCATCGGCGCGGATATGGCGTTTCGGAAGAAGCGACTCGATGTTATTACCGCGGTCTACTTCGGGCTGATTATTGGGATGTTCCTGACGTATGTCTTGCGTCTGGCGCTGATTCCGCTCTTCACCGAAGGAAAATTGTTCGACGTGATCGTGCTGGTCCTGGGTATGTGCATGTGCTACGCGTGTATCAGCGTGCTGATACAAACCAAAGATGATTTTCGGTTTATCATTCCGTATGTCGAGTTCAGCAAAGAAGTCAAAGGGCTAAAGCCCTACATACTGGATACGAGCGTGGTCATCGACGGGCGGATTGCGGATGTCGTCGAGACCGATGTGCTGGATAGTCGGCTGATTATGCCGCGGTTTGTGATTAACGAATTGCAGGGAATCGCCGACAGCGCGGATCGGTTGCGGCGTTCACGCGGTCGTCGAGGTCTGGACATTTTGAACCGCTTGCGCAGCAACCCGGACGTCGACCTGCAAATCTATGACCGTGAACTGCCCGAATTTTCAGGACAGGCGGTCGATTTAAAACTTGTCCTGCTGGCGAAGAACTTAAACGGATGCGTCGTCACCAACGATTACAATTTGAACAAGGTCGCCAAGTTGCACGGCGTTGGGGTCATCAACTTGAACGACATTGCAAATGCGCTGAAACCGGTGTTCTTGCCCGGCGAGACGATTGAAGTGCTTGTTGTCAAAGCGGGCGAAGAAACCGGTCAGGGCGTTGGTTATCTGGATGACGGAACGATGATCGTTATTGAAGGGGCTCGTGAGCACATCAACAAGGAAGTGAACATCACGGTGACGAGCGTCTTGCAGACCAGCGCCGGTCGGATGGTCTTCGGCAAGATGAGCGAGGCCGCTTAGTTTTGAGCGTGCTCTAAAAGCCTTATCAAACTCACCGGAAGCATGAAACGCGGAGGCGCAGCAAACGCAAAGAACGACGACTCCGCGTTCTCTGCGTTTCTGCGTTTCTTCTTACTCTTCCTTCGACCCGCTAATCTCTAGCAAGCGGCGGGATGGCTGGCGCAGAAAAGCAATCACATCGGCCAACCCTTGTGCCTTGAGTTGCGTTTCGAAGCCGTCGGCCATGAACGACTTGCCCGTCGCGACGATGCTGCCGACATCGCTGTGCTGGACCGTGACGCGTTGATCATCACCCACTCCCAGTGTCAGGGTGCGTGCCGTTTCGGCGAGGATCACGCCCACAATAATCCGTCCGTCGGTTGTGTCCACGCGATAGGCCAGGTAGTTCGGAGCCACTTCACGGCTGGGATCCAGGATATCGACCAACAGGGACTGGGGCGACTTCCCTCCGACGGACGAAAGATTCGGCCCGGTGGTTCCACCCACGCCCAGGACGGTATGACAGCTAAGACAGTGTTCACGAAAAAGTGCGGCTCCGCGCAGCGGGTCTCCGTGGACGGAATCCTTGCCAACCGCCAGCAGATAACGCCCGACTACTTTGGCGCGATCTTCAGACACGTTGCTATCGAGCGCTTGCGACAGCCGTTTTTTCAGTCTGCCTTGGGCGCCCGCAATCAGTGCCAGATGGCTGCTGACCGGCACCTCCAGCCGATGGACAACGTTGGTCTCCAATGCTTCAGCCAGCGCTAACCGCGCGCTCCGCGAAAGCACTGCGCCCTTGACGATAAGTTGACGTACCTGGGTCGTATGGTTCGACCAGGATTTAAAGAGGCGACGATAGCCGTCCGCGTCGTCCAGCTGCGCCAGTGATGTCACGGCCAAGCGCTGTAGGGAACGAGGAACATCTGGAGAAACCAGCGCGATCAGCGGTTCAACAACCTGCTCCACTTTGCCAAGTCCCAGCACATCGACGGCGGCCTCGCGGATGGCCAACGGCTGTTTGTCATCCCTCGACGTCCCTAGCGCGAAGGCGATCAGGTCTTCGGCCTTACTCTTATCGGTCGCGAAGATCGTTCGTAGTGGCCCCCGCGATTCCCCAAGCGAATCGGTTCCGTGGACGAACCCGGCATACAAAGCGACGGCGGCCAGCGGACCGACTCCACTTTCGGGAATCGTGATTTTCTGCCGCGCGTCGCGATTCTCCGGTGCCACGGCTGCCTGAGCGCGTAGTAAGGACTCGCCCAACCGACTTAAGAATGCAAACTGAGCGGGCGTGGGTTCTCGTAAAAGTTCCGCTTCCTGGCGGGCGAGTTCATGAACGATTCGATCTACGCGATCTCCGGCGCCGCTCAGTGTCGCCAACGCAATCCAGGAATGCTCGCAATCGCGCTTCACTAATTTCTTCAGTACTGGCCAGGCGGCGTCTGTCTCAATCTCTCCTAACGACAGGGCCAGCTGGAATCGCACGCCAGGATCCTTGTCGTCGACCAGGTTCATAAAGGCGGATTCGACTTGCGGATTGAATCGGACCTGTCGTTCCGCCAGCCGCAAGGCATGTTCGCGCAGCCGAGGATGTTCGTCGGTAAGTGCGTGGGCGATGGTGGCGCCATCGAGCGCCCCTAAGCCGCGTAGCACCCACAGCCCGTGCAGGCGCCGAAAAGGTGAAGGGCTGTCTCGAACCGCTTTGCGCAATAGGGGCAATGCCGTGAAGTCCTGACGCTGCACTAACGACCGCTGCGCTGATCCCGCCACCAGCCGACCGGATGCGCCAGATTTTCGACCAGCTGTACGATGGGCGTTGTCGCCGGTTGCCCTTGGCGGCGGTCCTGGAGCCCGTTGGCATCCTTGCGGCGAATCCGCCAGATGCGACCCTGCCCCGAACCCTCGTCCCAGTTTATGCTGGCCTGGACTTCCTGTGACGCAACGTAGATGGGGTGTTCGACGTACTTGCGATAAAAGTCGACCACGTACAAAGCGCCGTCCGGTCCGGTTGTACAAAAAACCGGATGAAACCAGGGATCTCTTGCGGCGAGAAACTCGCGATCCTTGCGGGGACGCTGCGTTTGCAGTGCGGGCCCCGCACCGACAAACGTCCGCCGCGTCACCAGGTTGGTCAGCGATTCGCAAACGAAGGCGTTTTCGTGATAGGCCGGCCCGAGCGCGTCGCCCCGAAAGACCGTGAGTCCGCACAGTGCGTTATAGAAGTTGGCCGACTCAACATTGAATTGAGGCGGCGGCGGACTGATCGGAAAAACGGCGCCATCATCGTCGGGTGCCGCGCAGTCGATTACGGCATGTTCCGCCAGCCCGTTGCGCGCCGAGGCGTACGGCTCCGGAATGACGGCCTGCCGTACCGGGATTTGATTCCACGACAGGAACCGTCTGCCCCAACTGTCGTGGACCAAACCGAACTGGCTCTGCCCCACAATCGGCTCAAACTGTTTTTGTCGGACATCGAATCGAAAGTCGCGTCCGCGGATAGAAATCGGTTTGAACCGATCTCTTTGGCTAATCTCGCCTCCGCAACGTCCATTCGCACCGTAGATCCAATTATCCAGCCCCCAATGCAAGGCGTTAGCGCGCAGTTGCTGCGATCCTGGATGGAATCCTGTCCACAGCACCGTGGCCTTATCCGAACTTCCGTCGTCGTCCGTATCTTGCAGAAAAAGGATGTTGGGCGCGTCGGTAACGAGTACACCGTCCTCGTACGGCAGAACGCTGGTTGGAAAGCCGAGATCGTCGGCGAAGACGATGGCCTTGTCGTACTGTCCGTCGCCGTTGGTGTCTTCGAGTCGTTTGATGCGGCCCCGGCGCCCGGTTTCCGGGTATCCCATCATCTCGGCCACGAACAGCCGGCCACGGGCATCCCACGCAATCGCGACCGGGCTGACCACGTCCGGCTCGCTCGCCACCAATTCAATCACCAGATCATCATCGGCCAGCTGGAAACTCTGTCGCTCGCGCTCGGGCGAAAGGGGCTCACCATAGGATGATCGGGCCGCAAGCGCGGCCAGCGATAATAAGCTGAGTATTCGGATAAGATCCATCAGACGTTCGTGCGATTGTGCGTCGTCGCAGCCGATTGAAACAATAGATCGAGCGTCGGTCCGGTTGATTGTACCATTGCCAATAAAGTTGGCGTCATGTATCGATTACGGGGAAGGTTGTTGGCGGGCAAGCGCATCAACGGCCACGCTATTCGCCTCGCATTGAGCGCGAAACTCTACGCTCAGTTCCTGCAGCGAAGCCAACCGATGCCAATAGTTCACGGCATGACCAGCCGCCTGGCTCCAGACCTCGAAATTCCCGGCCCGCGGCGGCAATGGGACGAAGGGACGATCGACAAGGCTGGTACCCTGCGGCGCATAGGCCATCGGTAGCATGTCGTAGACAGGCGCCAACTGGTACGACGTCGCTGAGCTCTCGTAGAACGTCAAGTTCCCAAAATGGCGATCCGTGTTGCCGATCAGCTGTCCGAAAGTATCGAGCCAGCGGATATTCCGTGCGTCGTTACTGTCAATGAAATGGTTGGCCAGCAGGTCATCGGCTGCCCTTATCCAGTCGTGAAGATATCCCAGATGTTGGCAAGCGATGCTGTAGAGAGGTAACCGTTCACACCCCATGTAAGCAAAAAATCGCGGGCAGGCCAAACGGCTGATTCTCGGCGTTTTCGACCTTTTCCAGTCACAGACTGCTCTTGCCCTGATCGCCGGTTTTCGTTCCGCTGTGGGGCATGAGCACGGATGCCGCCCCACTTCCCGACGACTTGGCCCTCTGCCACCAGATCATCCGCGAGCTTCAGCGCGAGGTTGGGGAACGAGATGCCGGTCACGAACCTGGCGCAGATGGGGGGCTGCGAGCAGCGTGTCGAGTTCTGGCTGGCCGCACAGCACCAGTTGGAGCAACTTGCAGTCATCCGTCTCAAGGTTGGACAGCCGCCTGACTTCTTCGATGGACTCCGCCGGCATTGCGTGAGCCTCATCTATCAATACCACGACCTGCCGACCCATGGCGTGACGCTTGATCAGTTCCTGCTGGAGCGCCTCCAGCGCATGCCCTGACTGTGTTCCGATAGTCGTATCGCTCGGTACCATGGCTGCAAGGCGCGAGCAGCCGGACGCTTAGAAATCCGTAGCCAGACCCTTCACTTCCCAATCGCCATAGCGAATTGGCTCCTGGCCGCCGCGTCCGCCCCGCTCGGTCGGCATGGCGGCGATGCGCTCCTCCATCGCGCTGCGCCGGCCTTGGCTTCGTCTAGCGCACGCTGCGCCTGCGGCGAGATCGACCGGGGCGCGGCGAGTGGTCCGGAAGCTTCATCTGTCTTGGAGGTATTCTGGGCCATCAAGGACCTTTCTGGCACATTGAACGCGTTGGCCTGCTCCCCATCCTATAGCACGAAGCGTCGCGATCGGCCAGCCGGTCGAGACAGATCACGCGAAAGGAGACAGGTATGAATCTGGTCCAGACCGCAATGCTGCTGGCGTTCATGACCGCGCTGTTCATGGGCGTCGGCTACATGATCGGCGGGCAGGGCGGCATGATGATCGCGCTGGTCATCGCGGCCGGCATGAACCTGTTCTCCTACTGGAACTCGGACAAGATGGTGCTGCGGATGCACGACGCCGAGGAGGTCGACGCAGCGCACGCGCGCCGGAATTCTACGGCATGATCGCCGATCTCGCGCAAGCATGCCGGCCTGCCGATGCCGAAGGTCTACCTCATCGACAATCCGACCAGCCCAACGCCTTCGCCACCGGCCGCAACCCGGAGAATGCCGCCGTCGCCGCACCACCGGCCTGCTGCAGCCGCCTGACGCCCGAGGAAGTCGCCGGCGTGATGGCGCATGAACTGGCCCATATCCAGAACCGCGACACGCTGATCATGACCGTCACCGCGACCATTGCCGGCGCGATCTCGATGCTGGGCAATTTCGCCTTCTTCTTCGGCGGCAACCGCGACAGCAATACGTCGGCGTCGAGCAGCAGCAACATAA
>CAWJNN010000009.1:0-113269 GCA_963844115.1 uncultured Planctomycetales bacterium | reverse complement strand
CGACAAGGACCACACCGCGTTCTACATGCACTGGGCTGGCCGAGCACGCGGTGTCCTTCGTCGGCATGCTGGGCGACATCGTGCGCCACGCGGTTCCCGGCGCACGAGCTCGAACGCGAGCGCCAGGTGCTGCTGCACGGAGTGCACGGAGGACGAGGACGACCCGCTGTCCACCGCGTTCAAGCTCTTCGACAAGGCCTGCTTCGGTACCCACCCGGTGGCGCAGAGCGTGATCGGCACGCGGCGCAACATCGAGCGCTTCACGCGCGACGACCTCGTGGGCCACGTGCAGCGGCAGCCCCAAAACCCCAAAACCCCGTTCCTAGGCGGTTAAATTAATATTTAATCAGAAGACAATCTTGTTCTGCATGTACTGAATCTAGTCGTACACGTTTGTCGTCCACTTGTTGTGCGCATTGTAGATCGTCTGTCTGATGTGCAGAGCACACTGCTCAGGGCTCTAGTCAATCTTGAACCTGTCCTGGAGACGCTGCATGGAGCGGACCTTGAAGCAAGCGTAACCTGAGTGGTACATGAGGCCGACCAAGTTCATGATTTCCTGGTAGTGCTCCCTGACAGCCAAAAAGGCCTGAACAGTTCTGTTAACGTACATCTAGTAACCCTGCGCCTTCTCACTGCCGCCCAAAATGTCAATGAACTCCTTCGTCAGTTTGAAGTCAGCACTTTCGAAGCGCATGTCCTTGCCAGGAGACCAGTCGAAAATAAAACCAAAGTCAATGTGGACAATGTGCCCCTAGGAGTCGATCATGATGTTGCCGTTGTGCCTGTCCTTTATCTGCAGGATGTACGAGACTATGGAGTACGCAGCAAGACTTCTGATAAAGTTCAATTGGGCCATCTTGAACTCGATGCTCTGTTCGCTTCCAAACTTCTTGGTAAAGTAGGCATAAAGGTCAATCTCGAACGCTTTGCCAAGCTGGTCCCTGCTCGAGGTGTTGGGCACAAACTCTATGATGCCTCCCATCGTCTAATCCGCTCCCGTCCTATTGCTCAACACCGTGTATGGCGCCACATACAGGTCGAGGTCAGACACCTAGAAAATTCTTTGGAACAGCTTGATCACCTGAAGAGCCAAAATGTCTTGTCTCATGTCATCGTTAACCTTGAAAATACAAGACACTATTTTCGTCTCCTAGCTTCTTCGCTTCTCTGCGCTTTGTTTTTGTATGAGATTCTCATCTTTTGCTTTCTTCACCAACATCTTTTTCTCATCCAGGTGCATGGTTGGCTTGTATTCAGGGACTGAAAAGGACAATGGGTCGTCTTCCACATCAAGATTCTTGTTAATAGAAGCCTTCTTCTGGCCGAGAAGAGGAACGTGAGTTCGTCTTGGGTTCTCATCATCAACGAATTCTTCTTTTTAGGTTTGACTAAAGCTGAGTTAGAATTTGAATTCATTAGATTTAGTTGGGAAGTAATATTTTTGAAGTTTCTCAGATATTCCTTCCACGTTTCCAGAATCTTAGAAGCTAATCTGCCTATCTTGCAATGATATGCTCTGAGAATTTTTTAAGCTAATAACCTACTTTGGTGGCTCTAGTGTAGAATTTATCTGAGATTTTTGCTTGATGAGGATGGAAGGCTTTTACATTAAATTTTTGCTCTCTGCTCTCCTCAGCTCTAATGAGACTTGGGTATTAAGGGGAGTGCCTCGTCTATCGAAAGACTTTATTAACAGATCTCTTTGATGAGGATTTGCACGAACGTTCACTGTTCTATTAGGGTTTAAAACAGGGAAATCACCAAGTTCAAAAGGATCAGATTGAGTCTGCTTTTATTAATTCTTCATTGCACTTTCTCTATCCAGAGCGAAAGAGAACTGGTTTAAGCAAACAGCAGGGTCAGAGTCAGGCCCTACATAGTCCTCAACTTCGAAGGAAACCATTATAGGAACTCTGGCTGCAGATTGCATGGGCATGCCGCTAGTGGTTACTATACCCGTGACCCTACAGTTTGGATTTGTGGGTAAGTAAACGTTGTCAGGAACCTCTTTATTAAGCCTGATTAAATTCTCTTTTATTATTTCTTTCTTTTCATCTTTTGTCATTGATGGCTGCAGTAGACCTGATATAGAGGTAACTTTCTCGAAGAAATCACTTTCAATCTTGAAGAAACTCTTTTCTTGAGAAGAAAACTACTTCTGGATAGCCTGTTCTAGTACTTTAGCTTTCTCAGGCAAATTGTTCATCTCTACATCCAATGGAACCTTTCTATCTTTCTATCCATCTTCTACTTGCTCTACCTTTGCGAACCAAAGAATGTTGTGAGCCATTGAAGCGTATTCCTTGCTCACTCTAAGAAGGAACTTACTTATGAGTAACTCTTTGTCTTGTCTCATCGCTTGGAAAAGCTGAGAAAGGTACATAATGAGAGAGTTTGAAGGAATGTAACTCAGTGCTTTAAGGGCAAACTTCTGTAACCTAGCTTCTTGCTTGAGGAATGGAATCAGAAGGAGATGTTCTTTACACGAGAAAAGAGCTTAGTATAAAGAATTTTGGTTCTTTCTTCCTAAGTAGTGCAAAAAGGCCCTTGTGCTCTGAAGGTAGATTTAAGGTTTTGAGTCTAATTCTTGCTTCAGGGATTATTCAAGAGCTTCTCTAAATTTTTGAGGAAGGCTATCAACATCCTTAAGAAGTTTCATTGCAAAAGAAGGGAAATTCTTGAAGAAATTTGATAGAATTTTTGCCTAAAATTCATTAGGAGCAGTTAGAGGGATTAGTTTCATATTAATTGTATAGTTCCAAGCCATAAGTTTTTACTTTAATCTATCAATAAGGAAAACCAAAAGTTCTGGATTAATCAAACGCTCAGTGCTTAGCCTTGTATCAACAAGGAAGATTTATTCGAGTTTTAGTGCAGAATTGTGCTTTTAGCTTTTAACTCCAAGGTAAGTGAAAGCTGCCTGAAGATTCTGTTCTCTGCCTAAAGCATTCAGTAGAATTGGATCTTTGTAAATTCTTAAGTTTCTGTCTTGGAACTTAGGGAATGCGTTTCCTGATTTTATCAGCTCTTTTATATCCTGGATAAGCTAAATTTCTTCTTCTATTTCTATCAGGCTTTCCTTGCTAAAGCTCAAAGGCAAGTGTTCTAGGAACTTAATGAAGAAGAAAAGAATTATTGAGGCGAAAGACTGTAGTTTATTCTCCTCAGTTGAATCATTAAATCTTTAAAGTTCATTATAAGAAAGATGAACTACCTTAAGAGAAAGTTTGATAATTCTCATCATCATATTGCAATAATGCTTGTGGTCTTGATAGTGAATTGAGAAAAGCATTTCACTTTAAGACATTATCCTAGCCAAAATCTAAGTTACTATTTTTAAGTTTCCAAAGCTCATTTCGTAGAGAGTAGGTAAACCTTGGTCTAATATAGCTATGATACTTTAGATGTAGCTAATCTATATATCAGGCGAATCAGAGAAATCGAGATAAAAGTTCTTAACTTTTAGCTGTTAACTCCAATATTTGTCAGTAGTCTTATAATTTTGAGAGTCATGCAGGAGCAAAAAATTACTTTTTTAAGCTAATAGAAGGTTTTTGAAATACTCAATCATACTTCCTGACTGATTTTCTTACCTAATTTCGCTCAGTTCTTTCTCATTTTACCCATTTTTCACCAACTTTGACGAATCAATTGTAACTTAATTCAAGATGAGAAGCAAGCTGCTCTATATCAGCTTTCTTTTTGTTCCCTAGACAGCCATTATCCATTACAGACTGAACTCAAGAATCTGCATTGATTCCTACGTCTGATTTGCAAGAAGCGATTAAAGAATGAAACTTAAGATTTCCGTCTGAAGAAGCTCCGGAATTATCGAGGAAAACTGAGCATCTAGAATAATAGCTAAAAGCCATCCTACTGCTGACTATAGATCAGTTTAGTGTTGTTTCAAAAGAGTTGTGTATTCAGATTATAGATTGAAAGTCCTTTCATAAGCAAAGATTATCTTTACTTGAGGTGAATCTTCTTCCAATGTCTCTTAAAGACTATGAAAAACTATATTCTTAAGTTCAAGTTATTCTTCCTAATCTTTAGACAAAATCAGTTAGCAATGATGAATCATCTAGATATCAAACAAAGCTTGAGATATCTTTTAGCGGCATTCAGAGAAAAGCTATGAATAAGCTGAATTAGCAAGTCTTTTCTCTTTGAAGTTATGTTGCATTTCATATTCAAAGCTTCTGATTTTCTCTCCAACTTCAGCTTGATACTTAGAATACTTGGTTCCTTAATTTCTATTTTTGTTATGCAAGTTTTCAGTTATACTCAGGCCTGTGAAGGGCTTAATGTTAGTAAGCTTCTCAAGTCTGGTAATCATGCTCTTTCTAGAGGGATTAAAGTAAGAAACATTCCGATTTAAACTTTGCAGCCTGATCCATTCTCTGCATTATTCAACAAATTTCTATTATTAGTCTGAATAGTTCAAAGTCTGAAGCTGGAAAAGATTTAGCTAAGAAGCTTCCTCTCCAATCTGCGTAAAATCGTATGAAGAACGATAATACTCAAATAGGTCATTTCCGTACTCTATTTTTGATAAATCTTAGAACTACTATGTGTTTGTTCTGATTAACTCAAAAGAGAAAACCAGCTCTTGTGGATTTAGAATTGAAGCAAAGACGAACATTTCTTCGAAAACTTTTTGAAGTCTTTTGAATATCACTTCTTTCTATTCTGATTCTGAAGGCAAAAGTAAACTTTCCTCTGAATGAAGCTCGAGTTGATGCGATAGCTTATCATTGAAGTTTGTTAAATCTTACTCAAGGCCTGATATTAGCTCAATAAATACTTAGAGGACTTTTGGTTTGCTCAAGTAAGAAGGGAAGTTTTCAGCAAACAAAGTCAGGAATTTAAATGCCATTTCGTTAACCATCTTTTAAAAATAGCAGCAAGATTTTAAGAGAAAACAAAAGTTTGAAACTATAAGTTCTTGCCTCTTTATCGAGTGATTTTCAGAGTTTATAAGTGCTATGTAATCCTTGAAAAGTTTTGATGAGACTTTCTAGAGTTTTTGGCACATTTAATGTTGATTTATCGTGTCTTCTTGAACGTTTAAGAACACCAAAAGGAGATTTTCAAGATAGTTTTTATCCACTCCATGCTTTAGAGATCTGATTTCTTAGAAAAGAGCTAGGAAAAGATTCTCACCGAGATCTTGATCTTGCAGATTTTCAATCTTATCCTCCTCTTCATCAGGAAGTTAGTTCGGCTTTTTAGGAGGTTTGAGCTCATCAATTGAGAAAGTAAGAGATAACTTTCTCTAAACCTACTTTTTCATATCCTTCTTGTTGTTTATTGCTTGTCTTGCTAAAAGATCAAATTCAGGTTTATAGAACAGACTTGGAGTCAGTAGAGCAATACTGTCTATAGCTGGCTATATTAAGTCAATGTCATCCTTAGAGAACGATCTTTACTCTTCTAAGAAGTTCCACATTTGAATCCAAAATACAATGAATTCTTGATAAGCAGCCTGTTCTAGTTCATCAAAGCAATAAGGCGAGTTCATTTTCTTCAAGCAAAGTTCAATAGAAATAATAAGTTAGTGCAAGTCCTTTATTTGCAAGTCTTTGAACAAATTTTCTTGGAACATGCTCGAGAAAATAGCCAAGTTGGTTGAGAATAGCGCGTAAGGTTCACTATTTTCACAAAGAACAAGACACAAGTTGATAGCTAGTTTCTTGATCTTTGGGTCTTTTTTCTTTGAGATCCTTAAAAGATTGTTTAGAACAGACTAGAGTAAGTTTTCATTTTAAAAGTGGTTCACTAATTTGAACATTTTAAGACTCATTGTGCTCATTTTTTGCTCATTAATCAAGTTGTCCATGTTCTGAGAAATTTTCTGTATGAAATACTGTAAATGCTCAGAAAAGTTGGAGATTGTCAACGCAAAGTCAGTTTTATCAACGAAAAGCTGCATGATTTCAGCAATGAATCCTACAGTTTGGAGAAAAGGAAAATGTCCAGAGTGATCTTTTTGAATTCTGTAAACCAAATTTTCAAAAAGATCAAACGCTTTATTCCTTTTTGTTGTCTTCAAAAACCGTTTAAGAATACAAAGCATTGCATTCTCAAAGTAAGTGCTAATCTTTGGATTCCTTGTATGAACCTAAGTCATACACCTTTCAATGAAAGGAGTTTGCTCTTGGCCATTACTTTGACTTCCGTTTGATATTCGAGTGCTGCCATCAATTTCGCTTGGCTCTGCATGAGATATTCTTTGCATTTGTTTCACAAGCTCAAGTTGCTCCGGATTAAGCCTCATAAGAGAGCTTGTGAAAATTGAGAAACAAGAGAAAAGTTTCTAAAGTTGATGAGGATTTGCTTTTGCCATAAAGAAAGTAAGAGCTTCTTTTATAGCTTAAGGTCCTTACACAAGGAGCTTGTTCTGAGAAAGTTGCTCGAAGAGGTTCGTCAAGAAGAACAGGACGATCTTTTCAAGCTACTGTCCTTCATCTAGATCTTTGAAGAAGTATGAGACGGTTAAATAATCGAAATGGTCTTTGGTTATTTCCCATTCTCTTTTTCCAAGAAGAAACTTTTTAAGTTTTTGCATGCAAAAATGCTCAAGCTATTATGACTCCTCGCTTCCAATCATTTCGTTTTGATTTCCTTCAGCCAGAATTCTGATGATTTTGATAGATAAGTTTACAAGGTCTTTAGGGACTTTTTTGATTTCCTTCAAATCAGAGCCTGGAAACAGTGATTTTACTGAATTAAAAACGTTCAGCTTTGACTCTTTCGGAAGGAACTTTAGGAACTGAGCAAAGTTCAAAACCTCTTCCTAGTTTTCCTGAGAGTGATTCTTAACAAGTCTCGCAATTCTTTCTCTGATGTTTGCCTCAATTTCTGAATCTCTAACGAAGGTGTGAACAAGACTAGAGTTGAGTCGATCTTCATTAATCCTCTCCAAAACTTTCATGATTTTATTTAAGAGAATAGGGAGATAAGATACTTTGGCTCTTTCTGCATCAGGGAACCCCTCGAATCTGAAATCGAAGAGACTAGCTGAAATAGCGAGAAAGGCGTCTATGAGGCTGGACTTCATATTTGCACAGTTCTCCATATAGTCGCAAAATACCAGGAAGAACTTAATGGCATGGATAGTCATGACAGCTTGCTTGACCCGCTACGGGGACTGATTACTTGCTTCTTCCTTCTCATCCCTGTTCCACTCCTCTGGGACTTCGAAGTGCCTTTTAAGCAGGTCGATCGATTTCTCTTCCAAAAATGAGTCTATGTTTTCAAAGAGTAAGAGACTCTTGAAGAAAGCAGTGTCGGCAGTGTGCGAGGCCATTTATTATTTAATAGGCGGTGCAAGGGGTTTTGGGGTTTTGGGGCGCAACGGAATTCGTACCACACGGCACTGCCGTGGTTTCACGCTCGTTGAGCTTCTGGTTGTGATTGCGATCATCGGCGTCCTGATCGGGATGCTTTTGCCCGCCATCAATTCCGCGCGGGAGTCGGCTCGCCGCGCCCGTTGCTCGAACAACTTGAAGCAGATGGGGTTGGCTTTAATTACCTACAACAACATCGAAGGAGCGCTGCCTGTCGGAGCATACGGCCGTGGCACCACGGACCCGCTTAGCGCGGGAACGAATTGGAAAACGCTGATACTTCCGTACATGGAAGCAGAGAAAATCCTCTTTGATCAACTGTTCGATCGGCAGACAAATCGCGAGTCCGGCTTGTTCGCCGCGCCGTGGACTGACAACGAAGTCCTGGACGGTCTCGTGTTTGCGATCTACAAGTGTCCATCAAGCTCGTTTGACGCCATCGGCACGCTCGACAATGGCACGGCAGCGAGTTACGCCGGAGGAATGGGGCACGAATACGCGGGAATTAGTGGCGCATACCCGGACCCCAACGGCCGCACAACAACCGTTTGTAATCAAACTCAAAACGGCTGGTTTTGTCGCAACGGAATGTTGCGTGTCAACGAAAGCCGCAATCTTGCGAATAACCCCGACGGCAATTCCAACACGTTGCTTGCAGTCGAGCAGTCAGGACACGTTGAGCTCGGAGGACAACGTTTGCCCATTCGTGCGAATTTTGTCGGTGGCTGGGGAGGCGCTGGGAGGAAGACACCAGGGCAAATCAGGTGACGATGTCGGATGACGCCAGCTTCGTCGGAGTGACGACTGTAATGTTTCCGCTCAACTCGCCATCGGCCACCGTGGGCTTCAGCGATACTTCGGAAGGGAACAACACCATCTTGAATTCTTCTCATCCAGGCACGGTCCAGGGGCTGTTAGCCGACGGAAGCGTTCAAACGTTGAGCGATGGCCTGGATATCAATCTTCTCCTGCGACTGTGTGTCGCCGACGATGGCCAATTTATCGACGACTTTTGACAGACAACGCGCAACGTATAGCAATGAAGGTGTCTGCTTTTCTCTCACTGACGCAGCGGGTTATGATTGCTTAGCGATTCGCGTTGACGACGATTATGCTTCAGGCCTTTCAGCGAACCTTGGGTGATCAACAGCGTCACGATCTTATGTTGGCGAACCGACATCTCAACATTTGCTGGCAACAGCTTATCGATCGCCGCCATACGGCCTGGCTGCTGCACCAGCAAATCGACTAGTTGCAGCGAATTGGCGGACTATTCGAGAGATCCAATCGAAGTCCGACGTGCCACGACCGTTAGTCGACCAGATGCGCAGCGTGAGCCTCAAGCATGACTTTATTATTCATTTTCTTACCGAGCCACTGTTTGCGGCGGCGAAGCGACAGGGCGTGCCCGCTGATGAAATGATCTCGGCGCTGGGTGACGACGACGCGACCAAGACCATGTTAAAGGACCTCCGCTCGCTCTACATCACCTTCGATTCGACCGGTGATGCGCTAGCCGTCATTGGAATTGAAGCCAAGGACGAAACCACCGCACAGACGATGCACACATTGGTAACGCAGGGCGTCGCCCAGGCGAAAGCGATGTACCCGCTGTTCGCCCCTCAGATGGGAGCCATGTTTCCCCCGAATGTTGTGGATCCTTTGCAAGAAACGGCCACGGAGCTGTTAGAAGGAATCAAGATTGAGCTGGATGGCGCTAAAATCACCGGCACGGTGCCGCAGCCCACTCGCCTGGCCGAACTCGCCGAAGAACTGGCCAAGATGGCGGAACAGTTCGAGGCCGGCGGAATTCCAGGTGGCGGATTTCCAGGCGGGCGACCTCCCGGCGGGGAACCTCCCGGCGACGACTCTCCAGAGGAAGGCGATTTTCCCCAAGAGGAAGATGACGCAACTTCTGACGAAGACGTCGACGCCTTTCCTGAGTAGCGAGCGTCATGGAACGGTTCGCCTCGCAACACCTGACTTCAAGGCGCAGCCTCGCGTGGAGGCCTTTTTGTTGATCGTGACGCTGCACAAGATGAGCCATGCGTCCCCGCGAACCTGCCGAGAAATTTGGCGGACACCAGTCGTTCGAGGCAGTGTGAGCAGAACCGCTGGAGATCGGACGTC
Organism: uncultured Planctomycetales bacterium; assembly: GCA_963844115.1. Classification (GTDB taxonomy): domain Bacteria; phylum Planctomycetota; class Planctomycetia; order Pirellulales; family UBA7805; genus CS4-C045. The sequence continues at coordinate 103,787 of CAWJNN010000009.1, read as the reverse complement.
GAGGCAGGGCGAACCCAGTCCATTCAATAACCCAGTCCATTCAATACGTGACGGTCAATGATGCAGCACAACCGCCGTTTCGATGCAAGCCGAGGAAACGCAGTCCGTTTCTTGTTCCTTCTTTTCCGTGCTGTCGTGTGTCCGACACAACCTTCTCCGGGCTTTTCCGATATATACCGATCTATCTATTGAAAGCTCCACGAGTTACGACTTGCGCGGCAAGACAAACCAATTTTCCGCGAGGTCCATGATTCGTAGTATTTGAACGGATAACCCGCCGCGATCCCATCATTTTTTCTGCCTATCTTTTCTGCCGATCTTTTCATTTTTCCTGGCGGGCAGAACTCGCCATCTCAAGGCTGTCCCAAGCGTGCTAGGAGTGCCGAGCGAGCGCCTGCCCGCCTGCAAAACCAGGCGCACCTATGCGTGGGCTGATAATTATTATCGTGCTAAGCCTGCTTGTACCGTGCTGCGCGCCCAGCGTTGCATCAAGTCAAGTGGGCCATGAAACGGCTCTGTGGATGTGGACGGTCGCTGCCGACCACCATGATCCCGTTGTGCAGGTTTCCATGGACACGGGTAGTGGCACCGGCATCATTATCTACGTCGACCGCGATAAGCCGACGAAAAAAGGCTTCGAAGGCTATTGCCTGACGGCCTATCACGTTGTCGAGCAAGACAACGGACGGCGGTCTATCAGCGTGACGTACCGCAACGGCCGGGTGGCACAGAACTGCAAAGTAATGGCGTTTGACAAGGAACTGGACGTCGCCATCATCTGGGTGTGGGTGCCTGAGCATATCGAACCGGCGCCAATGGCCGATACGATCGCTCGAGCCGGAGACTCTCTGGAATTCACGGGACTGGGTGGCGGTTCACGTCTGTCGTGTTGCCTGCGTCATTTCTCGGCCAAGGCCGCCGCTCCGACAAACGAAAACACGATCTATGCCGACGCAGCGCCGTTGCCCGGTGACTCGGGCGGGCCGGTATTCAACGATCGCAAAGAGTTGGTAGGTATCATCTCGGGCGGTTGGTTTTGGTGGGACGGGGGTGTTACGACCAGTCTTGGCTCCTCGATTAAAGCCACCTGGCCTGCGCGCGCATGTAATGTCGGCGCGATTCAACGCCTGGTCAACAAAATCCAGCGTATCCGCATCAAGGCGTTGGCTTTACGGTGATGTCTTGACACGTGTCACGAGTAGCGATTGCAGTTCAAGTTGAACACGCGGCTGGTAGTGCCGCTTCAGAATCTGCAGCAAATCGTCTGCCAACTGAGGCCTGGGTGCGCGCGGCAACTTGATCACCATGTCGACCTGAACGGGCTGTTGATATTTATCAACGGAAATCGACACGACCTCAGCATCCGACTCACGAAGGCGTGCCGCAATCATCGTACGGATGCTGCCGGGCAGATCTTCGTTAGGAAGCGCTTCGTAGACGCCCAATCCAATAATCAACATTACCAGCGCCGACGAGACCCGCCATGCCCAACCCGCGAACGTGCCGTGGATATGTGTCCCGCGAATGCCGACGGCAAACAGGCTGCAGGCTGCGCCTAGCACAATGGCGATGATGTTCGTGAGAAACAACAGCCCCGCGCCAATGGCCAGGTTGTAACGGCCCAGCACCAATCCCAAACCGCAGGTGGAAATCGGTGGCACCAGGGAAGCGGCAATCGCCACCCCGGGCAATGCCGACAACAGGTTCGGTCGTCCGATAGCGTAGGCGGCCGCGATGCCACTGGTGAAGGCAACCAGCAGGTCGAAAACGCCTGGCGATCCACGAGCGTGCATCTCCGTGGTCAGCGTCAGGCCAGGCGTTAACAGACCCACCAGGCACGCAATCATCACCGCCAATAGAAATCCCCGGAACACAGCATTGGCCGCGTTGCCCAGTAACACCACGTTGCCCTGCACCAGCGATAGGCCGGCCCCCAGTAGCGGAGTCATTAGCGGAGCGACCAGCATCGCCCCGATCACAACGGCCGCCGAGTCAAGCATCAAACCCAAAGTGGCGATCAGGGTGGAGAGACAAATCAGGGCGATGAAATCAAAATCCCACCGCGAACTGGTCTGCACTCGTTCCACCAATGCCACACGGCGGTTGCGGTCAAGTTGTGGCACCCCATTGTTCCCCCTCACCAAGCCTTAGCTGCATGGTTTCGCAGGCGGCATCACGAAAAAGCCGCCGCTCCAGTTCGAATTCGGGCGACGTACTGCGAATCGCATGGCGTCGAGGCAGAATCAGCAATTGGACCGACGACGCGGATATTTCGTCGAGGACGGCCCGGGCCGCATCGTGGTGATGCAGTTCTTTAACATACACCTGAGGCTTGGGGTCGGCGGGTGGGACTTCGGCGTCACCATCTTCACCATTCTGCTCCGGTTGCAACCAATCGAAGTTTTCTGTGATATTCTTCTGGATAGTGTCCGTTAACAGGGTGTAGTGCGATAGGGCATGACGATTCCGACTCGTTGTCTTACGCAACCTCACCGGGCGATGCGACCGAGCGTAAAACGCTATGCCTGGCAGGCTGGTGTCCTTTACAACCAGCTGGACAATCAGGCGCCGCTGGGTACATTCTCTTTCGTGATTGGCAACCTGGCGTCCTTCCAGGCGGTAATCCCGCCATCCATATTCGTCACCTGGGCACCGGCCGCCTGCAGGATACTGGCAGCGATCGCCGACCTGCCTCCGGCCAGGCACTGAGTCACTACTTTGCATCCTGCGAACTCGCCAGCCCGTTCCGGCAATCGTCCCAGGAACAAGTGCTGTGCTTGCGCAATGTGCCCTGCCATCCATTCGGTGGCCGCTCGTACGTCAACAAGCGCCAAATCTCCGCTGGTGATTTCGGACACAAGTTCTTCGGGTGACGCTGAAACGTAGCTTTGAGTTCGCAGGTTCGCTCCCGTTACTGCTTCCGAGTCATAGACGCCGGCGATATGGTCTACGCCGATCTTTCTCAGCACGCGAGTTACTTCGGCGAGTTGCCCTGGGCTTGTAATTAGGTAGATCGGTTGATCGTAATCAATAAACCAGCCAGCCCACTGGGCAACCATGCCAGCCGGGATGTTAATCGTGTCGGCGACATGACCTTTCGCAAACAGCGTTGGCGGCGACGTGTCAATCACCCTATAGCGATTGGTCACGTCTGATAGCGTGTTCGACATCAAGCGTCGGCGGCAATGCTTCCTCGCCGAGCACTTTCGGGCCCTTCCTTGTTGACACGCTTCATGATTGCGAAGTACTTCGGGGCTTCGGGTTGTTCAGAAAGGATGTAATCCACGAACTCTTGCTCATCGGTAATCTGCAAGGCCGGATTAAACAGTTTCTCATAGCCAACAGTCGAAGATGGAATCGCACCGAGTCCTTTGCCGCATGCACTGCCCGCGCCATGGGCAGGCCACACTTGCAAATAGTCCGGCAGCTGCTTAAAGCGTAGCGCCGAACGGAAGAGATCGCGTGCACCGGGTTCGGCAGAGCCCGTGACGCCAGCGGCTTCTTCCAATAAGTCCGGTCGGCCCACGGAGCCCACAAAGACAAAGTCGCCGGTGAAGATGCCCATCGGCCTGGTGGCACCACCGCCCTTGTCTGTCAGAACGAACGAGATACTCTCCGGTGTGTGCCCCGGCGTATGCAAAACTTCAAAAGAAATTTGTCCGATCTGAACGATGTCCCCATCCTTCAGCAACTGCGAGTCATATTCGTTCGCGTAGAGGTACTTCCAGTCCGTCGAACCTTCGTCGGAGAGAAACAGCTTAGCGCCGACACGTTCCGCGAGTTCACGTGCTCCTGAAACGAAGTCTGCGTGAATATGCGTCTCGGCGGCGGCTACGATCTTGACGCCCTCGCTCCCGGCAGTAGCCAGGTATTGATCGATGTCTCGACCTGGATCGACGATGATCGCTTCCTTTGTCTTCTGACAACCGACCAAATAAGATGCATGCGCCAATGCATTATCGTAAAAATATTTTAGTAACATGTCCGAGGATCCTATGTGTGAGATAGATATTTTAGACTGATTTAGTCAACTTGTGTTATTAGGTTCCGCCGATTCCGATTTCACAAAACGGGGCAACGGTTGCCGGATCGCGCGAAGCGGACACGGTTGGTTTGGAGGCAAACAGGTGGCTCACTTCTCGGACGATCACGAACGCTCCTAACAGAATTAGGAATCCAGCGAATACCTGCCTGAGCAACATCTGATTCAGCCGCGTATTGATCTGCCGTCCGATCTGGCTGCTGAAGACACCGACAGCCGAGAAGATCAAGATTGTGTTCATGTCAACCGAAAGGTCGTGAGCAAGGAGGTAGTGTTCGTACTTGGCAAAACCGACAGCGGCCTTGATGACGATGATCGCCAAACTGGTTCCGATCGCCAGTCGCATCGGCAGATTGCCCATGACGACCAAGGCCGGAACGATCAGAAATCCGCCTCCAATCCCTACGAAACCAGTTACGATGCCAACCACGGTACCCTCCATTGCGATCTTCCAGATCGGTGATCGATTGATAAGACCGGAATCGCGAGCCGCCGGTGCTCGTTTCGGCTCGCGGATCATCATCACGGCCGCAATGGATAACACGCTGCCCAAGACAATTAATTGCAATGCGTCGGAGGCGATGCCACCCAACCACGCGCCGAACAACGTCCCGAACATACCCGGAATGCCAAAGTTCCAAACACTCCTCCAGTCAATCTGACGCGCTTTGGCGTAGGGTATCGCTGCGGCAATCGAGATAAGACCAACGATGGCCATCGATTCGGTGATTGACTCCTTGGTGCCGTGCCCCACGAGGTAGACGAGCACGGGAACCGTGATGGCCGAACCACCGGACCCGAGCAGTCCCAACGTGAGACCGATGAGCAGCGCACCGACAAAGACAATCAGCATCGAGGTCTCCGCTTATGTTTTTTCGTTGAGTTCCAGCGATACCTTTGGGTTTTTGGGAGAATGTCAGGCCCTCCTCCTTGAATCAATCCTAATGAGGCAGCTTCGGCTTCAAAATCGCATAACTAAACATGCCGAGCAACGCGCCAAGCAAGGTAAAGACGGCCATCCATTGACCCGCGCCAATCTGTGCGTAAATTGGCCCAGGACAGGCGCCCGTGATCGCCCAACCGGCACCGAAAATCGTCCCACCAATTAGGACGCCGAGATGATATGGCTTGGGTTTGTACTGAATTGGCTTGCCTTCGATCGTCTTGATTCCCACACGCTTGATGAGCAGCATTGAGAGCATCGCCACACCGATGCCAAGGCCGATGATCAAGTACATATGTGCTTCTTTGAACAAGAACATGTCATGAACTCGCCGCCAACGAACCACCTCGGACTTGGTCAGGACAATCCCGAAGTAAATTCCCACGCCCAGAACACTTGCGTATCCCAGCGGAGACATGCCTGAATTGGACATCTGCGTGCGGGCGTCATCTCTGCCTGCCTGCGGCCTCTGGTCCATTGCAGAAACCTCGTCTTTTGGATTCGTTGCCGCTGAGCTCATGGTTTCTTGCCTTCCATTTCCAAATCAGAAGATGAGGCTGCCTAAACCCCACGTGACGGCAAGCCCACCCACGAAAAAGAATACCGTCGCAACCAGGCTTGGCCAATTCAGATTGGAGATTCCCGTGATCGAATGTCCCGACGTGCATCCGCCGGCGTAACGAGTACCAAAGCCGATCAGGAATCCTCCCACGAGCAACTTGATTGCACCTGAAACGCTACGGTAGGACTCGGGCAGAAACTCAATTGGCTTCGACGACAGAAATTGGCTTCCCAAGAAACCACCGATGCCAATGCCGATGACGAACACCAACGTCCAGAGCCCGCCGTGGCGGTCGTATTTACGAAGATACTCATGCTTGCTGTTGGGAGCACACATCGCGCCAATCTGTTGCAGGCTCGTCGAAATTCCAAAATCCTTGCCCGCGACGAAGTACAGCAGTGGCACGACCATACCGACAAGTAATCCAGAAAGCCACCACGGCCAAGGCTGCATGATCCAGTCCATTAAGCTGTCTCCCAAGGAACTGAGTATCGCTTAATTCAAGTTCTCTCGATACGACTCGGCTTCAACTTCGCTGATCGGCAGCTCACAAGCATCCAGGTCGAGAACCCCGCCGCAGGGTCAACAACGTTAATGACCACCGGCAGAACCGGTGGTATGAGATCTTGATTCTCTCACTCAGGCTGGTACAAACATTGGTACCAGGCCCGAGGGTCCTGGACAATCTCGCCTCTCTACCCAGCCTGAGAACAAGGAACTGTTTGCCCATGCGTACAACGTGCATGATTCTCGGAATGTTCATCGCATTTGCCCTCGCCCAAGGGTCGACGGCAAAAGAGTTAACCACGGACCTAAGTTGGCCTCAGTTTCGCGGGCCCCAGCGGACGGGCGTTTCGGCTAGCGCCGATCTCTTGACCGAATGGCCTGACGGCGGACCAAAATTGCTTTGGACAGCTGAGGGGGCCGGACTCGGTTACGCAACGGTCGCCATTGCAGACGGCAAACTATTTACGATCGGTGACGGACCGTCAACCGCCGACAGCCCGGATTCGCATCTCATCTGTTTCGACGTTCGTAACGGCACGCAACTTTGGAAATCACGCATAGGCAAACCTTGGAAAGAGGGTCCAAACGATTGGCACAGTTCCCGATCTACGCCCACGTTGGACGGTGACCGTATTTATGCACTGACGGGTCATGGAGAATTGGTTTGCGCCAACGTCACCGATGGTTCGGAAGTGTGGCGAAAAAATCTAAAGGATGATTTCGGCGGAAAGAAGGGTGACTCCTGGGGCTACAGCGAATCCGTATTGATCGATGGAGACCGTTTGATTTGCACGCCGGGCGGCGAAGAAAAAACGATGATCGCGCTGAAAAAAGATACTGGCGACCTGGTTTGGTCCAGCGTGCGCGAAGGCGATCGAGGTGCCGGTCATTCCTCGATTGTCATCAGCCAGATCGGTAACGCAAAGGTTTACGTCCAAACCACCTCCGGAGGCGCCTTGGGCGTTCGAGCAAGTGACGGCAAGTTGATGTGGAGCTATCCCATCGAGTCGACCACGGCGGTCATCCCCACACCGATTGTGCGGGAAGACCTGGTTTTCTTCTCCGCGGGCTACGGACGGGGCGGGGCGTTGCTGCGACAAGTTCCAGCAGTTGGTGGCGACGTCGAAATGAAAGAAATCTACCCGCTAAATCGCGAGCTCAACAATAAACACGGCGGAATTGTATTAGTCGGCGATCATCTGTACGGCGATTCCGATGCCAATGGAATACCGTGGTGCGCGGATTTCGAAACCGGCGAAGTCCGCTGGAAGAAACGAGGTAGCGGTAAAGGGTCGGCTTCGATCACCGCGGCAGAGGGTCACCTTTATATCTGGTACAGCAACTCGGTCATGGTCTTGGCAAAGGCGTCGCCCGAAGAATATCAGGAAGTCAGTTCGTTCGAGATCGAAGGTGGCGAACGACCCAGCTGGGCGCATCCGGTCATTCTGGGCGGAAGATTGTATCTCCGGCGCGACGATCAGATATTTTGTTACGACCTGCGGGCCGGGTAGGGTGGCCCCTGAAATCGCGGGCGAGCGAAAAGTCCCTTCGTTTAACGGCAAGCCGCCAGGCGACGGCGTCCAGAACACACCGACGCCTGCGGCATGCGGCTAAACGAAGCTGGTCACCGAAACGGCTCAACGAAGCGGCGAACGAATAGGGTCGTTGCACCCGCCCGTGTCATGCCGAGCGACCGACGGCGGCAAGCTTATCGAACTTTTCCCCAACTTTCGTCGCGTCTGTGGCGGGCCACGCCGCGGCTAGTGGCGACACCAGCGCGGTTCCGTTTACCATAGGGGATCACGAAAGGACGATTTGCCATGACGAACGAAAGCCAACTAGCGAGATTCTCGTCTTTAGAGAGAACTCCTGTGAAAATATATTCGCATGCACGCCAAGCGGGCATTGCAGTGGCCAGCCAGATCGCCGACCTGATCCGCTCGCGGGCATCGGAAGGTAAGAGCTGTGTGTTGGGGTTGGCAACGGGCAGTACGCCCGTGGGTGTGTACAACGAGCTCGTACGGCTTCACCGAGAGGACGGACTGTCGTTTGCGAATGTCACGACGTTCAACCTGGACGAATATTACCCCATGCAGCCGGAAGAACTTCAGAGCTATGTCCGCTTCATGAAAGAGCACCTTTTCGACCATGTGGACATCAATCCGGACAAAGTTCATGTGCCGGACGGAACCGTGAGCAACGACGAAGTCCAAGCTTATTGCCTTCACTACGAAGCGGCCATTGCGGCGGCCGGCGGTCTCGATTTCCAAATTCTCGGCATCGGCCGGACGGGCCACATCGGCTTTAATGAGCCCGGATCGGGCAAAGATAGTCGCACCCGCTTGATCACGCTAGACAAAGTAACGCGGCGTGACGCCGCCAGCGATTTTTTTGATGAGTCGCATGTACCTCGGCGAGCGATCACGATGGGGGTAGGGACGATTCTGGATGCGCGACAGGTCGTGCTCATGGGATTCGGTGAGCACAAGGCTCTTGTAATCGCCCTGGCGGTCGAGGGCGACGTGACACCCAGCGTCGCCGCCAGCTTTCTACAGGAGCATTCGAACGCCCAGTTCGTGCTGGACGAGGCCGCGGCGGCCGAACTTACGCGTCGGAAAGCACCTTGGCTGTTGGGAGCTGTGGATTGGGACGACTTGATGATCCGTCGCGCTGTCATTTGGCTCGCTCAACGCGTCAAGAAAGCGATCCTTAAACTCCGTTCCGAAGATTACAACGAGGAGGGACTGCAGGATTTGCTCGCGGAACACGGCCCGGCCGACAAGATTAACGTGGCGGTCTTTCGGAAGCTGCAGGCCACGATTTCAGGATGGCCGGGCGGAAAGCCCGAGCGAGATAAGCAACCGGGAGATCGGTCGCGGCCGTTCGATAATATCTACCCGAAGCGGATCCTGATCTTTTCACCTCACCCGGACGACGACGTGATTTCGATGGGTGGAACGCTCATCCGACTGGTTGAGCACGGTCACGATGTACATGTCGCCTATCAGACCAGTGGTAACATCGCGGTTTTTGACGACGACGCGATTCGTTTTGCTGATTTCGTCGCCCAGTACAATCGGCAAAATAACATTGATGTCGAGCGAACGCAGGAACTGGATGATCACGTCGACGAGTCGCTGAAACATAAGAAGGCCGGACAGATCGACACGGCGCACGTACAGAACATTAAGGCCTTGATACGTCGTGGTGAGGCCATTGCGGCTACACGTAGTTGCGGGCTTGCTGAAGAGAAGCTCCACTTTCTCGATATGCCGTTTTACGAAACGGGTCGCGTTCGTAAGAAACCCCTCAGCGACGAGGACGTGCAGATCGTCGTCGATCTGCTTCACGATTTGCAGCCGCACCAGATCTATGCGGCGGGGGATTTGTCCGACCCACATGGAACGCACCGTACATGCCTGGCGGCGGTCGTGCGGGCGTGTGAGAAGGTCATGCATGAAGACTGGTACGCGAACTGCGAAGTGTGGCTGTACCGTGGTGCGTGGCACGAATGGGGACCCCACGAAATTGAGATGGCCGTTCCACTTAGTCCGAGGGAGGTCGATCACAAACGCTATGCCATTTTTAAACACGAATCTCAGAAAGACCGCGCGCTCTTTCCGGGACACGATATGCGGGAGTTTTGGCAGCGTGCCGAAGACCGCAACCGCGGTACGGCCGAACTGTATGACCGATTGGGACTAGCCGAGTACGAAGCGATCGAAGGCTTTGTGCATCTGGACGCCGTGATTGACGACGTCTAAGAGGCGTGTTTTAAAAGTCGAGAGCAAGCGTGTTTCACCCTCCCTCCCGAAGGGAGGGTTTTGTCATTTTAAAACACGTTCTAAGAGGCGTGACGGCCACGCCGTCGCGAATTTACCGATTGGCATGGCAGCTTGTACCTCACGTCGCTCGAACTGTGTCGGCCATCGGAAGTAGCGGTGGTGAAACTCCGATGAACGTTTCTCCCCGGCAGGTAGAGTGGTTGGACTATTTCTTGCCGAGGATCGGTGTGTCCCAACCTTCGATGTCGGCGGGCTTCACACCCTTGCGATGGCCGCCGAAGTTGAAGGTGACCGGGTTGTAGGGCCCAACAAAAGCCACCTTGTTGTCGGGCAAGATTGCATCGTCCATGCCTAGACACCAGAGGTGGGCGTTGACCAACATCCGACGAAAACCTTCGTTCAGAATATCCTCGGAAGCACCGTGCGTTGTCGCAAACACCCGTGACTTGGGATTGTCGGCCACGTAGTGACGCACCCAGGCGACGGGCAGGATCTCCTTGTTTGGATCTGGCGGATCGTCGAACTTCATGCCGTTAAGAATTTGTCCTTTGGCAAGAACGATACTTCCTTCGCGCGGGTGGGCGATATAACCGCCACACTGGGTGTGGACATCTTTGACACCTCGCAGGATCGGATGCTGATGTTGGTCCTTCTCGATCTGAATTCGAGAACTCTGCTTGTGGTTGTCGCCGTAGTGACCCACCCAGTGTTCGCCGAGGATCGCCTCGCCGAATCCGGCCTTCCAGTAGTTTTCGTCCCCGTCGTAGCCCTCGTTGTACCTGGCGAACTTTCCCTTGAGGCCGTTAAAGCCGTGTGTGGACGTTCGCAGGCCGATGACTGGCTTGCCGCTTTCCAGATAGTCGTCGATGTGTTGCATCTGGTTATCATCAAACGCCTGGAAGCGAGTGAACAGGACCATCAGGTCCGCCGTCTTGAGCGCCTCAAGGCCGGTAATGTGATTGCTGCCGGGATTGATGGTGCCATCCTGGGGGTCGGTCGTCACGAAGAAACTGCACTTGAAACCGTAGTGCCTGGCCATGATACGGGCCAATGCCGGCAGGCTTTCCTCGCCCCGGTATTCGTGGTCGCCAGCGATGAAGACAATGTGCTGGCCCTTGCCGGGACCTTGGTCGCCCTCCCACATCACGCCGTTCGGATGGGCGGCGAACGCCGCAGTCCCATGCCCGCCAGCAATACATACCATCATCACGATCGCGACCGGTTTGAAAGGGTTGAACATCGTCTCCTCCGTTGTAACGTTCACTGAAAGACATTGTAATGGACATTGTAAAGGACATTGTAAAGGACATTGTCGAGCCGTTGGAACCTTTCCTGGCACCCCTGCGTCTCAAGGCTATTGCCGGGTTTTTGAGGGCCTGTCATTGGGCCGGAACCGGTATGTTTCTGTTTCCCCGCACAACGGGACCACGGAGATAACCCATGCGCAATCACAAATCTCACCGCCATTTTCTTGGACTTTTCGCTGTCTTGGTCCTACTGATCCTGGTTGCCTACGTGCCCACCACGGCCGAATCGCCTCGCGATAACAAGGCTGGCAAAGAACCTGCGGATTCCGCAAAAACAACGCTGGCGACCACCGAGACACTTGGCGGCGAGAGCCGATATCTCACGCACGTCAGCACCGACAAGCCTATCTACAAACCGGGCGAAATGATGTACGTCCGCGGCGCTTTGTTGCACCATGCAACGCACAAGCCGCTGCCGGAACAGCAGCAACTCAGCGGACTGGTCGAGATCGTTGGGCCCAAGGGCGATGGGGTCGCCTCCGGCTTCGTTAACAGCGAAGACAGTCTGCTTGGGTTCTCGTGGCAGATCCCCGAAGAAATCGCCGGTGGGGAGTACACGGCCAAGATCAGCTACCCCGGCCCTGGGCACCCGCCCGCCGAGCGGAAGTTTGACATCCGAAACTATCGTTCGCCCAGACTGAAGAGCCAGATAAAATTTGTCCGCGACGGCTATGGACCCGGCGACCAGGTGAATGCGACTCTGCACGTCGAGCGAGCCGAAGGGGGCGTGCCGGCCGAAGCGAAGGTGACCGTCATTGCGCGTGTAGACGGTGTCGAGGCCTTCCGTGGCACGGCCAGCGTCGACGACGAAGGTAACTGCGCCGCGCGGTTTCAATTGCCGGACAAGATCGTTCGCGGAGAAGGGAACCTGTCGATGGTCATCGAGGACGGCGGCATCGTCGAGACCGCTAGCAAGACCATACCCATTCTGCTGCAGACCGTCGATCTGAATACGTATCCCGAAGGTGGCGACCTGGTCGCCGGCCTGACAAACCGTGTTTACTTCGAAGCCTTTACACCGACAAAAAAACCGGCCGACCTCGCCGGCAACGTTCTTGATTCCCAGGGAAAAACAGTTGCCGAATTCCGCAGCCGGCACGAGGGCCGCGGCCGCTTTGAGTTCAAGCCGAAAGCAGGTGAAAAGTACGCGTTGGCAATCACCGAACCCTCTGGCATCAAAACACGCTTTCCGCTCCCGGCCGTCAAGGACCACGGCGTCACGCTCCGCTCAACGAAAGATGTCTACGCGCACAGTGACCCCGTCGTACTTCAAGTCGCCGCGACACAAGCAAATACGTATCGCATCACGCTGGCCAAACGCGAGACGATCATCGCAGATACTCAGATCGACCTGGCGAATCCGAACTCGTCGCTTTCCGTTCAACCCAACGGATCGGTGAACGTCAAATTGAATCCGCCCGCCACGGCTGACGGTGTACTGGTCGCCACCGTTTGGGACGCGGACGGTAAACCGCTCGCTGAGCGGCTCGTGTTCCGTCAGCCGGCTAGCGGCGTAAACGTGAAAATTACGACCAACATACCGCGGTACGTCCCCGGTCAAAAGGCGAAGCTCACGATTGAAACGACGGACGAAGACGGCAAGCCGGTCTCAGCGGTCGTCGGTCTGACCGTCACCGACGACAGCGTGTTGGAGATGATCGACAAACGTGATCAGGCCCCGCGACTGCCCGTGATGGTGCTGTTGGAAAACGACGTCAAGGAGCTGGCCGATGCGCATGTCTATCTCGATCCGGAAAACCCCGACGCTCCCCAGGCAATCGACTTGTTGCTCGCCACGCAAGGCTGGCGGCGGTTCGCGCTGGTCAATCCGAACAAATTGATGGAAGACCACGGTGACTTGGGCCGTCGAGCCGTTGCTCTGCGAATTGTTCCGCTTCACGAAAGGCGCGAATTATTGAAGGCACTGCAGGCCGCGCCGGAGGACGCCGTCCAGGAAGGAGCAATCGATCTAGCGGTCGCCGCACCGGCTAATGCGCCCGACGCAGCCGCCGCACCGCCCGAAGCTGCGGCGCTAGATAACGGGCACGCAGAAGTGCCTCTTGTCGATGATGACAAGCTGGCGGACGGCCGTGTTCAACCTGCCGCTCAGCAGGCACTGCCGCCGGGTCGCGATTTTGCCGACGCCGGTATCGCGGCGGATGACGAAATGGCGGATGCAATCGTTGCCGGTAAGCCACTGTCCGAGGAGCAGGCGAAACTGGGACAATCGCTCGAAAAATCCCGCCTCCGCGCCAGACAAGGACGCCTTCCTCGAAGAGGAAGATCGAGCCCTATCGATCCGCAACGACTTTGTACCGGTGCGGATCTACGCCCACCAGGTCCGCCCGAATCGCCAGTCGGGTCAGCGGACCGACTTTACCGAGACGCTCTTTTGGCACGCGGGGCTCAAGACCGACGCGGGGACCGGCAAGGCCGAGATCGAGTTTGGCTTGAATGATTCTGTAACCAGCTTTCGCGTCGCAGCCGACGCCTTTGGTGCTGACGGAGCGCTCGGCGGCGGTACGAGCCGCATCGAATCGGTCGAGCCGTTCTATGTTGAACCGAAATTTCCGCTGGCCGTAACCGCCGGCGACACGATTCGACTGCCGATCGGTTTTGTGAATGCTACTCCGTCGAACCTGAATGGCACTCAGGTCCAAATCACTGCCCACAAGTCGCTCGCGACGGCGGGCCCGATGGAAAGTTTCGATATCGCCGGAGGCGCCCGCGTGCGGCGGCTGATGGAAATCGCGGTTGGCAAACATTCAGGTTCGGCGGATATCACTATTGCGGCTCGCGCCGGCGCGTTTGGGGATCAGGTAACGCGGACGATCGAGATTGAGCCACATGGCTTTCCCATCGAAGCCGGTTTCGGCGGACTGTTGGCCGCCCGAGGCGAGGCCCATCATGAGATTGAAATACCCGTCGACCTCGTGGCGGGTAGTCTGAAGACACGTATCGCTGTTTACCCAACTCCGCTGGCCACGATGAACGACGCCTTGGCACGGCTGATCCAAGAGCCGTACGGCTGTTTTGAGCAGACCAGTTCCACCACGTACCCGCTCGTGATGGCTCAACAGTACTTCATGTCGCACGAAGGAGTTGACCCGTCGTTGATCGAGAAAAGTGCGAAGCTGTTAGACGCGGGCTACCAACGGCTGATCGGCTTCGAGAGCAAGAGTGGCGGCTACGAATGGTTCGGTGAAGACCCCGGCCACGAAGCACTCACCGCCTATGGCCTGATGGAGTTCAGCGACATGTCCCACGTTCATGCCGTCGACACACAGATGATCGAACGCACCCGCAATTGGCTGCTCGGCACGCGCGACGGCAAAGGCAGCTTCTCCCGCAAACGCCCTGCACTGCACACATGGATCACTGAGCCGGAGTGCTCCAACGGATACATCGCCTGGTCGCTGCTGGAAGCGGGCACGGGTGAAGACCTAACGAAGGAAGTCCAATGGATTCGTGACGCGGGTGAACGAGCCCCTCAATACCTACGCTGTGGCGTTGGCGGCCAATGTGCTAGGCCTGGCCGGCGACGATGAAGGCGCCAACCACTTGTTGGACAAATTGTCCGGCCACCAGCAGCCCGACGGTTCGCTGGACGGTGCGACGACTTCGATCGTCGGTAGCGGTGGCGAAGCATTGACCATCGAAACTACTTCGCTCGCCGTGCTCGCCTGGCTAAAGAATCCACGCTACGCGGCCAATGTGGAGCAGTCGATAAAGTACCTGGCTGAGGTCTGTAAAGGCGGCCGATTCGGATCGACGCAATCGACCGTGCTAGCGCTCAAGGCGATTGTCGCCTACGACCAATCCCGTGCCGTGCCGAAGGCGCCTGGCGCCGTGCAACTGCTGGTCGACGATCGGCCGATTGGCGATCCGGTACCGTTCACGACCGATACGCACGGCGCGATCGAATTGCCGGACGCCAGCCACCTGCTGACATCTGGTAGGCACAAGATTTCGGTGAAGATGAATGACGGCTCGCAGATGCCGTATTCCGTGGCGGTCGATTACTACAGCGTCAAGCCGAACTCAAGCCGCGACTGCAAGCTGCATCTGGAGGTGAGCTTGCGCGATGCCGATTTGGGCGAAGGCGCCGCGACCGAGGCGAATGTGGTCGTCATCAACCGCTCCAACGAACCGGTACCAACGCCGGTGGCGATCATCGGCGTGCCCGGCGGACTGGAAGTCCGCCACGACCAGCTGAAGGAGTTGGTCAAAGCGAAAAAGATCGCCGCCTACGAAGTCCGCGGCCGCGAAGTGATTCTCTACTGGCGCGCCTTCAAAGCGGAAGAGCGCGTCGAACTGCCGATCAGCCTGGTGGCCGCCGTGCCGGGCAGCTACACCGGCCCCGCCAGCCGAGCGTATCTGTACTACACGGACGAACACAAGCAGTGGACCGATGGACTGACCGTGCGCATCAACCCGTAGGAATCGCCGACCAACCTGCGGGCGGTGCCCCAATGCCACTTACTTTACCCTCCCTTTGGGAGGGTCGGACGCGGTAGCGGCCGGGGAGGGTTGAGCGAAAGTCAGTACGGAGGCATTGAATCGAACTCTCGGCCCTCCCCGCTCGTTCCTCGCGACCCTCCCGAAGGGAGGGTGAGTATCTAAAGTATGTGGCATTGGGCGGTGCCCGTGCGGTTTTTAGGAGTGTATGCAAGCGCAAACCCAATGAATCGGGTTGCCGCGAACCTGCTTTCCTACCCTTCTATGCGGCGTTCGCCATTCGCGTACGCCGCTTCCCTTGCGGTTGGCGCTTCACTCGAGTAAACACTAATCGCCTGAATGACTTTTTTCCTGAATGGGAGCGAAACCGATGCGGACCATGGCTGTCGCTTTGTTGCTGAATCTGCTGGTCGCCAACAGCTTTGCCGCGGACAAGCCGAATATCATCCTGATCATCACGGACGATCAAGGATACGGCGAGTTGGCTTGTCATGGCAATCCGATATTGCGGACTCCCAACATCGACCGGTTGCACAGCGAGAGCGTGCGCTTTACTCGGTTTCAGGTCAGTCCTACGTGCGCGCCGACCCGAGCCGCGCTGATGTCCGGACGGCACGAATTCAAGTGCGGCGTGACACACACGATTTACGAGCGGGAACGAATGGCGCTCGGTATTCCGACCATCGCCGAGACCCTTCGCGCGGCCGGCTATGCGACCGGCGTCTTCGGCAAGTGGCATCTGGGCGACCAGGACCCGTACCGACCCGACCGGCGGGGCTTCGACGAGGTCTTCATTCACGGTGCGGGCGGCATTGGTCAGTCGTATGAAGGCAGCTGCGGCGACGCGCCGGACAACGAGTACTTTGATCCTTACATCCTGCACAACGACGTGTTCGAAAAAACCAAAGGCTTTTGTACTGATGTTTTCTTTGGTCAGGCCACCAGGTGGATCGAAGCCAACAAGGACCGGCCTTTTTTCGCCTACATCCCGCTCAACGCCGCTCACGGCCCGTTCATTTCACCACCCAAATACGAAAAGATTTACTTGGATAAAGGGCTCGCCAAGACTCAGGCCAACTTCTACGGCATGATCGAGAATATCGACGACAACGTGGGCGCGCTGATGGAGAAACTACGAGCGTGGGACATCGAGGACAATACGCTGGTCATCTTCATGACCGACAACGGTCGGACCGGCAATGGGGGTGCCGGCCTGTACAACGCCGGCATGAAAGGCGAAAAGGGCAGCCCGCATGAGGGCGGCACGCGCGTTCCGTGTTTTTTCCGTTGGAAGGGAAAATTGCCCGAGGGCGTGGATGTCGATCGCGTTGCGGCACATATCGATATGTTTCCCACGCTGGCGGAACTCGCCGGCGCTACGATCCCACCAGATGCCAAACTGGACGGCCGCAGCCTCGTACCGCTGTTGCAGAATGCGAAGGCGGACTGGAAAGATCGCTACTTGATTACGCACGTGGGCCGCTGGCCGCATGGCAAGGCGAAAGACTACAAGTACGTTAATTTTTCCGTCCGCTCGCAGCGGTTTCGTCTGGTCACACGCGAACAATTGTACGACATGGAAAGCGATCCCGGCCAAACGACCAATGTGATCGAGCGGCATCCGGAAATCGTGGCCGAGATGATGAAGGCCTACGATGCCTGGTGGGAAGAGGTCCTGCCCCTGATGGTCAATGAGAATTCGCCCCTGGAGGGCCCGAACACGTTCCACGCCATGTTCCGAAAACAGTATGGCAAATAGGATTGGAGAAATCACGGAAGAATCGTTGCTCCAGGTAGTAATCAACATCGGTCTCGGCCACCAAATCACAGGTCACCAAATCACAGGTCACCGAATCACAGGTCACCGAATCACAGGTCGCCGAATCACAGGTCGCCGAATCACAGGGCAGTCATGAAATCGCTTATCAAACGCAATGCGAGCCCCGGCCTCTGGCTGGAAGATGTGCCGGAACCGAAGATCGGCATCAACGATGTGCTGATCAAGATCGACCGCACCGGCATTTGTGGAACGGACTTGCACATCTACGAGTGGGACGACTGGGCGAAAAAGACGATCCCCGTGCCGATGGTCGTAGGCCACGAGTTTGTCGGCCAGATCGTCGAAGTCGGTACCAACGTTTCAGATTTCTATCCCGGCGAGATCGTCAGTGGCGAAGGCCACGTGGTCTGCGGGCGCTGCCGTAACTGCCTGGCGGGACGCCGGCACCTATGCGCTCATACCAAAGGAATCGGCGTGAATCGCGCGGCGCCTTTGCGGAATACCTGGCCTTGCCGATGACCAACGTGTGGCATCTCGATCCGTCCGTTGACCGGGACGTGGCAGCCATCTTTGATCCTTTCGGGAATGCGGTGCACACGGCGCTCTCGTTTCCGGTGCTAGGCGAGGATGTATTGATCACCGGCGCCGGCCCCATCGGCATCATGGCGGTTGCCGTTGTGCGGCACGCGGCAGCCCGGCATATCGTCGTGACCGACGTGAATCCGTATCGGTTGGAACTGGCCAGGAAAATGGGTGCCACCGTCGCGCTCGATGTACGCCAACAGAAGCTTGCGGACGTGCAACAGCAGCTGGATATGGCCGAAGGTTTCGATGTCGGCCTGGAGATGTCCGGCAACGCCGATGCGTTTCAAGAACTGTTGGCCAACATGTGCCACGGCGGCAAAGTCGCCATGCTGGGCATCCCCAAGCAACCGATGGCCATCGATTGGAACACCGTGATCTTCAACATGCTGACGATCAAAGGCGTCTACGGTCGTGAAATGTACGAGACGTGGTACAAGATGACGGTCATGGTGCAGAGTGGCCTGGACATTAGCCCGGTCATTACGCACCGGCTACATTACACCGAGTTCGAAAAAGGATTCGAGGTCATGAAATCGGGCCAATCAGGCAAGGTGATTTTGAATTGGAACGAGTAAGGCATCGAAACGCCGCGTCTGTCGTGGCCGAAAGCCACCTCTCCCGCTTGGAGATCGTACAGCTTTTAAGATTTGATTTCGTGAGAGTTTAGCAGCATGAATCACTCTCCCTCTGGGAGAGTCGGGCTCTCAGGCCCGGAGAGGGGCAATACGGTTGGCCGGAACTTGCGATTTTGATCTTCGTGAAAGACCCTCACCCGGCCGCTACCGCGTCCGACCTCTCCCAGAGGGAGAGGTTGCTGCGGCGTTATCAACCATAAGGCACCGCGAATGTACAACACATTCAAAGATCATCTGACGCGGCAACTGGCCGAGATCCGCGAGGCCGGCCTTTTCAAGTCCGAACGCATTATCACCACGCCACAGGATGCGCACGTCCGCGTGGGGCAAGAGCCGCCCGTCCTGAACATGTGCGCCAATAACTACCTGGGTCTGGCCGAGCACGCGGAGATTATCCAGGCTGCGCACGAAGCGTTGGACCGCTGGGGCTATGGCATGGCGTCGGTGCGGTTCATTTGCGGAACTCAACAGGTCCACAAACAGCTGGAAGAACAGATGAGCGCATTTCTCGGCACGGACGACACGATTCTCTACACGTCCTGCTTCGACGCCAACGGTGGCCTGTTCGAAACACTGCTGGGCCCCGAAGACGCCATCATCTCCGACGAACTAAACCATGCCAGCATTATTGACGGCATCCGGCTGTGTAAGGCACAGCGCTATCGCTACAAAAACAGTGATATGCAGGACCTGGAAAGCAAACTCCAAGAGGCTCGTTCCGCGCGACATCGGCTGATCGCCACCGACGGCGTGTTCTCGATGGACGGTTACATTGCCGCTCTACCCGATATCTGTGACCTGGCCGATCGCTACGATGCGCTAGTGATGGTCGATGACTCCCACGCCGTAGGGTTTATGGGACCGCAGGGTAGGGGGACGCACGAATACCATAATGTGATGGACCGCGTCGACATTTTGACAGGTACGCTGGGCAAGGCGCTGGGTGGTGCCAGTGGCGGTTACACTGCCGCTCGCCAGGAAATCGTGGACCTCTTGCGCCAGCGGTCGCGGCCGTACCTGTTTTCCAACACGGTAGCGCCACCGATCGTGGCCGCGTCGATCCGTGCGATCCAGCTGCTGTCCGCATCGACGGAGTTGCGTGACAAGTTGCAGGCCAATACGGAATTTTTCCGCGCGGAAATCAGCCGGCTGGGATTCGACGTCTTGCCTGGCGAACATCCGATTGTGCCCATCATGTTGGGTGACGCCGCTTTGGCGACCCGCCTGGCCGACAGCCTGCTACAAAAAGGCGTTTACGTCATCGGCTTTTCCTTTCCCGTGGTCCCCAAGGGCCAGGCGCGAATTCGCACTCAGATCTCGGCCGCTCATACCCGCGAAGACCTGAAGTTTGCCATCGAAAAATTCGGCGAAGCGAAACGCGAACTGGGAATCTAACGGGGAACCTTACATGATTCATTGCCTGAAGATGTTCGTTTGGTTTCTGTGCGTCTATATGCTGACCGCTGCGCGTAGCCAGGCCGATGCCGCTGATCGCGACGATCCGCAATCGGTGACGGCTCTTCAGAAATTGGCGACCGCGCTTAAACTCGATAGCGACGGCTACGTTGTCGAAGTCAATTTTCGCGGCGCGAAGATCGACGATTCGGCATTGATTCATCTGCCGGGCTTACACCGGCTCAAATCCGTGTTGCTCAACGATACGGCGGTTACCGACGCCGGTCTGGCCACGCTGGGAAAAAGCACAACCCTGCAGAATCTTGATTTGCGTGGTTGCAAAGTGTCCAACACAGGAATCGCGCACCTTACGAACCTGAACAAATTGAAGGCGCTGCGTTTGTCGGGCAAAAACGGCGCCACGACCGTCGATGACCGGGCGCTGGCCGACATTGGCAAACTGACCAACCTGAAAGCCTTGCTGCTGGACTTCTTATGGGTCAGCGAAGAGGGACTGGTCCAGCTCAAAACGCTTCAGAAGCTGGAGGAACTTTATCTCGCCCGGACGTTAGTGGGCGACGAGGCGATGAGCGTCCTGCAGCAATTTCCAAAGCTGCGCCAGTTGCGCATCTCGCAAACCCAAGTCACGGGCCAAGGTCTGGCCGCGCTGGCGACGCTGAAGCAGCTGGAAGACTTGGACGTCAGTCAGTGCAGTCAGCTCTCGGACGACTCGCTGGTACCGTTGGCCGAGACGACGCAATTGAAGCGCCTGAATCTGTGGCGGGTGGCGATCACGGACGACGGAGTCGCTCATCTTGCCAAATTGATCAACCTGCAGTGGCTCAACCTGGACAACACCCAGGTCACCGATGATGGTTTGCGCCATCTGCAAGGCATGCAGAAATTGGCAACGTTGCATCTCGGATCGACCGCCGTCTCGGACGACGGCCTATCTCGGCTGGCAGGTCTGTTGGCGCTGAAGGACCTGAACGTAACGCGCACGGCCGTAACGGCCGCAGGCGTCCGGCGACTGGAAAAGAAACTGCCCAACACGACGGTCCAGTTGGAATACATTGAACGGCCCTAGCCGGTCAGCGTGTGTTAGCCACAGATTTCTTAACCACGAATGGACTCGAATAAACACGAATAGTCCTAGCTATAACATTCGTGTGAATTGGCGAGGTACGGCGCGCTGTGCGCGGGTCTCCCGACCCCGCACCGGCACCGACCGCAGGTCTCCACGCGTCCAGGGATAATTGAATGGGTGACGCAGGCCTAATGCGAAGGGAGACCTTCGGTCAGCGTATCGTCGGGGTCGGGAGACCCGCGCCGAGCCCGTGTTTGCTAAACCGTTGGTAGCTGATAGGCGTTTTGACGGGCATACGCTCGTAATTGCCGTGAAGTTCCTGTTGGCCACGTAGCTCCTGGCATTCCAGGGACGCCGTATTTAAACATTTCACGCGCGCATCCTACTGTTCCAGTAAAAAATCAAAACAGGCAGAGGGACCTTGTGCCGCGCGGCTTGCGAATTCAAGATTTCCATCAGTTGAGGAACCTGCCGCCGTGGAAGATTAGTCAACTGTAGAAAACCTGACCAACTGGTGTTTCGTCGAGGATTTGGAAGGAGAAAGCCGTGCAGTACATCAAGTGGATCGTTGCCGGGTCGATTGGCGGCAGTAGGGACAGTTGCTTGGGTTCTTGTCGGCTATTTGGGGTACGAAGTTGGGTGGATTGCGTGGGGCGTTGGTTTCCTTGCTGGGCTGGGCGTCCGCATCGCCGCCGGAGAAGAGAAGGAAGGCGTGACGCCGGGAATCATCGCTGCCGCCATTGCGATCGGCGCAGTGCTCTTGGGAAAGTACTGTGTAGCGTACATTGCCGTCAATTCGGCCTTCTCTGACATGGGCGATATCGTTTCCGTAAGCACAGAACAGATGATTTCCGATGAGGCAGATAAGTACGTTGACGAGCTGGAGCAGGGGGGATCGAAGATTACGTTGCCCGAAGGGGCGGATAATGAGGATACGCCGCTGGCGGAATCTTACCCCAAGGAAGTCTGGGCGGAGGCTGACCGGCGATGGAATGCACTTTCTCCAGATGACCAGAAAAAAAGAACTAAGGAGTACCAGGAAAGGGTCGCCATGGTTATAAACCAAATCGCCGGATCAGCTCGCGATCAGGTCTTCAAAGACAGCTTTACTCCTTGGGATCTCCTTTGGTTTGGACTAGCCCTGGTGACCGCGTTCAAGGTCGGCTCTGCAACATACTCGGAAAACGATTAACGCCCTTTTTTCAACGCCGGGTTAGAAAGCTGTACATTATTTCCTTACAGCGTCTCAGTCCAGTGGTATCGTGATACTCATCGCATTTGCCGTGGTTCGAGACCATCGATGCGAAAAGAATTTGTAGTGGCTCAGCGGAATGCCGAATGCCCCCAGTGCATGCGTTCTGACGGCAAACGGGGACAGGTCCAGTTTCGACTGAATAGCCGGCATAACTGAAAAACGGAAGCGAAAAAGGAAAGAGAAAAAGGTGGAAAGAGAAAAAGGTGACCGGCACGAATGGCACTGCCGGTTGTGACACAAGGACTTACATTCACGCAGCCACTCCGAGTTCGGCGTGATACTCGTGCCTCGGTTTCGTCATGAGCGCGATCAGTTTCGGGCGGCGTTTGTTTTTTCGCGGTTCCGCGCGGCCGGGGCGATGACCGACCCGTTCGCTGCTGGAGGCCGCTTGCCCGAGTGCGGCCAACTCCTCGGTCACCCCAATCACCTCACACAACAGCCAACTCGTGCCTAACAGTTGCAAGGTCGTCGTGAAGCTCAAGCTGCGGGGATCGCGCCTGCTGCTCGCACAGGACTGCAGCATCTTGAGACGAATCAGGTTGTACGCCAACAGGCAAGACCACAGTTCGGTGTGAACCATCTCAGGGGTCTTGGCGCGAAGAATGTCCATCCCCAGAGAACACTTGATGCTGCGAATATCAAGCTCCACTAACCAGCGGCTCGGATACACCGAACCGATCCACGCGGCGCAATACACTTTGCGATCCATGATCGTCGTGGCGATCGTGAACGCATCGGGCCGAAAGCCTGCTTCGACGACTTGGACATCGACCAACCGGATCTCGATCGTTTCCGGCTGCGCGGAATAGTCCTCGGCGCTCATCCACTCAGGCCGCTGCGGCCGGTCCCAGACAACCAGGCGTTCCCGCCGGTTGAGTCGCCGTGCGCCTTCCGGATGATCGTCGCGCTTGTGATGGTTCTTCATCACGATGTGAACGCCACGTGCTCGACAGGCCCCGACCAGCCAGTAAGTGCAGTAGTACGAATCGGCAACCAGAATATCGCCGGGCTGCAGTTGGTCGAGCAATTGCCACAGCAATGCCGTTTCTCCGGTCTCCTTACCGCAGTAAGGTCCGTATGCCAAATCGACCAGCATCCCGGTCGTCATCGAGATCAGCGAGACCCATCGCAAGATCGGAAAACCAAGTCCTTCCGCTTGCGCCGGATTCTGCGGATACTCCTCTTGGTTTTCTGGTGTGTCGGCGGCGGTGACGGTAAATCCATCGACTAACAAAATGCGGCCGCCAACCGCAGTGGACTTTACTTCTGCAACCACTTCAGGACACAAGCTTGATTCCGCTTCGTCATCGGTCAGCACAGCGTCTTGGTCGACGGCGGCTTCCGCGTCGTGCGCCAATCGTTTGGTGATGTCTCGCACCACTTCAAACGGAATCTTCAACCGGGCGCGACAATAAGCACCCGTGTTCGTGTCACACACTCGGCGACCCAACGCCGCCCACAGCGCGGCAACGCGCAGCACCGCTGCCTTGCAACTGCGTTGCTCCGCGGAGAAGAAGACTTGCGAGATCAAGGCCCACAAGGTAATCGCCGGTGTGTAAACCGCGTCCTCATCGGCTCCGAAATCGACTTGATGTTCGTCGAAGGATTCTTGAAAGCGGACGTCGTCGATCGCGTCGCACAAAGGCAATTCATCATTCTGCAACAGCGAACGTCGAAAGATCGAAAATGATGATGCACGAAAACGAGCGGATGGTGTAAAAGGCATGCGACCTTCCCTGGTCAAGAGAATACACCACTCACTCAGGGAAGGCCGCGCCGTCGCAAGGCATAACACCAGAGAAGGTGTCGCCGCAATCCCAGTTGCCACGCTTCGGCAAAAACCCGGCGAAACTCAACCGCAACAGCCTGCGGCCCTCAACGCTGCGCTAACACCCGCTAAAATCACCGGCAGTGCCATTCGTGTCAGGAACCGTTTCTTGTGACACCGTTTCTTGTTCACCGTTTCTTGCTCCAAAACAAAACCGCAACACCGCCCGCAGGGTGACGTCGATCGAGTGCGCACTAGGCCTGAATCCCGAATCCCAAGTCTGACCCCGGCGTAGCCGCCTATCCAATGTTGTCGCGGCGCCAGTGCTGTCAATGAGGTTCGATCCCGTGGAAGCCAGCGAATTCCAGTTCCCCTGCGATACGACGCCAGCCGTGTCGCCTGCAAGCATGGTGGTGGGACCAGGATCGTACCCAATGGATGCCGCTCTGGCCTGCACGGCGGTCAGGGACAGGGTCAACGCACACAATACAGCCAAACTCTTCCAATTCTTCGTCAACATGAGTCTCTCACTTTCTGCCACAAGGGCGAATTAGGTTCGGCGACCTCTACGGGTCATCATTTACCGGTTTACATTTGGTCTACATAAGGATTAGGGAAACAAAAAAAGGCACTCGTCCGCACGCTCTCTCGGCCGACCCCGGTTCGTTGGGGGCGGTCGTAGCGTGCGAACGAGCACCTTCTTGTTACCCCGATCGAGGGGTGGGCTAGAGGGTTCCGGCAGCGCGCTGGCTAACAGAAGAACCACAAATGAACACGAATAGACGGGCTCGGCGCGGGTCTCCCGACCCCGACGATACGCTGACCGAAGGTCTCCCTTCGCATTAGGCCTGCGTCACCCATTCAATTATCCCTGGACGCGTGGAGACCTGCGGTCGGTGCCGGTGCGGGGTCGGGAGACCCGCGCACAGCGCGCCGTACCTCGCCAATTCACACGAATGTTATCACCGAAAATATTCGTGTTCATTTGTGTCCATTCGTGGTTAAGAAATCTGTGGCTAACACACGCTGACCGGCTAGGGCCGTTCAATGCAACGATTATGGGGTCAACGATTATGGGGTCACGTGATTAACGATTATGGGGTCACAAACGATTATGGGGTCAGGCCGTGATTAGTGATTAGCCAGTGTTCGTTCAATACGTTTGATGGTCCGCGCCAACTTTGCCGAGGGTGGCTCGATCCGTTGCAGGGTCACGCTGGTGTGACTCAAACGATTATGGGGTCAGGCCGTGATTAGTGATTAGCCAGTGTTCGTTCAATACGTTTGATGGTCCGCGCCAACTTTGCCGAGGGTGGCTCGATCCGTTGCAGCGCACGGCTCACGCTGGTGTGACTCGTGTATCCCAAGGCCGCTGCCACTTGCGTCGCTGAATATCCGAACCGGTGGCGCGCAATCGATGCGGCAACCGCACGTCCCGCGGTCTCGCTCCGGCGGCCTGCGCACCAGGCGGTGCGATCCTCGTTCATGGCGTCGGCCACGACATCCAAAATGACTTCAAGCTCCGGCCGCGGGCGCAACTGCCTCAGAGCGGGGATATCTTGATCTTCCGGTCGATCCTCCAGGAGCTTCCCAATCCGCTTAATGAAGTGACTCGACCCGACAATAAATCCATGGGCGGCCTCTGCCCAGGGCGCCGGCGGCGGATCTCGCATTCCATCCCGAACAAACTGGCGATAACGCTTGCGGGCCTCGCTGCGGCTACGGCAAAACTCGCGTAGCACCGAGTCATACGTCATCCACGGCAAAGTGCGATCGGCCCGATGATATCCCGGATAGCTGCTCCAGCGGTGAAGTTCCGGCCGGTCGACCATCTTCGCCCGGACCGGGTTTAAGTGAATGTACCGGCTCAACTCGCAGAAGTACCCTTCATCTTCCACCAGTTGCCCTTTAAACCGCCCCTGAAACAGGTGACCCCCTCGCCGGTGTCGCCGATTGAAATAGCTCGTATAGCTGCCGTTGAAGTGCTGCATCCCGGCCGACAAATTGGCCCGGGGAGTTCCGACAAAGAGGTGATGATGATTGTCCATCAGCACAAAAGCGTGCAGATGCCAATCGTACGTCTCCACCGTCCGTTCCAGCCACTCCAGCCACCGCCAGCGATCCCGGTCGTCGGAGACGATATCCCGCCGCTCAATCCCGCGGGACATCACATGATAGAGGGCCCCTTCGTACTCAACTCGCAATGGTCTGGCCATGGCCAA
The DNA here is from genome assembly GCA_963844115.1 of uncultured Planctomycetales bacterium. Taxonomy (GTDB): domain Bacteria; phylum Planctomycetota; class Planctomycetia; order Pirellulales; family UBA7805; genus CS4-C045. The sequence continues at coordinate 77,456 of CAWJNN010000009.1, read as the reverse complement.
AGCGTAACCTGGGACTCGCTGGCCAGCAAGACTAATCACTAATCACGGCCTGACCCCAGCTGCTTGTGGCCTGACGCCAGTGGTTGTCCAGGCAAACACGGCCGTTCGCGATTTCGACACCTTCCGCCGTCAGCAAGTCGGCCTTCTGGGTCGGTTCGCCCGTGATGAACACACCCGGTTGGCCGTCCGATCGAACAACACGGTGGCATCGGCAGCCGGGCTGGTGATCGTGATGCAACAGGACGTGGCCAATCCAACGAGCGGCCTTGCGATCGCCGAGCGCGTCGGCCAGCAGGCCGTAGGTCGCGACTTGACCGGCAGGAACGAGCGCCAGTAACTCCCAAAGCTGCCCTTCTAGATCGGGCATCTCGCGTAAATCGTCCAAACTTACAAGATCCTGTGTTTCATCAGGGCATTTTGCAACCGTCATAGGCCGGAGCAGCCGTGGTATTCTATACTTTGGACGATACGAATCCCACACTTGATTTTCTCCGACTCTTTCGATGCCCAACATACAACGAATCCTGGTGACCGGCGGTGCGGGATTTCTCGGCTCGCATTTATGCGAACGACTGGTGGACGCCGGGCACGACGTCATTTGCCTGGATAATTTCTTTACCAGTCAGAAAAGCAATGTCACGCCGCTGCTGGAACGAGCGAACTTTGAATTGATCCGTCACGACATTACGCAGCCGATCTGGTTGGAGGTTGACCAGATCTACAATCTGGCTTGTCCCGCCGCACCCGGCCACTATCAATTCAATCCGATCAAGACCATCAAAACGTCGGTCATGGGGGCGATCAATGTCCTGGGTACGGCCAAGCGCTGCAAAGCAAGAGTCCTGCAGGCGTCGACCAGCGAAGTTTATGGCGACCCCGAAGTACACCCTCAAGTCGAATCCTATCGGGGATCCGTGAATCCGATCGGGCCGCGCGCGTGTTACGACGAAGGTAAACGGGCGGCCGAAACTCTCTTCATGGATTACCACCGCATGAATGGTGTTGATATTCGCATCGTGCGTATATTTAACACGTACGGACCCCGAATGCATCCGTTCGATGGACGCGTTGTTTCGAATTTCATTCGGCAGGCGCTAGCGGGTGACGACATCACTATCTTTGGCGACGGTAGCCAGACGCGTTCGTTCTGCTATCGCGATGACCTGATAAGCGGAATCATCAGCATGATGGAAGCCGGTGACGGATTCACCGGACCGGTCAACCTGGGCAACCCAGACGAATTCACCATTCGAGAGTTGGCCGAGCTTGTGATTGAATTGACCGAAGGATCATCGAAACTGGTGTTTCGAGATCTGCCGGCGGACGATCCCACCCGCCGGCGACCCGACATCGGACTGGCACGCGAAAAGCTGAATTGGGAGCCGACCATTCCGTTACGAGACGGCCTGCAGCGGACAATCGCCTGGTTCCGGTCCATCAACGTCGACGATTTCCGACCTCCGACGCCCAATTATTAGGTCCGCCGGCACCGACTTCATAGGTCCGCGGTCCGCTTCCCCGTTGGGGACGTGAGTCGTCGAACCTGAAACCGCCTATAATGAACTCAAAACAGCCTGATCGTTAGCTGCCGTGAGAATGCGCAGCCGCAAGATCGCTGTCGGGTTGAGCGAGAGGCGATGATCTCACCTCGCTGCCCAACGCTCCGTGCGTTACGCTGACAGCAGCGCTAGTTAACTGCTTGAACGAAAGTTCGTTGAGAAACTGGGGAAGCTTTGGCGACCGTGCCGAAGAAACCGACATGTCCACCGAATCATCTCCGTCGATGGAATCGGAATATGTAAAGGCCACGCGGCAGCAAGTGCGCAATATGCTTGCTGAGCTCGCTCAGCTTGCAAAATCTGATGTTGCGCCGGCGGAATTCTATGAGGCCCTCCTGGGCCGAGCCGTCTCGGCACTGGTCGCCGTGGGCGGTGTCGTCTGGACGCAAAACGATGAAGGTGGTCTCGACGTTGCCTACCAGATCAACTTGCAGTCGAGTGGGCTGGCAGGGGATCGCGAAGCCCAGATGCGCCACCATCGTCTGTTGCGTAAGGCGATGGACGAACCCGATGGTATGTTGATCGGTCCACACTCCGGACCGGAGGACGATGAAGAGGCGGGGAACCCCACCGAACACCTGCTGATTCTTGCGCCGCTGACCAGCAACCGTCAAAGCACAGGACTGGTCGAAATCTTCCAGCGGACTGGTGCCGGCCCCGTTACCCAGCGTGGATACCTGCGCTTTGTTCTGCAGATGTGCGAACTGGCGAGCACTTTCCTGAACGCTCGCCAACTCAAGCACTTCGAAGACCGTGAAGCCCTCTGGGGTCAGCTGGAACGATTCACCAAATCGGTGCACGAGAGTCTCGATCCCCGGCAAACGGCTTATCGAGTCGTGAACGAAGGTCGCCGGTTGATCGCATGCGACCGAGTCAGTATTGCCATCCAGCACGGCCGTAAGTGCCGGATTGAAGCGATCAGCCATCAAGACCAGATTGACAAACGATCGAATGTTGCCACGCTTCTGTCGCGCCTGGCGACGCGCGTGACGGCCACCGGCGAGGCCGTTTGGTACAAGGGCAGTACGGAAGACATGGCCCCGCAAGTGGAAGATGCCTTGCACGAATACGTTGACGAATCACATGCCAAGGTCGTCGGAGTTTTGCCGCTATTCCAGCCGGACGAACCGGATACCAGCGAGGACGAGGACGTTCGCAAAAAGCCGCGCAAAGTGCTTGGTGCATTGATCGTTGAACAGTTCGACAACTCCCGCCTCGAAAACAGCACGCTGCAGCGCGTCGAAGTCGTCCAGGATCACGCTGCGTCGGCACTAGCCAATGCCCTGGAACATGATTCCATCTTCATGATGCCGTTATGGCGAACGTTGGGAAAACTGAAATGGATCGTCCAGGCCCGCACCCTTCCCAAGACGATCGCGGTGTTGCTGCTGGCGGTCGGGCTGATCGCGTGCCTGTTCATCCCGCAAAAATTCGAACTCGAAGCCGAAGGCAAATTACGCCCCGCGGTGCGCAAAAACGTCTTCGCGCGTGAGGGCGGTCTGGTTACCGATATCCCCAACAACATCCACCACGGGGCGATGGTTGAGGAAACTCAAACGCTGCTTCAGCTGACAAGCCTCGCGCTGGAAGGGGAAATAGAAAAACTCGTCGGCGAACAAAACTCGACGTTCGCACAGATAGAATTCCTGCACGACGCGCTTACTAGTGGACGTGGAAAATTGGAGACGGTCGAACTCAACCGCATGGAGGGCCAGTTGATGTCGCTGCGGAAAGAGTTCGACGGCTACAACAAGCGCATCGAAATCTTGAAACGCAAACGCGAGAATCTGCGGGTCGTCAGTCCGTTGACTGGCCAAATAACGACCTGGGATGTCCGTCGCGAACTATCTCGACGCACCGTGGAACCGGGGCAGTTGCTCATGACCGTGGCGGACACGACCGGCGAGTGGGAACTCGAACTCTTCATGCGGGACGATCGCATGGGACACATCCAACAGCGAGCGAACGAGCTGGCACAGCGCGAAGAAGACATTGCCGTATCCTACATTCTGGCAACGAATCCCGAAGAAGCGAAGCCGGGAACGGTGAAAGAGATCAAGATGAGCGCCAGCCCCGCGAACCGTACGGCAATGCGGTCTTAATTCGGGTCCAGATTGAACCGAACGACATCAAGCAATCGGAACTCCGCGACGGCGCTGAGGTCACGGCCAAGTTGGATTGTGGTTATCGCGCCACCGGTTACGTCTGGTTCCGGGAAGTGATCGCCTTTATTCACAAGAAGATCTTGTTCCGTCTTTAGATAATCACTTTTAGATAATTACTGCCGGTCCGCGACGTGAGGAAACCCTGCCATGCGCCTGCTCATCCAACTTCCGCTGTTACTGACACTGTCCTGCCTGCTGGTCGTCGCGTCGATTGCGGCCGATGCGCACGCGGAAGTCGAACTGGGCGATTTCCTCGTCACCTTGCTGGAAGATATCGAAGTACCGGCGGAAGCGCCCGGCGTCGTGGCGGCCTTGGAAGCCCGCGAAGGGATGAGCGTCACCGCCGACCAGGTCGTGGGGAAACTTGACGATCGCCAGGCGCGGGCCAATCACAAGTTGACATCGATCGAACTCGAATCCTCGAAAGAGCAGGCAAAGAACGATATTGCCATCCGCTTTGCGCGAGAACAGTTGGAAAACTCCGAGATCGATTTGGAAAAGGCTAAGGCTGCCAACCAAAAACGGCCCGGCGTTGTGCCTCAATCCGAAATCCGCAAGCTGCAACTGGCGGTCGTACGGGCGACGTTGGGTATCGAACAGGCCGCAATGGACCAAAAGCTGTTGACCTATACCGTCGATGGCAACGAGGCGAAGCTCGCACTCGCGAAAGAAGAAGTCTGGCGGCGTCAAATCCGTTCGCCCCTGGAGGGCATCATCCTGGAAGTTCGCCGGAAGAAGGGCGAATGGGTGCGCGACGGGGATTCGGTACTTCGCATCGTACGCATGGATCGACTTCGCGTGGAAGGTTTCGTCAACATCAACGACTTCCGACGCGAACAGATCGCGGACCAATCGATCGTCGCAATGGTCGACCTGGGTGGTGGCCGCGCTGCGTCGTTCCAGGGGAAGATCACCTTCGCGAGCCCGCTGATCGGTGCCGGAGGTGACTATCGAGTTCGCGCCGAGGTTGCCAATCAGCAGGAAAACGGACAGTGGCAGTTGCAGCCGGGACAGAAGGCAACCTTGAAGATTTCCATACCCGGGATCGCTGAAACCAAATGAGCGAGTGGGTGCGCTGCCGTTGGAGTCCCCCTGGAAGCGGCCTGACTGGCACATCGATGATCAAAAGCCGCCTCGAGGCGGGTCTCCAACATGATTTCACTGGCCGACAGTCTGGTCTCTGCGTCATCCCGCCCGCTTGCCATCCGGAAACGGCCGGATCTCGCGGCCAAGCGTCAACATTACCAGGGAACGTCGTATTGGATCGTCAAGGAACCGGTGGGCCTCAACTACTTCCGCTTCCAGGAAGAAGAGTTCGCGATCCTGCAGATGCTGGATGGCACAACCAGCCTGGACCAGGTGAAAGAAAGATACGAAGAACAGTATCCCCCGGGCAAAATCACCGTCGAAGAACTGGCTCGCTTCGTCGGCAGCCTGTTCCAAAGCGGCCTGCTGATGGCCGACGTCGCCGGACAGGGGGACCAGCTAAGGCATCGAGCCGCCGAAAAGACCCGTAAACAGCGGATCGCGACGCTCAGCAACGTCCTGGCAATCCGCTTCAAAGGCATTGACCCCGAGCGGCTGCTGAACTGGTTGCATCCCAAGGTCAAATGGTTTTTTTCCACGCCCGCGGTAATCTTCTGCCTGTCGATGGGCCTTGTCGCCGTGTTGCTGGTCGCCGTCCAATTCGACGTGTTTCAATCGAAGTTGCCGTCGTTCCAGGATTTCTTCGCGGGCAAGAATTGGATTTATCTTGGTCTGACCCTTGCCATTACGAAAGTTCTGCATGAATTCGGGCATGGCCTTTCGTGCAAGCATTTTGGTGGCGAGTGCCACGAGATGGGCGTCATGGTCCTGGTGCTGACACCCTGCCTCTATTGCAATGTGTCGGATTCGTGGATGTTACCCAACAAGTGGCATCGAGCGGCGATTGGCGCCGCCGGCATGTATGTCGAAGTTGTCATTGCCACTTTCTGCACCTTTATCTGGTGGTTTACCGAGCCCGGTTTGTTAAATCAGCTCAGTTTGAGCGTCATGTTTGTTTGTTCGGTAAGTACGGTGTTGTTTAATGGCAACCCGTTGCTGCGCTACGACGGGTATTACATTTTGTCTGACATCGTGGAGATACCGAACCTGCGTCAGAAGTCGAGCAGCATCCTGAACCACAAACTGGGGAATTGGTGCTTGGGACTGGAAGAGCCGGACGACCCATTCCTGCCGCAGACGAATCAGGCGTTCTTTGCCCTCTACAGCGTCGCCGCCGTGATGTATCGCTGGCTGGTCGTCATAATGATTTTGTTGTTCCTGTCCAAGGTATTCGAACCGATCGGTCTACAAGTCATTGGGCGGCTGATCATGTTCGGGGCGTTGTACGGGCTGATCGTGCAACCAATGTGGAAACTGTACAAATATTTTTCTATTCCGGGGAGGCTTCATCAGGTGAAAAAAGCACGACTGTTTGCCACCGTGTCTATCGTGGCTGGTATCATCGCCGCCGTGTGCCTGATCCCTCTGCCACACCGCGTCTATTGTCCCCTGGAGGTTTTACCGCACAACGCCCAGAAGGTTTATATCGAGGTTCCTGGCCGACTGGACGAACCGCCCCGTCCTGCCGGCACGTATGTCAAGAAAGGCGATGAACTTGCTCGTTTGAGCAATCTCGATCTCGAACTAAGAACGGTTGAGTTGCAGAGCGAATTGGAAGTGTTGGACGAAGAGATCAAAACGCTGCACCGGAGCCGACTACACGAAGACCGGCTCCCCAAAACCGAACGAAATGCCGCCAACCTGCTGCGTTCGAAAGAGAACGAGCGGAGAAGCGTCATCGAGCGATTAGAAAAGACGCGTGAAGACCTGCAGCGTTTACGGATCGTGGCCCCCGTAGACGGTACCGTGTTACCAGGTCCACCCGCATCCGGGCGCCCGCGCGCACCGGGTATGCTCTCGACATGGTTCGGCACACCACTGGACGAGGATAACCAGGGCGCGTATCTGCAGGCAGCGGCAGATCACGTCTTGTGCCAGATCGGAGATCCGAAATCCATGGAGGCCGTCCTGGTCATCGACCAGTCGGATCGGAACTTCATCACCGAGGGCCAAAGCGTGGAAATCCTATTGAGCCATCTTCCGCATAAGACGTTTAAAAGCACCATCGAAAGTATCGCGACGGCCGAAATGAACGTCAGCCCGCGACGTTTATCCGACAAGGCAGGAGGCAATCTGTTGACGGAGACGGACGCCTCCGGGAACGAAGTGCCGCTGCATACTTCCTACAAGGCGACGGCGTTATTACCGAATGACGATGGAGAGTTGAGCATCGGCTTAAGGGGACAGGCCAAAATTCACACCCGCAAGCAGACCGTGGCCCGCCGTATCTGGCGTTTTCTCAACCAAACGTTCAATTTCGATTTGTAACTGCTTGCGCATAATTACTAAGCATCCCCTAGCGAAACGCGCCGGCCTGTCCGCGCCGACTCGTAAATTCCTTGGATAATCTGCAGAGTCTGTCGCGCAAGGGTTAACGAGCCGTATTGAGGCTGGCGGTCTTCGTGCAGGCACTTGATATAGTCGAGTAGGCACGCTTCCAGCGTGCCCGTTCTGCCGACGGGACTGGTTACCTCAATAATCTGTTCGCCATTGGCGGAATTCAAACGCAGCGGGGCGTCGTCGTCCGTTACGTCCAACGAGCCGCTCGTTCCAGCCAGGAGGCACTGGTGAGGTCGCAAGGGGTCCTTCGCAAGCGTCCAAGCGTGCGACGACGCAATGCGCAGTGGCACATCAAAGCCGATCGTGTAGCAAACAAAGTCCTCTCCCTGCTCGACGACAGGTTGACCGGCGGAACCGACCGCCAATTGAGAAGCGTCGCCGAGAATCCATTGGGGCTGTCCCACGTCGGCCAGCCAGTACAGGTGCTTGTAAATCATGTGGTAGCCGCCATCAATCAAGACGCCTCCACCGGCGGTTGCCAACCGCGTCCGCCAGGTATCAGGATCACGGTAGTCGCGATCGTGGCGACCAAACCTAGTTTCCGCGAGCAAAAAGACTCTGCCCAGCGCGCCCTCGTCGACAAGATCACGAATCCGCTGATGGACCGGGTTGTAAAGCTGATTCATGACGATCAGCAGGCGGCGGCCCGATGATTGTGCGACGGCCGCCATTCGATCGAAATCCGCCAGCTGCAGCGCGCCTGGTTTTTCACAGATAACGTGCTTTCCCGCTTGCGGCGCTGATAGCGACGTCTGCGCGTGCAGATGGTGTGGCAATACGACATCGACAATTTCGACGCATTCGTTTTCCCAGATGTCCGCCAATTCGGTTGTCGTCTGCTGGACAATGTCGAATTCGTCGGCGAGTTTGCCCAGTGCGTCGCGATTGCGACCGGCCAGAACGACGCCAGAAACGTAAGGACTATGGCGCAGGGCTGCCAAATGGACGCGCGCCCACGTTCCTGTTCCGATTACAGCGATCCACGTCATGCCGCAAGTTTGTAGAAGCGCATTTGTGCGGTGGCCGGAGTTACCGCCTTGGGTTTACGCAATCTAGCACCCGATGAATCGGGTTACTTCGAACGAACACTCTTTTGTAACCGATGCAGAGCGTCTCGAAAAACCCGCGAGGGAGAATCCTGTTTTTCACCTGCCGGCGAGAAATCGCCCGACTTTCGCAATACGAAGGGGCGACGCGGCGACGGGCGGACCACACCGTTCGTTTTCGCCGTTTCACGCAAGTCTTTCTCGGCCTGCGGGCTCGATTCGCCCAACTGTTTGGCCAGTTGCGTTCGTTCCAATAAATACATCGCCGGTTGAGACTGTGCGGAAGCGGCTGCCGCTGACACCTGATTTTGGTGAGCCACATGTCTGAGCCATTTTCTGGCTGGCACATTGTGTCGCGGTGGCGGGACGACGATGAATTGCTCGCGGTTAAGATCTACGTGCGAGTCGTCTCGATCACGCCAAAGACGACCGATCCGTTCGACATCCAGCAATCTCGTGCCGTCGCACACCAGCAAATAACGGCCTTTAGTGAATCGAAGCCCCGTCCGCGCGCTTTCGCGAAAATCGCGCCGCGTTGGGTGGCGGACGTGATCTACCTGTGCATAGCGGGTCGCCAGTTGCCAGATAATTTCTTCGCTCCCATCGTCCGAAGCGTCGTCAACAATCACCAGCTCCAGCTCACTCGTCAGCTCGGCCGCAATCTCCAAAAGGCGGGTGGTCAACAACTCCATTTTGCGATGGCAGTTGTGGACGTTGACCACAATGGCTAGCGAATCGTTGGCTAGCGAATCGTTGGCTAGCGAATCGTTGGCTAACGCTTCGGTGACTAATGAATCGTTCAACCGGCTGATCTCGGCGGTCTTGATAAACTGAGCGATATGCGGTGATATCTTCCGTTTTTCTCTATCGGGTAATTCGTAGGGCGCAATCCAAGAGTTTCGATAGTGGAAAGGTTACGCAGTAACTGCGGCGGTTACGGGTGCTCGTGAGAAAACCCAAAAAACCGCTCGATCCGTTCGCTTTGCGCGGCCGATACGGATGATGAGGGATGCGCTAGCGTGGGGTCCATGATGCTTGCTGGGCAAGCTGGATTTCATTCATGACGGCCGCTGCCGCCCGCCTGGAGGGGAGTGCTCTTACGCACAAGGCCCGGGATCGCTAAATAGCAATCCACGGATGCTGAATCGAGGAGGTAATTAATCGAAATGGAATTCGTCGAACTTCAATTCCCCGATCAGGTCCAGCATTGGGCGAATCTTGTCCTGGTCTGGGTGGGATATGGAACGCTGACAGGATTGCTCGCCAAGGCAATCATGCCCGGTCGCGACCCCGGTGGCGCCGTGGCAACCCTGATGATGGGCATCGGCGGTTCCGTCATCGGCTGCGGAATGCTGGCCTTTTTCAGCGAAAAAGCGCGCGTGGCGCCGATCAGTCCCATTGGGTTCCTCGTCGCGACGGGCGGCGCTTTCATTCTGCTATTCTTTTACCGGCTGCTTTCGGGTCATTTCTTCGTGGAAGGCGACCAGATTGCTGCTCGTCGCCCCTACACACAACGCCGACGCCGCCGGCGGCGAGCGTACGATCCCGTTCTGGACTGAATCAATCCGTTCTGTGCTCGTGTTCTGAATCGGGCTGGGCGGATACCCGACTGAGCGGAAGCTGGGGCGGATCACCATCCCGCTGCAGCGTGTCACGCGCCGCTGGTCCGAGTCGATAGGACAGGGGCCAGTTCGGGTTGAGCGAACTGACCCTCGGCGAGCCGCGTTACCAGCCGCCAGTGGCAGCCGATACCAACCAGCACGGCGAGATGAAATAGCTCGTGCGGCCCCACAACGCCGGGGAGTCGACTGGGACGACCCGCCAGAATGAACGCTACCCCGGTGGTATACGCGGCGCCACCCAGCAGCAATGGCTCCAGGATTGACAGACCGTGTCGTCGCGACACGGACTTCCCGCTGATGATTCCGGCCCAGCCGATAATCAGGTAGAACGCGATATTCCACCGGTCTGGCATCATCTCCGAGAAAAACAGTGAGATAACGATTCCAGTAACGGCCAATCCCCAGATGACTATCAACATCACCCGCCGGTGAAACCCCGCCAGCAACAGCCAGCAACAGGGGGTAAAAGTACCGGCAATGAGCAGATAGATGGCAACGTAGTCGAGCTGCAAGAAGAGCTCGCGTCTCGCGCTATCGAATGGCAACAGGTGATAAATTCCGCTGATCGATAGTAGAATGACCGCAGAGCTCGCGAAAATACAAACCGACATCAGCCGACCCGGTCCTTCACCACTCGCTTCGGACGTGGCGATCGTCAACCGAACAAGGCGGATCGTCAGCGCCGCAAACAAAATCGCACCAAAAAGGTGGCTCAAGCTGCTAACTGGTTCGGCACATCCCTGCAGCGAATAGGTAGCGTATTGATTCATTTCCGCTTAGCCGTCCAGCCGCAGGCGATCTTAAGGTGCCGCAGGCGATCTTAAGGTGCCGCGGGCGATCTTGAGGTAACCAGAACCGCTGGACAGGCCGCTTGGGCAGCCAGTCGTCACTTGGGCGGCCAGTGTCGTACAACGGTAGGATACGAAATTGGGCCGCAAACGCGGTATACCGTTCGCTGACCCCCTCCCTAATTCGTGCTTAGCGACCGGATATCGCACAATCCTCACCGCGTCCAGCGCCGTCCAATCCGGTCTCGATCCGGTCTCGGGGACCTGAATTTACCTGCCTCGAAAGCTGCCGTGGCGAATCGGGGCCCCGGCGTCAGTTTTTACGCCCGGCGGGAATCGTTATCCCCTTTACATAATTTGATGCAGATCCTAGCATTGGAGGTTTCGCATATAGCGAACCGGGCCTCCGCAGCGCCTTTACGCAGGGCTGAGTCCCCGGAAATTAACGCGTGGAATTGGAGTTATTGGACCATTGGCCAAAGCTCAAGAGATCATTCGAATTCGGATGGAAGCCTATGACCACTCGGTCTTGGACCAGAGTGCTGCAGAAATTGTCGATACGGCCAAGCGCACGAATTCGGAGGTCCATGGTCCGATTCCGTTACCGACACGGATCGAACGATACACGGTTCTATCCAGTCCACACGTAGACAAGAAAGCGCGGCAGCAGTTCGAGATTCGAACGCACAAGCGATTAATAGATATCGTCCAGGCCACGGCCAAGACGATCGAAGCGTTGAACAAGTTAAGCTTACCGGCCGGCGTGGATATAAAAATCAAAGCGTCTAGCCGCTAGGACATCATCCTTCTAACAAACAAGCAGGTCCGTCGCATGGATCGGACGTTCACTGGGTAAATTGAGGCGATCAGCCTCACATTCCCGGTAACAAAGCATGTGACAAATAGAATTAAGGTATTGGCATGGCCATTGGATTACTCGGCCGCAAGGTTGGGATGACGCAGTTGTACAACGACGACAGTAATGACGTTGTACCGGTGACGGTGATCCAGGCCGGCCCCTGTCACGTGCTTCAATTACGATCGACCGAACGGGACGGCTACGAAGCGGTCCAGTTCGGCTATCTCGACAAACCACGGCGACTCGCTTCGCGTTCCGAGCGCGGTCACGTGGCAAAGCTGGACAGTAAACGATCCAAGAAACGTTCGGCGGCGGGAATTGAAACGGTCGCCAAAGCAGACTGTGAACCAAAGCGTGTGGTCCGCGAATTCCGTGGCTCGGCCGACGGCGTCAACGTCGGCGACGAAATCGGTGTCGACACCTTCGCGAACGTCGAAGCGGTAGATATCGTAGGAACCAGCAAGGGACGTGGATTTGCGGGCGCCATGAAACGACACAATTTTTCCGGCCAGCGAGCGACGCACGGTGTCAAGAAGTGCCACCGGCATTTGGGCGGAACCGGCTGCAGTGCCTCTCCGTCACGGCTCTTTAAGGGCCGCCGCATGCCAGGTCGTTACGGCGGGGTCCGCTGTACGACCCGTAACCTGAAGGTCGTATCTGTCGATACGGAAGCCAACCTTCTGATCGTGCGGGGCGCGATTCCTGGTCCCAACGGTGGCTACGTGATCATCCGGCAAACGAACAAGTTATAGGTATTTCAGTTGGCTCCTCGGTAACAAAGGAGCCTTTTTCGTAGACGAAACAAATACAAATGGCCAAGCTGCCTGTTTACAACGCGACCGGAAAGCAAGTCGGCACCTACGATGTCGATCCGGCGGACATTGCGCCGAACATCAACTTGCAACTACTGCACGACGTCGTCGTGATGTACCAGGCGAATGCCCGCCAGGGGTCCGCCAAGACGAAGAGCCGCGCTGAAGTAAGTGGGTCGACACGCAAGTTGTACCGCCAGAAGGGTACGGGAAATGCCCGTGCCGGTTCGCGACGGACCAACGTTCGGCGCGGTGGTGGCCACGCTTTCGCCAAGCGACGTCGCGATTTTTCGTATCGTCTGCCGCGGAAGGCAATTAAGTCGGCAACACGGATGGCGATCGCATCGAAAATCCAGGATGATCAGGTCACGGTGATCGACGAACTGGCGTTTGCAGCGCCGGCCACACGCGAGATGGCGACGATTTTGAAGGCGCTTTCCTGTGACGGCCAGAGCGTATTGGTCGCGACGGAACAACACAACGAAAACGTTTATAAGAGTGCTCGCAATATCCAATGCGTCGCGGTGTCACCCGTCGCGGAATTGAATGCGCTGAGTGTTCTACGGCCACGCCGACTATTGGTAACAAAGGCCGCCCTGGATTCGATCTGTCGGAAGACCGCGGCGACGACCACGTAAAAGCATTGGCACGTAAAAGCATTGGCACGTAAAAGCATTGGGCGGAAACGCGGATTAACGATAGAGCGCAGAAATGGCAAAGACCAAAGGCAAACAGAAGTCGCGGCTCGTGGATCCGACCAAAACGCGGATCACGCTCGAACCGCATCAGGTGATCCTGCGTCCGCTGGTCACGGAAAAGGGCATGCATCGCAGCACGCGTTACAACGCCTACGCGTTTGAAGTGAATCGGCTGGCGACCAAAATAGATGTTCGACGAGCGGTAGAAGAGCTATTCAACGTGAAGGTCGAAGACGTCCGCACACAAAATCGCCGTGGGAAACCTCGCCGTTCGCGTTTTCGTTACGGCTACACCAAAGATTGGAAAAAGGCAATCGTCAAACTGAATTCGGAGTACCGGATCGACTTCTTCTAAAAGCAAGAAATCCGGAACCGACCTCCGACCGATTGCCGACAACCGTTTTTAACCGATTACCGATTACTGATCACCGGCCACCATCATGGGTATTAGACGCTACAAACCGACAACACCGGGACGCCGTGGAGCGAGCGTCAGCGATTTCGCTGACTTGACTCCGGGCAGCAAGCCGGTGAAGCGATTGTTGAAGCCCAAAACAAAGACCGGCGGCCGCAACAATCAGGGAAAAATTACGTCGCGACATCGGGGCGGTGGACACAAACAGCGGTTTCGCTTGATCGATTTCGGACGCAGCAAGGACGGTATTCCGGCCAAGGTACATGCGGTTCAATACGATCCGAACCGTTCGGCGCGGATCGCCCTACTGCACTACGTCGATGGCGAAAAACGCTATATCCTGGCCCCGAACGGCCTGGAAGTTGGCACCCAGATTGTCAGCGGCTCGGAAGTCCCGCCCAACGTGGGCAATTGCCTGCCACTGAAAAACATTCCGGTGGGCATGTCGGTTCATTGCATTGAATTGCGACCCGGTCGTGGCGGCATCTTATGTCGAGCTGCTGGTACGAGTGCAGTCCTTGCCGCCCGCGAGGCCGGGTGGGCGCAGTTAAATATGCCTAGCGGCGAGATTCGTCGAGTGCCGAGTGCCTGTCGGGCAACTATCGGTTCGATCGGCAATGCGGACCATATGAACATTGTTTTGGGGAAAGCGGGACGCAAGCGATGGATGGGGCGCCGGCCTCACGTGCGCGGCACGGCCATGAACCCGGTCGATCACCCGCACGGAGGTGGCGAAGGGCGCACCAAAGGTGGCCGACATCCCGTGTCACCCACCGGTAAACCGACCAAGGGTGGATCGACTCGCAAACGGCGTAAAGCATCCAATGCATCCATTGTCCGCCGGCGCCGCACGAAGCGGTACGGCCAACTAAAGCTAAAGTAGTAGACGCATGAGTAGATCACTAAAAAAAGGGCCGTACGTCGATCCCAGACTGTTCGCCAAAGTCGAAAAGAGTCGCGACGAGGGTCTTCGGGAACCCATTAAGACGTGGGCACGCGCCTGTACGATCGTCCCCGAATTTGTCGGCGTGACGTTTATGGTCCACAACGGCAAACACCACATTAAGGTCTTCGTGACCGAAGACATGGTTGGACATAAGTTGGGCGAATTTTCGCCGACCCGTAATTTCCGCGGTCACGGCGGCAAAAAACGTTAGGTCCTTTAGCGGCGATCATTGGATTGCCAAAGGTTTCGCGGCGATGAAACAAGTCAGATTCCTCAAAACGTTCCGTCCTTGGCACGTAGGCGTCGTCTACGACGTGCTGGAGGGCGACCGCTGGACGGGCTATCGCGGGCCGAAAGGCGTACCTCAGGACACCGCGCGATCTGACCCGCGACGGCGTTTGTCGCGATGCGGTCGTATTCAGGGCCCAGCACCACTACGCCCGCATCAGTGCTCGCAAGGTCCGGGCGATGGCCGAACTGGTCCGCGGCAAACAGGCGGACGAGGCGCTGAACATTTTGCGGTACCAGCCACATCGCGGAGCGCGGATGTTGGAAAAGGTGATCAAAAGCGCGTTGGGAAATGCCGAAGACCTGCGGACCCGCAACATCGGACAATTACGCGTCGTCGACGCGCGTGTCGACGGCGGCCCGATGTTTAAACGCATGCGTCCTCGAGCGCGGGGAATGGCACATATCATCAAGAAACGAACGTCGCATATTCGCGTCGAATTGGAATAAAGCCATGGGTCAGAAAGTTAATCCAACCGGATTTCGTGTCGGCATTATGGAGGGCTGGAAAAGCCGCTGGTATGCCTCCAAGAGAGATTTCTCGGAATTGCTGGTAGAAGATTTCAAGATTCGCAAGTTCATCAAAGCGAAGTTCCGCTACGCCGGAATCCCAAAGATCGAAATTGAACGGACGCGGGATGAGGTCAAGGTGATACTGTATGCGGCACGACCTGGCGTCATCATTGGCCGCAAGGGCCAGGAAGTCGAACGACTGCAAGGCGAACTGCAGGATCTGGTCGGACGCAGGATCAATATCAAAATCGAAGAAATAGGACGCCCGGAGATTTACGCGCAGCTGGTGGCAGAAGATATCGCCGAACAGCTGCAGAAGCGGTCGAGCTTCCGGCGGACCATGAAGCGGGCGATGGAACAGACGATGGAAGCCGGCGCCAAGGGTATTAAGATTCAACTGGCCGGTCGACTGGGAGGCGCCGAAATGGCGCGACGAGAAAAACAAATTTCCGGATCGATCCCGCTCTCCACCTTGCAGGCGAAGATCGACTACGGGTTTACGGAAGCGAAAACAGCTCAGGGTCACATCGGAATTCAGGTGTGGGTTAACCAGGGTTTATATCACGAGGACGATATCGATGGCGCAGATGCCCAAACGGGTCAAGCACCGAAAAAGCCAAAGAGGGCGTATAAAAGGTAACGCCTCGCGCAGCAATCGCGTTGTGTTCGGCGATTTCGGCTTGCAATCGATGGAAGGCGGCTGGATTAGCGCGGCCACGATCGAAGCGGGGCGTATCGCGGCAGCGCAATACCTCCGCACGGAAGGCCGACTTTTTATCCGCATTTTTCCGCACAAGCCGATTACATCGATACCATTGGAAACTCGGATGGGTAAGGGGAAAGGCGAGCCTGACTATTGGGCAGCCGTGGTTCGACCTGGCACGGTCCTGTACGAAATATCGGGAATCTCGGAAGCAGCCGCCAAGGTATGCTTCGCCCGACTGGCTCATAAGATGCCGGTCCGGGTCCGATTCCTGAATCGACGGACAATTTAGCTGGCACAACTCAACTGGCACAACTCAACTGGCACAACATAACTTGCACCACCAACACTTAATTGACGAAGCCGAGTCACCGGTAGCATGATAACGAAAACAGACGAACTGCGAGAAATGAGCGCCGAGCAGCTTCAGCTGACGCTCGGAGAGACAGCAGAGAACCTGTTTCGCCTGCGAATCCAGGCGCAAACCGAACGGCTCGACGCGCCCAGTGAACTCAGGAAAAGTCGCCGCTTGATCGCGCGAATCAAATCGATCCAGCGCGAACGTGAGTTGGCGGAAAATCCCCGTCCCTCCAAGCGGAAAAAAGCAAAAACCAAGAAGACAGGATCGGGTCATGCCTAAGAAAGTTGCGGTCGGTGTCGTCACTAGAGACGGTAATTCCAAGACGCGTCGAGTCGAAGTACCCCGTCTGGTGAAACACGCCAAGTACAAGAAATACCTGCGCCGACGGACGGTCTGTCATGTTCACGATGAACAGGAAACGTCCCAGATGGGCGATACCGTTGAGATTATCGAAGCGCGGCCTCATTCCAAGATGAAGCGATGGGAATTGATTCGCGTTGTTACGAAGAGCAAGGAAGTTGACCTGGCGGCACTTCGAGCGGCAACCAAGGCAATCGACCAGCAGGTTATTGAAGTTCAGGCGAAGCCTCAGGCTCAGGACGAAATATCCTAAGGGAGAGATGCTCGGCAAAACGATTTCGCATTGGCGACGAGCACACGGCGGTGGATCATGATTCAAATGCAAACACGACTGGATGTCGCGGACAACACGGGCGCCAAGCAGGTGATGTGCATCAAGGTTTTGGGGGGCACCCGCCGACGAACGGCCGGCCTGGGTGACATCATTGTATGTAGCGTGAAAAATGTTATCCCGGGCAGTGACGTCAAGAAGAAATCAATCGTCAAGGCGGTAATCGTGCGATGCAAGGCACCGACGAGGCGAATGGACGGCAGCTACGTCCGCTTCGACAGCAATGCCGTCGTACTTCTTGACGCTGACCGGAATCCTCGCGGGACGCGAATTTTTGGCGCCGTCGCAAGAGAGTTAAGAGATCGCAAGTTCATGAAAATTGTTAGCCTCGCGAGCGAGGTAGTGTGATATGCGAATACGAGTTGATGACACGGTCGAAGTGATTGCCGGAAACGATCGCGGTACTCAAGGAAAGGTCTTGAAGATCCTTCCAGACGAGGACCGGATTTTGGTGGAAGGTGTCAATCGCGTAAAGAAACACGTTCGCCGCAGCCAACGGAATCCGCGAGGCGGTCAGTTATCCAAAGAGATGCCGGTCAGCCTATCCAACGTTTTGTTGGTTTGCAGCGGCTGTCGAAAACCCGCAAAAATGGGCGCACGCTTTTTGGATAACGGAAGTAAAGAACGTTTCTGCAAGAAATGTGGTGCCAGTAATGGCGAAACAGCTCCAGCGCGAGCGAGCTACGCAAAATCATAAACGAAGTATGAAATGATGAGTGTCACACCCCGCCTACTTGAAACGTACGAAAAAGAACTGGTCCCGAAATTGACCAGTGAACTGAATCGTTCAAACCGTCACGCGTTGCCGCGATTGGAGAAGATCGTCGTGAGCATGGGGGTCGGCAGCGCTGTTTCCGAGAAAAAACATTTGGATCAAGCGGCCGGCGCCCTGGCAGAGATTACTGGCCAGCGTGCCGCGATTACGCGAGCCACCAAATCGGTGGCCGGGTTCCGCCTACGGGAAGGTGTGGCCATCGGCTGCAAGGTCACGCTGCGTGGAACCCGAATGTACGAATTTTTTGATCGGTTAATTTCCCTGGCGCTTCCTCGTGTCCGCGATTTCCGCGGCCTGAACCCCAAGGCGTTCGATGGTCACGGCAATTACAGCCTGGGCCTTTCGGAACAACTGGTATTTCCTGAGATCAACCCGGACAAGTATCCGCACATACAAGGGATGAACGTCACGATCGTTACCAGTACCGACAGCAACGAAGAAGCGCGCGCGTTGCTGCTTGGCTTCGGTCTGCCGATGCGAACTGAGGACACGCCAGACGCGAACTAAAGAGGGGGCTGAACACTCCCTGACCCTAAAGAACGATTTATGAACATCTGCTAAGAGAACAATCGGTTTTATATGGCAAGCAAATCAAAGATAGCCAAGGCGTTAAAACCGCCTAAGTTTTCGTCCCGCCGCGAAAATCGCTGCAAGCTGTGTGGACGGCCGCGTGCCGTCTATCGAAAGTTTGGAATCTGCCGGATTTGTTTCCGAAAACTGGCCGACGAAGGCTTGATTCCCGGTGTGAAAAAAGCGAGCTGGTAAACGGGAGAAAACAAAACGATGATGACCGACCCGATCGCCGACATGTTAACACGTATTCGCAACGCGGTTCGTATTGAACGATCCACGGTGGAAGTTCCGTCGTCCAAAGTGAAACGGGGACTCGCGGAAGTGTTGAAACGTGAGGGATATATCTGGGACTGGGCAGAGATGAGCGAAGCCAAGTTTCCGCACATTCGCATCGACCTGAAATACGGCCCCAACGGCGAACGTGCCATCCGCCACATCCAACGAGTAAGCAAACCTGGTCGACGTGTTTACAACCGGGCCACCGACTTGAAACCCATCTTGAACGGCCTCGGAATCTCCGTCATCAGCACCAGCCGAGGCGTAATCTCGGACCGCGAAGCGCGCCAGCGAAATCTTGGCGGCGAAGTGCTGTGTCAAATCTGGTAGATCTTCCCGTAAAGCAACAATCCCTGAACCTGAAATTAGCGATCACGCCAAGGCAGTGACACCATGTCGCGAATCGGAAATAAACCAATCGAAATCCCTAGCGGTGTGAAGGTTGGCATCCATGGCCAGCTGGTTACCGTCGAGGGACCATTAGGCAAGCTGGATTATACCCATCGACCGGAAGTCTCCGCCGTCGTCGACGAGCAAGAAAAGTGTGTCAAAGTCGCGCGCGGTTCGGACGAGCGGTTTGCGCGGGCCTGTCATGGACTGACCCGGGCGCTGATCCAAAACATGGTCGAAGGTGTTAGCAAGGGATACGAAAAGAAACTGGAAGTCGTCGGCGTCGGCTATATCGCGTCCGTTGAGGGTAATAAGCTGAGCCTTCGAGTGGGTTTCGCCAATGAAATCCATAAGGAAATTCCGGCCGACCTCGAGGTCACCTGCCCGGATCAGACCCACGTAGTCGTAAAGGGTATCAACAAACAACTGGTTGGCCAGTTTGCCGCGGAAGTCCGCCCGTGCGAAAACCTGAACCGTACAAGGGAAAGGGCGTACGTTACGACGGCGAACATGTACGCCGCAAGGCGGGCAAGGCCGTTGGAGCGTAAACACAGCCTGTCCACGAACCGATTTGAAATCATCACGGCTCCGATTGGAAACTGACTTTTTTGACACTGAATTTATTCCGTTCACCACAACAGAACGCCTGAAAACGATGAACCACGAAAGGGAAGTTGGGAAGCAACGCCAACGTAGACGATTTCGCGTGCGAAAGGGTATCCGCGGCACCGGGGATCGACCTCGATTGTGCGTTTCTCGCAGCCACAAACATATCTACGTGCAGCTGATCGACGACGAGGCGGGCAAAACGCTGGCCGCGGCGAGCACCATGGACAAAGAAATCGCTAGCTCTGTCAAGTACGGTGGCAACAGCCAGGCAGCCGAAACCGTGGGTAAAGTAATCGCCGAGCGCGCTAAGGCCGCTGGGATCGAGCAGGTGGCGTTCGACCGCGGTCATTGCCAGTATCATGGCCGCGTTGCCTCGCTGGCTGAAGCCGCCCGTAAATCAGGCTTGAAGTTCTGACCCGAAGTAAACTGCAAAAGACGAACCAAGAATCAAGATAAGACAGGAGCACCCCAACGGTGGCAAAGGAACCTAGAGAATCGCACGGCCAGGAGCTGATCGATCGCGTTGTAAAGATCAAGCGCTGTGCTGCCGTCGTCAAAGGTGGTCGACGCTTTAGTTTTGCGGCAATGGTAGTTGTCGGTAATGGCAAAGGCCGAGTTGGCTGGGGCTACGGCAAGGCAAATGAGGTACCACCGTCGGTCGAAAAAGCGGTGAAATGCGGCAGTCGAAATCAGATCGAGATCGCGCTGGAGGGAAGCACGATCCCCCATAGGGTCAACGGTCACTTTGGGGCCGGACATATCGTCTTGATTCCGGCCTCACCTGGTACGGGTGTCATTGCCGGTGCCGCGGTCCGGGCCGTCTGTGAAGCGGCAGGAATCCATGACATTCTGACCAAGAGCTATGGCACCAATAATCCAGTCATCCTGGTGAAGGCGACGATTCAGGCGCTCGAACAACTGCGCATGCGCGCGGAAATCGAACGACTACGGGGAGTCTCGTTGGCATGAATCTACACGACGTACATCGCGGTATAAAGAAAAACAAGAACCGACGTCGCGTGGGCCGCGGTCCCGGTTCGGGTCACGGAAAAACTTCGGGGCGTGGTCACAACGGCCAGGGTTCGCGCAGTGGATCGTCGAAGCACATCACCTTCCAGGGTGGCACCATGCCGCTGGTGCGCCGCATACCGAAGCGTGGTTTCAACAACAAGTTTGCGCTGGTCGTTGGCACGGTCAACGTGTCCGATCTGGAAATCGCCTACGAAAACGGTGATGAAGTCACACTGGAGTCGGCTCGCGAAAAGCGCCTTATCGGCCCGACGATCGATATCTTTAAGGTGCTTGGTAACGGGGACTTGAAGATAAAGCTGACCGTTTCCGCACATCGCTTTAGTAAGACTGCAGAAGAGAAAATCAAGAAAGCAGGCGGTGCGACGAACATACTACCCGGGAAGAAGCCGGTTCCGAAGAACAAGCAAAAATCAGCGACCGCCCGCGCCCGAGGATGACGTGGATCACGCACGTCGCGGCCTTCACGAATGGAGTCGTGAAACGGTTGTGGTGAAGCGGGAGTTGTGAAGCAGTCGCCAGCCACAGAGGATGGATCGTATCATGTGGGAAAAACTTCGCATCATCTTCACAATTCCGGAGTTGCGCCAGAAAATTCTGTTGACGCTTCTCTTCCTCGCAGTCTACCGCGTCGGCTGGCAGATCCCGCTGCCGATCGTTGACCGCGAACGGATGACGGAGCACTTTAGCGGCCAGGCCGGCGGATTGGCCGATGTCTTGCAGGCGGTGGCCGTATTCAGCGCCAGCCAGTTGAACCAGGCGACTATCTTTGGTCTGGGGATCATGCCCTACATTTCCGCGTCGATTATCTTTCAGCTGCTGGGAAGCGTCTACAAGCCGCTGGAGGAGTTGCAAAAGGAGGGCGAAGCGGGCCGGAAGAAAATTAACGAGTACACGCGGTACGCCACCGTCGTTCTCTGTCTCTTGCAAAGCTATATGTATTTGCGCTACCTGATTGGCGCGTCGGCAGGCAGCGCCTCGGGGCCACTGATCAGCAGTTCGATTTGGGCAGTGATGAATCCCGAAAGTCCGACGTACTCGGCGCTGGGCAGCATGTCCTGGCAGCTGGCCGGAGTCTTAACGATGACCGCCGGCACGATGTTTCTGATGTGGCTGGGCGAGCAGATTGACGAGTTCGGAATTGGTAACGGTATCAGCTTATTGATTATGGCCGGTATTCTGGCCAGTATGCCCGGTGCCGCTTTTGAGCTGTTCGAATCGACCACCCTCACCCTCGGCGGTTCACCCGGTAAATTGGGAATCGAACACTTGATCGTGTTGGCCTTCATGTTCGTGGCCGTGGTCTTCGGGGTCGTCTATATCACGCAAGGTCAACGTCGCATCCCGACGCAGAGTGCCAAACATGTTCGCGGACGACGCGTGTTCGGCGGAAGTCGTCAATACCTCCCGCTGCGAGTAAATCAGGCGGGCGTCATGCCGATCATTTTTGCGTCCAGCCTGTTAATGATTCCCATGATCCTGCTCAGCCAGCTCTCCCAGAAATTTCCCACGGGTATCGTCGCGGACCTGTCGGACATGTTTCAGCGCGGAACGTCCTTCCCGTACAACCTGTGCTATGTAGGTCTGATCTATTTCTTCTGTTACTTCTGGACCGCCATCACCTTTAATCCGAAGGACATGGCGGACAATCTGAAAAACTTTGGTACGTTCATACCCGGTTATCGGCCGGGTAAGCGAACGGCGGATTATTTGGAAAAGGTGATGGTACGCATCACTTACGTTGGTGCCGGCTTCCTGGCTTTGGTTGCCATCATTCCCACAATTATTTCCGGCGCCATGAACGTCCCGTTTGCCGTCGCCAGTTTTTACGGCGGCACCGGTTTGCTGATCGCCGTTAGTGTGGCTTTTGATCTGGTCCAGAAGATCGATAGCCATCTCGTGATGCGCAACTATAAGGGCCTGCTGGAGCGAACGTAGCAGCGGATCGCCATGCGTGTAGTCATCTTCGGTCCTCCTGGGGCAGGTAAGGGAACTCAAGCCGCGTGGCTTACTACGCACCTATCCGTTCCCCACTTATCAACCGGCGAGATGCTGCGCGAGGTTATTGCGAAAGGTACTGCCGTCGGCCGGGCCGCGCAGAGCTACATCGACGACGGAAAACTTGTCCCCAATGACCTGGTCATTCAGATCGTCGACGATCGCTTGAAGGAGGACGACTGCCGAGCGGGGTTTTTGCTCGACGGATTCCCGCGGACGCTGGCGCAGGCGGAAACACTCAATAAGTTGCTCGATGCACATTCGGAAGCGCTGGATATGGTCATCGATTTGGCCGTACCCAATGAAATTCTTAATAAACGGCTGCTGGACCGGGGACGTACGGACGACGCCGAGGATGTGATCCAAAAGCGATTTGAGGTATTTCAAGCCGAAACCAAACCGTTGCTGGAACACTACGATAGTCGTGGTCTACTGCGTTCAGTTGATGGGACCGGAACACGGGATGAAGTCAGACAACGTATCCGTCAACTGATTGACCAGCATGCGTCGGCAAATAACGACTGAGTAGCAACTGGGAGTAACGGAGAAGTGGCGAAGCCTATCAACTTGCGGTCTCCTCGCGAAATCAGCATGATGCGACCAGCCGGTCTGGCCGTCTGGAAGGCGCATGAAATCGTTCGTGAAATGGTCGCACCAGGGATCACCACCGGCGAGATCGACGAGGCGGTCAAGGCCTTCTACGAAAAAATTGATGCCGAGCCTCTCTTCCTGGACTACCCGAACAGCACGGCCGGCCGACCGTCTTTTCCTGGGGTAACGTGCACCTCCGTCAACGAGCAGGTCGTCCACGGAATTCCCGGCAATCGAAAACTGGCCGAGGGAGACATTATCAGCGTCGACACTGGATGCCGCATTAACGGCTGGTGTGGCGATGCCGCCGTAACGTTGCCTGTTGGCGAAGTATCGTCATCGGTACAACGACTATTAGACATCACCTCGCAAGTCCTGTTTCTGGCTATTGACTTGATTTCACAAAAGACGAAGTGGAGCGAGGTGGCCAGTGAGATGGACGACTTCGTCAAGGAGGCCGGCTTCTCAACGGTCGAGAACTTCGTGGGGCACGGAATCGGTCAGGACATGCACGAGTCACCGCAGGTGCCCAACTACGCAAGCAAAAAGCTGCGAGCCAAAGACGATTTCCGCCTCGATCCGGGGCTGGTAATTGCCATCGAACCGATGGTGAACATGGGTACGAAACGGGTCGTTGCCGTGCCTGATTACTGGACAATGTCGACTTCCGACGGCAAGCCGAGCGCCCATTTCGAACATACCGTAGCGATCACTGAACACGGCGTCCGAGTGCTCACGGCGCCCCCCTCGACGACGCGGACGAGGCGCTCGTAAAGAACATGAAGCTCGTGAAGGGCGTGTGACCTGCCTCGCTCGGTCGCATTGCGTCAACGCGGCATCATCGCTGCATCATCGCCGGAATTTCCGCTGACCATCCATCAAAATGCCGGCGCCACGCGACGCGGCCAACCGGGTGTCCACTGCAATCGAGCACCTGCCGGACCTGGTAAAAAGCGGCGACTTTGCCGATATCCGCAAACCGCCGCTGGCGCAGCATGGCGAACCACTCTAGGACGAGGACCAAATAAAGGGGACCGAAGCAGTGTGCTTCGGCCCCCGTTCGTTCAGCCTATCGAGGCAATTCGGCTAATCGGAACGCACATCGATCTTTCTGGACTTCACCTCTTCGGCAATTTCCTTTTTGGTATTCCAGGACAATGTTAGCATGCCGTCCTTGAGGACTGCCTCCGGATCACCTTCGATCGTTTCGGGCAGTCGGATCTGCCGCCGGAACGACTTGCTGGAGAGTTCACGCACGTAATAGTTGACGTCCTTGTCCTCCGTAGCGGATTCCATTTTTCCGCTAATGGTCACAACACCTTCGGACACTTCGACGTCCAGATCGTCGGCCTGAACGCCCGGTACGCCAGCCTGGATGACCCACTGGCCATCGCGTTCGAAGGCATTCAGCCTGGGAAAACGTGCACGTTTCAATCCGTCCAAAAAATCATTCCCAAAGAAATCGTCCACCATTCGATCGATTGCGGTTTCGAATGGCGCAAAGAGTTCGTCGCGCCGCGGGATTAGAGACCCGCCCTTCTTGATGAACAAAGCCATATCCATCTCCTTGTCTAAGTGTAAATCGCCGTACAACTTACGCACGATTGTTACCCACCCTCGAAATGAGGCTTGGGCCGTTTCATTTAATTCTACGCAACAAGACCGCGACCGGTTCGCTGAGATCGTGGGAGTCCGGGGGCTTAGCGTAAGGAGCACGGAGTTAGCTGGGGAAAACGGCTCCACGGATCCACTCGCCACTAAAATATCTGGCCCAATTCAGCTGCTTCGAACGCGTGCATGAAGTGTTCGATTGTCGGCGATTTTTGATCGGGGGGCCACGTCACCGCGACGACATCGAAGCGAGAGGGGTAGTCGAGCAATCCGTGCCGTTTCGAATAGGAGAGCGCGACGCGCGTCAGTTGACGCTGTTTGTCAATGTCGACCGCTTCCGTTGGGTGCCCTGCATCGTGGTTAATTCGGGTCTTGACTTCGACGAAAACCACGGTTGGTCCACGCGAATCACGCATGTCGACCGCGACGATATCCAGTTCGCCTATTCCGTCGCGATCGCCACGGGCTACGATCTTGTAACCCAACTTTGCCAGGAATTTTGCGGAGGCTGTTTCGCCGCGTTCTCCCAGCGAGCGACGACGGCGTCTTACGGGTAGCCAATTACGCCACATGACCGCACGTTATTCTTGCTCAGGCAAACCCCTCACAGGCTTCGCTCAGTTATTTCTCTGACTTCTCCCTGCGGTCAACGCGGCGTTCCTTCAGACGTACGGCTTTACCAATTCGGTCCCGCAGATAGTAGAGCTTAGCGCGACGAACCACGCCGCTTCGCTTGACTTCGACGTTGGCAATTCGGGGTGAATGTAGCGGAAACTTTCGCTCGACACCCTCGCCTTGCACGATTCGCCGTACTGTGAACATTTCACGAGTACCCGAACCGCTCATCGCAATCACGATCCCGCTAAAAATCTGGATACGCTCCTTTTCGCCTTCCATGATCCGCGTATGGACATCAACCGTATCGCCGATTTCAAACACGGGCGGTGCTTTCTTACGACTTGTCGCTTCGACTCTTTCAAGAAGATTCTCGCTCATTCTTATCCTCACCTTGGTCTAAATCCGCCGACTGCGTCGCCCTTAAAATGTGCTCAACCGCAAGTCGACCGAACTTCGTTTTTGACTCGTTTATTCGTTTAGCAGATCGGATCTTCGTGTCTTCGTCCGCTCGATGCTCTGCTCGCGCCGCCAAGCGGCAATTGCTTCATGGTTGCCGCCCAATAACACCTCCGGCACGTTGTGACCCCTAAATTCCCGAGGTCGCGTGTACTGCGAACCTTCCAATAAGTGCCGGTTCACTCCCGAAAAGGAATCGCAGACAGCGCTCTGTTCGTCGCCTAGCACTCCCGGTATCAGTCGAACCACGGTATCGATTACCACCATGGCAGCGACTTCACCGCCATTCAGGACATAGTCTCCGACCGAAATCTCCTGCGGCTGCAAAAGCAGCCGAATACGTTCATCAAATCCCTCGTAGCGACCGCACAACAAAATCAGTCGCTTGTGTTTCGCTAACTCCTCAACACCCGCCTGTTCAAGTCGTCGACCCTGCGGCGTTAACATCACCAGGTGACCACTTACCTCCGACGCCTTACGGACTTCCTCGACACCTTCAACGACCGGTTCAACCTTCAAGACCATTCCGGGTCCACCGCCGTAGGGCCGGTCGTCAACGGACTTGTGTTTGTCTTTCGCCCAGTCGCGGATGTTGTGAAGTTCAATCTGTACCAGTTCGTTGTCAATCGCCCGCTTCAGCAGGCTCTGTCCCATGTATCCCGTAAACATTTCCGGAAATAGGGTCAGCACATCGAAGCGCATCGGCAATCACTCGGTTTTCTTGTCTTCCGCTACTGCTGTCTCCGTATCGCTTGATTCCACAGCTGGTTCTGAAGATGCATCGTTCGCAGGTGCTTCTGCCGCTGGTGCTTCCGCAGCTGGTGCTTCCACGGCGGTTTCGGCCGCGTCGGAAGCAGGCGTCTCCGCCGGCGCTGCGACGGCGCCTGCGCTGCGGCAGCGTCAGGTCCTGCTTCGGCCTTGGGTGCCTTCGGTTCCAGTTTAAACGCGGGTTCGCCTGGATCTGGAATTGCCTTCGGCAGGGCCATGCGTTCGCGGGCTGCCGCCTGCGCGTCGAGGTGCGTGCCGTTCAGACCATACTTCTTGACCAGGACGCGGACTTTGTCGGACGGCTGAGCACCGACACCGAGCCAATACTGCACCCTTTCGCCCTTTATTGAGCAACGTGCATCAGTATCCGCGATGGACGTATCGTAGGTGCCCAATTCTTCAATCACACGACCGTCGCGCGGCGATCGGCTATCTACCGCGCAAATGCGATAGAACGGGCGGTGCTTGCGACCCAACTTCTTCATTCGTATTCTGACTGCCACTCGATTCTCCCAAATTAGACGGTTGCTTGGCCGACCATTAAGTGTATGAAGGTTTCCGCCTGACGCGTAGGGCGCCAAGATCCACTATTCTACTGGTTTTTGTCCTGCTCTCGACTCCCGCTTGCCTCGCCGAGCCTCCTTTTCTCGCTGTTTTTTAAGCTTCTGCTTTTCCTTGGGACTCAGCCGCTTGCCGGTGCTGATCTTCTGTTTGCTGAGTGTTCCACCGGGGTCGGCCATGGCCTGCTTCTGCATCTCCCGAGCCATCTTCATCCGCTCGCGTATTCCCTTGCCAGCCATCTGTTTCATCATGCTGGCCATGCCGTCGAACTGCTTGACCAGGTCGTTGACTTCATTAGGAGCAACTCCCGCACCCTCAGCGATACGGCGCCGACGACTCTGGTCAATGACCTTTGTGGGATTGCGGCGTTCGTCATGGGTCATCGAATCGATGATCCCGAACAGTCGCTTCATATCCCTGTCGACATCCATCCCGTCCATCATTTCGCTCATGCCGCCGTCCATGCCCATCATGCCCATCACTTTACGCATGGGACCTAACTTCGTGACTTGCGTCAGCTGTTGGCGGAAATCGTCCAGTGTAAACTCACCCTTCCGCAGTCGCTCTTCCTGCCGAGCCATCTCGTCCTGGTCCAGCTTATGCTGCGCCTGCTCGACCAGGCTCAGCACATCCCCCATCCCTAAGATGCGGCCCGCTAGCCGGTCAGGATGAAATTCCTCCAGCGCTTCAATCTGTTCGCCGGTCCCCATGAACTTGATTGGAACGTTGGTGACGTGCTTGACCGAAAGCGCCGCGCCGCCGCGCGCGTCTCCATCCATCTTGGTCATAATGCATCCGTCCAGCTCCAGGGCGTCATTAAAGCCCTTGGCGCTATGGACAGCGTCCTGGCCCGTCATTGCGTCAACGACCAGATAGACCTGATCTGGATTCACGCGGCGCTCGATCTCAGACAATTCGGCCATCAGCTCTTCGTCAATGGCCAACCGGCCGGCCGTGTCGAGGATCATGACGTCGACATCCCG
Organism: uncultured Planctomycetales bacterium; assembly: GCA_963844115.1. Taxonomy (GTDB): domain Bacteria; phylum Planctomycetota; class Planctomycetia; order Pirellulales; family UBA7805; genus CS4-C045. The sequence continues at coordinate 49,266 of CAWJNN010000009.1, read as the reverse complement.
TCGTTTGGCCTCGGCAACCGCCGCCTGGCAAACGCTCACCGCATTACGATTCTCCCGGTCGGAATACACCGGGACGTTGATCTGTTCGCCCAGGACGTGCAGTTGGTCGATCGCCGCAGGACGCTGCAAGTCAGCGGCGCAAAGCATGGGACGTTTGTTCTGACGCTTGACCAACATCGCCAACTTGGCACAGGACGTTGTCTTCCCCGAACCCTGCAGGCCGCACAACATCAGCACGGTCAGCCCAGGTTTCAGATGCAGCGAATGGTCCACCGGGCCCATCAAGTTGATCAATTCCTGGTGGACAATACCGACGACCTGTTGACTTGGATCGAGCGATTTGAGCACCCGCTCGCCCAGCGACTGTTCGCCTACCCGTTCCATGAAGTCTTTGACGACGGGTAAACTGACGTCGGCTTCCAGCAACGCTTCACGGACTTGACCCAGCCCATCGCGCATGTTCGACTCGGACAGCTTGCCCTTTCCACGCAATGAGCGGAGAGCGGTCGATAAGTTCTCTTGTAGGGCGTCGAACATGACGGTGGGGAGTGCCCCGGTCGGCACCAGGGGAAAAAGAATTGACGCCTCCCTTTTCAGGAGGGATCGCCTGCGGATAATCCCACAATATACCGCAAATTGAGGGCTGCTGGCAATCCGCAACCGCCGCCCACGACATCGGAAATTAAGCTGAAAACAGGTCGCCTATCGACCCTGCTTGGGACCCTGCTTGAAGAGATCGCCGAGTCCCTTTTGCACGCCCTTATTGATCGCGTCATCCAGTAACCCGCCAGCCGCACTAGCGGCCATCTGACGAGCGATATCGGTTAACGCGCGGTTGTCGACCTTCGGACGGGAAATCGTCCCTGTGATGGGAAACTTCAGTGTTTGTCCCTTCAAGGACGCCAGATACCGATCACGCTCGACCCAGCTGTCACGAATCGGAACTTCGGCGATGACTTGCAGCGATCCCTCCATTCCAACAACACCAGAGGTCTCAATCAAAACGTCACCGATCTCCACCTGAAAACCGTTATGCGATACCGTCTGGTCAACGACGACGAAAGCCACTCTCTGCGTTTTGAGGATCAATTCGGTCGAGCGGCCGCCGCCGCTGCCGTTCAGCGAACCTCGTTTCATCACTGTCTCGATCTGGCGGGCGATGGCGACAAGTTGTTCGGCCATGGGACCAGGACTCACCTGGGCAGAGTGGATCGTGACGACCCCGGCAATGTCGCTGTTTTGAGGGGCATTTACGGGAATTGCGGCCCGATGCAGGTCGAGGGAAAACTCGCCTTCGGCGCGAGTCGAATTTGCGAGCAGTGGAGCTATGTATTGGAGCCAGGACTGACATACTTCTGGAGAAATTCGCGACGACTTGACGACGGGACCAGCATCAACCGTCAGGACGCTGTTGCGTTCCTGAAGTCTGAGCGCCGACGATAGATCCAACTGGCCGCCGTTCAACGTCGTCCGAATGGGCTTAAATTGAACAATTCCGTGTTCCAAGACGCCGTGGGCTTCGCTCGCACCGAGCACTAATCCATACGCCTCAAGACGATCCCATCCTACCGACGCCTCGGCGATCAGTTGCGACCAGCTGCTATCTCCCGGTGCCCTGTTTTCTGCCGGGACTGTCGTCGAGGCGATTATCTGACCGACGGATCCGCGGAAGTGAAACGGACGTGTCCCTTGGCCAGCGACAACAATCTTGTCCCCGGCCGACGGTATTAACAGGCCACGCAGAGCCGCCAGGTCGTACTGATATTCTCCGGACATCTCGACATCCGCGGTCGTTGTTAGCTGCTGGACAACCGCCTTCGTCCGCTGCAAATGAATCGCTTCGGATTTCAACGTCACGTCATCTACCGCTAAACGATCCTCCTGGCCGTCGTAGCTGCCGCTGCCCGTCATCACGATTTTCGGATCGGTCCACACCTTGCTCCAACCGCCCGACGATGGTCGACGACTCTCCGACTCACTGGTCGTCCTTAAATGGGATGAAGCAGCAGCGTTCATTTGAAACACCGCAAAGTCATCGATTCGGGCATCCCATTGGGCCTGCGTTGTCTTTGCGTCGGCGCTAAATCGGGCATACGCAACAATTTGACCTGCATAGCGCGTCGCTTGCTGGTTGCGGTTGGCAGCAAACCAGGATTCCAACTGCGCAATATCGCCCCGCAAGGCCAAATCTCCACGGACGCTTAGCGAATGTCCCTCCGTGAGATTTGGCGGCGTTAATGAGAATCGGTCGGCACGAATCGCCAAGCTGCTGGAGGCAAGCGTGGTCAGATCGGACACGATGGTCCCGCTGTCGCGTTTCCAGCGCCCAGAGCTAACCAATAGAGCCCGCGGTTCCTGGATGACGACCTGGCCGTTACCGGCCTGGAGTCGTTCGACGGAAACCTTCGCCTGCTGCACGACAATTTCGTCGGAAGCAATATCGGCCTCGCACTGGGCATGGATGTCACCTCGGACTTGCCATTGGTTGAGCGGAATCCACGGTTGCAAACGGGGAAGCCACGTTGCCAGGCCACCTTTGACATCAACGGCAACAGGCCATACCGCATTGGAGACCGGTCCGCGAACGGGCGAACGCAGTCGAAAGTCGAGTTGATCACTACCGGAAAACAGCTGAAGATTTGCACTCGCCAGCTCAGCAAGCCCCTGTGCGGTCGCCACGCCGGAAGTACCGTACGTCAACGTAAGACGGGGTTCGACTAGCGGTCGTTGCCCCGGCAACTCCAGCCGAAATTGTTTCATTGCGACCTGCCCTTTGGCGTCAAAACGACCGTCCTGATCGTGACTCACATCCAGCTGGCCGTTGACCTGCCCGGCGATTTTCAGGTCACCCCAATCGATCAACTGACGAAGATCGTTGGCCAGGCGGTCCAGGTCTGCGTTCACCGAAACCGAGGCGTTGTGTAACGATCCTTCCGCTTTGACCTGGAGAAATTCTGACTCACAGGTTAGGTGTCCCGCGATCGGTTCACCGTGAGGATGTTTCGCGTCTATTGAAAGCTGTAGCGGTTGCTCCCAGCGCAGTGGACGGCCCGAAGCCATGGCCTGCAAATTGTTGGTTACCAGGGTCCCTTTCCAGGAATGAGAGCCGCCTTCCGCAATGCTGGTCAGGTCGACGACGAGTTCCCCTGCGGTGATTTGTGTATCTTCCCGCAATCGCAATAGCCTGGGGGCTTTGGACGCCAGTTCCGCTAAATTCAAGCGGCCCTTAATGTGGCAATTATTATCGATCAGCGACGTCGGCTTCTCTTGTCCCAGGCGGTCCAGATTCAGATCACCTTCCGCAGTGAATTGAGCCAGATGGGAGTCAACATTGCAGCGGCGAACATACAAATGCCCCGCTTTCCATTGAAGATCCAGCCGAGAACGCAGCCCATCGACACGCAATGGTTGCTGATCAAAGAGCGCGGGAACGTCCACGATCCAGTCGATACCTTCCAGCTCTCCGACGACATCAAACCGCGGTTCATCCTCCGCCAGGTCCCACGACGCTTTCAGGTCCGTCGTTTGAATCCCAGCCAGCCGCGCACCTTGGGTAAAGCGACCCATCAGTGGCTGTAATGCTTCGATCGCGACCTGATCGCATTGCAGGGATCCGGCACCGCGCAAAGACGTTATCGCCGGCAGGCTGAAAACAATCAATCTGTGCATCGACGGTGCCACGGTGCTCGCCCGCCGATCGAACGTTAACGACCAGCGACAACGACAGTGGCTTTTCATCGGTCTGGTATTGCTTAAAAACCAGATCCAGATCCTCAAGGGTACTGTGCAGGCCCGTCTGGTCGTCGTGCAACTCGACGATGCCACCCTGGACTTCCATGGTGAGTTTATTTTGGCTACTGGACTCGGCGGGCTCGTCCAATAGCGGCTGCAGCAGCTCTTCGATATTGCTGGAACCGTGGCGCAACTTGCATACCAGGTGTGGATTTCGGACCTCGATGTGCAAGCCATCCGTTCCGGAAAACAACAAATCAATCAGCCGCCCCTTGCACACGACCTGCTCGACCTGCAGGACCGATTCGCCCACATGGTCGACGATATTTACGCCTTGGAATCGCACCGGCGACAGCCAGCCCAGGTGCATCTGTTCGACTTTTACCTGCCCTGCGAATTCCGGTACAGCAACGGCGAGCAACCGATCGCCCAACGAGGTCCGCGCTACGATGGCTGGCAAGAACCACGCTACGAGTGCTAGCAATAACAACAGAAAAAGCGTGGTGAACCGTCTGCGTCGCTTCCGTCCAGAACGAGTTCCGTCAACTGCATCCATGCAAATACTCCGGTTATTCGATTTGCATCGCCCCGCAAGACAACGATTCATGAACAAAACGAAAAAAAGCGGCCCGCTCCCGATGGAACGGACCGCTTTGGATGACTAGTATTTGCCCAAGAAGGCTAGCCAAAGGCAAATCAAACTTCTAACACCAACTCTCGTTGGATCTGCGGTCGGCAATTAGCCGTCGCAGCCGTGGCAACCTCCCTTACGGGCAATTGCACGGGTCACAGCAGGTCGGTACCGGGCAGCAAACCTTTACCGGTACTTGCTTGCAGACAACTTTTGGCACGCAACGCGTGACCGTGTACGGCACCTTTTCGGTGACGCAACGAGTGACATTGATGGTCTTGGTGTAGTTCACGGGCTTGCAGACCGTGTACGGCACCGACTTCGTGCATGTCTGAGGCACCATGCGGCAGACCTTATAGCAGCAGGTCTTGGTACGGGTCTCAGGAACCATATGGCAGACCTTGTAGCAGCAGGTCTTGGTACGGGTCTCAGGAACCATACGGCAAACCTTGTAATTGCACGTACGGGTTTCCGGGACCATCGTGCAGACGCGGTAGGTACACGTCTTCACTCGCTGTTCCGGAACCAGATGGCAAACAGTGTAATTGCACGTACGGGTTTCCGGGACCATCTTACAGACGCGGTAGGTGCACGTCTTCATTCGCTGCTCCGGAACCATACGGCAAACGTTGTAGGTACACGTACGAGTTTCCGGAACCATCTTGCAGACGCGGTAGCAGCACGTCTTCACTCGCTGTTCCGAAACCATGCGGCAAACCTTGTAGTTGCATGTACGGGTTTCCGGAACCATATGGCAGACGCGGTAGCAGCACGTCTTGGTGCGAGTTTCCGGAACCATATGGCAAACCTTGTAGGTGCACGTACGCGTTTCCGGAACCATCTTGCAGACGCGGTAGCAGCACGTCTTCGTCCGGGTTTCCGGAACCATGCGGCACACCTTGTAACAGCAGGTCCGAGTCTTTTGCTCACAGACGTAGCGGCAGCACGTGTAAGGAACCTGCTTGGTGCAAGTCTGGTTCACGTACTTGACGCAGTTGATCGTCTTATGGCGGACTTCCGGGACCCAAACGCGTCGGCAAACTTTGACCGGCGGGCACTGGACTTGAACCGTGCGGCACGGGCCGGGGCAGTAAATGCATCGGCAGCAGCACGGATCCCATTTCCAGCAGCCCGGATCTTGAACGCACTTGGTCACGACCGGACCGGGGCAAGAGCTGATATTCGTCTCCCATCGACCACAACAAACCTTGACGGTCTTGGTGGTGTGGACGGGCTTGCAGACTGTATAGCAAACCGTTCGCAGTTTGGTCTCGTGGACCGCGCGACGGACGGTGTAGTTGATCGTTTTGGTCCGAGTTTCCCAGACCGGGTTGCAGACCGTGTAGTTGACGGTCTTCGATCGCGTTTCCCAAACCGGCTTGCACACGGTGTAGGTTCGCGTCTTGGTTTCGTACACAGGCTTGCAGACCGTGTAGTTGACCGTTCGCGTTTTCGTTTCCCAAACCGGCTTGCAGACCGTGTAGGTTCGCGTCTTGGTTTCGTACACAGGCTTGCAGACCGTATAAGGTACTTGCCGAGTTCGCGTTTCCCAGACCGGATTGCAGACGGTGTAGGTGCGCGTCTTGGTTTCGTAGACAGGCTTACAGACCGTGTAAGGAACTTGCCGAGTTCGCGTTTCCCAAACCGGCTTGCACACGGTGTAGGTGCGCGTTTTCGTTTCGTGGACCGGCTTGCAGACCGTGTAAGGTACTTGCCGAGTTCGCGTTTCCCAGACCGGATTGCAGACCGTGTAGGTGCGCGTCCTGGTTTCGTAGACGGGTTTGCAGACCGTGTAGTTTACCGTCCGCGTCTTGGTCTCCCAGACGGGTTTGCAGACCGTGTAGTTCACGGTTCGCGTCTTGGTCTCATAAACTGGCTTGCAGACCGTGTAAGTGCAATCACGATAGCAAGTCTCTCGCACGTGCCTTACACAATTGACAATCTTCGTTTCACAAACGGGTTTTGTTACTGTCTTGTAACAGGTGAATTGCTGTGGTTCATGAACCACGCAGCGTACGGTTTTCATGACCGTATGACATTGCTGACTGACCGCACAGCAGCGCGGGACGCAGCACCGAAATCGGGCAGCACCGCAGTAACCGGCGTCAGCGTTGGCCGCCCAACTGACGGCCACTACCACCGCCATGAAGGGTATTCCCAGGACACGCATCATTGTTTAGCCTCCTCCTATGCTCAACTCGACGTCGGCACAGATAAACGTCAGTTCTATCCCTCGCATCGCCAAATGCGGATGATCTGACAAACTTCGTGGTGTGCTATACATTCCATGTCGCACACCTAGTCATCCAAACCGCCGGTTCCTTCTTAGACGGTGCATACTAACTAAAATAGGTTTCTCTGGTGGAGTTTATCGTCAAGATAAGTAAAGAGATTGATTTGGATATACTGATGTGACTGCGTATTTAGAAAAGTGTGCACAGGATGAGATGCGTTTGCGGGATATGCAGTGATGTCCTGATTTAAGCCGTGTACGGAATAAGCGGAGCCTAGGGCCAATGGATGGCATGGACGTCGGATTGAGTCCAGCCGCAACGGTTGAAGCGACACATCCGACCGGATTGCTGCTGTCGGCTTGAGGAATTCGACGCGCCCACGTTTGACGCGGTGTTGCGTGTGACGTAGATACCAAACGAAGGCAGAACACTCGCGGTTTGTGGAAACGCCTTTGTTGGCCCGCCAGGTGCCCGTTGTTTGGGAAGAAATACAACGACAACGCAAATAACTTTTAAAACAAGCCGTTTTGGAGAGGTAACACGATGAAATCGCAAGTCCGCAGCGCGTTTACGCTGATCGAAATCTTGATCGTGGTCGTCATCATGGCCATCCTGGCCGCCACGATCATTCCCCAATTCACCGATTCGACGGCCGATGCCGAAGAAGCCACGGCTGAATTCAATCTGAACACCTTGCGTGCCCAGATCGAACTGTATAAAGCCCAACATGGCGGCAATCTTCCAGCGTTTGCCGGCGGGGCGATCACCGGTCTTACCACGCAGACGACCCATGGCGGCAGCAGCTTCGGCCCTTACTTGGTGAAAATGCCGACCGACACGATCACCAATAGCGCAACCGTCACGGAAGTGACGGGATCAAGGCGCAATTGTCGTTGGCAACGTGACGGGGACAGGCGGATGGCTGTACCACTCGGGCACGGGCGAAATCCGCATCGACCACCCTTGTCACTGGACGAAGTAGTCGAGCCAGCATTGCTAAAAAATAGAACAGCCCTCTTTCGTACGCCACGGAAGAGGGCTGTTCGCTGCGCACTTGCGGTCTCCTACGAGATCGATTGGTAGGCCGAGACCCACCGTCAGGATCAGGGTCAGGACCAGGGTCGCTGTCGCAGTTGCCCGTCGAATCAACGTCGACGACTGCGCTGACAACTTCGCATGGACCCGATGATTATCATCAGGATCCCACCGGATGCCAACACGATTGCAGAGGGCTCGGGCACCGCGTTGAGACTGGCGGCAAACCCCAGAAAAGCCCAATCATCATTTGTCGTGGCGACGCCAGACATCCGCACCGAAGCGCTAACGTCACTAACGTCGGCTGTGGCATCCCACGTAAACGTAAGAAAACCCGTCTGACGATCTGCCGTACTGGCGGTCTCGATTCCTTCGCCGGCGGTTCCTGAAGCGCTGCTGCCAGAAACGCTGAACGTGATTGGATTCGTTGATCGCCCACGCTCTGCGGCTCCCAAGACGTACAACGTGCCCGACGTACCTGCCGGGAGGTAGGATGTCCGTGAATATCGCGTTTTGAACATCCACAATTCCGCTCAGGTCTACGTTGTCGTGCAAATTCGTCTGAAAAACGTTTTGGTTATCTCCGAATGCAACAAGTTTTAACGTGTTGTCGAAAATGCCACCGTTGCCTTCCGCAGCGGCAGCGGCACCGCCCCGAAACCAATAGGCCCAATCGTCTATCGACAAAATCGAGGGACCGATCAACACAGGATCACCACCGTTCTCGTTGGCAATTGTCAAAGCACCCGGAACGGTAGCAGGAAACGTAACGACCAGGTCGTCAGTATTCATGTCACTTTCATTCCAGTCGGTTTGCCACGTGGTCCACGAAGAGAATGAAACCGTCGCCGCCGAGAGTAAGTCGGTACCCCATACCTGCCCCGCAATGAGCGACATTAATACTGCTGTAGCCTTCGGCACTTTCATCGGTGTCACCATGTTGCGTCAGCTGGTAAACGTTTAAAGAATCGTGTTCTTCGATTCTCTGCCAACAGAGTTCACAAAAAAAACGACGCCTGAAACCTCAACTGCGCCACCCCAACTGGTGGCACGGAAAAAGAGAGTTCAGACGTCGTTTTCAAGTCACTTGCTAGTAGTTACGCTCGCAGTAGCCGCACTTTAAATAAACTTTCTCCCAAACACGGACTAGAGACCTAGTCTATCCGGGATTCATCGCGTGTCAATGAAATAATTGAGGTTCTGCCCACGCATCGAATGTCAGCTATATCACCGGCGTTCCACACCAAATATTGTTAGCCCTAAGCCCCTTATCTACATTAGTGGGGGGGATCTGAATGTCCGAGGCGAACCAGAAACCAACTGACAATCAACCCGTCCCCAAGGCGGTGGTGAACCGGCTTAGTCTCTATCTGCGCGAACTACAGCATTTGGTGTCGGAGGGGAGTGAAACGATTAGTTCCGGGGCGCTCGGACAACGACTCGGTTGCTCGGATGCACAAGTGCGCAAGGACCTGGCCTACTTCGGTCAGTTTGGATACCCAGGCATCGGTTACCGATGCGCCGAGTTGGTTGACGCGATCCGAAAGATCCTGGGGACGCAGTTTGTGTGGCCCGTGGTTATGGTTGGCGTCGGTAACCTCGGTCGCGCGCTGCTCGGTTACAAGGGGTTTGCCAAGCAGGGATTTCATATCGTCGCCGCGCTGGACAGCAATCGTTCCGTGGTCGGCACCACCGTGGAAGACGTTCACGTCGATCATATCGACGAACTCGATCGGGTGATGAAGGAAAAAAGAGTTCGCCTCGCAATGATCGCTGTCCCGGCCCCGGCCGCTCAACAGGTGGCCGATCGCATGGTCCGGGCAGGAGTGGAAGGGATCGTCAATTTCGCTCCGGTGACAATCAGCATTCCGGATCACGTGAGCCTGATAGGTGTCGATCTCGCCATCGAATTGGAACAGATCGCTTTCGCCGTTGTGAACCGGAACCACACACGCTAAGTTGTTGGTAATGCTGCCCGGTGGTGTAATCGGTAACACTACGGATTTTGGTTCCGTTATTCCAGGTTCAAGTCCTGGCCGGGTAGCCTGTCGAAAACGCAGGGCGTGTGGCAACAGCCGCAAGCCCTGTTTTTCTGCCCGAAGTGGCCACACGCTGACCATGGATTCGGCCGCGACGCTGTCATCAACGCTGTCCTCAGGTGATCCCCGCAGGAATTTACGTCATGCTCGTACGCGGCGCCCCCGAACGTTCCCGTTCGCCTCAGTTCCTCCTGCCGCTCGCAGCTGGTATGGTTGTTGGCATACTCTGCTCAGCGAATTCTTCAGGCGTGGCGTATGCCCATGACCCCGCTGCCGATATGAAACGGGCCGCCGACTTGTTTGTGACTTCGTTGGGCGAAGAACAGAAAGCAAAGGCGACGTTTCCCTGGGACAGTGAATCCAGAACTGTACTATGTCTCGATCTTTGGCACTCCCAGTGAAAAAGGGAACTGGGCATGGCGGTTCGAAGGCCATCATTTCTATTTGAATACGACAACACGCAAAACGATGCGAACCACGTGCACGCCGTGTGGCGGGACTTTGTCGGAGACTTTGGCGAAGATCTGTTACGCCAACACTACGAATCGGCTCATGGCGCGGCGGATTAGCGCACGACAGCCAATCGCGACGGAGGCCCTGGCCGTCGAGTGTCAAAGTGGCGATTAGCGGGTAGAATATTGAGCGTGCTCCGTTTCGTCGAAGTGGTTCGCCGCTGTGGTTCGCCGCTGTGTAGCCAATCGAAGGGATATCTCCGTGTTGTTCGTCCGCTCATCCATGTTGCCATCGGCAGTGCTGTTGATGGCCACGATTTCGATTGCGACGATTTCGATTGCGACGTGTCTGGCGATTACCGGCTGCCAACGGACTACGGCCGCTCCGGCGGAGGACCAGCAAACCAACGCTGATGGTTCACCCAACGATAAGCCCAAGCACACAAATCGGCTCGCCAAGGAGACCAGCCCCTACCTTCTCATGCACGCTCATAATCCGGTCGATTGGTACGGCTGGGGAGAAGAAGCGTTTGCTAAGGCGAAGCGAGAAAACAAGGTAATCTTCCTTTCCATTGGGTATTCCAGCTGTTATTGGTGCCACGTCATGGAAAGGGAATCCTTCATGGACAAAGAGATCGCCCAGTTCATGAACAAGCACTTTGTCTGCATCAAGGTCGATCGCGAGGAGCGACCGGACGTTGATGACATTTACATGACAAGCATCCAGTTAATGAGGGATCAGGGCGGCTGGCCGCTTTCTGCGTTTCTCACCCCTGACGCTCGGCCGTTTACGGGCGGCACCTATTTCCCCGCTCGGACCGGTGATCGAGGTCGAACGATCGGCTTCTTGGACGTGATCCGCAACGTCCAAAGGTTTTGGGAGGCGGATGAGGAAAAACTCAAACAACGAGCAGACCAAATCGTCGTGGCGCTGCACAGCGTATTACGTGATCGCATCGAGGAGGATACGGCGCTGGAGATTGAGTTGTGCAAGCGTGTCGAATCCGGGATGGCGGACCAGTTTGATCCAGAGCACGGCGGCTTCGGTTCCTCTCGCACGAAATTTCCCTCGCCGCCCGATTTAATGTTCCTGATCGATCGCGTACGACGAGACAAGCAGAACGTCAAAGCCCGACAAATGCTCGAATTGACTCTGGACGAAATGGCTCAGGGCGGAATCCGTGATCATCTGGGCGGTGGTTTTCATCGCTATAGTACCGACCCGAAATGGTTGATTCCACATTTCGAAAAGATGCTGTACGACAACGGTCAACTCGCTTCGGTGTACGCCGAAGCCTACGAAGTGTTGGGGCACGAGCATTACCGGCGCGTTGTCGTCGAGTTGCTGGATTTTGTGCTACGTGAGATGACCGGTGAATCGGGCGGATTCTATTCCGCCATCGATGCCGAAACCGACGCCGAAGAAGGAAAGTTCTATCGTTGGACCAAAAACGAGCTCGATCTGACGATCGGAACCAGCAATGAAGCAACCCGATTCAGGCAAGCTTATGGCTTGGACGGCAAGCCAAACTTTGAGCACGAATATTATGTTCTCTACCTTCCTCGTTCCCTGAAAAACCTCGCGGACGAGCACGGTTTCTCAGAATCCGCGTTGGCGACCAGGCTCACGCCATTGCGAGAAAAGTTATTGGCAGTGCGAAATCAGCGAGCGCGCCCTTTAACGGACACCAAGGTCCTGACGGCCTGGAATGGCCTGATGATTCGCGGATTCGCCGATGCGGGCCGGATCTTGGACGAGCAACGCTATACGGATGCCGCCGCCAAAGCAGCAGACTTAATTCTGAAAGAACTACGCACTAAGGACGGCCGTCTCTTGCGAACGTATCGAAATGGCACCGCCAAGCTGAACGCCTATCTCGACGATTACGCCTTCCTAGTCGACGGCCTGATCGCACTGCATCGCGCGACCGAAGACGACCGCTGGCTTGAGGCAGCGCAGCAACTCACCGAAAAACAAATCGAATTGTTTTGGGACGAACAATCCGGCGGATTCTTTTACACTTCCGGCGATCACGAAGCCCTGATCGCCCGTGCGGTCAAAAAGACGGATAGCGTGCTGCCGTCCGGTAATGCCGTCGCGGCGGCCAATCTCGTCTATCTGGCAGGCGCTAGACAATGAGTCTATCCGGGATGCCTTCCGGCGACGGTCACAAGAAACGCTCAAGGCCTTCGCACCCGGCCTCGCCAACGACCGCCAGGGACGACATATGCCGGCAATGGCCAAGGCGCTGGCTGCATTTCTGGACGGTGAGCAACCGTAGTGCAAGATCACGATTATGACGTCGCGATTATCGGTGGTGGGATCGTCGGCCTTGCCACGGCGCGAACGCTATCCGCGGACGGCAACCGATCAATCGTCGTTCTAGAGGCAGAAACCAAACTGGCCACACATCAGACCGGTCACAACAGTGGCGTCATTCATTCGGGGCTCTACTATCGGCCCGGATCAAACAAGGCGCTCAACTGCGCGTCGGGTCGCGACGCCATGTATCGGTTTTGCGCCGACTATGGGATTGCACACGAGCAATGCGGAAAAATTGTCGTCGCCACCGACCAGCGCGAATTGCCGGCACTGGAAAAGCTGTACGAGCGAGGCCTGGCCAACGGACTGCAAGGCGTGCGACGGTTAACTTCCAGCGAGATTCAGGAATGGGAGCCGCATGCCGCCGGGGTCGCGGGCTTGTACGTGCCGCAAACCGGTATTGTGGACTTCGTTCAAGTCGCGGAAAAATTTGCCGAGCTGGCCAAGGACCAAGGTGCCTGTATCTGTACAGACCACAAGCTGATCGGAGTTGTTGCGGATGGTGATCGTTCGGTGCTAACGACGACGCATGGCGAAGTACGTTGCCGGTTACTGGTCAACTGCGCCGGACTGCACAGCGATCGAGTGGCACGGCTGTGCGGCAGACGCCCGCAGCTGCGGATTGTTCCTTTCCGGGGTGAATACTATGAGCTGAACGCGGACCGAACAGATCTCGTCAAAAACCTGATCTATCCGGTACCCGATCCGCGTTTTCCGTTTCTGGGAGTCCACTTTACGAGGATGATTCATGGCGGCGTCGAAGCGGGTCCCAATGCCGTACTCGCGCTGGCGCGTCACGGCTACGACAAGCGTCAGTTTTCGTGGCGCGACGCCTGGGAAACGATCACTTATCGCGGCTTCGCGATGCTTACGCTCCGCTATGGAAAAATGGGAATCGGCGAAATGTACCGCTCGTTGTCCAAACGAGCGTTCGTCGCCGGATTACGACGGTTGATTCCAGAGCTATCGACCGCCGACGTTCACGCCGCTGGCGCGGGAGTCCGCGCTCAGGCGGTTTTGCCGAACGGAAAGCTGGTGGACGATTTCCACATCGAGCAAGACGATCGGGAAATCCATGTTCTGAACGCACCCTCGCCGGCCGCCACTTCCTCGATCAGTATCGGCGAAACCATCGCAAGCATGGTGATCGACCGGCTGGAAAACTGAATGCCGCTCGATCTCGAATCTCGTAACTGGCTTCGCAGCAGCGTCAGACGTCAAAATTCATTGCGATCTATGTCTTCGTTGTCTGCGCTATTGCGCGTGATCAGCGCTTTGTACGTTCCCGCATCGATATCATTGACGATCGACCGCGTGGATCCGTCGCAAAAGGCGTGAATTGTGACACCGGGGTGATCGCTGCTGGGGCCCCAAGCCATGTCGCCGGCGCCTCCGAAGCTGGCACGAGGCAGAAAAACGGGATGCTCCCGAGACTGGTAATTCAGTGCCGGCGTGGTCGCTTTCTTCTTCTTGTCTATATCGGGATGAAATCCGGAAATCGACGCCGTGGTTCCGTCGTACCAGGCAGCATACTCCTGTTCCGCGGTCTCGCAAATCATGATGGTCAGTGATGTTGCGGGAATGGATCGGACGATCGCATACGGTTGTAAAACGCCACCGTCTCCTTTCGGATTCTTGATCTCCTCGGCATCATTCAAGATGGCGAAGGTCGGCACTCCAACTCCCTTGTACTGAGCCAGGGCTGAAGGCGTAGCAACGTATTCCTTGGCGGCGCTTTGTGGTGGACCGGTATAGGAAGGACATCGGAGCCCGGGAAGAATGTTCTTGGCCTGTTTCGAATTCGCCGGGTCGAATGCCTTTTTCTCGAAGTCGATCACGTCATACAGATGCGCCTGCTCCATATAGGGCAGCATCGCAACGAACATACTGTATGGCGCTTGCGTCTTGTCGTCCTTCGCAGACGCTGGAACGACCTCCGACAGTTTAGCTTTCAACAATTCGTCGTTTGGCATAAACGCCGAATTCGGGTACCGCCGATGCTGCTCTTCATAAGTCTTTACGCTCAATGCGATCTGTTTTTCGTTGGCAGAACATTGGGATCGGCGTGCCGCTTCGCGCGTCGTATTGAGTGCCGGCAACAGAAGCGCGATCAGAATCCCGATGATGGCGATAACAATTAACAATTCGTGCAACGCGGCGGCGTTGCGATCGCGTCTTGGCGAACTTCGGAACGGAAGCAGACCGTTGAGATACCCCATGGTTTCATCCTTTGCAGATTAGCGGGACGAACGTGCGACCAATTACAGCGAAGTTGATTCTCGCAAACTGGAAGCAACCTGGCTACTACCGCGGGTCAAAAAGACGAGCGCGACGAAGTCATAAAGGGCGTGCGCAACGATAGGTGCCAAGAGATTTCCGGTCAAGATCCACAGGCAACCCAGATAAATCCCAACTCCAAAACAGAGAATCGCATAAAATCTGGTGATCGGGTGCATCAAGCCGAATAGGACGCTCGCCGCCATCACCGCGCTAACGTTGGCGGCCAGCGGGCTGATCCGTTCACACAACGCCTCGGCCAGGGCACCCTGCAGGAATCCACGAAACAACAGTTCTTCACCCAGCCCGGCCAGAATGCTGATCGCCGCAAAACCGAGCACGCCCACGCCGCGGAACAGCGGCAGTACCATCCGGTCCACGATCCGTTTCAGATCATCAAACGGTCCGATCGGATAGCGATTGATCAGCCACAAACCGATCAACATCGGCACCGTGGCCACGAGGCCGAGCCAGAGTCCTTCCAGAACGCCGTCGAAAGAAACGGGAAATGTCGCCAAAGGCCGGTAGTTGCAGAGCCAACCTAGTACCAACGCCACCGCTACCAATCCGCCTTCCAGCAAGACGCCCAATAATACAACACGCTGTGGTTCAATCGGCTGGACTTCCGGAAAATGATCCCGCATTTCCCGGCGTACTCGATCAGGTTCTTCGCTGTCGGATTCCATCTCAAACATACAGGGTCATGCTAGCATCTGTGACTCACAATGAATGCTGTTGGTTCGCGCATGGGCCGTGTGTTAACTTGTTAAAGTTAGGCCCGTGTATCCCATTATCACCCTACACAAGCCCATCATCACCTTGCACAAGGATGTGCGGCGTTGTCTAAGATACCGTTCAACAAGCCGTTCATTGCCGGAAAAGAATTGTACTACATCGCGCAGGCCGTCGCGCTGGGCAACATCGGTGGCGACGGCCATTTTACGCGCTGCTGTGCGGCATTGATGGAACAGCGATTCGGTGTCGGCAAGATCCTGATGACGCCCTCCTGCACCTCCGCTTTGGAAATGGCGGGGATTCTGTGTGGCCTGGGGCCCGGCGACGAAGTTATTCTGCCGTCGTACACTTTTGTGTCGACCGCATCGGCCATCTGCCGAGTCGGCGCCAAACCGGTCTTTGTTGACATCCGTCCCGATACGCTCAATTTGGACGAGCGGTTGGTCGAGTCAGCCATCACGCCAGCCACAAAAGCGATCTTTCCGGTCCATTACGCGGGAGTCAGTGCCGAGATGGACACTCTGCTGCAGTTGGCCGCCAGGCATGACTTGTGGGTAGTTGAAGACGCCGCTCAAGGCGTGAACGCAAGCTACGGAAAACAGTCGCTTGGCTCGTTGGGACACTTCGGCACGTTCAGCTTCCATGAAACAAAAAACTACATGTGCGGCGAAGGTGGGGCGTTGGCAATCAACGACCCGCAATTCATCCAGCGCGCGGAAATTATCCGTGACAAGGGTACGAATCGCAGCCAGTTCTTTCGAGGTGAAGTCGACAAATACACCTGGGTCGATATTGGTAGTTCCTATGTCCCCAGCGAGATCGCCTGCGCGTTTTTGTACGGTCAGCTGGAAATGATGGACGAGATCGCCGACCGGCGACGGCAGATCTACGCGCGCTACAGTTTTCTGCTCGAGGATCTGCAACAAGCGGGCATTCTGCAACGTCCCCATATTCCCTCAGGATGTCAGAGCAACTACCACATGTTCTACATTTTATTGGAAGACGGCCCGACGCGCAACGCGCTGCTTGACCACCTGCGAAGCCGCGATATCCATGCCGTATTTCATTACATCCCGCTTCACCTTTCGCCCGTCGGTCGGACGTTCGGCTACAACGACGGCGATCTTCCGGTGACGGAACGCGTCAGCCGCTGCTTGTTGCGGCTACCCTTCTACCACGAGCTAACGCGCAAAGCGCAGGAAATGATTGTCACCGAAATCCGCAGTTTCTTGTTGGGTCGCCGGAACAACCGTCTCGCCGCCTGACCAGCAGCAAGCCCGCTCGAACATTTGATCGCCCGTAAAGGCCCAAACTTCGCCAAGAGGAAGCAAGCATGTCAGCCACCGCCGTCAAACCGCCCAAGTTCGATCTGGCGCAAATCCGCGGTTTTTGGGCCGAACAGGCGCAACAACACGGAACGAGTCATGCTGCGTCATGGTCCGACAGTCATGTCATCGATTTGGAGATCGCGAAAATCGCCGAATACCTGGAGGCGGGCGATCGAGTGCTCGATATCGGATGCGCAAACGGTTTTTCGACCATACAGCTGGCGCAGCGGGCGTCGATTCACATTCAGGGTCTGGACTACGTTCCCGAAATGATTCGTCAGGCCCGCGAGCGGCTAACCACCGTTCCCGACTCGGTCCGCAGTCGCACCAGCTTTGACGTCGGTGATATTACCGGGCTGGACGTAACCACTGGTTCCTTCGACAAGACAATCGTCATCCGAGTCGTCATCAACCTGGAGAACTGGGAAAACCAACAACGAGGACTTCGAGAAGCGATGCGAACGGTGCGACCTGGTGGATTGCTGTTGTTGTCCGAGGCGACCATTCAGGGCCACCAAAAGCTGAACGCTTTTCGAAGCGAGTGGGGACTGGGTCCGATCCCGGAACCGGCCTTCAATTGCTACCTTGATGAAGACGCCGTCTGTAAGGTTCTGGACACTGAGGCTGAACTTGTCGAAATCGCAAATTTCGCCAGCACCTATTTTGTGGGCACGCGTGTCATCAAGCCGTTGATCGCGCAGCTAGTGAATCGCGATCAAGCGGTCGCCGATCCCGATACGCATTGGAACCGCTGGTTTGCGACCCTGCCGGCAGCTGGCGACTACGGCACGCAGAAGCTGTTTGTGTTCCGCAAACGGACCCCGTAGGTCATGAAAGCACTGGCAAACCTTAGGTGGCTATGACATAATCAGAACGCACACCTTCGACGACCTCCAGCCTCGCCGACGCGAATGACAACTCTATGAGCGAGACATTTATTCTGATCCCGGGCCGGACTAGCAAACAAGGCTGTGGGATCAGCGAAGGAAAATTTGGGAAAACCTATCAAGACGAGATCAACACGCTGCTGCTCGCCGCCGATGACATGGATCGCCTGGCCCTGAGCGACGGCGACAAAGTGCGTGTCACCAGCGAAACCGGTCAGATCGAAGCGGCGGTGAAGGCGGCCAAACGGGATGAACTGCCGTCGGGAATGCTCTTTATCGCGTATGGTGACCTGTCCAGCCAACTAATGGGCGCCGATACCCACGGTTCGGGAATGCCCACCAGCAAAGGCCTGGATGTCGAACTCGAAAAGATCTAGATGTAAGATACGAGATGCGAGTAGCGGGATACGAGATGCGAGTAGCGGGACATCTGTAATCCGCAAACCGCATTCCCGAATCACGCAACCCGTCCCCCTATCCCGAACTCCGTAACCCGAACTCCGTAACCCGAATCACGCAACCCGTAACCCGTAACTCGTACTCGTCATGACTACTGCTGTAGACAACCCGAACGCCGAAATCAAAATCGTCAGGGACGCGACCTGTACCTTTTGCGGGTGTGTTTGCGACGACATTGACCTGAAAGTTGAAGGACACACGATCACGGAGGCCAAGCGGGCCTGTGTGTTGGGCAAGGCCTGGTTCTTGAACCATGAAATCGAGGAGGGTCCTAGTTGCCTGATCGATGGCCAGCCCGCATCCTTTGAAGATGCGATCCAGCGTGCCGCCGACATCCTCTGTAACGCAAAATACCCGCAAGTGTATGGGTTAAGCGATTCGCCATGCGAAGCGCAACGCAAAGCCGTTGCCATTGCGGATTGGATCGGCGGGAATATCGACACCACGACCAGCGTCTGCCATGGCCCATCGGGAATGGCATTTCAGGGTGTCGGCGAAGTCACCTGCACTTTGGGTGAAGTGGCGAATCGTGGCGACATGATCATGTTCTGGGGTAGCAATCCGGCCGAAAGTCATCCGAGGCATTTCACCAAGTACAGCCTGATGCCAAAAGGTCTGTTCGTTCCCAACGGCCGCAAAGATCGAACTTGTGTCCTCGTCGACGTTCGCAAAACGAAGAGCGCCAAGGCTGCGGATATCTTCATTCAGATCAAACCTCGAAAGGATTTCGAGGCGCTGTGGACACTACGTGCGCTAGCCCGCGATTTGCCGCTGGATGAGGAACAGGTCGAGCGTGAAACGGGGGTCCCGCTGTCTACGTGGGATGACCTGATGCAGCGGATGAAAGCAGCCAAGTTTGGCGCCATCTTTTTCGGAATGGGTCTCACCATGACGCGTGGGAAACACTGTAACAGCGAGGCATTGCTGGCGTTAACCCGCGACATGAACACTCATACGCGATTTATCGCCAAGCCGAATCGGGGCCACGGTAATGTCACTGGTGCGGACAATGTGGTGGCGTGGCGCACCGGGTACCCGTTTGGCGTGAACCTGTCACGTGGCTATCCGCGATTTAACCCTGGCGAGTACACGACGGCGGATACGCTGGGACGCGGTGAGGCCGACGCGGCGTTGATTATTGCGAGCGACCCGCTGGCGAATTTCCCGCAGGCGGCGCGAGAACACCTGGCCAGCATCCCCTTCATTGCGCTCGATCCAAAAGATACCCCCACCACCAAGGCGGCCGCCGTTTCGTTCAAGGTGGCGACCTACGGAATTAACACGGGGGGTACGGTCTACCGTATGGACGACGTTCCCATCCCGTTGCGCCCGGCGTTCGAGTCGCCGCACCCCAGCGACTTTAAGGTGTTGAACGAGTTGGAAAAACGAGTTCGCCAGATAAAGGCAGCCGATTTCCAATAGAGACTTTTCAGCCAACGCTGCATCGAGAGGGCGTAGCTACACGAGCGGTTGTAGCTACACGAGCGGTTGTAGCTACACGAGCGGTTGTAGCTACACGAGCGGTTGTAGCTACACGAGGGGTAGTTAAGCCGTCCTCTTGTTAAACCGTCGCCGTATCGTCAAGACACGACGGCGATTTATTACTCGTCCTCTTCGTCCTCCCAATCATCGTCGTCATCATCATCGTCGTCCCAGTCGTCTTCATCGTCGTCCCATTCGTCGTCATCTTCGTCGCTATCTTCTTCGACTTCTTGCCATTCTTCTTCTTCAAAGTCATCATCTTCTTCGTCGTCGTCGTCGTAGTCGCCATCCTCATCCTCGTCCGAATCATCGTCATCAAATTCGTCGGCAAACTCGGCGACTTCATATTCGTCCTGCAGTCCGTACGCTTGCTGATCGCTTGCTGGCAACAGACCCTCCTCATCAACAATCCGAACCATCACTGGCAAGGCTTTATTCATCTTTCCAAGTCACTCCCAGTTCTTGTACCGTTAAACTTCTTCGTCATCATCTTCATCTTCGTCTTCGTCATCTTCGTCTTCGTCATCATCGTCTTCGTCGAGGTCATCTTCGTCTTCATCTTCGTCGAAGTCGCCATCATCATCGAGCTCGTCGACCAGCCCGTTCGCGTCTTCGTCACCCGCTGTGGCTTCGTCGAATGGTTCCTCAGAATCGCCTCCATAATATACATCCAAACTCGACGTTCGCAGCATAGAGGCCCGTGGCAATTCGTCAAGACTCCGCAGCCCAAAGACCTGCAAAAATCTTCGAGTGGTACCATACAGGAATGGCCGCCCCAGTTCATGGGCTCGACCGGCAATCCGAACCATACCACGCTCCATGAGTTGCCGCAAAATCTCGCCACATTGGACACCTCGCACGGCCTCAATTTCGGCTCGCAGCACGGGTTGGCGATAGGCAACAACGGCCAAAGTTTCCAGCGATGGGGCGGACATCCGGATTTCCGGCGGCGCACCGACCATTCGACGAATCCAGCGGGCAAATTCGGGCGCGTCCGCAACTGGTAGCCCCCCGCCACCTCTTCGACCCGAAACGCTCTCGCGGCGGAGTCGTAGCGTTCATTCAGCTGGCGCAACAGCATGCGGGCCTTCGTTCCATCTTCCAGGCTGGCCAGCTGAGCGAGTTTGCGCGTATTCAGCGGCTCGTTGGCAAGCAGCATAACGGCTTCCAGCCGAGCGAGCATGGCCCCTTCGTCCTCCGGCGCGTCGCTAGCGGCCGTCGCACATCGATCACGAGAAAGCGGCGCCATCGGGCGCGGCCAGTCACCAGCGGCGCGGTCGCACCAAGGATTACAGAACCGCGAAGAGATGCTGGCCAGCTGTCGAGCGGGTGTCGCCGTTTGAATTCGCATCGCGATCCGTCGTCATCGATGAGTCGGAGAGGATCTCCGTTCTACCCAGCGCGGCACCGAAGGGCCCTTTGATAACCGGCAAACGGATAGTTTCTATTTCTTGCGATGCCGAATCTTCGCACGCATCCGCCGCTTCTTGCGACCGACTTTGCGGCGGCCTTTACCGGTTTTCTTGGTACCCACACGGTTCTCCGAATTCGAGTTGAGAAAGACGAACCCGTCATTCTAGGGACTGAACCAACACCCTCGCAAGGCGTCTTTTCCCCGTTATCATGGCGAAACAACAATATCGCCTCTGGCGGCGATGGATACTCTAACAGGGTCGGGAGTCGTTTTTCCTGGCGGACGAAAAATCATGCGCGTTCTGGCAAGGGATCTGCCGCCAGGAAAGACGACTCCCGACCCTCTCGCGTTAACCTGGAGGTAGGTCCTGCTTGGCAAGTGGGACCCACTCCCCTGCCTACAATTCAGCCCCTATCCCGATCGCGCCAGTCGATTCCGGATGAGGACGCCAAGGCGAGTTCCAAAGCATGCGTACCGCTCTTCGCATGACCTTGAGCGGCAAGTGCGAGATAGAGTTGCTGGGCCAATGCCAGGCCGGGTAAGGCCAGACCCATCCGCTTCGCTTCCGCCAGCGCGATTCCCATGTCCTTGATGAAATGTTCGACGAAAAAGCCGGGTTCGAAGTCGTTGGCGATAATTCTCGGGCCCAGGTTGGACAGGGACCAACTCCCCGCCGCTCCCGAGGCGACCGACTCCAACACTTTGTCTAGATCCAGACCGGCACGGTAGCCATACAGCAACGCCTCGCATACGCCGATCATTCCGCTGGCAATCAGCGTTTGATTCACCATTTTCGTATGCTGACCGGCTCCCGGCCCGCCTTGGCGGACCATCGTCTTTCCCATCGCCTCCCAACACGGTTGCAAAGCCTCAATCGCTTCACGATCGCCGCCGATCATGATCGACAGTCGCGCTTCACGTGCGCCAACGTCACCGCCCGACACCGGGGCGTCCAGGCTAATGACATTTTTCGCGAGCGCTCTTTGGGCGATTTCAATCGCAAGTGCTGGGCGACTGGTTGTCATATCGACGATCAGGTTACCTGCCTTGCAGCCGCTCAGCACCCCCTCACTGCCCAACACGACTTCATGAACGTCTTCGGGAAATCCAACCATTGTGAAAATCACATCCGAGGCTTCCGCCACCGCACGTGGACTGCTCGCCCACACCGCGCCCTTATCCAGCAGCGGCTTCGCCTTGGCACTTGTCCGGCTGTAGATCGCCATCGCGAAACCGGCGTCGATCAGGTGTCCGCACATGCGGACGCCCATCACACCGGTCCCGACCCAACCTAGCTTCGTGCGCTCCGGAGAGATGTCCATCGTCAAAGCGGGCCGGGTCGCCGGAGAATCTCGCTGAGAATCACAGCGGTGCGGATCGACTCGGGTGAAGCCAACATGTCGCGGACGGCCTCTGCGGTCGTAGGAATCGCCGGCATGTCGACCTGATCGGATGACATGTCTTTGTTGCGACCATCATCGGACGTGTCAACCAGTTCACCTAGATCGCGGTCGAACGCCTGATGAAGTCGTTCGGTCATCCTCTCGTCGGCTTGATCAACGGCGTCCCGCGCTGAAGGCTTGGGCTCCTGCCGCTGCTTGTCTCGCCTCGCTCCACGTTGCCGCAACGTTTCTTTGGTGGTTCCTCGGCGGGCAAGCTGTGGCTCGACAAGTTCTGCTTCAACGACTTCGGCGCGCTGGCCTCAGTGGTTTGTGCGCTCGCTGCGGCTGTAACGGCTCGCGACGTGGACGGTTTGGTTGCTGGCGCGGCGCCTGAGGTTGCGCAGCGACGGGCTTCGGCCCGCCCCCATCAGCCGCCTGCCCTTTCTTTACCTGATTCAGAAAGGACTCGATTTCCCGCGCCAGCCCAGCTTTCGGTTGCTGTGGCAGATGTCGCGGCCCAGCGTTCTTGTTTCCACCGCCCAGGGAAGCGATCTGGCTGATCACCCAAATGATGACGAATACGGCCGGCACGATTAATCGCAACCAGTCCTCTGCATCCGCCAGTAGAGCAAAGTCGTTGATGGCCATAGTTGCATTCTAGAAAATCGATTGGAATATCGCAACGGAGCAGCCCGTTGGCATGCTTGTTGACCTCGCCAAACGGGCAACGGGTTATAATATTGATGCGACATGACCGCGACTCTTACCCATTCATCAGTATGTACTTTTCGTTGCCTCGTCCAATTGTTGCCCTTGGGGTTGCTCTGCTGATCAATACTGGCGTGACGGGTGCCGAGCCTGTTGTCGACTTGGACTTGATCATGCCCGGACGGGTGCCCGTCACAGCGCCACAAGAATGGAACGCCCGTCTCGCTGAGGCCGGATTTCGCCGCGTCAACATTCGCAAGCCTCGAGTCGACGACGAGATTCAGATCAGCAGCAAAGGGTCTCCAGCCAATCCCGTCTATCACGTTGTCGGTTACTTGATGGAAGACGGTTCGATCATGCTTCCGCCACGCCGGAAGTTCGGCCCGCACGAGGCGGCGCAGCTGGCGCGCTGGGTGCGCGACTTAAAAAAGGAGGGACTTGATTCGCAGGCCACGAAGACCGCCTTCGGTTTGTCACCAAAGCGACTCGAACAAGTCAACGAGGATCTCAAGCGGGCCGTACGGAAGTCAACGGTCGGCGTTGATACGAAGGTTCTGGTGGCGCGGCTGGCCGGACAATTGGAGCACCCTCTGAAGCTGGACAATTCCGCCCGTCGTGGTCTGGAAGAGGCGGGCAGCATTCGCGATGAGTTCAAGGGACTTTCGATCGGCACCGCGCTGGCCGCGACGCTACGCCCCGCGGGCCTGGTGCTGCGACCTCACTTCACCGATGGTGAGCTAGGCTATCTGGTCATGGATAGCCGCCAGGCTGGTGATAACTGGCCGATCGGCTGGGCGCCGAAGGAGAAGCCAAGTCGCCTGATTCCGAACCTCATGAAGAAAGAGCAAACGCAGGAAGTCGAAGTTTCCCTGGCCGGCGCGCTGGCCGAATTGTCGGATCGCGTTGGAGTCCCCTTCTTGTGGGACCACAATGGATTGGCCCAACAGCGCGTCAAGCCAGACGAAGCCATCGTGACGATGCACGACGGAAAATCCCACTCTGCGTCGATCTTGCGACAGCTGTTGGGGCAGGTCCGCCTGACCTACGAAGTGCGGACCGATGACAACCAGAAGCCGTTTCTGTGGATCACAACCGTTCAAAGACGGTGATCAGCTATCGGTGATCAGTAAGCGTAGAACGGAACTTGTTCCGTTTCGTTCCTTGATTCTCTGCGTTCACGGAACAAGTTCCGTGCTACGAAGTGCCGCGCTTAGTTCGTGACGGCATTGGGCGGAGAATTTTGCGACACAGAAAGCGTCGACGTGGGGACGGCCTGTTTCAGTTTGTCCAACAGTATGCCTTGAGTAAGAATTCCGTCGAACGTAATCGGCGGCCGGCCGTCGCCGGGATACAGCGCATAATACGGCAAAACGTTACCATAGCGGCCCAGGCCCTTCAAAAGCTGTTCGATTTCGGGTGATTGGTCCGAGAAGTCCGCCGTCAGCCCGACCATCCCGTGCTGCTTCATGTACTTGCGAGTCGTTCGAGTGTTCAAGGCAACTGCCTTGTTTGATTTGCACGTCAGTCACGTGTTGGCGGTGAAATCAATCAGGACGGTGGTGCCTCGCTCCCGCAACTCAGTCAGCGTGCCGGGTGTGTACGGTTCCCATTCGTTGCCCGGTACCAGCCATTGGAACGAAAACCAACCCACAAGTGCGGCGAATAGGCCGCCTAACAACGCCGCCTTCAGCCGTGATCCGCCGCCCGCGGTTATTGGCACTCGGCCAAACAACCAACAGGCAAGCCACAAACCGAACAGCAGAGCTAAAGTTGCAACTCGGTATTCTTCTCGTACCCACGTGAAGATCCAGACGACGGTGCCCAGCAGAACGAAACCCATCAATTCCTTAAAGGTTTCCATCCACGCCCCAGGCTTGGGCAAAAAACGGATAAGCCCCGGCGAAAGACCCAGAATAAGATAGGGCGACGCCATGCCTAATCCCATGCTGGCAAACGTCGCAAAGATGACGGCCTTGGGCTGCGCCATCGCCCATGCCACTGCGGGGCCCAAGAACGGACCACCGCACGGCGTGGCAAGTATGGTGGTGAGAATTCCCTTGCTGTAAGCCGCCGTTACACCCTCTCGTTCCGCATATTCCACCGCGGCGCCACTACCAACGAATCCCGGTATCGGGATCTCCCAAACACCCAACAGACTAAGCGCAAACACAAACACTACGGCCGCCAGCGTGATGCCTACCTCTGGCGTTTGAAACTGTTGCCCCCAGCCTATGTTGGCGAACGCGGCCAGTGCCGCCAGCACCATAAAGACCGACATGATGCCCAAGGCGTACCAAAGGTTAAGTTGAAAAATGCGTCCGCGATCTTCGCCCGCCTGTTGGACGAACGACATCACCTTCAATCCGATGACCGGCAACACACATGGCATGACGTTGAGGATCAGGCCAGCGACGAATGCTATAAAAAGGGTCTTCGTACTCGCTAACCAGGTAAACTCCGCTGCCGCCCCCGCCCCCGCCCCCGCCCCCGTCCCCGTCCCGGCGCTCGCCGACGCTTCGGTGGCTGTACCGACCATGTCTCCCAGTTGCGTGTAGCTGAATTCGGTAAACGCAAGCGCCGTTGAACCGGGCCTCGCTGCCATGCCGACCGGTATCGAGGCTTGGAATCTGGCCGCCGTCGGCATGGTACACGTGCCGGCTTCGCTACACGCCTGGTATCCGATGACTCCGTCCAGCAGGAAATTGCCGGCCTGCCTCGGTGCGGAAACCGGCATGGTAAAGCTCACCGGACCGGGATAGTAACGCTGCGGCTTGCTGCCGTTTTTCGACGGCGTTTCGGTCACCGGTTGGCTACTGACCGGTGGTCCCGGAGTGAATCCCGACGACGAGTCCAGCACAATCAGCGTTGGGCGCGATGTGAATTGGTCTGTTGGCAACTGGCCGAGATGCTCGTAGATATGCCAGCCAGCCGCTGGCGTGATCGTGATCCGCAGATTGAATTGCCCACCGGGTGAAATTTCGGTTTGGTCTAGTTGACCTGTGACAACGACGCTCGGCGAGCGGAATTCGGGGGCGCCCGAGGGAGCGGCGACCGGCGCCGCCTTGGGGGGCGATGATGGTTGAGCTTCAGGAGGAACCGCAGACTGGTCGGCGGATAGTCGGGCCTCGAACGGCAGCATGAGGTCGACACATACATTCGAACAGGCTTGAGACTTGACGACGCCCCGCACCACGAGATCGGCTAATTTCGTTCCTGCCGTCACGTCGATCGGCACACTCCACGTGACTTGACCGTCGTGCTCTTCCAGGTCCAAGCCAGGCCAAAACGTCTCCTGGTGTACTTTGGGTTGCGGTGAGGTCTGGAACTTGCCCGCGAGGCGGTAGTCCGTCGCGGGGTCCAATTCGATGACGGTTCCCAGCGGGCCACCCTTCTTTTGTGTAATCGAATAGATGTGCCAGCCCGGGATGATATCCGCGGTGATCACCAGCGTCGTCGGCCGACCCGGAGCGGCGGGAAGGATCTGAGCCGATAGGGTGACCTTTCCGTTATCCGCTGCCGATGCTCCAAAGCCCTCCAGCCCAAAACCAGGCAGCCCGCGTACCTGTCCAAAGGCTGCCGGACTAATGATCGCGAGAACAATCGCGACGAAGGCGGTGATGGATCTGAAGGCCAGAGATCGCAACTCGTGAATTCGCATGGAGTTATTCTATTTTTTGCTGCTAGCGAAGGTCAATGTGAGCGTTGTGAGCGTTGGTCCTGCGTTATACCGGCACCGACCTAAAAGCGCATTTCTTCCGGAGAGACGCCTATATCGCTACGCATCGAAGACGCTCAAGGATCGCTTGAAGTCGGAAAAATACCGCGTCTTTGTCCGGAAAAACGCGGTTTTCGAGGTACAGCCAACGCAGCCAGTTCAGCCCGGACAGCAGGACAATACTCAGATCGAAGGTGCCAATCAACTGCTTTTCGTCCGACGATAGCGGCCGTAGCTGTTGATACGCATCCAAGCCGGCCTGCCAGTCGTCTTCATTGTCTCTGGCGAGCGATCCCAATAGGCGGGCGATGTCGGTGCTTACATTGTCTATTCGCATTGCACCGAAATCGATGAGCCCGCTAACCGCGTCGCCCTCGAACAGAATGTGTTGGTCCCAAACATCCCGAATCACCGGTTGCAGCCGGACGCTAATCGTCGTGGCCTGCAGAAGTTGGAGGCTCAACGACGATGCCGTCCGCTCAAAATGTCGAAGGATGTCCGCAGCGATTGGTCGCAAGCTGGAATCGTCAATCGCATTCAAAGAAGCGGCGAGTCGCGTGATATCATTGGACTGCCAGCGGCGCAGCGTCTCCTGCCTTCGCATAATTCCCGGCGATGGCTGCCGCTGTCGTTCTGCCACCGGGAAGTCGCTGGCAGCGAGGTGAAAATGAGCCAGCGTCTTCATCGACGCTAGCAGTTTCGCACGGTTGGGTTGGTCGTGATAACCTGCGTTACCGGGCAGCCAAGGTGTTAATTCCCACAGATGCCCCTGACACGCGACAAATGTTGGCGGTTCC
Organism: uncultured Planctomycetales bacterium; assembly: GCA_963844115.1. GTDB lineage: Bacteria > Planctomycetota > Planctomycetia > Pirellulales > UBA7805 > CS4-C045. The sequence goes on along the minus strand of CAWJNN010000009.1, from coordinate 21,636 downwards.
GATCGACGCGTTGCAAACGGGACGGGGACCAGCGAAAAACCTCGCTCGCTAACATGGCGCAGGACGTCGTGAATAAACTGCAGCTGACCAGCCGGTGGGTGTTCCCGCGGCCACCGTCGCAGGCAAAGCGTTCCAGATTCTGTCTGCAAACGCCAGAATTCCGCTCCGCTGAAACCGCCGGCCTGCCGAAGGGCTTCGATCCGGTTCGGCTGGCAACGGGAGGCGTAGTGCGCAAGTACCTGGTGAATGATAGGTTCGCCGGACATAGGATTTCGACCCCGTAACGTCGTGTCGTTTAACGAGAATCTGCGATAGTAAGCGGCGACCTGATAGGCAGCCGCACCTAATTGCGGTCCGCACTTTGCCTCTCGACGACCAAATCGGTATTCTAATGAACAAACGATTGCTGAGCGGATTCTTTCCACAATCGTCTTTCCGCAATGGTCTTTCCGCAATGGTCTTTCCGCAATGAAAATGGTCCTCGCCATCATACAGCCTACCAAGCTGAACGCCGTCAAGGATGCGCTGACGCGGTACGGCGTTGAGCGGATGACGGTCTGCGATGCGCAGGGTTACGGTCGCCAGCGCGGCCAGACGCAAACCTATCGCGGTCGCGAATACAAATTGGAATTGCTGCGAAAAGTCGCAATTGAAATCGTAGTGAATGACGATTTCCTCGATCGGACGATCGAAGCGATCATGAGCGTCGCTCGAACCGGATCGGAGGGCACGATTGGGGATGGGAAAATATTTGTCTTACCTGTCGAGGATACGATCCGGATCAGTGAAACCGTTCGTGGCCCGGAAGCCGTTTAGACCTGCCGGATTGGTGGGATAATTGTACGAGCCGATTAAGGGTTTACGAAACTGCAATCTTCCAACATTCCAGTATTCCAATATTCCATTCCTGCTGCCATGACCGTCCTGTTCCTGACCACCGATTTGATGATCTCGTCGCAGGCTTCCGGCGCTGCTGGGCGTTGCGAGGTCGAGCTGATTCATTTGCAATCGGCAGAAGCGGTATTGGAACAACTTAAGAGCGGCTCGGCAGACTTGATCGTCATCGACCTCGAAACTCGAGGGATCGAGCTCGCCAGTCTGGTTACTCAAATTCGCCAGCACTCACCAGCGCCGCGAGTCCTGGCCTTCGGCCCTCATGTCCACGAGGCTCAACAAGCGGCGGCGCGCGATGCCGGCTGTGACCAGGTGCTCACTCGTGGTCAATTCCACAGTGGCATGGACACGATTTTCTCCAGCCTGGACTGACGGTCGTCCTGCAGGATGGTCGATTTTTGTTTGTTTGTCCGTAGGCGTCTCGGCTTTTAGACTGGAAGCGTAGGACAACCGCGCCCCACCGCAGATACACACCACCGCTCAACCACATCATGGCTCAACCCAAATCAGCCGATCCAGCGGTCGTCATGCGTCTGGAAGGGGTAAGCCGCACATTTCAAATGGGCGAATTGGAAGTCCGCGCACTGGTCAATTTCACGCTGGATATCCTCGCTTCCGAACTGCTCGTCCTGGCCGGTCCCAGTGGGTCGGGCAAAACCACCGCATTGAATATCATCGGCGGCCTGGACCAATGCACCGCCGGCCGTGTCGTATTTCGCGGACAGGATCTGACCCACGCGACAACCCGCCAGTTGACACGATATCGCCGTGAATCGGTCGGCTTTGTGTTCCAATTCTATAACCTGGTCCCCGATCTAACGGCACTTGAGAACGTGATGGTTGCAACCGAGCTATGCCAGCAGCCGTTGGACGAACGGCATGCGCTGGAGCTGGTGGAGCTGGACCAGCGCTTGGACCATTTTCCGTCGCAGCTTTCCGGCGGTGAACAACAGCGCGTCGCGATCGCTCGTGCGCTTGCGAAAAATCCCGATTTACTGCTGTGTGACGAGCCCACCGGGGCACTTGATTTCGAGACCGGCAAGCGTGCGCTGCGACTGCTAAGTGATGTGGCTCGCAAGATGGGCAAGACCGTGATCATCATCACGCACAACACGGCCATTGCTGAAATGGCCGATCGCGTTGTCCACTTGCGTTCGGGCGAAATCGTCTCCATTGATGTCAATTCATCGCCGAAACCGGCGGAGGAGATTATCTGGTGAGGCAGCTTGACCGCAAACTCCTGCGGGAATTGCGCCGCGCGCCGGGACTGCTGCTGGCCATCGCGTCGATCATCCTGATCGGCGTCATGATGTTCGTCTACATGCGCAGCACGTTTTACAATCTGAACACGGCCAAGGCACAGTATTATGCCCAGGGGCAAATGGCGGACTTCTGGATCGACATAAAAAAGGCGCCGATCACGGAACTAAGCGCTGTGGGGGAAATCGCCGGCGTTACCGACATGCGGTCGCGGATCCAGTTTTTTGCAACGGTCGATCTACCCGACGTCGCCAAACCGCTCAATGGCCTGGTGCTTTCTCTCCCTGACCAGCGCCAAACGTTGATCAACGACATCCACCTCGTCCGCGGTGGCTACTTTACCGATCGCCGCGACAACGAAGTCATCGTCAATGACGCCTTTGCGCGAAAACGCAAGCTTAAACCGGGCAAGTGGATCCACCTGGTTCTGAACAATCGCCGGCAAGAATTTTTTGTCGTCGGAACCGCGATCAGTTGTGAGTTCGTCTATGCCCTGGGTCCCGGAGCGTTCGTCCCCGACCCGGAACACTTCGGAATTTTCTACATCAAGCGGTCTTACGCCGATGAAGTCTTCGATTTCAACGGCGCGGCCAACCAGATTGTCGGACGACTGGATCCGGAACTACGCGATCGCCCCGAAGAGTTCTTACGTCGCGCGGACCAGCTGCTCGAACCGTTCGGGGTGCTCAGCAAGATCGGCCGCAAGGATCAAGCGTCCAATCGATTTTTGAGCGACGAAATTCGTGGACTGGGTGTTTTTGCCACATTCATGCCGGCAATTTTTCTGGCCGTCGCGGCACTGGTATTGAACGTATTGATATCGCGACTCACGGAACAACAGCGGACGATCATCGGAACACTGAAGGCGCTGGGCTATTCGAATCTCGCAGTCTTTTTTCACTTCCTTAAGTTCGGAATGGCCGTTGGTTTGTTGGGTGGCGTCGTCGGTTGTATCACCGGCTATTTCATGGCGCAGTGGGTCACAAAACTCTATACGAACTATTTTGAGTTCCCCGAGCTGAGCAATCGCTTCTATCCGGGCGTGTATCTGCTGGCGATCACAATAAGTCTTCTTTTTGCGCTGGCGGGATCGTTGTTCGGCGCTCGCCGCGCCATTCGGTTACAGCCCGCCGAGGCGATGCGTCCTAAACCTCCTCAAGCGGGCTATGCAATCTGGCTGGAAAAACTGACGTGGCTTTGGCAGCGATTGTCCTTTGGCTGGCGGATGGTTATTCGCCTGATCGTCCGGCATCGCTTGCGCACGGCGGTCGGCATGTTTGCAGCCGCCATGGGATCCGGTTTGCTTACCTGTGGATTGATGTTAACTCTGGCGATGACGTTTCTGGTCGAGTTCCAGTACAGCAAAGTCGTACGCAGCGACTTTGACCTGAGCCTGGGGGAGGCGCATGGCGAGGCGGCACTGGACGAAGCGCGGGCTTTACCAGGTGTGGATCGCGCCGAGCCGCTCCATTACATCGCAGGAACCTTTTCAAACGGACCGTACCAACGTAAAGGCTCGGTCGCCGCTCTGCAGCGAGGCGCGCAGCTGACGGTCCCGCACGATCAGCAGGGCCATGCGATCGAAATACCGGAAGCGGGACTGGTGATGAGCGGCAAACTGGCAGAAATCCTGCAGGTGTCGGCTGGCGACATGGTTACATTTCAACCGACGAAGGGGCTCCAGAGAGCACAACAACTTCCCGTTGTGCGAATTGCCAAGGGCTACCTGGGAATGAGTGTCTATGCGGATATCGAATTCATGAGCCGGCTGATCGGCGAGGAATTCGCGCTCAATGCCTTGCAATTGAAGACCAACCCGGCACCAGGACCAACCGCCGCCTTATACCGCGAACTGAAACGCTTGCCCTCGCTGCAAGCCGTGAATCGGCGTGCCGACGTTATCAAGAATCTGGAAGCCAACTATATTGAGATCCAGGACATCTTCATCAGCATGCTGACGTTCTTTGCCGGAGTGATCTTCTTCGGCAGTATTGTGACGGCCTCGATCATTGGACTCGCCGAACGTCGGCGCGAAGTCGCCACATTGCGCGTCCTTGGATACACACAGTGGCAGATCGGTGGATTGTTTTTGCGCGAAAGCGTCATCGTCAATCTGATGGGCGCGGTCATTGGTCTGCCGCTGGGGTTCCTCCTAACGGTGCTCTTGGCGTGGTACTACGATACGGAGCTGTTTCGCTTTCCCGTCGTCTGGTCGAGCACCATCGCGGTCATGACGCTCCTGGTGTCGATGGTTTTCACCTTAACGGCGCACCTGATCGTGCAGCGCAACATCAACCGGACCGACTGGCTGGAAGCATTGAACGTCAAGGAGTAGCGGAAGAACGGAAGAACGTCCAACATCGAACGTTCAACATCGAACGTCCAACGTTCAACGTTCAACGTAGCAGGTCACATCCTATTTCGACGTTGGAAGTTCGATGTTGGACGTTCGACGTTCTTTCCCTGTTCTTGTCGAAGCGGTTACTGCCATTTAGACTAGATTGATGTTTGCTTCCTCAGGTTCCGGTTTTCCAACGACTCGTTTGCGGCGGCTGCGCGGTCATGCGGCCGTGCGCGGACTACTGCAGGAAGTTACTATCTCGCCTGGGAAGTTGATCCTGCCGCTGTTCATTCGGCCGGGGACAGACCAACGGCAACCCATCGCCTCGATGCCGGGCCATTTTCAGCTGTCGCCCGATGAGGCAGCCAAGGAAGCCCGCCAGGCCGCTGATCTGGGTTTGGGCGGTGTGATTCTGTTCGGAATTCCCGCAACGAAAGACGCCGAAGGCAGCGACTCGTTCAGTGACACGGGAATCGTTCAACAAGGTCTGACGGCGATCAAGGAAGCGGCACCAGATCTCTTGACGATTACGGACGTCTGTTTCTGCGAATACACCGATCACGGTCACTGCGGCGTATTGACCGACAAGTCCGGACAGATGGACGTCGACAACGACGCAACACTGGAATTACTAGGACGCCAGGCTGTTAGTCATGCCCGTGCCGGTTGCGATATGGTGGCGCCCAGTGGCATGATGGATGGCATGGTCGGCGCGATTCGTCGTTCGTTGGACGGCGCGGGTTATCAGCACGTCCCGATCATGAGCTACGCTGCCAAGTACGCGAGTGCCTTCTACGGCCCGTTTCGAGACGCGGCGGAAAGCACGCCCCAATTCGGCGATCGCCGTAGTTATCAGATGGACCCCGCGGCGGCAGCAGGCCAGGCTCTGCGCGAAGTCGAGCTCGACCTGGCCGAAGGCGCGGATATCGTTATGATCAAACCGGCCCTGGCCTATCTGGACATCATCCGCCAGGTCCGCGACCGCTTTCCCGGTGTCCCCGTCGCGGCCTACAACGTGTCGGGCGAGTTCAGTATGGTCAAGGCAGCCGCCGAAAAAGGCTGGATCGACGAACAAAAGATCGTGCGCGAAACGTTGACCGCCATCCACCGTGCCGGGGCGGGAATTATCCTCACCTACTGGGCCAAAGAATTGGCCGGCTGGGGAACTTCGAACGTCCAACGTTGAACATCCAACATCCAACGCCCAACGTCCAAGTTTGTTCGAATTTCGCTTTCGACGTTGGACGTTCGATGTTGAGCGTTCGACGTTCAGAGATCGAACACCCGGTCCATATTGGCCGAGATCTCACGCAACCGCGCTTCGTCGCCGCCTTCCACTTCGGCGGCACACCAGCCGACAAAGTTAATCTCCTGCACGCGCCTTGCGCACGTCGGCCCAATCGAGGTCGCCTTCGCCGATCTTGGTGAACTTGTCCATCTTGCGATCAAAGCCCTTGGCATCCAGTTTGACAATGCGGCGACCGAGCGTGCGGATCCAGTCGCCCGTGTTGCCGTACTTCCAGTGGTTGCCGATATCAAACTGCATGCCCACCCATGGCGAGTTGAATTCATCGACGAATTTCACGAACTTCGCCGCCGTTTGCTCTGAGTTTCCATCATGATCATACAGAAATTGATTCCAGACATTTTCGATCGCAATGACGACGCCAAGTTCAGCTGCCAGCGGAACGGCCTGCGCAATATTGTCAATCGATCGCCGCCAAATCTCGTCCTCGTCACCATCTTTGCCATGGCCGACAACCAAGAGCGCTGTATGACCGCCGACGGCATGGGTGTCGCGAATCGCCGTTTTCAGATGTTCCAGGGCCTTGGCCCGGGTCTCCGGCTTGGGATCCGTGTGCCGGATATTCCAGTGCGACGAGACGACGGTGCCATCAACCGGAAGACCTGTCGCCGCAGTGGCGGTGCGCGTTTCATCGACGTTCATTCCTGGCGAATCCATTTCGATGCCCGCAAATCCCGCTGCCTTGGCCGCGTTGAATTTGTCGGTCAGCGACCCCTTCACTCCCACCATGCCGATCTTCAGCGTCTTGAAGATACTTCCCTTTAGCGAGACGCCTGAGGAGTCCGCGCTGATATCACTTCCCGCAGCGATAAACGGGGTCACGGCAGCCAACGCGGCCGAACCTTGGATAAAACGTCGACGCGAAACCGATTCGTGCTGCAGCATGACGGACTCCTACGTGAACTCGCTGGTGTTGTAAACTCGTTGGCGTTGGCCGTCATTGTAGCGGATTAATTGTGACTTCCAACCTGCACCGCAGCGTCGCTTGTAGTTCCGCCTTTAGGCGGCTCAGCAAATCAATTTGCCACCTAAAGGCGTAATTACGAACCGCGCGGCTTCTTGGAATCGGTCGCGCGGCAGGCGATAATGATGTCGCCGTTCGCAAGTTGCAGGTTTGCACGTTGGCGTCTCCGTCGCACAAAACAAACTAGCGTAAGACACGGTGAGTACACCGAATCGTATAAAACACGCAAGTTTGCATCCCCTGAATCAATCGCTTTACTTCATAGGTTCCCGAACGTGCAATCGCAGTTTCCACAAGAGACGCTCAACCGCATCCATCGCTCAGGTATCATTGCGGTCCTGGTCATTGATCAGGTCCAGCATGCGATGCCGGTGGCGAAAGCTTTGTTGGCGGGTGGCATCGACGCCATGGAGCTTACCCTGCGCACTTCGTCTGCCGTCGAATGTCTCAAGGAAGTGCGACAACACGTGCCGGAGATGCTGCCCGGTGTAGGGACAGTCCTGACGGAACAGCAGGTCGATCAAGTTGTCGAAGCCGGCGCGGCGTATGCGGTCGCGCCCGGTCTCAATCCCCGCGTCGTCCAGCACGCCCAACAGAAGGGATTACCCTTTGCGCCCGGCGTCATGACACCCTCGGATATCGAGGCCGCGCTGGAGTTGGGCTGTCGAGAGCTGAAATTCTTCCCAGCGGAACCGTCGGGCGGAATGAAGATGCTGACCAGCCTGCGGGCCCCATACGCTCATTTGGGACTGAAGTTCTTTCCGCTGGGTGGACTGAACACTGGCAACGTCACCGATTACCTTGCTGCGCCCTTCGTCCTGGCGGTCGGCGGATCGTGGTTGGCGCCAGCCGACGTGATCCAGGCGGAACAATGGCAAACCATCACCGACAAGGCAATCGAAGCGAGACAGATTGTCGATTCCGTTCGTAAAGGAGCTTGATGGATGGGGCGGTTCGTAACCTTCGGCGAAGTCATGATTCGGATGAGCCCCACGGGCATGCTGCGTTTTCGGCAATCGATTCCCGGCCGCCTCGAATTGACCTTGGCGGGGGCCGAGGCCAATGTGGCCGCGTCCCTGGCGACGCTCGGCGTCGATGTGCGCTACGTAACCGCATTGCCCAAAAACCCGCTCGCAGAAGCCGTCATGAGCCAGTTGAACGCAACAAGCATGGATACTCGCCACGTTCTGCAGGTCGACCGCGGGCGCGTGGGGATATGTTTTATTGAAAACGGAGCGAACCAAAGGCCAAGTCAGGTGGTTTACGATCGCGAGAATTCGGCAATCAGCCTGACGCCTTCCTCCGAATACGACTGGCAGTCGATTTTGGCCGATTCACACTGGCTGCACGTTACCGGAATAACACCCGCAATTTCTCGAAATGCAGCAGATGCGACGATTCAGGCCGTGCAGCAGGCGCAGGCGCTGGGAGTCACGGTTTCTTGCGACCTGAATTTTCGGACAAAATTGTGGCGATGGGATTCCAATGTTGCGCCTCAAGATCTGGCTGGCCAGGTCATGCGCCGGGTGTTGCCGCATGTTGACCTGTTGATAGCGAATGAAGAAGATTGCCAGGACGTACTGGGGATTCAAGCCGGCGGCAGCGACGTTAGCGCCGGCCGAGTCGACGTCAGCGCCTATCCGGACGTCGCTCGGCAAGTGGTTCAACAATTTTCCAGTATTCGCAAAGTCGCGACGACGTTGCGCCAGCATTTCTGCGTCCCATAACAACTGGGGAGCAATGTTATATAACGCGGCGGATGACCAGGCCGTGTTCGCCCCTGAAGCCAGTGGCGAGTATGCTCCGTACGAGATCCGCAATATTGTCGACCGCGTCGGCGGCGGTGACGCCTTTGCGGCAGGCCTGATGTTCGCGCTAAGCTCTGATGCGTTTTCCGACGATGCTGCTGCGTTGCGCTTCGCAACCGCCGCGTCATGCCTCGCTCATTCGACCGTCGGCGACTTCAATTTTTCGACCGTCGACGAGATCCGTACGCTGATGTCCGGTCCGGGCACCGGCCGCGTGGTGCGTTAAAATTCCTGACTTGATCGCTGAAGTTATGAGGCGGAGGCAATGAGATACCTTTTCATCGTTGGGGCAGCATTGATGCTCGTCCCTACCCCGGTAGATGCTCGCACATGGACCTCTGGACAGCAAAAGTTGGAGGCCGAATTCCTCGAGGTGATCGGAGATAAGGTTGCTCTTCGAAAGCCCGACGGAAAGACGATCCGGATCGCTATTCGCAGTCTCAGTGCAGCAGACCAGGAATATGTCCTCAAGCGATCCGGGCGGTGGCGACCACCCCGGAAACCAGCGGTTAACGGTGCCAGCGTGGAAGGTGGTGAGAAAGCTATCCGCCGCGGGCTCGCAAAGAACATCCGCCTGAACTTCAAAGCAACCCCGCTGACCGAAGTCGTCGACCAGCTACGCGAAAAGGCAGGCGTGGAAATCATGCTGGACCGTCCAGCGCTGGCAAAGGCGGGTATCCAAGTTGAAACTCCCGTCTCGTTGATACGGCGCAAATCGCAATTACGCGACGTTCTCAACGATATTTTGCAGCCCGTCGAACTGATCTGGGACGTTCAGAACGAAGTGATTTTGATTACGACCGAAGGTAACCAGCTTTACGTACCGGTCGTTTATCAAACGGCGACAGGTACCGATCTGCCGCAATTGCAAGCCGAGATCATGAAAACTGTCGAACCAGACAGCTGGGACAAGGATGGGGGCCTTGGGGCTATCGTGGGACTCCGCGATGCGATCATGGTAAATCAGACGTGGAACGTTCAGTTCGAGATTGCCAAGAACTTTGAGAAATCCGTCCGGCCCATACCGCCTGGCGCATTGACCGGTCCAACCATAAATCTTGATGCCAAGATTAGCCTGACATTCGACGAAAAACCGTTCAGCGAGATCCTGGACCACTTTCGCAAGAATCGCACACTGATAATAGATCTCGACAAAGCTGCGCTCGCCGCTGTCGGCGTGAATCTTGCAACTCCTGTTACGATTCGTGTGGAGCGCGTCAGTTTCGCGCAGCTCTGAACATCGTGTTGCGTTCGGTCGAGCCAACGGTTACCTGGTCGATATCCAAAAGGGGCATCGTCATTACGACTCGCCTGGCGGCCGCTCAGAACTTGATTCAGAAAACATATCACGTCAAGGATCTGGCAAGCGTCGCGAATGGGGATCAGCTGGTTGAGGCCATTACAAAGGCTTTGGAACCGCACACGTGGGATGAGACCAAGGGTTCAACCTCTGTAGAGGCCGGACCGGGACAACTCACGGTTAGCCAGACGGTCCACGGACACTTGCTGGTGTACCGTCTGATCCAGAACCTGCGCAAAGCGAAAAGGTAGTTCCCCAATTCGGCGCGGAACTCATTTGATTCTGCCTTGAGTGCGACAGATCTCCTGGAACCGTTTCTCCTCGTATCTCCTCGGGTATCGTTTCTCCTCAGGCCGCAGTCAGCCGGTAGTCGGAGGCATGTTTTTGACCCCTCGATTGCCGTAACCTCAACGGATCAAATATAATACAACAAGTGTCCATAAATGAGACGTCGCCTAAGCAGGGAAACTTAACTACTTATGCGACACTTTGTCTGACAGAAAACCGTTGGGCAACACATTCCGAGTCTCTTGACTTGTGCCGTCGCCGCATTGGCAGTTTAGCGTTCGTCCTGTTTGTTTCAATGAATCGGTGATTTGACGCTGCTTCCCTTGGTTGGGTAGCGGCGACCGACAGGCTAACCGTTGGCAGTTCTTAGAACATTGATATGCACGTTGTCCGATCTCCATTGCTGTGTTCCTTCCTGGCACTGTTCGCTTTTGCTGTCGCCACCGTGGCCACTGCCGCAGAGCCGACGAAGCTGTGGCACGACAACCGAATTACGCCTGAACAGCCATTTCCAGCCCGCGTCATTGGCGTCATTCCATCGTGGATAGGATACGCCGTCCTGCTGGAAGAGATCACAGAGAAGGAGCCACGTTTCTGTATTGCCACGCTCTGGGCGACCGCCGATCTGGCGTACACGATTGTGCCCGACAACAAGGCGTTTCAGAAGGTCCACGATTCCCAGAAGGCGACGTATCTCACACCCGGTGTTGAAGCTGATGGCTTTAGCTGGAGTATGGGTGCATATCTGATCGGTAGCCGGTTCGGCGACAAAGATTTGGTAACGCGGCAGTATCCTGGTTGGACCAAACGCGCCAAGAAACCAAAGCGAGAATCGCAACAGCCTACATCCGACTCGAAGGGCCGCCAACAAAGACTGGCGGGAAGGTGGGCTGCGCCCATCGCCGATTTGGCAATTTCAGGTTAGTCCGGTTTGCTATAATCAACTGGCAGTTTAAGATCGCTCGCTTTGATAACGAGCGGCGACCAACATGTTTCCCGTTGCAGATCGAGATACACGAAATGTCCTTTTCTCTCCACCTAGACGACGAACAATCGGCACGGCTCGAAGAGCGCGCTCGCGAACTTGGTGTCGACGCCCGCGAATTAGCCAAGGCAGCCGTTAACGATCTACTGACGCGACCGGCCGATGACTTCGATCGCGCCGCGAAATTCGTCCTCGACAAGAACCGAGAACTCTATCGGCGGCTGAGTTGATGCGCTATCTCACGCTGGCCGAGGTTCTCGATCTTCATCGCCGTGTCATCGAACAGTCCGGCGGCGCAGACGGCGTGCGCGAGTTGGGCGGCGTCGAATCCGCAGTCGCTCAGCCCCAGATGGCATTCGGCGGTGAGCAACTATATCCAACCATCGCGTCCAAAGCGACAGCGTTGTGCTTCTCGCTTGTCATGAATCATCCGTTCGTGGACGGCAACAAGCGGATCGGCCATGCCGCTATGGAAACGTTTCTGGTCATGAATGGCTACGAACTTGTCGCCGATGTTGACGATGCGGAAAGGGTCATTCTCACTTTGGCGGCCGGAGATCTCTCACGGGAAGAACTCCTTGAATGGGTAACGTCGCACATCCAACGCTTGCCATAGATTTGCCGCAAAGCCCGCTACGCGGGTCGCCTTCGTTCTGGGCGCGACGTGCGCCGAAGATCGGGGGCGTACCTAGTGTTGATGAAAATATCGACTGGATTGACGGTCGCTACATTTGCAGTCTGGGACCGATTCAAAGCGTTCCCGAATGGCCTCATCCCTTTGTGAATCGAAAAGAGCCGCTCACCCTTGAGAACACCCCAGACGGCGATTGTTACTGCGATGAAGACAAGACGTTCGGATTGTCAGATATGGGGTGCCTGTCGCTTTTCTTGCGTGGAGATGGTTCGATAAACTCTTACTTCTGGACTCACTGAGACGACTGCCAACATGTCGGCATAGTGCTGCGCATCGCCGCATTGGTTCTTTAACTCAGTCCGGTTTGTTACAATTACTGGCTGTTTAAGTTGGTTCGCCTTGGTGACGGCGGCGACCGACATGCTAACCGTTAGCAGTTCCTGAATCGATGACTAATCCCTATGAGTCTTCGCAAGATATTCAAGAGGCACTACCACAAGGTGCATCCCGGCGTGGTTTTCGATTCATGATTTCTGGTGCATTATTGGCACTCTGCGGCTTCACGCTCTTGGGCCTAATTATCGCCATTGTCGGATTTCCGGAAAAACCGTGGCCGCAACGACTGAGAGCAGTTTTTCATTTTGACGCAGACTTCCTGCTGCCTCTTGCGCTCGTAATGCTGGTGGGTGCAGGAATCGGCGCCGTGGTAGCGTTCTTTACCAAGGGGCGTTGCAAACCTGTGGCATAATCAAGAGGCGCGGCCGAGACTGCTAACATGTGGGCAGAGTGCTGCGCATCGCCGCTTTGGTTCTTGTGCGCTGTCCGGTTTGTTACAATTACTGGCTATTCAAGGTCGCTTGCTCTGGTAATGGCGGCGACCAACATGATAACCGTTAGCGGTCTCGCGCTTACCTCCCACACGCTTACGGATGCATGAACGTATCGTTGAACAGCGATGACAATCAGCAAGCGGAGTCAGCAAAACCTCCCACCGTCGGCTATCGTTGGACGGCAGCTTGGAGATTTAGTATTTCTCGACTCTTGGCATTTGCAGCGATAACGGCGGCGGCGCTAGCATTCGCCAGATCTTATCCGGCGCTGCCGTGATACCTGGCTTGATTTGGTTTTTTTGCTCGCTTCTATGTCTCCGAGCAGGAGATTGGCAAGACACAGCATGGCTGTTAGTTTCCGCCGTAGCTATACTAATACTCTTGTTGGTGTTCAGCATTATCGGAGACACAATGTTGTCACTATGACGTCCCACCCATGAGACCGCTAACTGTTGTGCGACTCACCCAATGGCGAGAAACGCGGACGCTGAACCAACGCCAAAACAAGGCCAGTACCTTGCGTTCATCTACTACTACACCAAGGTCATGGGGCAACCGCCAGCCGAAGCAGATCTCCAACGGTACTTTCGTGTATCGCCACCCTCCGTGCATAACATGATTGTGACGCTCGACGAACGCGGTTTTATCTCGCGTACACGTGGACGCGGACGTTCCATCCAATTGCTGGTAGATCGCGGACGGATACCTGATCTCGAATAGTCCGTCACATAATATGGATGCCGAGGCGGCGCTAAAACGGCTCAAACAGCGTTCACGGGCGCCGAAAGCAAAACTGGTTCCAGACAGTTAGAGGCAAGAAAGTCCGTTCATTCTCTGCAGCCGTTTCTTCTCTAGCTCAATACGTATACCGGATAGCCCGAATTAAGACGGCAACGGCCGCTAGGGAGGCGACCGCCAGAACGGCCGGTCGCGTCCGGCCAGCGTCCAGCAACGGCGCGGTAAAGCAGGAACACAGGTAACCGGCGAAGATGCCTGGCAGGAGTAGCGCGGCGAGGGTCATTTCTTGACGGCCGAATTCTCCGAACATCCAAAGGGACAAAACGGACAACGAACCGCCGATGACAAAGTAAACCGACATGGTAGCTCGCAGTCGGTCGCCGGCCGAATGTTGGTAAATCAACGCCATCGGCGGGCCACCAATCGAGGCGAGCGTTCCGGTGAATCCGGACACGGCTCCCGCCGCAAATAAATGCCCCGGCGTCGGCGTGACTTTCCAGCCGGCAACACTCACGGCAACGGCACTCAACAGAACACCGGCAAAGATCATCTGAAAGATGGCGTCAGGAACAACGCCGACCGCCAGGATTGCCGGCCCAATTCCCAATAGCCGCCCAGCGATGGCCGTCGAGACCCCCCGGTAATCCGCCGCGCGCCATTCCCGTCGGGTCATGAGCAGTGCCAGCACGGACCCCGCGGCCAGCATCGGTCCAGGTACGAACGCTCGGTCTAGCAGCACGAGCAGTGGGGCCGCGACGATGGCAGCCCCGTATCCGACCGATCCTTGCACTAACGCTCCAAAAAACGAGGCGATGAACGCGAGAAGGGCAATCGTTGGCGTTACAGGCAATTCAAAAAAGGTCGGCATTTTTGACGGACATCTCTTAACGGACACCTATCTGCCAGGCAGCTTCACCGCTTTAGCGAGTCCAGGCAAGCCAGCGTTTGAATAGATTTTTCACAAACGGCGTGAGCCGCGTGCGGCTATATTGATCGCCAAGCTTCCGGATGGCTTCGGCCTGAGTGGGATACGGATGGATGGTGGACCCGATCGTGGCGAGCCCCACGCCCCGCGCGAGTCGTAGTTTCTTTTTCCATGTCGGAATTCGCGAATTGATGACCATGGCCAACGTGATCTCACTGATCATGTCACCCGCGTTCGAGGCGACGATCGTCGCGCCGACGATCGTGTCGGTACCCTTCTTGGTGTGGACCCGCACAAAACCTTCATCGTCACTTTCCAGAATCGCGCGGTCGACGCCGTCCAAAGGTTGCGTGTAGGTATCGATTTCAATTCCCTGCGATTTCGCGTCTGTAGGATTGAGCCCGACATGGGCTAATTCCGGAGAGGTGTAGGTCGTCCACGGAATCGTCAACGCACTTACCTTGGCGCAGGCCTTTGAACAAGGCGTTCTGGATTACGATGCGAGCCATAAAATCGGCGGCATGCGTGAATTTGTACTTCGAGCAAACATCGCCGGCCGCAAAGATGGACGCGTTGGTCGTCTGCAACCGATCATTGACCTCGACTCCCTCACGCAGGTCGAATTTTACGCCAACGTTTTCCAAGCCCATGCCTTCCACGTTCGGACTGCGGCCAATTCCGATCAACAGCTGGTCACCAACAATCTCTCGCTGCTCGCCATTCTGCTCTATCACGACGACTTTCTCGTTACCACGTTGCTCAACGCGTTTGGTCACAGCGTTCAACGCAAAATGCACGCCGTCCTTTTCCATTGCCTGCTGGACGATCAACGCCGCATCGGTCTCTTCACGGAAAAGAATGTTCGCGGATTTCTCGATTTGTGTCACGTGCGAGCCAAACCGCGCAAATGTCTGAGCCATCTCCGTTCCGATCGGTCCGCCACCGATGATCACCAGGCGCTCCGGAAGCTCCGTCAAGGAAAAGATCGATTCGTTCGTCAGGTAGTCGACATCCTTCAACCCAGGAATGGGTAGTTCTGCCGCGCGTCCCCCCGTCGCGATGACGGCACGCTTGAATTGCAGCTGCTTTCCGGCCACCTCGATGATATCCCCACCGGTGAACTTTCCATCGCCGATGAAAACGTCCATACCCAAAT
This sequence comes from uncultured Planctomycetales bacterium, assembly GCA_963844115.1. Taxonomy (GTDB): domain Bacteria; phylum Planctomycetota; class Planctomycetia; order Pirellulales; family UBA7805; genus CS4-C045. The sequence goes on along the minus strand of CAWJNN010000009.1, from coordinate 6,207 downwards.
CGCGAAACCGAGCGGCGGAATCGTGATGGCTGATGCCAGCTCGCAAGCGGCGCATGCGTTCCATCGCCGCGCCAAAATCGACGCTCCAGCCATCCGGCACCCTCACACCAAATTCGCCAGCATCCCGGACCGCCGCCGCAATCCGCGCCGCGTAATGACTCCCTTCGACGGGACGCAGCCGACATTCAAACAATCGCCTCCCATCAACTCCCGTTCGATCAGCGCCACCTTGGCACCCAAACCGGCGGCACCAATCGCCGAAACCAACCCTGCCGTTCCGGCACCGATGACCACCATGTTGTACCGGCCGTCGGGATCTGGGTTCACCCAATCCGGCGGATGAACGTTCGCTTCCAGTGTCTGATTGTGTTCGTCATAGGGCTGCAGTTGAATCAACATCATCAAGTCCTTGTACAGCTACGGTGTTCGAATAACGAGGTTGCGGATTTCCGTCATGTCGTCGATCGCGAACCGAATGCCTTCTCGCCCTAGTCCGCTGTCCTTAACCCCCCCGTAAGGCATGTGATCAACACGCCATGACGGGACGTCCCCAATGATGACTCCTCCCACATCCAACTCATCCCACGCCTGGTACGCTTTATACAAATCACGAGTGAACACGCCGGCCTGTAGACCGAACGCACTTTCATTCACTTCCCGAAGCGCCTGCTCGAAATTCGTAAATCGGCTCAGCACCGCGACCGGCCCGAAGGCTTCCTCCGTACAGACCAGCTGGTCCTTGGGGACGTCTTCCAGCAATGTTGCTTCCAACATGGCTCCCTGGCGTGCGCCGCCACACAGTAGCGTCCCGCCCGAATCCACCGCGGAATGAATCCATGACTCTAAACGTTCCGCTTCCTTCTCCGAGATCATCGGCCCGATGAACGTGGATTCGTCCTTGGGGTCTCCCGCGACGAGCTTGCCGGTGGCCACCACCAGTTGGTCCTTCAAGTCGTCGTAGATTGCCTCGTGGACGATGATTCGCTGCACGCCGATACAGCTCTGTCCCGATTGATAAAAGGCGCCGAAAACCAGCCGAGCGACGGCGTCCTTCAGATCAGCATCCTGGTCAACGATACAGGCTGCGTTCCCGCCCAGTTCGAGCACAACTTTCTTTTTGCCGGCCATAGCTTTCAACTTCCATCCAACGGCGGGCGAACCGGTAAAACTGAGCAACTTCAAGCGGTCGTCGGTGGTAAACAAATCCGCGCCGTCGCGATGGCAGGGAAGTATCGAGAAGGCCCCTTCCGGTAAACCGGTTTCCGCCAGCACCTCGCCAATGATCAAGGCGCCGATGGGTGTGCGGCTGGCCGGCTTCAGCACGAAGGGACATCCCACGGCCAGCGCCGGCGCCACTTTGTGTGCCGCGAGATTCAACGGGAAATTGAAGGGCGATATAAATGAACAGGGACCGATCGGAACGCGGCGGTACATCCCCCGGTAACCGCGCGCCCGGGGCGATATCTCCAGGTTCATTACCTCGCCACCGATCCGCACCGACTCTTCGGACGCGATCCGAAAGGTATCGATCAAGCGACTGACTTCACCACGCGAATCCTTAATCGGCTTGCCCGCCTCGACACAAAGCGTCAGCGCCAGCTCCTCAGCCCGCGCCGTGAACTGCCGCACGCAATGATCCAACACGGCCTGCCGCTCGTACGCCGGCATCCGGCGCATCGGCTCGTCCGCCATTACCGCCGCAGCAATTCCCGCATCGATCGCGGCCGCATCGGCCAGCGCCACGCGCGTGGCCACTTCGCCCGTGTATTTGTCCGTTACCTCAAGGTCCTCGTTCGGTTGGACCGGTCGGTTGGCCAGATAGTAGGGATAGGATTCTTTCAGCATGTTATTCACCTGTTAGATCTGTGCACTCCGCTCGGCAATCTCATAGTTCAAAAGTCGATCGTTATCCGAGTAATCGATGGGAATTTCGATCAGATGAACGCCGGGAGTTGAGTGACAACGTTCCATCAACGGCAACAGCTCGTCCGCTGAGTTCACGCGGTAGCCGGAGGCACCGTAGCTTTCCGCATACTTCACGAAGTCGGGATTTCCGTAGTCGAGTCCAAAGTCCGCCAGCCCCATATGTGCCTGTTTCCACTTAATCATGCCGTAGGCGTTGTCGCGCAAAACGAGGACAACCAGTTGCATCCCAAGCCGCACGGCGGTCTCCAATTCTTGGGAATTCATCATAAAACCGCCGTCGCCACAGATCGCCATCACACGGCGATCGGGATGAACGATTCTCGCTGCCATGGCTGACGGCAAACCCGCCCCCATGGTCGCCAGGGCATTATCCAACAGCACCGTATTCGACCGGTTGGCCTTATAGTTGCGAGCAAACCAGATCTTGTAGACGCCATTGTCCAACGCAATGATTCCGTCGATCGGCATCACTTTGCGAACGTCCGCCACCAGCCTCTGGGGATAAATCGGAAATCTCGGATCGTCAGCGCCTTCTGCAAGCTGTGCTTCGGCGGCTGCTCGTACCGTCGCAAAACGTGAAAAATCCCAATGATCCTGCGGTGGTAACTTCTCGGACATTTGCCAGATGCTATTGGCGATGTCGCCCACCACTTCGACTTGCGGAAAGTAAACCGGATCGACAGACGCCGAAAAGAAGTTCACATGAATGACTTTGACCTGATTGCCGTTCATGAAGAACGGTGGTTTTTCAACGACATCGTGTCCGACGTTGATGATCACGTCCGCCGCCTCGATCGATCGATGCACAAAGTCGCCGGCCGATAGTGCCGCATTCCCTTGAAAGAGCGGGTCCGCTTCGTCCACGACCCCCTTCCCCATCTGCGTCGTGACGAAAGGCATGCCAAGTTTCGCAATAAATTGCCTCAGCGTTCTGCAGGTCAGCTTGCGATTCGCACCGGCACCGACGACCAGCAGCGGATGTTGTGCGCTGCGGATCATTTCACAGGCGGCCTGAATCGCCTTATCCTCGGCGATCGGCCTGCGGACAAGGCTCGCGGGAATCGGCACTTCGGTCGTCTGTTCGGCCGCAATGTCTTCCGGGAGTTCCAGGTGAACGGCGCCGGGCTTTTCTTCTTGCGCCAGGCGAAACGCTTCGCGCACGCGAGGTGGGATGTTCGCGCCGCTAACTATCTGCCTGGTGTATTTCGTCAGCGGTCGCATCATGTCGACGATGTCGACAATCTGGAACTGCCCCTGTTTGCTGGTCTTGATCGGCTTCTGGCCCGTGATCATCAGCAGCGGCATCCCGCCCAGTTGCGCGTAGGCAGCGGGAGTCACGAAGTTGGTGGCACCGGGGCCGAGCGTCGACAGACAGACACCGGCCTTACCCGTTAAGCGACCATACGTGGCCGCCATAAAGCCGGCAGCCTGCTCATGACGCGTGAGGATCAACTTGATTTTGGAGCGCGACAAGGAGTCCAAAAAATCGAGGTTTTCTTCGCCCGGGATCCCGAAAACATATTCGACGCCCTCATTCTCAAGCGCCAGCACAAAGAGGTCAGATGCTTTCACGGTTGACATCCTTTCATGAACTAGACCGCGCCGTAGGCAAGCATCGCGTCCGCGACCTTGACGAATCCGGCAATGTTCGCGCCACGCACGTAATTGACCGGCTTACCATCACCGTTGCCGCCATAGGCCACACACTTGTCGTGAATATCCTCCATGATCTTCATGAGGCGTTGGTCGACCTCTTCGCGGCTCCATAAAAGACGCAATGCGTTCTGGCTCTGTTTACCAGGCGTTTGTATTGTCCGAACATAAAGCTGATCTCGCGTCCGCCGACGCCGATGTCGCCTGCGGGCACATCCGTGTTTTCACCGATGTGCCGATGTAGTTCGTTCATCAGCGACTGGCAGAAACGCATCACTTCATTTTCGCTCTTACCCTTAGGATTGAAATTCGCGCCGCCCTTGGCGCCGCCCATGGGAAGTCCCGTCAGACTGTTTTCAAAGGTCTGCTCGAAGCCAAGGAACTTCAAAACGCTAAGGGTCACCGTCGGATGGAACCGCATACCGCCCTTGTAGGGATCGATGGAATTATTGAACTGCACGCGCCACGCACGATTCGCTCGTATCCGCCCTTCGTCGTCTTGCCACGTGACGCGAAATATAACGATCCGATCCGGTTCGGTCATCCGTTCGAGGATCAGAGCATCCTTGTATCGCCGGTTTTCCAACACGAACGGAACGATACTTTCGGCCACCTCACGAACGGCCTGATGAAATTCGGGCTCGCCGGGATTGCGTTTGACGAGTCCCTTCATGAAACAGTCCAGAGTTTCGCAATTCTCGATTTCCATCTGTCATCTCCCGATACTACCGAGACGAATCCAGCTCCGCATTTCTTACTACGAGAAATGTATTATTACGTTCGGCGACCTCGCCGTATGTAAGATACTCGAGAAAACGGGATTATCGAGCCATTGAACAGGAGGTATCAGAGCCAACGGCGTGGGAAAAAGAAATCTGCCACCTCCGTTAATTTCCCAGCCGAATGGATACCGGCGGTTGGAAATACGCCTCAAAGCGGGTGCGGTGCCGCGACTGAGCAACAGGCCGTAGAGTGGCCTGATGGCTAATACTCTTCCTCGATCTGAGCAGCTTGCCAAAGTTCGCGGAATTTGTCGCCGACGTAAGGGTTCAACTGTCCGGCGTATGTGGCCGAAAGCTGATTGGCACGGATCAATTGGATCACATCATCCAGATCGCGTGGTCTGTGTGCAGCGGTCATGCCGCTGGCAAGCTTTAATTCCAACAACGATTTGAGCGAGACGTAGGGAATTCCTTCGTCGCGATATTCAACGACCAACTCCGGTTCCGGAAACGCGACCGGCTTGGGCAATCCATCGCCAGGAAATTCGCCGACCATTAGCGCATCGATACTGACATTATTGATCGTATCACGAAAGTTCTTGGATCCCTCGAACTTGTCGACCCAGCCCAAGCCGATGTGCTGCTCCTTGAACCGCTGTAAATCTTCGCGGCGAATCAAAATGTCGACATCGGCGGTTGTTCGCTGGTGACCGTGGGCATTGGCCGCCATCGCGCCGGCGATGGCAAAGGGAATCTCCATCTCCGCCAGCGTCTTTGCCAAACGCCGCATCGCGTCGTGGATCGGAGACCGTTTCATAAAGAATGCGTCCGCTCGCTTCGCAACGTCTAAAATCGTATCGCCCATAATAGATATTGTAGCACGAAACCTCGATTTCCACCGCACCAGCCATTCCGTGGTGAGGCTGGTCCGCGTTTCAAGCTGCCGAACTGACCCCCAAGTCGACGCTCAGGAAAAGAGAGGGGTGAGTAGAAAGTAGACCACAGGAGAGAAGAGAAAAGGGTGAGTCCCGGGTCTTGGAAACTCTCCTCTCTACTTTCTCTTCTTTCCTGCTCTACCGCCGCCAGTGGCGGCAGTCGGGGCGAGTGGATTCGAATCTCCGACCCGTCGCCGCGGCGACTGCGCTAAGCGATCAAGAGATCCAATTCATCGCGACCGCGTCCTGTCTTGAAGAAGAGCTCGCGTTGAACGGCGGCCGCGCGGGTTTCGAACGACTCGGTGTGAACTAGTCGCCATGGAACGCCACTTTTCGTCGCCTTCGATCGGCCAGCGTTGTGGCGAGTCAGCCGGTCATCAAGATCCTCGCAAGATCCTGTGTATCGACGTCCAGTCTTGTCACTGACCAAAACGTATACGAAGTACATAGTCGGGGCGAAAGGACAGGGTTAGAAGCAGATCTGGGGTCAGCAGATCTGGGGTCACAGCAGATCTGGGGTCAGGCCGTGATTAGCAGATCTGGGGTCAAAGCAGATCTGGGGTCAGGCCGTGATTAGTGATAAGCAGATCTGGGGTCAGGCCGGATCTAGGGAGTCAGGCCTGATCAGCAGATGCTGCGGGTCAGGCCGAGATCAGTATGTCTGGGGTCCAGCAGAGCTGAGGGTCAGGCTGTGGGTCAAAGCAGATCTGGGGTCAGGCCAAAGCAGATCTGGGGTCAGGCCAGATCTGGGGTCAAAGCAGATCTGGGGTCAGGCCGGATTATGTGAGTCAGTCCGCAAAGCAGATCTGGGGTCAGGCCGTGATTAGTGATTAGTCTTGCGTACCGGCCAGAGCCAGGTTACGCTTGGGCCATGGCCAGACCATTGCGAGTGGAGTACGAAGGGGCCCTGTATCATGTGGAGCAGATCTGGGGTCAGGCCGTGATTAGTGATGAAGCAGATCTGGGGTCAG
>CAWJNN010000008.1:0-64633 GCA_963844115.1 uncultured Planctomycetales bacterium | reverse complement strand
CCGTTTGACATCTCAACCCATCACGGACCATGTACCTGTTTGACAATCCCGTCCTCCAGCGCGAGCTGTTGGTGAATTTGCGAATGCACCGCGCGTTCCTGCTGCTGTTCGCCTATCTGGCACTGTTGGGTGGCGTGGTATGGGTGACCTGGCCAAGTGAGCTGGAACTGAAAGTCGACATGACGACGTCGGCGGTGGCGAAGGAACGTGTCGATTTCTTCTTCTTGGGTCAGTATCTGTTGGCATCGCTGATGGCACCAAGTTTCGCGGCCGGCACAATTACGGGCGAAAAAGAGCGGAAGACATATGAGAGCCTGTTGGCCAGCCCACTGGGCCCGTCCGCCATCATCGTCGGCAAGCTGCTGGCATCGCTTTGCCATCTGGGAATCTTGATCGTTTGTTCTCTGCCGATCGTAATGTTATGCGTGCCCCTGGGTGGCGTATCACTCTATGAAGTTCTTGCCGCCTATTTTGCCCTGGTCGCGTCGGTCGTTTGCTTCGGCATGATCAGCATGGCATGTAGCAGCTACTTTCAACGCACTGTCGCCGCGCTGACAGTTTCCTATTTGATCATTCTGCCCATGGCTTTGACCGGTGCGCTGCTCTGGTCGGTGCTCGCTTCGTGGGGGCAGTACCGTTTGTTTGCCTCGGTCACCATACTTCCAGCGATTTCCGCACTGATCATTTTCGTTACGTTCGCCTGGACGGCGCGGCGCTTGATGTTTCCGCCTGACGTCGGAAGTGAAGGGAAAGGGGTTGTTGACATCCAACAGGAGATGGAGCAAGCGGTCGGGATGGTTATCCAAAGCGACCAGTTTCCCGACAAACTGTTTGCGCCGGCGAAGCGGGACGGTCTGATGCCGGACGGGACGAATCCCGTCTATGACAAGGAAATGCGCAGCGAACTGTTTAGCCAGGGAACGCTGATGCTGCGGATTGTCATTCAGGTCAGTATGTTCCTGGCGATTCCCCTGATGGCCTGGTTCTTTTACATTGCGCCGCTGAAAGCGCCGTGGTATATCTGCTACGTCCTGCTGTTCAATATGCTGATCGGCCCGGTCTTTTCCGCGGATCGCGTGACGGGCGAACGTGAACGAGACACGTTGGAGCTGATGTTGACGACCACCATATCTCCCTGGCAAATCCTGTGGGGCAAGCTGGTGGCGGGATTACGAGTGTCGACGGTACTCACGATGTTTCTTGTCTGGCCTCTCGCACTCGCTTGTGCGTTCGTGCCGGACTACTGGTGCAACATACCAACGATGCTGGCCTATCTGATAATTGTCGTTCTTTCCTGCGTAACGACGTCTTCGGTTGCCTTGCTTTTCTCGGTAATTTTTCGCAAGACGTCCGTCAGCATGATGGTTGCCTACCTTGTCATCATGGGAATGTTCGTGCTTCCTCCCGCCGTCAAATACTTCGTCGACTTTATTGTGACAAACCGAGAACTCGGTGCGCAACAAGTCGTTGTGCAGCAGGCCGAGGCAGCGACGATCCGCGACGGTTCCGAACCAACCGACAGCTCCAGGCGGAATGAAGAACTGGTGCAGCGTGCGAAGACGGCACGGAGGGTTGCCGAACTGGTGTACTATGCGAACCTGACGAGCCCCTTTTCGGCGGCGATTTCCCTACCAATCATCACCGACAAGCAAGCGTCCTACGCGCAAAATGCGGACAACGTTCGGAATCGACCCGGCGGTTTTGGCCTCTTCTTGATGCATATTGCCTGGGCGGTTTTGTTTAATGTCTTCATCGGTGGCCTGATCATGTGGTTGTTCAACGTCCGCTGGCGTGTGTCGCAGTAATTCGGGATGCGGGATGCGGGATACGGGATACGGGATGCGGGATGCGGGATGCGGGATAGGGATGCGGGATGCGGGATAGGGATTCGGGATACAGATTACCCTAAGCTGGGGCCAGGACGATATCGAACGTGCCGTGCTCGTAGGTGCCTGCGTCGGTCTTATGCTGCTGGAAGTCGACGATCAACGACGGTTTGATGAAGTCGTCCGTTTCGTTGCGAGCATCGCCGGCGAAGTAGAGCTGAGTTACCAGTTTCCGGTAGCCGTCGGCACGGACTAGATAATGAATATGAGAGGGGCGCCAGCGGTCGGGGCCAATACGGTACGCACCTGGATGAATGGTTTCGTATTCGTAGTAGCCGTTTTCGTCCGTCAGCAGGCGTGCTCGATAAACGAAGATGCCTTCTTTCGGCGGGTTCCGCGGATCGTCGTTGTCGTAACGACCTGTCGAGTTGGCCTGCCACACGTCCAGCACGGCGCCGGTCAGGGGACGCCTGGTATCGAGCGCCCACACGCGGCCTCGGACGAGCAGCACTTTGCCGTGGGCCAATGGCGGACTGATTTTTGCTCGATACGGAGCTCCACCACGATGAAACGGTCCCAAAATATTGTCTTCGGTCGCTGCCCACTTGCCGGTCGGACGCGGCAGCCGGGTTTTTCGAGCCTCTGCAGCGCCGTCATGTTCGGTTAAGTAACGTCCATATTCGCCCAGCTCGCCGCTGGCGGGCGTAGGGACCGTGTCATCCGCCAGCAGCAGTGACCCCGCGCCGGTCAGCGCAAGCGCCACGGAAGATTTCTGCAGAAAATTACGTCGCGAAGTGCCGCTCATGGTGCCTCCTTGGGTAATGCGTTGCTGTTACCCCAAGCATACCAGCCATAGGACGGACCTGAGTGTAACGAGTAGGTAAACAGGCTGGGGACTGGATAATAGTTATTGTTTATTGGGAGTAAGGAATGACGAATGGGGACGGAACGAGGAACGGGAACAGGTCCAGTCTTGAAATAGGTACCTGTCTTGTCCCCCCGTTTTGTCGCCTGTCCCCGTTTTGTCTTCTCCCCGCTTTGTCTTTTGTCTCCGTTTTGTGTCTTGTTGCCCTATGACAACGTTGCCCGTAGCCCAAGCAGCGAAGGGGACCTGGCGGCCAGGCTTTGCGGCCACACCTTGTTCGCCGACCGCTACGCATATCGCTACGAATCGAATTCCTTGATCGTTGCAACGATGAGGCGATCATTGCCGCTCGTGATATGGTCGTTGAGGTGCGCGAAAAACAACAATGTGGCCGAGCATAATTCGGGGTACTGCTGAAATCTTCGGTCGTAGGCGGTGAAAATGCGAGTTGAGTCTTGAATACCGACAAGCTTTCGTTTTGACAGACGCGAATGAAATTCTTTAGCGTCGTGCGGCGACATGGACGTCCAAACCGTAACGCCTTCAGGCGGCTCGATCCGGATGCCAAGATCGGTAGACCAGCGCTGCGGAATCTGGATGCGCGCCTCCGATGCCAGGTAGTCAACGAAAATGGCGACCGTTTCATCGGAACCGACCGGAAGCGAATTGACGACATTTCCGTGCTGCTGAAAAACCGGCCAGAACTCGTTTGGATCAGAGAGTCGTGGGAGTACGGCAACCGGCAGAACAAAGGCAATGGCATGTGCGTCGAATGTGGTAGCTCGTGCTAACGTGCGGCGAACGGTTTGGCTAGTGGTCGCCGCTCGTCAGCAAGGCGAGTGACGTTGAACTGCCGAGTATAGTTACAAACCGGACCACGTTGGAATCCCAAAGCGGCGATGGCGCAGCCACCGGGCGTTGTTGGCAGGCCTAAAGCAGGGCTTTGACTCCCCATCCGCGTCCAGCTTTCCGGAATGTATCAAACAGTCGTCGTTGGAGCGGTGCCAGTGAATCATCATACGGCGGCGAATTGAAATCACCGCCAACGATCAAATGGCTGGACGCCGGAACGGCACGGACGTGTTGGACTATGTCAAGAATCTGGTCACGATGTTTTATCCGCCCGTCACGGTGATCGACCCAGAAGTCGGGCATCCAGAAATCGAGACGGGAGACAGGTGGTGCCAGGCGCACGCTCATGACATCCACCATGAGACCAGACGATAACTCTAGTTCGGCATGGACAAAATGCGATGCTCGATTAGAGAACTTGGACTGAATCGGTCCATTGGCAAGAATCGACACATCACCACCATGAAGAAACGCTCCATCGGCGCCAAACAATGCTCGTGACAGGTGCTCAAGTTGTTCGCTGCTTGGCGATTCTTGAAGCAGTACAATGTCTGGATTCCAACGCGCTACTTCCTCAACACTGCGTGACTGGCCCATTTCGCAATTTAGAGAAACAACGCGTATGCCACGGCCGTGCTCACGAGCCGCCTGCCACTCTGCCGTTGGCCAGCTCCGGCGGCGAACGAGGCTATATGCCTCCTCAACGAACAGCGCAATGAATAAGCCCCAAAGAGCCAAAACAGCAATGAAACGGAGTCTATGGTTCCGACGATATCCGCACACGGCCAGCATAAGGCCGACGATCAGCCAGCACCATGTTGGAACAAGTATCAGCGGAGTCAGCCAGTCGGGCTGAATCAACTGGCAAGACGAGATGCCGAAGCAGAGAAGTACCGAACCTGCAATTGCGAAGTCGCGCCAACGTTGTGTCTTCGGTGGAACGCGATCATCCATCGTGGAGCACCGTGCATCGAGATGTCGATCAGGGCGATTGCGCGATGATGGGTAATGTGGCATAACAGGGCAACGGCGATTTCGGTTTACTGAAGGCAGGAGCCTTTGCCGAGTCGCTCCGTACAAGGAGGTTCGTTGTGCCAGATACTCAGTCCGCTTCCATTATTGCAATCGCCCTGAGATGTCGATGTCGTCCCTGATCGCCCAACGGGTTGGCTTGTGGTCGCCGCTCGTCACCAACGTGAGCGACGTTGAATTACCAAATATTGTAACAAACAGGACGGCGGTTGAATTCCAAAGCGGCGCGTGCGCAGCACCCCTGCCAACATGATTTGTTGTGTGCATCGGGCGATTAGAGAGATCGCTCAAACCAGCCCTTACGATCCGACGCAGCATGGAAGATGCCCAATATGGCGACTGATTCAATCTCGTGCTCGAACAGAATTACGTAGGGAAATCGGTTAACCAACGCGACCCGAAGCTGCTCGTGGATGCGACCATACGAATCGGGGCGATCTGTGATCGTTGCGATAAGATCACGAACCGAAGCCCGAAAGCGATTGCCGAGATCAACGGAGATGTCGTCGTAATACGAGACGGCTGTGGCAAGGTCGTCCGCAACGAGCGGATGATAACGACGCATTCTAGCCATCGACGCGCCGCCAAAGTTCGTCATCGTCGATTGCAATCGACGGGTCGTTCTTCAACTCTGCGGAACGACGCGCCGCCTCCTGCAGCATCTCTGGCGGTAGAACGATGGGGTCGGCGGATGCGGCAATATCATCCCACAATTGAGTGACAATTCGCAACTTGTCCGCGACCGGCAGGTCACGAAGATTTGTAATATCTATGCTCATGGCTTGCTCCTTGAGGCACACAACGGTTTGCGTGGCGGTCGCCGCCGTCACGACACGCCAAAGTTAAGTCACCAATCAGTGTAACGAATCGCCGCCAGTATGCGAAACAACGAAGGCGATGCGGCGCAGCCGCACCTTGCCGCCGCGCCTTGGTACGCCCAGCATGGGCGTGAACTTATGGGGTGCAAGTCCCCTGTACGAGGATGAAAGTCTTAAGGTAGGCAGTCGATGACTGTGACTCCGATTGACAAAGTACTAGCCGACGGCAACTGCGGGGAGGCGACGAACCGTGGGGAGGAAGCCCGAGTGCAAACTTGCGGGGCTACGGACAGGAACCGTATACAAGGCCGGTCTGCCCAGGTGAGTGGGCCACGCATCACGAAACCGTTTTCGTCCAGGCAGGAAGGTAAATGCGGAGCTTGTGTCCCGGCGCACCGGGATTCACGTTCTTATCCGGGGAGATCTGCCCGACGTACCCGTGAGTAGGGCTTGCCCGAAAGGCGGGGCCGTGCATGCGCAAGCAACTCGGTGTTGGGCAGAAGTCAGCAGAAGGCATAGTACTCGATCCGATACGCCACTCGGACGAGGAAGGCCGGAACGAGACGCGCAAGTACGTGCCTTGTTGACCTCGCTACGTCAAGCCGGTTCTGCCGAGCTTGAGCCACTAGGTGGTTAATCGTCAGCGGCGGCCAACGAGAAAGCTGGCTTGGACGGACGTTGCTGTGTAAGCGGCCGTTTAAAACGCGACTCGAATCGCCTAGTGCGTTAAAGCGCATGTTAGGTGGTGTGGGGGCTGGGGGCCGCAAGGCCCCCGGCTACCCGATTTAGCCGACCTCGTCGTTACGCAACAAGGCAATTGCAAATGACAGAAACGCGGCCACGATCAAACCCACGAACCCACCTAAGATCGCACCCCACTCGTGTGCAGCACCACCCATCGCGGGACTATTCAGTTTCGGCGCGTAAAAGATCGCACCAAGAATGGCGCCCACCACCGTGCAAACAGCGATCGCGGGCCAAGAAACTCGGCAACGTGACTGTCCGCGCGTCCGTGAAACTTCGTTGTCATTGCGAGCGGCCCCGCCATGCGGTGATACATACGGGTTTTCTGGCGAAGTGGCCATCTCAAACTCGGAGCCACCAACGGTTGACATGTCGGTCGCCGCCGTCACCGAAGCGGACAACCTCGAACAGCCAGTAATTATAACGAACCGGACGGCGTCAAAGAACCAAAGCGGCGATTGCGCAGCAACCTTGCCGACATGTCTTGTTGGGCACCCGATTACTGCGCCATGTCTGCTGCTGGTGTCGCCGACTCCTGATTGTTGGAATTGGCTAGGATCCCTTTCAGCGAAAGTACGAAACCGTCGGCTTCCTCAAACGTATCCGAAACAGGATAACCAGCCGAACCATTCGTAGTCTCAACGATTACCTTGCGGCCGGATACCATCAACGAGCAGAATCCCGCGAGGCCAAGCAAGATCACTGCAATTACCCATCCCCATCCGGGATACGGAATGTAGACCTTGGAGACAAGGGCCAATGCAAGACAGGTGCCTATAAGTACAGCCGGAAAAACCCAATCGGTGGTTTTTTCGATTCGGACGTCAACGATGTCGCGAATGGAGTAACTACCAACAGTCGCGTCGTTCTTGCCGAGCTTCAATAGTGTGCCGTCGCGCAGAATCAACTTGGTTTTCGGCAGACGCAGTTCGCGCATGACATCAAGCCGATTCTGGTTCGCCCAACGGGAAGAACATCCGTCGCCGCGGTCAACGAAGCGGACGACGTGGAACAACGAGCGATTCTACCAGCGGGACGCCCGTTGATCAAAAGGCGAAGGCGATCCGCGAAGCGGACCTTGCGGATGTTCTATGTTGGGCGGCGATTATCGGTTGACGAGCCGTTCATATTCCGCATGATCGCCAATCCAAAACCAAAGCAAACCATCATCGACCTCGACCGCCAAAGCGCGATATTGCAGACCAACGCGAGCCGCACGGAATCGGCCGACCTTCTTGAAGTGCAGTGACGGATGTGTCGGATCCGCTTGTAGCAATGCGAAGTTCTTGTCCGCCAAGTCTCGAATGGGCGCAGGCAGCGCGTGGTAGCACTTCCAAAAGTTGGGACTGGCGAAGTGATTCATATCCTCGTCGACTTGCCAGCCCGATGCTCGCCGATCGCGTCATCGGCCAATCGGTCGAGTCGGCCAGCCACCACATCGGCTTCGAACTGCTCGTCCCATTTCTCGGCGTCGAACGCAAGAAACCACTCGCGGAACTTCGAGAGCTGATCGGGGGGCAGTTCAGAAATTGTCTTTTCGAGCTGATCGAGCGTCATGCTTGAATTGTAGCATAGCGTTGTGAGCTTGGGAAACTCCGGCCGCCTGACGGAAGGTTTTTTTACCTCACCGCCGTGAACGAAGGCGGCGACGTTACATATCACAAGATAAACAGAACAACCAGGACGACAACAACTATACAACCAAGCACGGCGAATCCCACAGTCGACGGTATCCTATTCCACCATGGATTGCAGTGGCGACCATGTACGGCCGGGTCGTAGTCGGGAATCTGAACGCCTTCGACGAGGTGCTGATGAGATCGCCATTCGCCCTCGTTGCGGAACGGCCAAGTGGATTGCGCTGTAGCCCTGTCAATCTGAAGGTCCGTAGCAAGGAAAGCAACCGTTCGCCGCAATGCTTCCCAGCCGTCGTGAGTCACCGATACCGGATGATCAATGAGATCGTCGTGAATGAGCCAAAGCTCTTTGGAAAGCAGCTTGAGGCTGGCATCGGCTGTATCACGACACGCACAATTGATGTCGTCAAACGCAAATGTACGAATGTCCCCGGCCATGTAACGCACTAGCGAGTCACGGAGTTCGGCTCGTTTTTCGCGATCAGTAGCGGTCGCAGTGGCTTCCATCTGACGCTGCTGTTTTGTTCACCCAACGGTGGTGCATGTCGGTCGCCGCCGTTACCGAAGCGAACGACCTGGAATAACCAACGATTGTAACAAACCGGACAGCTTCAAAGAAACCAAAGCGGCGATTGCGCAGCAACCTTGCCGACATGCGCTGTTGGTTGACACAATGCGGTTGAGAACCTCTTGAAAACAGATCCGCAAATCGATCGTATTCCTGATTGTTCGGATCGATGAATGGTTCAGGGTGTCCATTGAGAAGCCCTTGAAACAAAATCCTCCAATCGATCGTATTCCTGATTCTTCGGATCGGTGAATGGTCCAGGGGGTCCATAATACGGGGCATTGGCAACGAGCGTTCTAAGCTGCTCCATGTTAGAGCAGTCCAACAAATCAAGCGAAGCCTTTGCAAGTCTTAATGACACTTCCTTATCGTTGGAATCGCCATAGGTCTCAGTTTTGGAAAGCAGCCAGATCGCGGTGGTCAGGTTGATGTGGCGCAATTCCTGGAGTCTTTTAGGAGATGCGGTATCGACACGATTATACGCGTGGGCCATACCGAGAGCGTATCCGATATTTTCCTTGACACCATTACTGCGTTCTAATTGCATTTCGTGCTTTGATTGTAGGACCGAGCGTTCGTATAGGCATCCGGCGATCACGAACAACAACATTGCGGAAAGAATCAGGGTTGAGAGCCTGAATCTTAACGCACCTCTAGGCTTTTTGGCTTGCTGATCAACAGGGATTGTCATCTGAGAACAACCAACGGTTAGTCTGTCGGTCGCCGCCCCCAACGAAGGATACGGCGTCGTGTCAACGAACCATTGTAGCAAACAGGACGGAGTTGGAATGCCGGAGCGGCGATGGGCGCAGCCCACCATGCCGACAGACTTTGTTGTACGTCCATTATCTATCGCATTTGTGGCAGTGCGTGCTAGTGTCTGAAACTGGCACACCGCAATAGATGCACTCGCGGCGTCGAATTCGGCGCGCGCAAATCGCTCAACATTCTCAAATGGTAGATGAAGCAGAAACGCGAAACAGATTGTCATCGCCAGAACGAACAACGCTGGAACGATGTGCGACAGCTTCCAAAATACGATTGCTGCAACAAACGCACCGGATTGAAGGGCAGTCAATAGATCGAATCCAAAGCACGAGCGGCAGGACGCAAACCATCGCGGAACTTGGCCTGGCTCTAACCGGAAAACTCGGTGAAGTAACGATGGGTTCAACATCTAACAGTTCAGGTGCGTACAACGGTTGGCATGGTGGTCGCCGCCCCCAACGACAGAGACGACGCGGTATCGCTAAATGATTTTATCAAGGCGCCGCCCGTCATCTACTTTAGAATCGTTGAATACAACCTTTTTTCGTCGTGACGTGCTCGCCAACCATTCTTCAGTTCTTTGAAGATTTCTCGCTCACGAAACTCGACGTACACCTGACCCCAAGTATTCCGCTTATTGCCCGCTTTAAGGAGGTCAACAATTCTGTCCTGTTCGTCATGTTTGATTACGCCGTAGATGTAAATGAACGTACCACCTGTGGCACTCCGAGTGTAAAGGGAGGGAGGGGCATCGCGGTTCGACTTTGGAAACGGAAAATGCTTTCGCAGGTATCTAGCAATCTCGTGTCCTTTCCCAGCGATTACCCATCCGATTGGAGGTTCCTGGACTACGCTCCTCGCCACCGGTCTCTCCCCTGACCCTGGCGTTCCGGAATCGCAAGCTTCATCGCCGCAAGCGCAAGTGAATAAATGGAGGTACAGGAAGGATGCTGCGATTGCAAAGTGGTATGACTTAGACATGTAAAATCAGATCGCACAACGGTTTGCGTGGCGGTCGCCGCCGTCGGGACACGCCAATAGTTAAATCACCAAACAGTGTAATGAAACGTCGTCCGTCAGCCAAACGTCGAAGGCGATGCGGCGCAGCCGCACCTTGCCGCCACGCATTGTTGTGCGCCACCGGAAGGTCACCATGACATGGCGACAAAATAGACGTAACCATTGTCGTATTTAGCCATGGCGAAGTAGTCGTCTCCATCTATGTGGTCGAAGTATGCACCGTCTAAGGAGGCTGGCGGAGTCCACCAAGGTTCATCTAAAGATCCCCAACGAGGCGACAAGTCGGCGTGTTTCTCAGTCGAGTAGATACGGCTTAGGTTCAGCTTGGCAGCATAGGCTTTGAACTCAGTTTCGGTAATCCGTGCTTTTAGGTAACGGTGAAAGTCGTAATGCGGAAACCCGGAATCGCTGTAATGTTCGTGGATCTCGGTCGCTCCCCAGGGTAACGAGCGACGTGCGAGTGACGCCGTAAAGAAGTGCCATGCAACCGCCAAGCCGAATAAACAGGAAATGACCAGGCACGCGATGCCAAAGCGTTTCATTGAAGAATGTGGAGCGAATCGTGATCGCACAACGGTTGGTCTGGCGGTCACCGCCGTGACCAAGGGAGTAGAAGTAAAATCACCAAATCATTCTATGATGCCGCTTCCCGACAGCCAAACGCGGAAGGTGATCTGGCGCAGCCAGACATTGCCGCCAGACCGTGGTACGCCCGGCATGGGCGTGAACTTGTGGGGTGAAAGTCCCCTGTACGAGGATGAAGGTCTTATGGAAGGCAGTCGATGACTGATTCCGAACGACGAAGTACTAGGCGAGGGCAACTGCGGGGAGGTGACGAACCGTGGGGAGGAAGCCTGCGAATGCATTCGTTAAGCCGGCACCAAAATCGTCGCCGGTCGCATTCTCGCCAAAATTGCGGGGCTACGAACAGGAACCGCATACAAGGCCGGCACGGTCAGGTGAGTGGGCCATGCATCACGAAACCGTTTTCGTCCAGCCGTGAAGGTAAATGCGGAGCCCGTGCAAGGAAAGTTCACGTTCTTATCCGGGGAGATCTGTCCGACGTACCCGTGAGTAGGGCTTGCCCGAAAGGCGGGGCCGTGCATGCGAAAGCAACTCGGTGTTGGGCAGAAGTCAGCAGAAGGCATAGTACTCGACTGCACACTCCACTGCAGCGAGGAAGGCCGGAACGAGACGCGCAGGTACGCGCCTGGTTGACCTCGTTACGTCAGGCCGGTTCTGCCGCGCCTGAGCCACTAGGTGGTTAATCGTTAGCGGCGGTCAATGGGAGAGCTGGCCTGGACAGACACTCGCATTGAGCGTTCGTTTGAAACGCGACTCGAATCGCCCAGTGCGTTAAAGCGCACGCTGGGTGGTGTGGGGGCTGGGGGCCGAAAGGCCCCCGGCTACCCGATTTGGCGGCTATTTGTTACCTCAAAACGTCCAGCCCAGCGCGTAGTCAATGAACTCTGCCAGCCCCTCATAACTCTTGTTATTTGGGTCCAGAAATCCGGCTCTAATTTCTTCTTCTATTGATTCGTTTTCGCGTATCACGTCCCGAAGGGATTTAACGTCCTCGATCTCAAGCTGCTTGAGACACGAATAAGCGCGATACCTTATACCAGGCAACCCATGAACTTTATTGTCAATGCAATCGGGTACATGGTCAGAATAATTGGGTACACGGCGTTGAATCTCATATAACCAATAGATGTCCTTTACCATCGAGGACTGTTTGTAACTAGCGAATTGCTGTTCATTCGACGCGTCCAGGCGGTCCAGAACATTCCTTCTACCTTCTGTCACGCCCAGTGCATAGAGAACGTCGGTATATCGTTCGAGTTCCCTTTCGTGCCTAGATTGCAGCCAGTGTCGCTGGGCCCACCATCCACAGACGGTGAAAAGCAGCGCGACGATTAGAAGAAGCGACAGAAGCGAATACCGCATCAATGAGTGAGCACCTTACAGCATGTTCGTTCCGAGAAAACAACTAGCCGATGGCCGCCAACGGTTGGTCTGGCGGTCACCGCCGTGACCAAGGGAGTAGAAGTAGAATCACCAAATCATTCTATGATGCCGCCGCCCGTCAGCCAAACGGCGAAGGTGACTCGGCGAAGCCGAGCCTTGCCGCCAGACCGTGTTGGCAGGCCATCACTCGACGACGTATGCCGTGGTTGTAGAAATGTCCCCGAACAAATCACCCGTATTGTGATTGATTGTGATCGATAATTCAGTTCCCTTAGCCAAATCCTTCGGGAGGGAAGCAGAGGTGTCGCCATCCATAACCTAAACAGCCGTTTTCCATCACGGTGGAGACAATGGGCGTGGCATGTCCCTTCACTCGGATTTCAACGGTGGGGTTTTGAGCGGCAACAAGTTTATCCTTATCGCGATTCCAACGCGGCATCGTCGCGTAGCCTACGTCCTCGGTAATCCATGCCCACTGATGGATCGATATATCTTGTCCGGATCCGGTGACGCGTGTTTCCAAAGCCGGTCTAATGAGTCTGATGGTCACATCGCGGCCATCCTTGAACAATGGCGTATTGAACATCACCGCCATCACTCGCTCCCCAGCCTGGTCCTCGAAGTCTATGTATGCAGCGCCAAAGTCCGATGTGTCGACGAGAATTGGAGATTTCTTCAAAGGCGCTGAGTACGAACGAACGGCATCCTTCTTACTGGAGTGGATGGTGACACGATGCTCAGGGATCAGTTTCGCCACCACGCCAGAAAGATGAACGCGGCCCTGCGTGTCGGACTCGGTCGGGTCACCGATTACGGTCGACGCGCAGATCAGGCAAACAACAACGGTCGAAATCGTGGTTAGCGTATTCATGCCAGGATCTGCCAACGGTAAACATGGCGGTCGCCGCCGTGAACAAGGCGAACGACGTGAACAACCAATAGATTCTATGATGCCGGCCGCCCGTTGATCAAAGAGGGAAGGCGATTCCGGCGTAGCCGACCTTGCGGCCATGTTGTGTTGGCCGACGGCTAAGGGAAGTGAAAGGACAAGTCGCACCAAAACTGTCCAAGTCACTATGGATACATAGGCCAGCCGGATTTATACATGGAAATTATGACTGAACACGCCAACATGAATAACAACAGTGAACGGATAGAGAATTGTAGTTGTAGCCTTTGGTTGAAAAGGTGGTAACAGACTACCGAGCCACACCCAACAAGGGCGCCCATAACACCGTAAAATATCATGTGGCGGGCCTGTATATGCCATCCCGTGAGCGCACTGAAAAAACCCCAGCCACTGACACGATAAACCCCGATCGGTATCGCATAACCTAAGAAGCAACCAAGTGCGCCTGCCACAAATGCCAGTCGACTTCTGACGGCGCACGACACGATTGCGACTAACGCCACGAGTTGCAATAACGGCAGGTTAACTATAGCGAGCCTCATGTAGGCGTAGTCGTGCATAATCTATCTTGAGATCTGCCAACGGGACGCATGTCGGTCGCCGCCGTTACCGAAGGGAGCGACCTTGAACAACCAGTAATTGTAACAACACGGACGGCTTGAAAGAACCAAAGCGGCGATGCGCAGCACTTTGCCGACATGCGCTGTTGGCGGGTGCGCCTTAGTCGATCAACCAATAGTGCGTGAACATCAGAATGAAAAAAAGGCTAACACAGGCTCCACACAGATACACACGCCCGACAGTCGCCTTGATCAGCACACTCGCAATCGCGACGAATAATGCGAGCGCCGGTGCATTCATCGCAGAATGCAGCGGGATCTCTAACGCGTAATTGTGGTCCCAAGGGCCATCGAGTCCCGAATATGGACGAAAGGGAAGCGCATCTTGTTGCCACGCCCGTAGCCAAGCGAGTCCAAGAGGAATAAAGGTATAGATGAGTATTGCGACACTGCCAACCGCGAGCCATCGAGCCACGCGTTCTCGGACGGAATTAAAGCTAGGCATGTCCAAGACAACGGAATTACATGAACCGCCAACGGTTGGTCTGGCGGTCACCGCCGTCACCAAGGGGGAAAAATTCAAATCGCTAAATCATTCTATGATGCCGCCGCCCGTCAGCCAAACAGGGAAGGTGATCTGGCGCAGCCAGACTTTGCCGCCAGACCTCGTTGGCGGTCACCTATCTTGCAGCAAACCGTATTACGGAAAAGACCACCGCGCAAACAACGGACACAAGGCATAGACCGTAAATGTGCAAGTACAAGTGAAATTCTGGGTCCATTGCCGGTATATCCGCCACCAGTTGCGGCGCGAGAACGGCCATTCCAAGAATGAGGACGGATCCAATTGCTAGATAGGCCTCCACTGCCGCAAGAAAGCCGACGTAATGCCACCAGTTGGTTTGCGGACGTGAATGACTCACCAGTGCGTAAACAGCGCCACCCCCGCCGCCCATTAGACCGGCAACCGTGAATAACGTGATGGCCTCGATTCCATGTACAGCGTCGCCCGTCGTGATCCAACGGAAGAGAGATACGGCGACGCCAATGACAGGCCCAGCGGCGAGGATGATTAACGCACCGTATGCCGCGAACCGCCACACATGCGGAGTACTGCGTGCCATCTGATGTACCTGTGACCGCCAACGGGAAGTCTGGTGGTCGCCGCCCCCAGCCGAAAGAGGCGGCGGTGAATTGCCAATCATTGTAACAGACAGGACCGCCGTTGAATGGCCAGGGAAGGCGATCCCGGCGCAGCCGGAACATTGCCGCCACGCATTGTTGGGCGGCTGGACCCAGGTGTTCAACCCCCAACATGGTCAGGATATTCGCGGAACAATATGCTCCTTGTTCGATTGAACGACTCGGAGCCGTCTTGCGACCGGTAGAAAAACCAAGAAAAGAATAAATGCAATGGGGATGATCCTCTCCCATCTCCAGTATCGTTGAGGCTTGCCTGTCAGGGTATGGGGTGCAAAATGGCTGACTGGAGAACGCTCCGCATTTCAGAACCGTCGTCCGTCGCGGGCTTTAGGCCGTTGTCCATATATAGCGCGTTCAAACCGCAAGTATATGAAAAGTACCCCTCGACGTGACGCGGGCATCGAATTGGCGATAGGTTCCGGACATCTTGGTGGCCCACGAAGTCGTCGATGCTCAAATCGCGCGGTTCCATCCACGGAACGGCGTCTGGCGCTTCGACTAGCAATAATGCATCAGACCAAGTGGTCGTTGTATCCTGGATACGTCGCGTTCCGGTAGCGGTCCACGTGGTCTCGTCGCTCAACATTGCAACGTACGTTGTCATGCCGTCCGCTAGTTCGTCTCGCTGATCGGGACAACCGTAGATGTCCGGCATGTATTCAGCAAGGCGTCGGTTGTTTGGCCCGTTCCATGGTTCGCTGAAGTCATAACTCCTGTAGATTTCCTGCATACAGACATATGGCAACAGCAACACGCCGCAACTATGTGCTGGTCGACCTTCCTCATCGGGCACATAGGCGGGCGGAAAGGATCCATGGTTCTCATGGTAGGCCAGGAACGCGAGGCCAATCTGCCTCATGTGGGCGGAGCAGCTGTGCTTGTGGGCGTCCCTGTGAATAGGCGCGAATTGGCGCTAACACGGCGAAGGCCGCGCCGATTAGTGTCATTACATATAAGACCGTCAAGAGCCGAAAGCGCATCGTCTTTTGTTCGCCCAACGGTTAGAACAGCGGTCGCCGCTCGTTACCAAGGGAGAGCGTCTCCAAACCGCCGATTGATTATAGCAAGCAGGACAAACGCAAAACGCCAAAGCGGCGATGGGCGCAGCCCACCCTGCCGCTGTTCTGTGTTGGCCGCAATCGCTCTGTAATGTTCATCTCGCAGTTCGTTTACTCTTGTGGCCACCATTCGACTTCACATTCAGGCAAGGCGGCTTCGAGCGCAGCAAGTCCACTCTCGGTTACCGGCACAGATGTAAGATCCAAATTCTTGAGCTCGTTGCACGAATACAGGTGTCTTAAGCCAGCATCCGTGACAGTTGTATAACTCAGCCCAAGCGTCTCCAACGGCACGTTGTTCAGGTGAATAAGTCCGCTATCCGTAATGGGCGTTTCTCCCAGCAGCAAATGGCGGAGGTTCTTTAGTGTCGCTACGTGTCGGAGTCCATCGTTTGATATCTTGGTTCCATGCAAATGCAGCGCCTCCAATTGAGGAACATGCACGAGGTGCACCAAGTGCTCGTCGGTAATCCGGGGTCCACCCAGCCCGAGCCCTTTTAGATTCTTTAGCTGAGCGAGGTACGGCATCTGTGAAGGGAACAATTCCCCACCGAAACTTTGCCAAGTCACCGTTTGAAACTTCTGACCGTCGTCCAGCCTTCTGAGCCACGGGGGTCCGGCCCATCCGTTTCGTCAAGCCAATCTTCCAGCCACGATCGCAGGGACGAAGCGGTCTGGTCAAACGGCCGTTCCCAATTGTGACCACTAAGGTCCACAATGGTTATTGGTCATTCCCGTAAGTTGCAGTCTAACAACTCGTAGACCCTGCAACCGCGATAACAAATTGGGAGCAGACGCTCCGGCCAATTCCAACCATGATCCGGATCACCTGTCTCACCCGACTGTTGATCGTTATATCCAAGAAAATCACAGTACAACTCGACGGCGTTGCGTCCCTGATCGTCCGTTGCCCCGCTCGCGATTCCGAGCAGTCCGTAGCTGGGACCGATTCCGCCATTGGCCACATGCCGGTAAATTGAACGCAAGAGTCCTGGTAGAGCGAAGCCCAACTGGTCGTCGGCCTTACGTAAGCGCCTGTTCGGCTGCTGGCGGAAATACCGTTGTTTCGATAGCACCCGCCATTCCGATTATCTTTTGCGGATCGCTTAATCGAGGAATCAGTCGATTGATGACGGCATCCACTCAACTCGAACTCTGCACTAGAGGAGAAACCGGAACAGCCAACGGTTTGCATTGCGGTCGCCGCCGTCGCGACACGCGGAAATTTGAATCACCAATCAGCTTAGCAGATCGCCGCCCGTTAGCGAAATAAGGAAGGCGATTCCGGCGCAGCCGGAACCATGCCGCAATGCATTGTTAGCGGTCATGCTCGCGACTCATGCGACCATCAATGTATCGAGATCCCCACAGCCAAGTCGCCACAGCAGCGGCAGTACACCAACACACAACTAGTGCCAGTGGGATGTGCATTATCAATGGCAGTTCCCACTTGCTGTAGGGATAGAAAGAACGAATTGACAAAGCGGCGGTTAGTAGGGCGAACGCAAGGTTGAAGGAAACAACTAATACTAGGCTCCAGCGTTGCCTAAGGTAAAAGGCTATGGTTGCAAGCGGTATTGATAGAAAAAAAGAACCATGAACGTAGTTGGGGCGTGCGCCCATGATGGAATTATCGAGACAGGCATAGGCTGGGAAGAGTGGGTAGAGCGCCGACACACCAGTTAGCCAAAGGAGAGCAACTTTCGGATACGTCTGGATTTCTGAAGGTGACTGCGATTCTGTGCGGCTGGGTGGGACACTTGTCATTGCGATCTGCGCGAACGATGTGTTATGACCGCTAACGTTTAGTGTGGCCGTCGCCGCCGTTACCAGGGCGAGCGACGTTGAATTACTGATTGATTCTATGATGCCGCCTCTCGTTGATCAAAGAGGGAAGGCGATTCCGGCGCAGCCGGGACCATGCGGCCACACTTTGTTGGTTGGCTATGCCGCCCATAAAGATGTAGTTCAGCCAGCGCTGCTAACGCGCATTATCGCGATGACTGCCGTCACGATAAGAATCAAGTTGATGGCTATTCCTGCAACCGCAGGGAGCACGATGCCCTTCGCGCCGTACTTCTTGACGCCAACGAGCGCAATGATACCGGCAACAAGCCCGCCGAGGATTAATACGCTACCAACACCGTTAAAAACCATTCCCATTAGGGGATCGGTCTTTTCCCTGACCCGCGCTGCTTGCTGCGAGCAATGTGGAAAAAATCTTTAAGGCGACTGCGCCGATTGGGGCCATCCAGCTAAACTTCGCAGCATTAATAGCAAAAGGGGTAGGTTCTGACATGATTCTGTAACTGCTTTACGAAAAGAACAACCAACGGTTAGTCTGGCGGTCGCCGCCGCGGGACACGCCGAAAGTTGAATTGCCAATCAGTTTAATGAATCGCCGCCCGTGAGCCAAACATGGAAGGCGATTCCCGCCTTGGCGGGAACATTGCCGCCACGCATTGTTGGGCGGCAATTACACCAATTACGGTTTCCGTCCGATCTCGAAGCTAATGGATGCTCTGGACGCACCTTCAGGTTCGCCCGCGGGCAAGCTAAGCGTTGGAGTGTCAACGTCGCACCAATATACGTAATGCCCTGGCCTTCTTATCTCGAACAGCTCATGCAAGTCCACGGTGAAAACGTCCACAATTTGGCCCGTCTCTATCAACTTACTCCAGGCCTTGGTGCAGTCTGCTCTGTGCGTTTGATACAAATGTGGCACCAACGTGAAATCTTCATCGATTGGGTATTCATCTTCGGAAGGGTCGGGGGCAAAGGGAGCCCGACTGGAGATGAACCGTGACGCCGCGCCGGAACGAGTGTGTTCCATCCGCGAGTTTGCGATAAAGGTCATCCGGCAAGGCGCGCGCTACGCCTCTTCGGTTTCGTATTCTAGATTTAATTAGGAGTTGCTGATCGAGTCGAAACGGGTCGTTCTGGTGCTTGTGAACGGCATCCTTGGCATTGGGTCGGTAGATACCCCAGTCCAGCCCGCCCGGATATCTCATCCAATTTCCTCCGTCCCGGTCGGGATACCACAGATGAACATCTTCGCCCGGCAAAACAGCAGCACCATGGCGCGAAACAAAGCCAAAATATCGCCTCCACTTCCCATTCACAAGCAATTCTTCCGCTTGGCAGACATATCCATTGTTCCGGTAGCCGACCGAGCCGTCGCTGCGAGAGAAAGGGTGGGTCTTGTTTGTATGCCAGATTGCAAACGTGGCGTACTTTGGAAGTCGCCAAAATCGCCGTTTGCCAAGCCCCTCGAATGTAAAGATGGCATGCCCCGCCTTCACATCTGCTTCCATAGCTGGGCGGCCGATGTCTGGGATTGTCAGTTCTTCAAAACCATCTGACGAATACTTGATGGGGGATTCAAACTCGCTCCGCTGGTAGCGTCCGTATACCAATGTGTCGTGCTGATCACAAACAGATATGGCTTCCGCAGCTAGCAGCACGCTAGATGCAATTAGGCAAGTGTGAACGACCACTTTTGAACGAATCATCACGTGGCTGGCTCCTCGGTTTCATGGCACGCCGACAAGCTGCCACGAAACGAAATCGATGCCTTGAAGACTTGAATCAGTGCTAACCGAAAACGCTGGACCGCCCAACGGTAAGAATAGTGGTCGCCGCCGTTTCCAAGGCGAGCGACATTGAACTGCCGATTATTGTAGCAAACAGGACGAACGATGAATGGCCAATGCGGCGATGCGAAGCACCCTGCCACTATTCTGTGTTGTCTGCCGGATGGCCTTTCACATCCTCGATGGTTTTCCAGAAGCCATTGTAGTCATGGTCACGGATGACGCGATCGCGTAATTGGGCCGCGAGTTGCGGATTGTCTGAACCCAGGTTTCGCATTCTAGCGGCAGTTTCATCGGTATAGTCGTCAGTGCGGGAGTGCAACCACGTATCGTGGATACAAGAGTATTCACGGATACAAGGGTATCCACAAACAAGAAGTCCCCAGTGTCGGTGCTTGTGCCATTGCTCGGCATTTCTATGTGTGCAAGGCACACCAAGATCACGCAATATTAGCTGAAGTTCAGTGGGTGATTCCGTTGTGTGACTACTCGTTGGAATACCAAGTATTCGATACTGAATTACGTCTCGGCTGTACTTGCAGTCAGGACAATCGGTGACGAACCATGACCAGTCTACGGCCAGGAACCA
Source organism: uncultured Planctomycetales bacterium (assembly GCA_963844115.1). Taxonomy (GTDB): domain Bacteria; phylum Planctomycetota; class Planctomycetia; order Pirellulales; family UBA7805; genus CS4-C045. The sequence goes on along the minus strand of CAWJNN010000008.1, from coordinate 44,622 downwards.
AAGAGCTGCCGATGCGGCGGTAACCGTGGCAATGCAGGAAAATGAATAGGCCCCGCCTCGGTGAAAAAATGGCCCATCCTGATGCGCACATAGAGACTGTCAGTCCCGCAGCTACGAAATGACCGGAGGTTCGCGCAACTGCAAAGAAAACCGCGAACACGAGAATGACGGCAAGTAGGGACCAGATGCTAAATCGCATGAGGAAAGGAGAGCCAAGTGAACTCTAGAGCAGACAACGGTTAGACTGGCGGTCGCCGCTCGTTACCAAGGCAAGCTGCTTAAAACCGCCAGTTGATTATAGCAAACAAGACAAATGTGAAATCGCTAAAGCGGCGATGGGCGCAGCCCACCTTGCCGCCAGTCTTTGTTGTGCGACTACTTAACGATCGCTGGAACTGAGTGAATCAGCAGCAACAGCATTCAAGCGTGACGGATAATGTGGGACAGCGGGCTGTGAGTCGGTGTGCAAGCTTCCAGGGAATGGCGTGTACACTAGCTGACCATTGTCGTCGTAATGCAGCCCGATGAATCCGTATTGGGGATGGTATGTCTCGACCAAACCACTGAACGGAGCGCTAAGCTGGTCGTAGTCCTCGTCTGGTCTTAAAGCAACACGACCAAGAATGCCGAGACCGACACCGGCGAAAACAGACCCGATCATCAAGAGTCGCAAACTAAACCGGAAACGCTTTTGGGTCGCCTTCATGTTGCCTGGCCGTTCGCACAACGGGAGACATGTCGGTCGCCGCCGTTACCAAGGCGAACGACCTTGAACACGAGTAATTGTAACAGAGCGGACGGCGTTAAAGAACCAAAGCGGCGATTGCGCAGCAACCTTGCCGACATGTCGTGTTGTGCGGCCGCTGAACGTCGGTATCCAAAACTCTAGGCAGCAACTCGCCGTATTTTCCGAAGGTAGTCATTGAATAGGTCTTCTTCGTCGCCGATATCGAATTTCGCTCGATGTGCGTCGCAATATTCCGCGATCTCCTTGATCATTGCCACCGCAGGGCCTCTGAGTCCAAAAATGTCGACCTGACTGGAGAGGGAGCATAGCAGGCCGTGTGCAAACTCCCAATCTTCTTTGGAATCATCGCTGACAAGGTAGTTGAGAGCAGCAGGCAGATAATAAATCAATCCCGCTGGTGCCAAATAAGCAAAGTCCTCTGTCACTGGAGGGCCGTTACGGCACATTTCTTGGGCTTCATCAACGGACTTGCCCAGAAAATTCTTCCAGCACCACTCCTCATCAGGACCCAACGGCGGCGGTCCGACAAGCTCATCCGCAGACGGTGGTTTCATAGGGAGTCAGAGGAGGATCGGAACGCACAACGGTAGTGATATTGGTCGTCGCCATCGGGTTCAGTTCGGCCGTCGGTTTCAGCTAGCGACGATTGCGATAGCAACCTTGCCAATATCATGTGTTGGCGGTAGGGTTGGATTGTGAGTGAGCGCTTCAGGGAGTGCGAGTGATGAGTGAGACAGATGTAAGACATTCAGCCAGGTCGGATGTAAGACATGACCAGGCGTCGACGCCGATCGCGGCCGTTGGCAAGTACGCATTGCCGTGTGCGGTCTGTGACAAGAAGCTCATGAATGCTCGGAATCTGTATTGGCATTTGCGATTGGTGCACGAGCAGGTTCACGCTGAAGCGGATGTCGAGGTCAAGTCGGCGTTGGATGCGTGGAAGGTTTCGAAGTATGGAAGCGATGCACGATTGTCGTCTGCTGCGGCTGGGGCAGGGCCAGACGCACCATCTGACGCGGTTGCTGGTTTGCTGTAGGATTGTCGCGAGGCTCGCGAGCGGCGAAGCGACGTGGGTTTAACGTGATCGGCACAAGAGTTGGTTATCCAAGTGCCCATGACGTTACGCCTTCGCCCCGTCGATTGAGGCGTGAGGGCATGGGCACGCCCATGACGAACGCCTTCGAAGTGGTGATGATTACGGGAATCGGGTCCCAGGTCGATTGGCCGTGGATCCTGAATGTGGAAGATTCAAGATGATTCGAACCATGAGAATGAGCGTCGAGAATCGTGATTCTGTCCAGATTTCTAGCTGCATTTCTAGCTGCATTCACTTCGATCTGAGGCGAAGACCGGGATACTAGTAACACCCGGTCGTCTACCTCCATACTTTGGGGGGTTAGCCATGTTAAGGTGTTTGATATGCTGAGTTACAGCTACGAGATTTTTGGCACTGTACGCATTTATACTGGCAGCATCAGGCGATGCTTCCGAGATGAATTTTCCTGGCGGTGTGCTCGTCTTGCGAGGTAGTGGCCGGGAGCGAACGCAGCAAGTGAGCGAACCGCTTGTGGATTCACAAGCCGATAGAGTAGGGTTTTTTGGGCTGGGATATTCGGGGTGGTCGGCTACCTCCAGGGTGCTGAGCTTTGCTGTCCGCCAACGGTTGGCACGGCCGTCACCGCCCGTGCCGAAGGAGTAAACGGTTGAACTACGGTTGATTGTATTACGCCGCCGCCCGTTGCACTACGCCGAAGGTGACTCCGCTCTGCGGCCGTGCCTTGTTGGCGGGCAACAACATTCAACGACTGTTTACATGCGTGTCAGGCATGCGTTCCTTGAGTTGGGCGATGCCGTCATCGCTAATGGCGCTCGCCGTGACATCCAAAAGGTCTATAGTCTCGAGCGCAGCTCGCTGATTAATCGAATCATCGGTCAATTTGTCTGTCTCTATGACTATGTCAAGCGTATTAGCCTTTGGAAGGTGATTCAACGAATTGAGTGTCGTTACGTTGGAATCCGTAAGTGCCGAACCCGGAGGAAAAGTAACCAAATACCGACAATATCGACCGCCGTACGGTTGAGACAGAATCTCGCATCCAAGTTTCTCGATTGGCCGAAACGCGGGTTCGGCGTCACGAACGCGTAAGTGTTCATTAACGTAGATCCGACCGTAAATCAGGGCGAATGGCGTCGCAATTAAAAGCAACGCACCCATGCCGATTAGAAATACGGTGCGTTTGGCCATCTGCCTGAACCGCCAACGGTTTTCTGTCAGACAAAGTGTCGCCTATGGAGGTTGCTCGCCTGATAGGCGACATCCATCGTGCGACGGACTATCGTCAGTATCGGAGAGCTGGGGCATTCAGGCAAGGGCTTTAGGGGCGAGTCCCGGCACGCCGGGACTTGAATTGGTTTTAGCACGGCTGAACGACTGGAAAGGCGCAGAACGGTAGCGCGATGTGCCGGTAATCGCCAGAGATTTTGGCCAGCGAATCGCTAACCAGACGGTGGAGTGGGAAACACTTCCCGATAGAACCGCTCGGATAGTTGGCTCTGTAATAGCTCGAAGAATTCAGGCGATTCCAGTCGCTCGCGCTGGGCGCACGTGAGCCGCCGTATCGATGCGTCCCACGATTCCAAGGGCGGCACTTCCACATTTAACCAACCCGGACGCATCTCGCGGACCACCGTCCCCGTCAGATAAACCGGGCCGCTGCCCGACTCAATCGCTAACGTCACCTGCGCTCGGCGCTCGCCAGCAGGGCAGTCCGGGGCCGCTCGCATGTGAATCTTCAGTCGACCGACCGGACGCGGTGTCTCCGGTTGCCCGACCTGCATGTTCCCGTCTTTTGCCAGCCGGTCCAGGGGGCTGACTAATTCGCCGGGGCGACGGCGAGCAAGCTTGAGGTACAACGTTGTGGTCTCGATCCTGACATGACCCAGCAGTCGTTGTATGTCGCGAATATCCGCGTTCTCTTCAAACAGGTGCGCCGCGAAACTGTGGCGCAAGGAATGCGGAGTGGCATCTTTCTTGATGCCGGCCAGTCGCAACGTCCGCTTCATGATCCGCTGCGCCGTGCGAGGCGACAGGTAGCGTCCCGGTCGCTGGCCTGGAAAAAGATAGGCGGTCGGTGGCGCCTCAGCGGACAGTTGCCGCAATAACGGCACAAACGATTTCGGAAGCATCACATGACGATCGACTCGGCCTTTGCCCTGGCGGATCGTGACCACACCCCGGTCGAAGTCAATGTCTTGCCACTTTAAGCGACAGACTTCTTTGTTCCTCGCACCGGTGGCATACAGCATGCCCAGCAACAACTTGTCGCTCCAGCGAATCGCCGCCTGCAGCAATCTGGCTACTTCTTCACAGCTCAAGATCACCGGCAGCTTTTTCGGCCGACGAGGTGTTACGATGCCCAGCGTAATGTCGCGGTGGCAGAACTTATCGAAAGCGTTGCGAATGGCCGATAGATAGTTGCTGACCGTCGAAGACGCGCGTTCGCCGTCGACCAGGAACTCCAAGAAGTCCCGCACGTCCTCGCGGGTCGCGGTGTGGGGGTCGTTGCCAAACCAATCCAGAAAGATGCGTACCTCGCGCGTGTAATTGCGCTGGCTGGACGAACCGTAAAAGCGAATCTTCCATTCCCGCTCGATCTTCCGTAAGAATTCGTCCGCCGTTGGGCGAATCTGATCCAAGTCCACGACGGCGTGGGTCAACCGTCGGTAGTCTTCCACGGCTAGCCGAGGGGCATACCGGCCGCGCGCGGGAACGTAAGGTTCACCGTTGCAGTAGGTATGGATACGCCCCTGGGGATGCATGGGGCGATTGCAAGAACGATTCACGGCTGTATTCATCAGACTTCTCCTGTCCTAAAGTTCAGCGATTGGTTTTTACCCAGACGGAGCGCGGACCAGCGGCTGGTTGTCGCTGCCCGTTGAAGTTGACCTATCGACGGCCTCGGAGGGCCATCGTACGACGATTGAGCACATGCTAGCTGTCTTGGAACAGATGTACACTATAACTATACAGGTGTCAATCATTTTGTCGATTGTTATTTTCGATCACGACGATCGGGACTGGGGCGGTGATGGGGGGAACTCGATTTTGTGAGGGAATACGCAAGCGATGCACACCGGTGGCCCGCCACTCGAAGATGCGCCGTGGCATAGGCGGATTTGGAATTAGCGCCATTCCGCTCAGTTTGGGTACCCTGGGATTCCTGGAACAACTGCCGGAGTTTCATCGAACTAGCCGTCGTGTGCCGCTGAGGGCGGGCCGGAGACAAAGTCGTAGCGGCCCAGCCGCATTTGTCTAACCGGAGCCACGCAAGACAAACTTCAACGGGTCGGCGGTACCCAACGTGCGCGTCGTGTGAAACAGCTCGCCCGCAGCGAAGCCGGCGGCGGTCCCGAAATGTAACGCCGCACCGCGGACGCGTTCCAAGACATGCGATTTCTCTGGCGGAAACTGAGTTTCATAACAGGCGATGCTGGCCATCTTCTTTTCGAGCGTCGCGCTAATGTCCACAACAAAATGACCCGCCGCGGCCGGAAGTTCCAGCGACTGGAAGGCGAGGCTGTAATAGAGCTGACCCGCGATGGTATGGACCGGCAGATCGTCGAACTGGGCATCCCATTTGGTCAGACGTGAATAGAAGACCGCAGCGTCGGTGATCTGCATCGCTTGCCAGTGGTCGGGCGATGCCATGGGCGTCTTGTCCCCGAACCCCAGAACCAGCTGCGGTCGATATTTACGGAATTCCTTGGCCAGCGCGACGCGAGATTCGAAACAATCGAACATGCGGCGATTCGGTAATTCCAAGGTCTCCCGCAGCTGCACCCCCAGAATCTCAGCCGCCTTGGCAGCCTCTGCCAGGCGAATGTGCGGACCGGCCGAGTTCGGTGTTGGCTCGCCGTCGGTCAGATCGATAATGCCAACCCGGTATCCCTGCTGTACCAACGACGCCAGCGTACCCCCACACGCGATCTCGACGTCATCCGGATGAGCACCCACGGCGACGACGTCAAGCTGCGGGAATTCGGGCATGCCTACTGCACCTTGACCACGGACAGCAGAAAACACGGATTCAGCGCGTCGAAGCGGACGCGATCCAGCTGGTAGGTACCCCTGGCAATGTTGATCATGCGGCTGCGAACGTCACCGGCCAGGCGCATTAGCGTCTCGTGGCTTTCCGAAAAGTTCTCGATACTCGCAACGTTCGCGACGAGCCGGCCGCCCGGTTTGAGCTTCTGAAAGGCGAGTTCCACAATTTTCGACACGTCGCGGCCACTTCCCCCGACGAACACGCAATCCGGCGCTGGCAGATCTTCCCAGGCCTCGGGCGCTCGACCCAAAATCGCCTCCAGATTCCCGCAGCCAAACTTTTCCGCGTTGGCTTTGATTAATTCAAAGTCCTCCTGGTCCATTTCAATGGCATACGCTCTCCCTTTGCTGGCAATACATGCCGCCTCGACCGCCACGCTGCCGCTACCCGCGCCAACATCCCACACGATGCTTTGCGGACCAATGTCCATTTCGGCCAGAGCGAGCGAGCGAACTTCGGCAGGAGTGAGCAGTCCATGTTTGGGCTTGGACTGCAGGAAGATCTCGTCCGGATTTCCAAACAACCTTCGACCGACCGCCTCGCGAGGCCGATCCGGCGCATCCGGCTTTCGCACCAAGATCATGACGTTCAGCGGCGCGAACTTTTGATCGACCAGCTCCTCAAGCTCAGCCTTCGTCACCCGTTCGTCCGGCGCACCCAGATTCTCGCAGACATAGGCCCAGAAGTAATCGATCTTGCTATCCAGCAATGCCCGGCCGACGGCCGACGGTGGAATCGTCTCGGTCGTAAACAGACCCACCTTGTCCATCACGCGGATTTTTTCGATGACCGTTTCCAGCGAATGGGTTGCCAGGTTCGTCAGGTAGGCCTCTTCCCAGCTCTCCTTCACCCGCGCGAACGCCAGTTGCATACTGCTGACGTGCGGGATGACTTCGAAGCGATCTTTTCCCAGCCGGTCACAAAGATAGCGTGCAAAACCGTAAAACAGTGGATCGCCAGACGCCAACACGACGATCCGTTCGTCAGGTCGTTGGTTCACGCGCGCAATCGCTGCCTCCAAATCGCTGCCGATAGGATGTTTGTTGGCAACGTCGCAACGAGCGAGGGCAAGCTCTTCACCCATTACCAGGTCCGCTCGTTCAATCAGTTGGCGCAGACGACGTCAGGCCATCCGGCCCGTCGTCGCTGACCCCGATAATGTAGATTTTTTCCGCGCTGGCCAATGGTATGTCTCTTTCAGGAAACGGCATGAAGATTTGTTGATTGGTGGCCATGGGGAAGCCTGTTCGTAGTTCCGCCTTTAGGCGGCTGCCTACTCCCACACCAATCGCCGCCTAAAGGCGGAACTACAAGCGCAGAACCGATTCTACGACCTGGAAACCGTACCGACAATGGTTGACGCAAGGGGCAATCTCGTAGCACGGAACTTGTTCCGTTTTCCCCGCGACCCCTCGGATGTCAACGGAACAAGTTCCGTTCTACGACCCGCTTCGCTCCTGCACACTTGAACCGCCGTGGCCCGAATCGCTAGCATGATGCGATGTCGAAGACTCCCATGATGAAGCAGTATGAAGAGGCCAAGCAGGCCTGCCCCGGCGCGATCCTCCTCTTTCGGATGGGTGACTTCTATGAACTGTTTCACGAAGATGCCAAAGAAGCGCACCGACTGTTAGGCATTACCCTGACTAGTCGTGACAAAGGCGAAGACCCGATCCCGATGGCGGGATTTCCACATCATCAACTGGACGCGTATCTTGCCAAACTGATCCGGGCCGGCTGTCGCGTTGCCGTCTGCGACCAGGTCGAAGATCCCCGCAAGGCGAAGGGGCTGGTCAAACGCGAAGTAACGCGCGTCGTCACGCCGGGAACGCTGACGGACGACGCCCTACTGGACCCGCGGGCGAATAACTACCTGGCCGCCGTCCTGACGGGTGAGACCGTCGGCCTGGCGTGGATCGACGTTTCGACGGGAAGATTCTATGCAGCAACCTGTCCGCCTGAGCGGCTTGCTGACGAGCTGGCGCGGATCGGTCCGGCTGAATGTCTTTACAGCGACGCGTCCGAGCCGCTGACACCGGCGTGTACGGCGGAACGTGTCTTGACCGAACGACCCGCCTGGGCCTTTTCGCTGGGCGCGGCCGAGAGTGCTCTTAAGAAACAGTTCCGTACGGCCAGCCTGGAGGGCTTCGGGTTCGGACCACACGACGAGCCGGCAATACGAGCTGCCGGCGCCGTCTTGGATTATTTAAACGAAACTCAAAAGAGCGAACTGGATCACATCGACCGTCTGATTGCGTACCGGCATGCGACGGCTCTGCAGATCGACGAGGCGACGCGGCGCAGCCTGGAAATAACGCGGACCATGCGGGACGGCAATCGCGAAGGGTCGTTGCTGGGAGTGATGGATCGCACCGTGACCGCCATGGGTTCTCGGCTATTGGTCGACTGGGCGGCCAACCCCTTGACCGACGCCAAGGCCATTGGGGATCGGCTGGACGCCGTCGAAGAATTGTTCGGACAGCCCGCCCTGGTGCAGAGCCTGCAGGAATTGCTGCGTGGCGTTTACGACATGGAACGGCTGTTGGCGCGGACCACAACGGGACGAGCAAGTCCGCGTGATTTAGGTTTTGTCGGACGCACACTCGGTGTACTGCCCAAGATTAAAGCCAGGCTTGCCGATCGGACCAGCGAGTTGCTGATCGCGTTGGAGGCCGAATTGGATTTGTGCGCCGACCTGCGCGAACAGTTAGAGAAGGCACTGGTCGAGGAGTGTCCTTTGACCAGTCGCGAAGGCGGGATGATTCGGGAAGGATACCATCAACAACTGGACCAGCTGCGAGACCTGTCGGCAGGCGGCAAGCAATGGATTGCACGCTACCAGGCCGATGAGGTCCAACGATCGGGAATTCCCAGCTTGAAAGTCGGCTTCAATAGGGTTTTTGGCTACTACCTGGAAGTCACGCACGCGCATCGTGACAAAATCCCTGATCACTATATCCGCAAGCAAACGCTGAAGAACGCGGAACGGTATATCACGCCGGAGTTGAAAGAGCACGAAGAGAAAGTCCTGGCTGCCGAAGAAGAAGCCAAGGACTTGGAATACGAACTGTTTATCAAATTGCGCGAGCTGGTCGCAGGTGCGGCGCATCGTTTGCGAACGACAGCCAATGTCCTGGCGAACGTCGACGGACTGGCCGGTTTGGCGTTGCTCGCGGCGACACGAGATTATTGTCGACCGACGCTGACCGACGAGGCTGAACTGAAGATTGTGGATGGCCGCCATCCCGTGCTGGATGTCATTCAACCCGAGGGGACCTTCGTCCCCAACGACGCGGAACTGGCAGCCGATGGTCCGGTGCTGCTGTTAATTACCGGCCCGAACATGGCTGGGAAGAGCACCTACATTCGGCAGGTCGCGCTGATCACGCTGATGGCCCAGATGGGCAGTTTTGTACCGGCGCGACAGGCGACCATCGGAATCGCCGACCGAATCTTTGCACGGGTGGGCGCGAATGATGAACTATCGCGTGGTCAGAGTACGTTCATGGTCGAAATGGTCGAGACCGCTCGGATCCTGAATACGGCCACCCCGCGCAGCCTGGTGATCCTGGACGAAATCGGGCGAGGGACAAGCACGTACGACGGTTTGTCGTTGGCCTGGTCCGTTGTCGAGTACCTCCATGATCAGATCGGCTGCCGCACGCTGTTCGCCACCCACTACCACGAGCTAACGGATCTGGAGTCACTGTTGACCGGGGTCAAGAACCTGAACGTGGCGGTTCGCGAATGGCAGGAAGAGGTTGTCTTCCTGCACAAGATCGTCGATGGCGCGGCCGACAAGAGCTACGGCATCCATGTCGCTCGGCTCGCCGGCGTACCGGCGGAAGTCAACCGTCGCGCAAACGATCCTGGCCAGGCTGGAGAACGAGCATGTCGACGGATCCGGCCGGCCGCGGATCGCCGGAGACGATGAAGGTGGGAACAATGGAAGCGGCCAGCTGCAACTGACTATGTTTGGCCCGGCCAATCACCCGTTATTGGACGAGATTCGCGCGCTCGACATCGACCAGCTCGCTCCGCTGGAGGCACTCAAGCTGCTCGACCGGTGGCAGGAGACCCTGTCCGGCGAAGCCCAGTCCAAGCCTCGCTAGCCATCCGTTCTTTAAAGGTTATGCTCCGCAAAGCGTCGGGGGTTGGCCAACGGTTATCTACGACGCGACTGGGTTCCCGCCCCCGGCCTTCGCGAGGGCAGGCTCTGCGCGGAAATGACGAAAGGATGCGCGGGACCTACTGGCCGCTACGCCGTCCCGATGACGGCTACGTTCGGTCCAGCGGCCGTGATTTCTTCGCTGGCCAGATCGGCGTAGTTGGCGAAGTTATCGTTAAACAATCCGACCAGCTTCTTCGCGGTGTCCTCGTAGGCCGCCTGATCCGACCAGGTGTTTTTGGGAATCAGGATTTCACTCGGCACTTCGGGACATGACGTCGGCACTTGCAATCCAAATATCGGGTCTTCAGCCGTTTGGGCCGCCGCTAGCTGGCCGCCGTGGATGGCGTCGATGATCGCGCGGGTGTAAGGCAGGCTGATCCGGCTGCCGACGCCGTAGGCTCCACCTGACCAGCCGGTGTTGACTAACCAAGCGCTGCTGCCGTGCTTTTTCATCATCTCGGCCAGCATTTCCGCGTACTTGGTCGGATGCCAAACGAGGAACGCCGCGCCGAAGCAGGCGGAAAAAGTCACTTCCGGTTCCGTGACACCAACTTCGGTCCCCACCACTTTGGCCGTATAACCGCTGATGAAGTGGTACATCGCCTGCGAGGGCGAAAGTTTGCTCACTGGCGGCAAGACTCCAAAGGCGTCACACGTCAGCAGGATAATGTTCTTCGGGTGGCCACCGATGCACGGCACCTTTGCGTTGGGGATGAACTCGATGGGATAGGAGGCACGCGTGTTTTCGGTGATCGTGCTGTTGGTGTAGTCGATTTCACGTGTGTCCGGATCGTAAACGACGTTCTCTAACACGGCGCCGAATTTGACCGCCTGGAAGATCTGCGGCTCTTTCTCTTCGGTCAGGTTGATACACTTGGCATAGCAACCGCCTTCGATGTTGAACACGCCGTCGTCGCTCCAGCAATGTTCGTCGTCCCCAATCAGCGCGCGGCCGGGTCGGCCGAGAGCGTCGTTTTGCCAGTGCCGGAGAGGCCGAAGAACAGCGACACGTCGCCGTCACCGCCTTCGTTGGCCGAACAGTGCATCGACAATACGCCGGTCTTGGGCATCAGGTAATGCATGATCGTGAAGATGCCCTTTTTCATCTCGCCGGCGTATTGCGTGCCCAGAATCACAATTTCGGACTCGGCAAAATGCAGGGAGACGCTGGTATCGGACGTGAGGCCCTCGACCTGCGGATCGGCTGGAAACTGTCCGCCGTTGATCACGACGTAATCGGGCTCGCCGTAGTCGGCGAGTTCCTCCGCCGTCGGCCGAATGAGCATGTTGTGCATGAACAGCGCGTGGTAGGGCCTCGCGCAAATAATTCTGGCCTTGATGCGATAGTTAGGGTCCCAGCCGGCAAAGCCGTCGACCACGTACAGCTTCTGGCGAGTGTTCAAGTAATCGATCGCCCGCTGGCGGTTGAGATTGAACGACGATTCGTTCAGCTTGATGTTGACATTACCCCACCAGACGTCGTCGTTAATATCGGGGTGTTCGACGATTCGTTTGTCCTTGGGGCTGCGCCCGGTCTTAAGGGCCGAGCTGACGGCCAATGCGCCGTTGGCCACGATCTCACCGTCACGGAATTCGACGGCATCCTCGTACAGTTCCGCGGGCGAAAGATTACGCCGTACGTCGCGGCAGGAAATACCCAGATGGTTAAGGTCTAATATCTGGCTCATATTCTTCCTTCTTTCTCTACTATCGCGTCAAATTTATTCCGTCAAGTTAATCACAGGTTGCCTTGCGTTATGACCCGTTAATTAAAGGGCAAGCCGCAGGCGACTGTGTTACTCGAGTAACACAGTCGCCTGCGGCTTGCTGTTAAACGAAGGGCGGCTCGAACCAATCGCCGAAGGGGGGGGTCCGGTAACCCGCTATAATTACGGATTTTTCGGTCCAGGGGAAGGTGCGGCGATGCAGTCGCAGGTCCGGGGCTACCGAATCACTGCGAGGTCCCGCGGCGGCCCGGTTCTAGCAGAACCCGGACTTCACCCCTAAACTTGCAGGCATGAGTCATTCGCGCAATGGAGCCATCGACGCCTTCGATCTACAACCCGGTCGTATTATAGCCGGCAAGTACGAGGTACTCGCGCAGTTGGGTGTGGGTTGGGAGGGCGAGGTCTACAAAGTCTGCGAACGAGCGACTGGTGTCCCGCGCGCGGCGAAGATCTTCTTTCCACATCGCAACATTCGCGATAAGGCTGCCAAATTTTATGCGAAGAAGCTGCACAAGCTGCGGGATTGCCCGATAGTTATTCAGTACCATTCGCAGGAAAAGTTTCGCTTCCACGGACACGACATCACGTTTCTGATGTCCGAATACGTTGAAGGGGAATTATTAAGCAAGTTTCTGGCAAGACAACCGGGCAAACGCGTCAGCGCGTTTCAGGGGCTGCACCTGCTGCACGCACTGGCGATCGGACTGGAGGGCATTCACGATATGCGTGAATACCACGGCGACTTGCACACGGACAATGTCATCATCCGCCGATACGGCATCTCCTTCGATCTGCGCGTTTTGGATATGTTCCATTGGGGCAGCGCCTGCGCCGAAAACATCCATGACGATGTATGCGACCTGCTTCGGATATTTTACGACGCAATCGGCGGTCAAAGGCACTACTCCAAACAGCCCAAAGAGCTAAAAGCGATCTGTTGCGGCTTGAAACGCAGCTTGATCTTGAAAAAGTTCCGCAGTGCTGGACAACTAAGGAAATATTTGGAAACCATGGAATGGCGATAGAGCGATCGCCACATTGCAAAAAGACTTTGCAATGCGACGTTGTAAGTCGACATGGTAATAGGACGTTGTGATAGGACGTTGTGATAGGACGTTGTGATAGGACGGTCGGTTGTGCCCAACGGATGGGCTGTTTCCACGAGGGGGGACGCGGGTCCCACGGCGTATGAATAGCGAGTCGGAGAAGCCACGACTTTTCTCGCAATTGGACATGAGCACAAGTGAAATTCACTCGGTGGCTTGTGGTATGGCGAGTGTCTTCACGACGCGGTGCCCTGGCAAGGAAACGGTCAACGAAGACGCCGCGGCGCTGCTGCCGTACGGCGAGGATGCGGCGGTCTTGGTAGTGGCCGACGGTCTGGGCGGCCACATGGCGGGCGAACGCGCCTCCAAGCTGGCCATCGAAAAACTACGTGACGCCCTGAAGAACCATTCGAACGGCGACGGCGAGCTGCGTGACGCCATCTTGAACGGCATCGAAAACGCCAACATCGCCGTCGCGGAATTGTCGGGGGACGCAGCCACGACCCTGGCCGTCGTCGAAATCCAAGGCGGTTTGATTCGTCCCTACCACGTCGGCGACTCAGTCATCCTCCTGGTCGGCAACCGGGGAAAAATCAAACTGCAGACGATTTCACATTCTCCTGTCGCCTACGCCGTGGAAGCCGGCCTGCTGGACGAACAGGAGGCGATGCATCACGAAGAACGTCATTTGATCTCGAACATCATCGGCTCGCCAAACATGCGAATCGAGATCGGTCCTGCCCTGCAGATGGCACCACGCGACACGTTAGTCCTGGCCAGCGACGGATTGGCCGACAATTTGCATGTCCACGAAATTGCCGACCGTATTCGTAAGGGTCCGTTGCAAAAGGCGGTTAGCACCATGGCGGAAGACACCCTGCAGCGGATGCACCAACCGACGCTCGAACATCCTTCCAAGGCTGACGACCTCACCTTGATCGCGTACCGCATGACGCCGAAGAGCAATGGGGCAGTTCGGTCGAAGTAGCGGCGGCTCGGCGAGGTGGCGGTGTGGAAAAGATGGCACGCAAAGGCGCCAAGTAAGTAGGTTGTGGTCGTCGCAGATCCGCCGTGGCGGGCACCCACCCATTCCGACGCCCCGTTAGTAAGCTGGCGCTGTGCGCGGGTCTCCTGACCGCGTACATTACGTGACCGAAGGTCTCCCAGATTCGTTGACTGGCGCAGTCGGGGAGACCTGCGGTCGGCCCATTCGGCGAGGTCGGGAGACCTGCGCCGAGCGCGAATACGCGCAACTTGCGAAGCCGATCAAACAGCTGGATCAAATCCCCTCAGCCATTATCGCAATCCGACCGCGAGATTCAATTTGGAGTTCAACGCAAGTGCCATAGCACGCCGAGACGCATCCTAGACTTTGCGCCTTTGCGTGAGGATCGAGAAGCGTGCAGTAGCCTACTCTGTAATCGCGTTTCTCTCGCTTACGCATCGGGTAATTAGTGCGATGGAAGAAGCCCTTAGGCCGCTTTGGTCAGCGTTGGCGGTTCGGGATGCCGCTCGACTACGGCCGGCGCGGTCTGACAGGCCGCGATGATTTTGTCGAGCTTCTCTTGCGAACGTATTCGACACGCGATTTCGCGGCGCAAGAACGCGCACGTTCGATGACGTAACTCGGACGCATGTGGTACGTGAAACGACGGTACCTCTCGACGCACGACATCGTGTGCTCGTAACCGTCGCCCTGCAACAACGGTTGAGATGCCTCCGACGTTTCGAAGAGCAGCCGCAGATTCTTATCCCGCGGTTTTGATAGCCGCTGCATCAGCTTCAGCCCGCAAGAAGTGGCCAGGCTGATCAGCGTTTGATCCGTGAAGTTGTAGTTGTGCGCGTAGTGGAACATCTTGCCGGGGGCCGCGTGTGGTGCACTAGTGTTGGGACACTCGACGTACAACCTGCCGCCCGGATTCAACAGGCCGCGTATCTGTTGTAGTGCGGTGCGCGGTGAATTGAGATGTTCAATCACGTGTACCAGTAGCACCAGATCGTGACTCGGTTGTTGCGGCAGCTGTTCAAGCCGACCGGTTGTCAAAGGAACGTGCAATGTATCCCGCGAATACGTACAAAAGGACGCTCCGGGTTCGATACCCGAGGCTGGGAAACCGGCCAACAGGAATGCCTTCACGTTACAACCAAGTCCAGCGCCTACCTCGAACACCTTTTCGCCTTGGTGCAAGAACGGCTTCAACAGATTCAACAGAAACTGTCCCTGTTCCCACGCCTTGATGACCCGTCGCGGCGACGGCGTCTCTTCGGCGTGATAAGCCATTCGATACTCGTCGCGATAATAACGTTCGGACTCGTCGTCCGTCGGGAGCTGCAGGTGGGAGATCAGGCCGCAATCTATACAAATCGCCGTTGGCAACGGTTTGCCTTTACGATCCGTAAGGGAAATGACCTCTAGATCATGACCACTGCAAAGATCGCACGGTCGAGATCGCTGTACGAGGCCCTGGCGATCTGCTTCCGACGATTCCGGTTGATAGACTCGTAACACAGTCACCTCGACGGTTATCTGCTAGCGATATTCGGATTGGTATTGTGCAGTTCGACGCTGGACATTTCCGGCGAAAACCTGGGAAATGTCTCAAGTGGTATCGACGACCGAACCGGTAGACTTCAGACCTTCTAGCGCTGGCTGCGCACGAAAGGGCAGAAAACACATTGAATAGCGCCAGCAGACGTCCCCGTGGCGCTAGCTGGAGTTCTTGTGGCGTTAGCGGGCGTCATTCGAATGCAGGCGCCGCTGCCGATGACGCTTGTTCACAAGTCCGCACTTGCATACCCTTCACTGCAAGCGTGGAATCCCGGCGCTGGCATGCCGCCCTGGGTAAAAATCGCGCCTCAGCACGCAAGCCCTGAATGCTTGAATGGGCGCAATAGCCGGTGCTGAACGACCAAGACTGTACGTATTGCGCCCTTTCAGGGCTTGATAATGCTTGTTCTGTGGACCCAGGGCGGCGCAATCTCTCGTGCAACTCGCGATTCGCTTGCCCTGGGCTATCGTATTGCTGCCCCTTCAGGGCGTAGACTTGTGATGAACACCGAGGCACTGCTGCCCGTTGCGGCTGCCGTCGTGCAGCGGTGCCCAACCTACAAGTTCAAGGTCGACGGACAAGTTTAAGGTCGACGACTTCTTTAACTGCCTGCGAACCGAAAGTTCCCATGGAAGAAGACAAACTTCTCGCCGCGCCTTTTTTCTTTCGCTTTGCGATACCGTGCCGTCTCGCCGATCCGGTTTGGGGCCGATCGGGTATCCAACTGGATGAATCGTACCGACTGCCTCGGTTCGCAGCCCTGGACCAGCCTGCCGGATCGAGCGGCTTGGATTGGGCGGATGTACGGTTGGCGTGGGGCAAAGCAGGAATCGCCTTCAACGTCATGGTCACGGGCAAAGGGCAACCGCCCTGGTGTCGTGAAACTCGAATCGAGGACAGCGATCGGATCAGTATCTGGATTGATACCCGCAATACCCCCGACATTCACCGTGCTAATCGGTTCTGTCACGCCTTCCATTTTCTGCCCGCCAGCGGAACGGCCAGATCGAGCGCCCCGCTTGTTCGGCAGTTCAGGGTCGAACGTGCACGAGAGATACGCGCCGCTGGCCGACGACCAGCTTCTGCAGGTGCGCAGCAAGATCTTGAAGAACGGTTATCGCCTGGAGGGCTTCATCCCCCGTGAAGCGCTCACCGGGTTTGACCCGTCTGAACAACCGCAAATCGGCTTCATGTATGCCGTGATCGATCGCGAATTAGGCGAACAGACGATGACGGTCGGCGAGGAATTCCCGTACCATTCCGATCCGAGTCTTTGGAGCACGGTGGATCTGGTCGAGTGATTGCGCTTGGTGCAAATCTGCCGCGCTCTGCTGCGCTCTGCCGGCTGCGGCGCGGGTCTCCCGACCCCGACGCTCTGCTGCGCTCGGCGCGGGTCTCCCGACCCCGACGCTCTGCTGCGCTCGGCGCGGGTCTCCCGACCCCGACGATAACCGGACCGCAGGTCTCCACAGTGTTACAAGCTAGAGCCAGTCTGGAGACCTTCGGTCAGGCGGTGTGCGGGGTCGGGAGACCCGCGCACAGCAGGAGTCGGGAGACCCTCGCACAGCAGGAGTCGGGAGACCCGCGCCACAGCAGGAGTCGGGAGACCCGCGCACAGCAGGGGTCGGGAGACCCGCGCACAGCATGTAGACGAGTGTAGCTCTGGTGCTGGCGCTAGGCGTTGCTCGCCCGTGCCTGCAGCATCAGGTAATTCTGAACGGCAACGTCCAGATTCTCGTGCGTTGCCACCAGCGGTTGTTCGCGGAACTGGCATCCGTTGTAGATCTGTTCCAGTAAATCACGGGGATGACAGAACCGCATCGGGCACCTGGCATCGCGGTAGTGTTTTTGAATCAGATAATCCAAGGCCTCTTCCGAACATTCAACGCCCAATCGATTAGCGACCGCGAGGAAGACTTCGCGGAACTGCGCTTCGCTTGGATCGTCAACGTCGACTTTGTAAGGAATGCGACGCAAGAAGGCTTCATCGACCAGGGACAGCGGGTCCAGGTTCGTCGAGAAGACCGTTAGCACTTCAAACGGCACCCGAAACGTCCGGCCGCTGGGCATGTTCAGGTAATCGACGCGACGTTCCAGCGGAACGATCAGTCGGTTCAACAACTCTTCTGGCCGGAATGCCTGGCGACCGAAGTCATCAATCACCAACGTTCCGCAGGCCGCCTTTAATTGTAGTGGTGCCTCATGGATTCCCGTGGCGGGATTCGTCGTTACCTCAAATCTGTCCAGCCGCAGTTCGCCGGCCGCCACAATCGTTGGACGACGAATGAAAACCCACCGGCGATCAACCTTTGACTCTTCGTCCTGGGCATTGTGCGCGGGATGTGGGAGGACTTCGTGCTGGATCGAATCGAACAGCCGGACGATTTCACCGCCAACGCTGATCGATCTCGCGATCCAAACTCCATCGTCATAGGCTTTCGCAACCCGCTCGGCGATGCAGGTCTTGCCATTACCCGGTTCCCCGTAAAGGAAAAACCCCACGCCCTTGTTGATGCCTTCGCCGACCTGGGCCAGCATTCGATCATCCAGGACAAGATCGCTGAATGCTCGTTTGACATCGGCCAGCGTCACCCGGCGATTGGCTGGCGATTGCGTTTCGACGCTACGGCGGTAATCTTCCAACGCTACCGGGGCTGCGCCGAAGTACGTTGACTGCTTCAGAAACCTTCTCGCTCGATCGGTCCCGGAAGCGGTAAGCTGATAGACGTAATCGCCTACGGGCGCCGAAGATTTGAAGTGAACCAATTGCTCGGCCTTCAGGCGATGCAAAAGAGGTTCGATCATTCCAAACGGCAAAGCGATTTGTTCTGCCACTTCTCGTCCAGTGGCCGTATTGCAGTTCAGAAGGAACTTCAGGACCAGGGATTCCACCTGGCTTTCCCGCAACCCCGCCTCTTGAAATGATTTGGGGGCGTGGGGAAAGAACACAGCCGGCTGTGGGTCTTGGCTGTTTTTTGGGTCGGTCGTTGCGGACCGCAAAGATGCGTCTGATTCGGAGTGTTCGGGAGTCGTCGCGGCAATAGCCCAGGTGGGATCGTCTCCGTCAAAGTGTGCGTGCGATTGCATATTCGTAGTCCTTGCAACTAAGATCGATACGCGTCTGATTTGATACAGAAATATAGGTCAATCCGCGCACGATGGACTTCACTTACGAATTTCGATCGTGACCGCATCGAAACCCCGCAGAAGCAGCACCAGCCGTACAGCCGGCAGGTGGAGGTTGCCAGAAATCAACACGTGCCGGGCGAACTCAACATTTCGCGCGCGTGATAGCTGCTGCGGACGAAAGGGCCACTGGCTACGTCGGCGAAACCCATCGCACGAGCCTGTCGTCCCAGCAGGTCGAATTCGTCGGGCGGCACGTACCGCTGGACGGGCAGATGGGCCAGCGTTGGCTGCAGATACTGGCCCAGAGTTAGAAAATCGCAATCCGCGTCCAACAGATCGGCCAGCGTATCCAGGATTTCATCACGCGTCTCGCCCAGCCCCAACATCAGGCCGCTCTTCGTCTTGATTTGCGGATCGAGCTGTTTCACACGCTTTAAGAGCTGCAGCGTCCAGCGATAGTCGGACTTCCGCCCGCGAACGCGGCCGTACAACCGCGGTACCGTCTCGGTGTTGTGGTTGAAAACTTCGGGCCGCGCTGAACCACGCGTTCGATCGCTTCCTTGCAATGGACGAAGTCAGGGGTAAGCACTTCGATGGTCGCTCCCGTACGCTCTCGCACGGACAACACGCTCTGATAGAAATGATCGGCCCCACCGTCTGGCAAGTCGTCGCGTGTGACCGAAGTAATCACGACGTGCTTCAATCCCAGTCGTTCAGCGGCATCTGCCACGCGTCGCGGTTCGTCGACTTCCAGTGGCCTGGTTTTTCCTTTGTCGACACTGCAGAAACCGCAGGGCCGCGTGCAGGTATCGCCCATGATCATGAAGGTCGCCGTCTTTTGCGACCAGCATTCACTCCGATTTGGGCATTTGGCGCTCTCGCAGACCGTCTCCAGGCCCAGTTCGGCGATCAGATTGGCCGTCGCGTGATGAGCGAAACCGCTGGGGATATCACGTCTCAGCCAGTCGGGAAGACGTCGGCGCGAGGCCGCTGCAGGCGGCGTTTCGCAACTCGTTTCAGCCTGGCCAATGATCGGTAAGTCAAACACGCTGGGAGGACCTGAGTGATAGAGCGTGAACGCCCGGTTGGAAGCCACCGCTACGAAAGTCTCGCTGTCCAAGCTAGGGGCGAATCCTTGTCAGGATTATAGGCACCTCCCCCGGGTTCTCCCAGCCCTTGATGCCAGATGGAACACCGTCTCTTTGCCAGCAGCAGCGCGCAAGCCATAATGACAACGACCATGGCCAAAAAATCAAAAAACAAAGCCGAAGCGAAAGCGGTGGCGAAGAACGAGAAACGGATTACCGAAAACCGGCGGGCGCGGCGGGAGTATGAAATACTCGACACGCTGGAATGCGGCATCGCATTGGTTGGTAGCGAGGTGAAGAGCCTCCGGAATGGTCACGTCTCGATCGAGGAAGCCTACGGCCGGATTCGCAATGACGAAGTCTGGCTGATCGGTTGTGATATCGCTGAATATGTCCAGGCCAACGTTATGAACCACGACCCGCGACGCCCTCGCAAGTTACTACTGCACCGCCGCGAAATCAAAAAGTTTGCCAGCAAAGCATACGAGCAAGGGATGACGCTCGTCCCGCTGAAGATGTATTTCACACGGGGTCGAGCGAAGGTATTGTTGGGGATCGGTCGCGGCCGGAAGTTGTACGACAAGCGCGAGAAGCTGAAAAAGGATACCGTCAAACGTGATATGGCCCGCGCCATGCGAGAGCGGTAACAGCCTAGTACCTCACGTCAGTCGAATTTGTCAGTAGTCCCGGCGCGCCGGGACTGCCCGTCTCTTAGAGTCGGACAAGAGTGTCCAGCCTACAAAATCAAAAAGATAGGTCGGAATGCCATTGGGTCCAGACGGATTAGCAATCCGTCCTACGAATCTGCGCAAACAAACAAGAATTAGAACGTTCGGGTTAATCCCTGCCCCAAACCACTTCCAAGACCTCGGCGTGTGCTCCGTGACTCCGTGGCTTCCATTCGCTTCAGGAAGGTAAATGTGTGGCTGAAGTTGATTGGGATGACCCGGACGATGACGAGTATCCGGGAGAATTCTACGGGGATGATGGGCAAGGGGATGACGGCCTGGAGGATGAAGGTCTCGATTCGGAGTCGCTACCTTGTCCCGCCTGCGGACAGGATGTTTACGAAGATGCCGAACGGTGTCCGGCATGTGGAAACTATATCACCCACAGCCACGGCATTGCTCCGGTGTGGCGGTGGACGGCGGTTGCCCTGCTGGTGTTCATCGCGCTGATCATGTGGAGCTGCGTGCGGCAAGTTCCGTGAGGCGCCCATCCGGTTTATCTTTGACAAACACGCAATGTTATGATCCGTTTGGATTCTTTACGGTGCCAGCAACAAACGACCCGGGGTTTGGAGGTAGCCCTTGACGTCGTTCAAAAACCTGGCCGCCGCAGCGCCATCGACGAGACGATGGTCGTAGGAAATGCTAAGCGGCATCATCAGGCGCACTTTGATATCGCCTTCCACAACGACCGGCATCTCGCGCGAACGACCGATTAGCAGGATCGCCGCTTCCGGAACATTGATCACGGGCGTGGAATACGTGCCGCCGATCGCACCAAGATTGCTGATCGTAAACGTGCCGCCCCGCATCTCGTCGATCGTGATCTTGCCGGCCCGCGCTTTCTCGGCAAGCGCCGACAGTGCTTTGGCAACTTCCGGAATACTCATGTTGTCGACACCCTGGATGACGGGGACCATCAAGCCTCGTTCGGTGTCGACGGCAATGCCGAGGTTGACGTACTGTTTGTAAATGATCTGATTGTTTTCCGAATCCAACGACGCATTGATGGCGGGATGTTGACGTAGCGATATCCCGACGGCTTTCAAGACGAATGCCATCGTGGTCAGCTTGATTCCTTTCGATGCGTAGTCGACTTTGCTGGACTTGCGGATTACTTCCAGTTCCGTCACGTCGGCGTCGTCAAAATTCGTGACATGCGGCGCTGTCGATTTCGAATGGACCATGTTCCTGGCAATGGTCGCTCGGATCTTGCTGACGCGTTCGGTGACGACCGGTCCCCAGGCATCGATGGTCGACTCGCCCGCCGGGGTCGGATAGGACGGGGCCGGAATGGACGGCGTCGAGGCGGGCGCGTCGCGAGGCTCGGCGGCCGTTGGTGTGATTGCTTGACGAGCGGCGGCGCGGACGGCGGCCAGCACATCATCGCGAGTGATCCGCTCACCGGCGCCGGTTCCCGAAATGGTTGTCAGATCGATACCGACTTCGCGCGCGAGACGCCGGATCGAAGGAGCCGCAGCCGACAGGTGACTCTCGTCGCCGACCGGCGGGGCCGGTGGTTTCACGGCTGGTGAAGCGGATGCAATCTGGCGTGGCGGCAACGGAGGTTCCGATTTTCGTTCTACTAGTGGTGCTGGTTTCACGGACGCCGGTTTCACTGATGTTGCTTTGGTTTCCGACGCCGGTGGCGGTTTGGGCTTGGCTTTTCGCGGCGGTTTCTTGGCCGCTGGTGAACTCGTTGCCGCCGCCTCTGCTGCTTCCAACGTAATCAGCGTTGCGCCGACGGCAACGGTTTGGCCGTTTTTGACATGGATCTTGGTGACGCGACCGGCTTGCGGGCAGGGCACTTCCGCCACGGCCTTGTCTGTTTCCAATTCAACGATTCCCTGGTCCGCCGAAATCGTATCGCCTTCGTTGACCAAGATGCTCAACACGTCGCCCGATTCGATACCCTCACCCAGATCGGGAAGTCTAATTTCTATCGACATCAATTCACCCTAATTACTCGACACCCGACACTCACTACTCACGCATACATCGGATTAATCTTGTCGGGATCAACTCCTAATTCCTTGATCGCATTCTGGACCGTATCGGCATCGACTTGGCCCAGCTTCGATAATCGGTACAACGTGGCGATCACGATGTTGGCTGCATCAACTTCGAAGTGACGCCGCAGTTCTTCGCGCGTTTCACTCCGTCCCATCCCATCGGTGCCCAGAACCGTCAATCCGCCTGGCAACCACGGTTCGATCTGCTGCGAAACGCCACGGACATAATCGGAGGCGGCGATGAACGGCCCTTCTACATCAGCAAGCACGTTCTCCAAGTAAGATCGTCGTGGCCGTGCCCTCGGGTGCAGTCGATTCCAGCGCTGACACGCCTGCGCTTCGCGAGCGAGCTCGGTATAACTGGTGACGCTGTAAACGTCACTTCCAATACCGTGTTTTTCTGCCAGGATTTGTTGCGCTTCCAAGACGCAGTTCAGAATCGCGCCGCTTCCCAACAGCTGCACAACGGGTCGAGCCTTGTCGGCGGCAACGGACGAGAACTTGTACATTCCCTTGACGATGCCTTCGCGAATGTGATCGCCCTCGGGTATAGCCGGATGCTGGTAGTTGTCGTTTTCGACCGTCAGATAGTAAATCGCATCTTCGTTATCTTGGTACATTCGTTTGAGACCGTCGAAGACGATGACGGCCGTTTCGTAGGTGAACGCAGGATCGTACGAGCGAACCGTCGGGAAGGCCATGGCGTTCAACAGGCTGTGACCATCCTGATGCTGCAAGCCTTCGCCGTTGAGTGTCGTGCGACCGGCCGTACCGCCCAACATGAAACCACGTGCTCGACAATCCGCGGCCGCCCAGATCAAGTCACCGATCCTTTGGAAGCCGAACATCGAATAGTAGATGAAGAACGGAATCATGTGGATCCCGTGGGCCGAATAACTAGTCCCGGCGGCGATGAACGATGCCATACTTCCCGCTTCGGTAATTCCCTCTTCTAGAATCTGCCCGTCGCGGGCTTCCTTGTAGAACAGCAATTGTTCCGAATCGACCGGTTCGTAGAGCTGACCGGCATGCGCGTAGATTCCGAACTGACGGAACAGCCCCTCCATTCCGAAGGTTCTCGATTCGTCCGGCACGATGGGTACGATGTGCTTTCCAATGCGCGTGTCGCGCAACAGTTTTCCCAATAGTCGCACGAGGCCCATGGTCGTCGAGATATTTTTTCCCTTGCTGCCGCCGAGAAACTCTTCGTACTCCGAGAGGGGTGGCACTTCCAGGGTAACCTGGCGCGTCGATCGAGAGGGCACCGAACCACCCAGCGCCTCGCGACGCTGGCGCAGATATTTCATCTCAACGCTATTCGCAGGCGGCTTGTAGAAAGGCGCTTCGGCAACGTCGTCGTCAGAAATCGGGATGCCAAACCGACTGCGGAACTCACGCAGCTCTTCTTCGTTCAGTTTTTTCTGTTGGTGCGAAATGTTACGGCCTTCACCCGCTTCGCCCAGCCCATATCCCTTAATCGTCTTGGCCAGGATCACCGTCGGTCGGCCTTTGCATTCCATGGCTGCTTTGTACGCCGCATAAACCTTTTCCGGTTCGTGACCGCCGCGGCGCATTTTTACGAGCTTTTCGTTAGAGAGGTTCTTGACCATCTCCAACAGCTCGGGGTACTCGCCGAAAAAGTTCTCGCGAATGTAATCGCCTCCCGCGACCGTGTACTTCTGGTATTCGCCGTCGACCACCTCCATCATTCGCCGAGCCAATAGTCCTTCGTCGTCCTGCGCTAGCAGCGGATCCCAATCATCACCCCAAACAACCTTAATGACATTCCAACCGGCGCCTCGGAAGATTGCTTCCAACTCCTGAATGATCTTGCCGTTGCCGCGCACCGGACCGTCCAGACGCTGTAGATTGCAGTTGATGACAAAGATCAGGTTGTCCAACTGTTCACGCGACGCCAGAGTAATAGCGCCCAGCGTCTCCGGTTCGTCGCATTCACCGTCGCCCAGAAAGGCCCACACCTTGCGGTCGGCCGTATCAACAATCCCGCGATCCCGCAGGTATTCATTAAAGCGAGCTTTATAAATGGCCATGATCGGGGCCAAGCCCATCGAGACCGTTGGATATTCCCAGAAGTCGGGCATGAGCCACGGATGCGGATACGACGACAGGCCCTGACCGGCGGGTAGTTCCCGGCGGAAGTTGATCAGGTGATCTTCGGTCAATCGGTCTTCTAGAAACGCACGGGCATAGATGCCGGGCGAAGCGTGTCCCTGAAAATAAACATGGTCACCCGTAAAGTTCTGATTGCCGCGGAAGAAATGATTGAAGCCAACTTCGTACAGCGTCGCGCAGGAAGCATAGGTCGATATGTGGCCGCCGATTCCGGAATAGTCGCGGTTAGCCCGCACGACCATCGCCATCGCATTCCAACGAATGATGCTCTTGATCCGCCGTTCGATTTCACGATTTCCTGGATAAACCGGTTGCCGCTCGACCGGAATCGAGTTGATGTACGGCGTGTTTGCCGTAAACGGCAGCTCGACCCCATGCCGATAAGCGTACTCGTCTAAGACCGACAACAAATACTGGACCCGCTCTGGCCCTCTGCTCTCCAGAACATATTGCAGCGATTCCAGCCATTCGGAGGTCTCGGACGGGTCGACGTCACTCGGAATCGGTTTCGTTTCAATATCGGAAGCCATCAAGACTGTTCCTTACCAATTTCTTCATCACATGGAGAGAATAGAGTAATTTTCGGTGAGTTGCGATGGCAGGTAAAGGCCGATTGTATAGAGTAATTTTCGGTGAGTTGCGATGGCAGGTAAAGGCCGATTGTGTTGAACGTCCAACATCGAACTTCCAACGTCGAACATCGAACGGTCTTTTACTTCGACGTTGGACGTTCAGCGTTGGACGTTCAGCGTTGGACGTTCAGCGTTGGATGTTGGGCGTTCGACCGGGATCGGTTCACTTCTTTCGTTTGGGTCGGTAGACTTCCGTGGCGACGCCTAGCTGAACCTCGCCGGCAAACGAAACCGTTTCGCTCAACGTGGGATGGGGATGGATCGACTCGGCCATGTCACGCGCGGTGCAGCCCATTTCGATTGCCAGAACGGTTTCGCCAATCAGCTCGCCAGCGCCGCTTCCGACCAGACCAGCGCCAATGACGCGATCCGTATCGGGTTCAATCAGAAGTTTCGTTAACCCGGCCGTCGCGCCAACCGCTTGTGCTCGACCGCTGGCTGCCCACGGATACTGGGCAACTTCATATTCGATGCCTTCTCGTTTGGCTTGTTCCTCCGTGAGTCCTGCCCAGGCAATTTCCGGATCGGTGAAAACCACGGCCGGAATTGCCAGTTTGTCAAACTCCGCCGGTTCTCCCGCCAGCACCTCAACCGCTATTTTTCCCTGGTGGGATGCCTTGTGCGCTAACATCGGCTCTCCGGCGACGTCACCGATTGCCATGATGTGCGGATCGGCGGTCCGCTGTGTACGATCGGTCACGACGAAACCCTTTTTATCCACCTGGACCTTGGTGTTTTCCAGACCAAGTCCCCGACTATTCGGTCGTCGACCGACGGCGACAAGGATCCGGTCAAACTTCTCGCTTCCGATCTTCTCACCGTCGTAAATGACTTCCACCTGATCACCATGATCGATCAGCGCCGTGACTCGCGTCTTCAGGTAGATGTTTGCGAATAAAGCGTCCAACCGCTTGGCGAGCGGTTTGACCAGATCACGGTCTGCCCCCGGCAACAGCCCATCCAACATTTCGACCACCGTTACATCTGATCCCAGTTCGGCATAGACCGTTCCCATTTCCAAGCCGATGTAACCGCCGCCGACAACAAGCAGCGATTTGGGAAGCTCAGGCAGGTCCAAGGCACCGGTCGAATCCATCACGCGTTCGCTGCCAATATCAAACAACGATGGCATCGCAGGCGACGAGCCGGTGGCGAGAATCAAATGATCGAATGTCAGCTGATCCCCTTCGGCATATGTTTTAGGATCGCCGTCCGTCAATCGCATTAACTGCGAACTCTCCAGGGTTCCGCGTGCTTGAATCAAACGCACCTTACGCCGTTTCGCTAGCTGGGCCAGCCCTTTGGTCAGGGTGGTGATTACCTTTTCTTTTCGTTCGCGCATTTGATTGACGTCGATGGTGGGCGTTCCGAGCTGAACGCCCCATTCGGTCAGATCACGGCTTTCGTGGATCACCTTGGCCACGTGCAGTAAGGCTTTGGACGGGATGCAACCTCGCAACAGGCAGACACCGCCCAGCCGTGATTCCAATTCGACGATCGTTACGTCAAATCCCAGGTCGGCCGCCAAAAAGGCCGCGGCGTAACCGCCCGGTCCGCCACCAAGTACAACAAGCTGCGAATGCATAAATGAGCCTTGAGTTTGCGGGACAACCGTTCCGAATTCAGCGACAAGCCGGTTGCTCGCCGTAGCTTAGAAACGACCATTCTTCCGCCTCGGTGCCGTTTCCGCAAGCTCAACGCAGTCGGGATTCGCATGTTGGCGGCCCCAGATAGTATCCTTAGCGACTCGCTTCGCGCAAGTGGAAGCCTGGCGATGGAGGGCGGCCAGACCGAACGACGATACCCCGGCACCGCGATTGGCCGGCAGTTCCGGCCAGCGCGGTCGCACGTTTAGGTATCATTCAGGACGCGTTTAGTAGCCCCAGGCCCAGTATCGGCGAGCAACACGTCGCGGATGATAGACCGCGGCCGGGCCACCGTAGTACGCGACGCTCGCCGACGGCCCGTAATAAGCCGACACACCGACGCGTGGCCCGTAATAAGCTGTCACACCGACGCTTGGCGCGTAATACGACGTCACGCCGACGCTTGGCGCGTAATACGTCGTGACCGGCGTCGGCGCGTAGTAGGCAGTCACCGGTCGGTAGGCTACGGTCGGCGCATAATAGGCGACCGTCGGCGCCGGCGCGTAGTAGGAAACACTTGGCGCATAGTACGCCGTAACGACCTGGGCGTCCGCTGCCGTTACCCCGCACAACAGTGCGAGCGCAGCGACGGCAACAAGGAGTCTTTTTGAATTCATGGCGATTCCCCTATAAATGGTTCCGGGATCGTCGGCGCTGATCGCGGTGCGAACTAGCGTCCGGCTCGATCGATATTGACAACGCTTTGCAGGGTAACACACTGGCACAACGACTTCAACTAATTCTTGGTTTGCCTGGCCAGCGTGGTCTCGAAAGGCACGTGGTCTAGAAAGGCAGGGGATTCAGCCAATCTGGCCATCCAGGGCGAACCGGTAAACGGCGTCTGAATACAGGCCGCCACCGATCAGGGAGAAGGCATCTGTCGGGGGTCGGTCTTCTTAATGATTTCGCTGATGCCTGTCTGGTTGAAACCCCTATAGCCGTCGTCGCGTTGGAGGATCTCCATATGTGAACCGAGAACTCCTTCGACGCGGAATCGTTGCGCCTGCTTGTCCGTAATGGAGCCTGCGGCGCGTGCTGCTTCGATTCTCGCGTCGGCGACCGACCACGTTTCTCCTTCCGTAAACGCCTGCTTCAGGTAAGTGAAATCCGTGAAAGGCGCCATGGTTTGAATCCCCAACTCCTGCAGCTGCTGCCTGGCCCGCTCGAAATCGAACTGGCACTCCAAGTGGTGCATGCCCGCCTGCAGAAACGCGTCGCCGTGCAATCGGCACCACAGGCCGACGGTTCCGAGCTGGTCGCGAGACGCCAGTCCCTGGTGAGCGAAGTCGCCGGAGATCTCGTCGGGCGTCAGATCCACATCCGCGAAGATCACCACGCGGCAAGCCGTTTGTTCCAGGACCTGTGCGCCCGAACCTGCTTCGTCGCCTGCGAAGAAACGCTCGCGGCAGTGGCAACCCAACAGCTCCATCAACTCAATCAACCGCGCAAAATGTTCGCGACTGGCGCGATAAGTGTGGTGGTCGTGGTTGGCCCATCCCATT
Source organism: uncultured Planctomycetales bacterium (assembly GCA_963844115.1). Taxonomy (GTDB): domain Bacteria; phylum Planctomycetota; class Planctomycetia; order Pirellulales; family UBA7805; genus CS4-C045. The sequence continues at coordinate 16,406 of CAWJNN010000008.1, read as the reverse complement.
CCCAAAGCGTCCTGCCGCGCCTTCTGGACCTGTGCGGCACGATTGCGGCTCTGCCAATAATCCCGTTCGGACTTGAAAAAAAGGTCCGCCGCCCGGTCCACGCCAAGATCGGACACGGCCGCTTGAATCAACGTTCGTGCGTTTTCAAAACCGGCGATATCATCTTCAAATTCACGACGGCGACTTCCGAACGCGGCGGCATGTCGGACGATCGCTTGTTCGCTGGACTTGTCCAATGCTGGTGGCTGCCAGCCAGAAAAACCGTGCCGCTGGACAACCCATAGTTGGGCTCCGCCCTCATCGGAAATCAGCGCTCGTCGCAGCGCCGCTGCGGGCGAGCCGACGATGGTGACCTCCTGCTGTAGGTGGTGTGCCGCAAGAAAGTCCTCGACCGAATCGACACGAAGCGCCAGACCGCGGGTCGTCGCGCCGTGAACCATCAGTTCCGGAAACAGACCCGGCGCATGACGCCAGAACGTCGACTCACCGTAACGAGTACGCTTAAACGACAAAGCTTCCAGCCGCTGATCGAGCCCTTCCTGCTGCGGCACGGCCAGGTGATCGATCCAATCGACAAGCCTGGTCCCCGTTTCGTCCAGTAAACGCTGGCCGAACTGGACAGCCCACGAGTTGGCCGCCAGGTAATCGTCCAGTACACGATGCACGAACTCCGCCGCCTCGGGCTCGAGGCGTCCATTGAAAACGATCTTTTTCTGTTTCGTGGGGGTGAGGCATTTGGCGTTTGCCCATGACCGGGGTCCCGTATAATTCTTGCTGATGAAAACAGCCTCGCGCTCGGCGCAGGTCTCCCGACCGCGCTCGGCGCAGGTCTCCCGACCGCGCTCGGCGCAGGTCTCCCGACCGCGCTCGGCGCAGGTCTCCCGACCTCGCCGGTACAGCCCGACCGCAGGTCTCCCAATAGGCTCATCAAGTCCAGTAGGGAGACCTTCGGTCAATGCAGTGCGGGGTCGGGAGACCCGCGCACAGCGCGGTCAAATGCAGTGCGGGGTCGGGAGACCCGCGCACAGCGCCGACCTGCGCACAGCGCTGACCCGCGCACAGCGCCGTCCCGCGCACGCGCTCGTGCGCAGGTCTCCCGACCTCGCCGGTACAGCTGACCGCAGGTCTCCCAATAACGGGATCCTGGAATGGCACGAGGAGACCGTCGGTCCTCTACAGCTGACCGCAGGTCTCCCAATAACGGGATCCTGGAATGGCACGAGGAGACCGTCGGTCCTCGTGCGGGGTCGGGAGACCCGCGCACAGCCATACCCCTTTTTGTATTATATCGTTCCGCACCTTCACCACATCTGTGTTCTCGTCACACGAGGTTCACGATGCACCGAGTTCTTTTGTTGGGAAGTGGAAAGATCGGCCGGATGGTCGCCCGATTTCTGGCCGATAGTGGCGACTACGTCGTCAACGTGGGCGACGTCGATTCGCAGTCGCTGGACCGGATTCGCGATCGGGCAGGTGTGACCGCCGGCGTGCTGGACGCAACCAACCGCAAAGACCTTGCGGCAGCGATGAGCGATTGCGACAGCGTCGTTTCAGCGCTCAGCTTTCGTTTCAATCAAGTCATCGCCGAAGTTGCGCTGGAGAACGGCTTGAGCTATTTCGATTTGACTGAGGACGTCGAAACGGTGCGCCGCGTACGGCAGCTTGCCCAGCGTGCCAAACCTGGCCAGATCTTCATGCCGCAATGTGGTCTGGCTCCCGGTTTCATTTCCGTCGTGGCCAATCACCTGACCAAACAATTTGATCGACTCGACTCGGTCAAAATGCGCGTCGGGGCGTTACCGCAGTTTCCAACCAATCGGCTGAAATACAACCTGACCTGGTCGACGGACGGATTGATCAATGAATACTGCAACCCGTGCGAAGCGATTCACGAAGGCAAACGCCTCGAAGTCCTGCCGCTGGAAGGATTGGAACATTTTTCGCTCGACGGCGTCCGCTACGAAGCGTTCAATACATCCGGCGGCCTCGGGACGCTGTGCGAGACGTTGGAAGACCAGGTTCGCGAGCTGAACTATCGGACGATTCGTTACCTGGGCCACCGAGATTTAATGGCCCTGTTGGTCCACGAGTTGCGCCTCAGTGAGCGGCGTGACGTTCTGAAAGATATTCTGGAAAACGCTTTGCCGATAACCTTCCAGGATGTTGTCGTCGTTTTCTGCAGTGTGACCGGATGGCGCAACGAGCAACTCGTCCAGACCAGCGACGCCAGAAAGATCTATTCGAAGATGATCGACAACGAACCTTGGAGCGCCATTCAGATTACGACAGCCGCGGCGCTGCGCCGCGCTCGATCTGCATGTTGCAGGCCAGCTTCCCGATTCGGGCTTTGTTCGGCAGGAAGATATCGATTTCAAGGAATTCGTCTCCAATCGCTTTGGTCGATACTACCAAGGTGATGGGACCACGCGGTTCAGCAGCGACACTTCCGCCACCACCGAGATGTAGCCATTTCGTTCATTGGCCCTAGCGATTGCCGTTGGTCATTCATTCCATGCAGCGTGCACGATAGAACACGGGCACGTAGATGATCACAGTACCGTCTGCAGGCGAAAATCCGTAGGGCAGTGCCGCCTGATGGCGGAACGACAAACTCGTTGCCAGCCATCGCTTGCTGGATGAGCGTCACACAGCCAGGCCGTTTCCCGTCACGGTCACACAGGCGCCGGTTCATGCAGTCCAGTCCCTTGCCCGGTGTCGACGATCGCGGCCGTGCGCCCACGATCGCGAACCTGCCGTACCGCTCGATAGCCCAGCATGAGTGCGCGGCCCGAGACGGTCGGTTTCCCGACAACGATCCGGCCAACCGGATACGTCCTGGTACACCACTTTCCTGTAGCCGGCGTGAGGTCGCCGATGAAATCGATGGATGTGTGAATATCGTCCGCGAAAAACTGTTCGTACATTAGATACCGCAGGACCTGGCCAGGGCCCCACTTCGCATACGACTCGTCGTAACCGACCTTGGTGGCGTGATAGACGCCTTTGGCTGTCCAGCCCCACTCGAACGCGATCGGCTTGCCGTCCAACTCCAGGAAGACGAGCTCCAGTTGCTTCCAGGCGTTTAGCTGCATCGATTGTCGCTTCACGTAATCCAGATTCACACCGCTGCTCAGGACGGAACTCCCGGCGCGTCCTTTCCAACTGCGATCTTCCACGGCAAAACCGCGCTCGATCAATGGCGCCACGTCATCGTCCGCCAATTCCGAGTAAACACGCAGTTGCAAGTCACCCTGCTGCTGGAGCTGACGTGCGTGCCGCTTCATGTTGCGGCGATGCATCCGCGACCATGTCTTGCGGTACGCTTCCCAATCATGATGCATGCCGACAATTCCGACCTCATAGCGAACGTCGCAGAGCGTGTTCAGGCCGGCTTCCCGCAAGAACCTGCAGAAAGTCTGCCAATATCCCGCTTCGACAGACACTCCATCCAACCATAGCAGGGAACAGTCGAGGTTCTGAAGTTCGGCGACCAGCGGCGCCAAGGCAAGTTGCGCGTCGACGTCCGGACGCAAAAGCAGGTCACCACAACCGGTCCAATCTGATCTTGGTAACGTGCCAACGCCAAACAGGCCCTTCTTATTTCCTAGCAATAGTGGTAAAGCCGCGACCAGTCTCCCGTCGAGTTCGACGGCCAGGATGCGAACGTCTTCCTTGCCCAGAAATGTATCCAGCCACTGAGCGATCAACTCGGCCCGGGCAGCAGGTGCCGAAACACAACTACTCCACCACAATTCGTCCCAAGCGTTTGCATGCTCCCGCAACTGATCCGCGGAACGAATGGTTATCACTTTCGCCATGGGTGCTCGATCCGAAAACGATTGCCGATCTGTCAAACTGACGGGACATGACCCGACATATCGTCTTATCGTCATCCGCGTTGCACTCAACGTAGTTGCGATATTGCGTCTGCATTATCGTTCTGTTCGTCATTGGTGGCGTGCGCTGAGCGAAAATCCTCAGCGGTTTTTGATGCCGCTTATGAGGATTCGCACACATTGGAGATCTGGGACGTCAGAGCGGTCATCCCAGTCGTATTCTGTTCCACCTGGCACGAGCAAAAGGTCGAAAGGTAAATTTCTCGAGCGGATCGTTGATTCGCCAGCTAGAGGCTGTGTCGTTCCCATCGGCTAAGTCAGACGTCGCGGTTACCGCATCAAACGGACTCCACGCCCTTCCGCCAAAACTTCTCGGTTGTCGAAAGCCCGCATAACCGTTTCCGTAAAGTTGATGTCGGCCACGTCGGCCCACGCACCCAAGGCCTGCTCAATTGCGGCCACCACTTCCGCCTGGCTCAGGCTCGCCGGCGCATTGTCCACGTAATACGTCCATTCGGCACTTCCCTGGCCCCCGGACCGTCCCAGCCCGCGCTCGCGGCCAAACACAATCGTGTTTCGAGCGCTTCATGATTCAACCGCTGAGTGCTTCGTTTTCTGTTGATCGCCATCTGTACCGCTCCTCATTCAATCTCGGATGACCGCCCCTTATCGGCCATCGTCACTTAACCCTACCCCTGGCGTCGCTAAGCGAAAAGGCCAGATCTGTACAGTCAATGCTATCTCCGGAACCCCCTCCCTCGAAAGCCGCGGAACCCAAAGGTTCCACGTCCACCCGAGCGACGCAGCTTCGTCTAACAGCACGTTACGTTTCCGATTTCAACGGTGTGCAGTCAGCGGGACACAGATCGGCTCTCGGCTCTAGCCGAAGTGGCGCGAGAGATTTGCGGACTGCGTGTCATTTGCGAGTAGCGCAAGAAACGGTTGTACAAACCGACCAGCCACGCGCCTTGGGGCGGGGGACCGGGGCAACCGCGCACGACGCTCGCCTCGTCATCGCCGATCACGCACATTCCAGCCAGTCCCATCTCAGCCAAGGTGCAGTGAGATATCTGTTCTTCGTTCGGATATTCGAACGTATGCTGTGCCAGACAGTCGCGAGATGACCACGTCAGAAGCGTGATCAAGATAAAACTTGTGCGGAGGATCGTCTTCAAAATCGTTTTCATCATGGTGCGGCCTCAGTGGTGCGAACGACCGCATCTTAACAGGCGCACGAAGCACATTCCAGAAAATTCCGCAGCTGCTCGGGCAACACGCTGGAGAACCGCCTTTAGGCGGCCCATAAACGTTGTTCGCTGATTTTACAGGCCTGGGCGGGCGAACAAAGCGATCATCGGCAAGTCTAGAGTTTACGAAGTGCAGAAGCAACTAGCTCGCATGCCCGCGGTTGAGCGTTCCGTGCGAATAGCTCAGAATGATCGCGACCGTTTGCGATCTTTAAATCCTGATCAACCGAGGAACTGTTTTCATGCCGTTGACTCAAGTCCTGCGCCACGCGTTGCTGGCACTCTGGTATTTCGTTTGTGTCTGTGTTGTCTCAGCAACGCTTGTCTCAGAATCGGCTGCCGCCGCCGCATCTTCACCGCGCGCGTATCGCGTTTACGTTGGCACGTACACTCGGGGTGACAGTCAGGGCATCTATATCTGCGAGCTGGATACGAAAACCGGTGCGCTAAAGCAAACCGGCGTTCGCACAGGCATTAAGAACCCATCGTTTCTGGCCGTCCATCCAAACCGCCGCTTTCTGTACTCGGTCGCAGAGATCGGGGACTTTGAAGGTAAGGAGCGCGGCGGGGTCGCGGCATTTTCCATCGATCCGAAAACGGGCGGATTGACGGCCCTGAATCAGCAGTCGTCCGAAGGTAGCGGACCTTGTCATCTGGTCGTCGACCATTCCGGAAAATGTGTGTTGGTGGCTAACTACGGCGGTGGTAGTGTCGCGGCACTCCCAATCAACGACGACGGAACACTAGGCAAGGCGACCAGTTCGATCCAACATGAGGGGTCCATTGTGAACCAGCGTCGACAAAATGCGCCCGCGCGCACAGCATCAACGTCGACGACAGCAATCGATTTGCCGTTGCGGCCGACCTCGGGATCGACAAGTTACTGATTTACAGGCTGGACGCCTCCCGCGGCACGTTAACACCCAATGATCCGGCATATGCAACCGTCGAACCCGGTGCCGGGCCGCGGCATTTTTGTTTCCATCCCAATCAGAAGTTTGCCTACGTTATCAACGAATCGGATATGACGGTCACCGCCTTCGCCTTCGATTCCCAGCGCGGGTCGCTAACCAAACTTCAGACGATTTCGACTTTGCCTGAAGACGTTCAAAATCGGGAGGGTTTTAGCACGGCCGAGATCCGCGTCCATCCGTCGGGTAAGTTCTTGTACGGATCGAATCGTGGCCACGATTCGATCATCGTCTATCGCGTTGACCCGCAAACGGGCAAACTGGCCTATGTCGAAAACGAACCAACCCAGGGAAAGACGCCGCGTAATTTTGAACTCGACCCGACAGGTACATTCCTGCTGGCGCAGAATCAAGACAGTCATACGATTGTCGTTTTCCGTATCGACGGCAACACGGGCGAACTCGAATCCACGGGCAATACCTTGGAAATCCCCTCGCCGGTCTGCATTCGGATGATTCCGATCGACGGTTAAACGAATTGTGCGTATTTCTAAAGGCCTCACCCTCCCAGGAAGCACAAGAGCAAGAGTGAGGCCTGTCTGAACGAGACTGTGGAGATCGACGTGATGACCGAACTTAAAAACGTGCTCGACAATTTGGGTGTTCCAAGTCCAACACAATCGATTGCGATTGGCGGCAAGTGGCTAAGCGGTCAGGGTTCCCAGATCGAATTGCGATCCCCCATTGATGGCGTTGCTCTCACGTCGTTTGCCGCCGCAACGGCGGACCAGGTCGATTCGGTCGTGTCGGCCGCGCACGAAGCCTTTCTGCACTGGCGAACGGTCCCCGCTCCACAACGGGGTGAGTACGTACGACAAATCGGCGATGCGCTGCGCGAACACAAAGAAGAACTGGCGTTGCTGGTTACCCTGGAGGCGGGAAAGATTACTCAGGAATCGCTGGGCGAAGTCCAGGAGATGATCGACATCTGTGACTTTGCCGTCGGACTCAGCCGGCAGTTGTACGGCCTGACCATCGCTTCGGAGCGACCACAGCACCGGCTGAGCGAGCAGTGGCACCCGCTGGGAGCGGTGGGTGTGATCACCGCCTTCAACTTTCCCGTTGCCGTCTGGGCCTGGAATGCCATGCTGGCCCTGGTCTGCGGAGACACGCTGGTCTGGAAGCCCTCGGAAAAAACGCCGTTGTGTGCGATGGCGTGCCAGGCAATTGCTGTGAGCGTTGCCCGGCGGATGGGCAACGTTCCGCCGGACGTATGCAACATGATCCTTGGCGACGGACCAGCCGTCGGCCAGGCGGTGGCGTCGCACCGGCTGCTGCCGCTCGTTTCTGCTACCGGCTCGGTGCGGATGGGCCGCGAAGTAGGACCCACGGTCGCGGGCCGACTAGCTCGTCCTTTACTGGAACTTGGCGGTAACAACGCGTTGATCGTCACGCCGTCGGCCGATCTGGAAATGGCGGTGCGGGCGATCACTTTTTCCGCGGTTGGCACCTGTGGCCAGCGCTGTACCTCCCTGCGGCGGTTAATTACGCACGAGTCGGTCGCCGATCCGTTGCGGGACCGGCTGCGCAACGTCTATCAGCAGCTGGCGATTGGTGATCCGCGACAAGACGGCATCCTGGTGGGTCCGCTGATTGACAAAGCATCCGGGCAAGCCATGGACGCGGCGTTGGAAGAAGCGAAACGACAGGGAGGTACTGTCCACGGAGGTGGTCGAGTCACTAAGGGAGTCCCGATTGGTGGTGTTTATGTTCACCCTGCGATCGTCGAAATTTCACACGACGCGGCGATCGTCCAGGAAGAAACGTTTGCGCCGATCCTCTATCTGATCAGATACCAATCGCTGGAAGATGCGATCGAAATTCACAATAGCGTCCCTCAAGGTTTGTCGTCGGCGATCTTTACTGGCGACGTTCGCGAAGCAGAACTGTTCTGTTCGGCGGTAGGCAGCGATTGCGGGATCGCGAACGTCAATATCGGGACCAGCGGAGCGGAAATCGGCGGCGCGTTTGGCGGTGAAAAGGATACCGGCGGGGGCCGCGAATCCGGATCCGACTCGTGGAAGGCCTACATGCGACGTGCGACCAATACGGTCAACTACTCCACTGAATTGCCACTGGCTCAGGGGATCAAATTTGACATCGATTAACGTGAACTGGGCCGTTCCACGCAGCCAGAACGCTCTGCTGCTGCTCGCATAAAAATGATGGAACGCCGCGATTCGGCGGACTACAATCACTGACAGGGTCAGAGGCCAAATTCGTATTCGTTAACGGGTAGCAACCAGGTTTAGCGCATTTCAGTCGCGTTCGTTCTGGGGAATGCTTTCGGACATTGTAACTGCCGATGGGAGGCCCCATCATCCGCCGGCTGGACGGATTTAGTCGCACGCAACTAGACTGGTGGTTGCACGCAACTAGACTGGTGGTTGGCGGTATCGCACAACTGATTACGGCATTTTGGGCCGGGAAATGGAGTGGTGTTTTTGTGCAGATGCTGACAGGGATTCTTTATCTCGTTGTTGGCGGCCTTGCGCTGAACCACCCAGGACTGACACTCGGGACGCTAACATTATTGCTGGCTGCCCTCTTACTGGTCGAAGGTCTCGTGAAAATTCTTGTTGCGCTACAGGAGCGTCATACGCATTGGGGTTGGACGCTTCTCAGCGGCATTGTCTCGATGTTTTTGGGTTTATTGATTTGGACGGCCTTCCGCGACGGGGACTTTTGGATCCTTGGTATCGTGGTTGCCGTCGAATTGATGGTTAACGGTTGGACCTGGCTGATGTTAGGGTTCGGACTGCGCGACTTGGCGGAAGAATAGGTGTGGTTGAAGACATCTAAACCCATCCGATACGCTAGGCTTCGCGTTTGGATCAAACGGCCCAAATCTGTGGGCCGTTTGTTTTCCCTTCACCTTTGCGGCCAAAGTTGCGACCGGTGATGGAGGAAACGGGCTGAATTCGTGCTTGCCCTGCTGACGTAATCTCGCTACTATCCCTGCCCCTTTTAGTGCCGTGGCGCCGGTGCGCGCGGGCGGCGGCCATCCGGCAAAACGTCGGCTCAACGCGCGGGAAGTACTGTAGCAAATGGATTTCGCACTGCTAGCGGAAACAATGACGTTTCTGGATCAATTGGATCTGGAGCAGCTGAAGGCCAATGCGGCGGCATTCTTCGTCCGTTATGCGCCGGACATCGCTCGTAACGTGCTGTTCGCGCTGGTCATCCTGGTGGTCGGAAAATGGGTGGCTGGTCAGACCTCGCGAATCCTGGAAAAGTTCCTGCGTCGCGCACGTCTGGACGAAACGCTTTCAAAATTCCTGTGCCGCATCGCACATTCGATTATTCTGATTGTCGTCGTCATGGCCGCACTGGAACGGCTGGGCTTCAACACCACCTCGTTTGCCGCCATCCTCGCCGCAACGGGACTCGCCGTTGGGATGGCATTGCAGGGTTCGTTATCCAATTTCGCCGCCGGCGTAATGATCATCCTGTTTCGGCCCTTCAAGGTCGGCGACTTCGTCCACGCGGGTGGTGAAAAAGGAATCATTGAAGAGATTCATATCTTCAACACCCATATGCGAACGCCCGACAATGTTGAAGTGATTATTCCCAACGGGGCGGTGACCGGTAACAGTATCTTGAATTATTCGTCCAAGCCGACGCGGCGGATCGATCTGGTCGTCGGCTGCGGCTACAGCGACGACTTGCGGGCCGTGAAACGATTTCTAGAAGACCTGGTGACGGACGATCCAAGAATTCTGACCGATCCAGAACCGGTCGTGGCGGTTGACGAGCTGTCTGACAACAGCGTGAATTTCGTCGTACGACCGTGGGTCGCCTCGGTCGATTACTGGCCGGTGCGGTGGGACTTGATCGAAAAACTGAAAATCGGGTTCGACGATCGCGGCTTCTCGATTCCGTTTCCTCAGCGCGAAATACACATTGTGCCTTCGGCAGCAGACGCAGGGGCACCAGCGCTTGGCCTTCATGATCCGGGCGCAAAAAAACGGCGGAGCGCTGTTTGTACAGCGCCCCGCCGCGTAATCGCTTCGGTAACCGAGCTACTTCGTGGAACCGCAGTTAGCGGATCGCTTCGTTCAGCATCTTGACGTTCGGGATGCTGCGACGATGGACCAGGCCACCTTCGTCCGTTTCGATCACGGTCGCCACCGGACCGACGTCCCGGACGACACCTTGCAGGTCGCCGATCCGTACCTGATCACCCGCATCCATCCGCTGACGGATGTAGTAACCGGCCAGAATCCCGCCCACCACGTCGCGGCCTCCGAAGCCGAACGCCAGGGCAAAACCGACAGCCACTGCCCCGGCCGCGATCAGAATCAGGTTGTTCAACAGATCCAGTTCGACGCCCAGGTGCTTCAGTGCCGCCAGGAAAGTAATCAGAGCCAGCACATAGTAGGCAGCGTTGGCCAGTTGCTGCGAATAACTCACGCCAACGCGATCCGCACTGGTCGCGATCACGCCTCGTAAGAGGGCAGCGACCAACAAACCAATGACAATCATGACCGAGGCGACCAGGATATTGGGAATGTAGCCGATGATTCCTTCCAGGGCCGTGGAAACGGCCTGCCATCCCAACACCTTGAACCCCGCCATCAGGAAGACCCACATCAAAAACCAAAAGAAGATCCGCCCAACGATCTGAGGTACCGACCGCTGAATGCCAATCTCGTTCATCGACTGAATTAAGCCACTGCGCTCTGCGCCGCGCTGTAATCCAATCCGCTCGAACAGAGTCGTCACGATACGGCCCACCAGGCGGGCAACGAGATAACCGACGACCAGGATGACAATCGCCGCGGTCAGCTTCGGCGCCAACGCCACGATCTGATTCCAGAATTCGGAAAAACTCTCGATCAGGGTTATCCCCGATTCACTGGCCGTATCCGTAAAGGTCTTTCTAGCTCCTTCTAAGGCTTGACCTACGCCTTGGGTTTGTTCATCTAACATCGTTTTTCCTCCAAAAAAGGTTGGAACACATCATCGAATGTCGGTGTTATCCCTCGCTTACGCAGCGGGTTATGATTTTCTCTTGCCTACGCATCGCACTTGCGATGCTTGCGATTTCATCGCCGTCCCGTACGCTGTCCGAAACGGCCGGTGCAGCTGTATCTGAAAAACGCCAAAACCGGTTTGACAAACGTCAGGGACGCGGTCGGCACGGCACGCAGCAAAAAGTCGCCGATGTGCATCATCACCAGCACTCGGTTCAGCCGGTGATGGACCTGCTGGGCCAAGTCCTCCGGTGCGGGCGGTACTTCGGTTTCGGATAATTGATCGAATCGCATATGAGGTCTACCGGGTCAGTCCGCGAGTTCGCGGGGGAATCGTTGTTTCAGTTTCTCGCGCGCTCGGCTCACGCGCATTTTGCAGGCGCTGACAGAGAGGTGGAACACATCCGACAGTTCTTCGTAGCTGTAACCTTCCGCATGCTTGAAAATCAACATCGCTCGGTCTTCTTCACTCAGACTTTCCAACATTTGCGCTAAGTCTATGTTGACTGCCGACTGATCGTTCTTGGCCGTCTCGGTCGCCATCTCTGGCGTGATCACGGCCGTTGCCACTCGTCGCTGCCGCCGCCCGCGTGCACGACGCAGGGACAGGCACGTCCGCAGGGCTACGCCGTGGACCCAGGTCGAGTATTTCGACTTTCCCTGGTAACGTTCGCGGTGCAGAAACAGGCGGATAAATACTTCTTGGGCGGCATCACTCGCGTCCTCGGCGTTCCCCATCAATCGGTAACAAATCTGCCAGACTTTTTGCTGGTAACGATCGAGCAGGCAGCGGAAAGCAGGTCCGTCCGAGTCTTCGCGACAAGATTCGACAGCCAGCTCTTCGTCTGTGCGACCGGTTAGGTCCAAGGCCCCTTCTCACTTTCCGGCCAGCATTTGCCTTACCACCTCAAGCGGCGCAGGCGTTTGTTGAGTTGCCGAACAAGGCCACGCGAGTCACAGAAATTCTCGCAAGAAATGGCACAATCGCCGCAAAGGCTTTATTGGCCAACAAGATACGATGAGTGCCGCGACGAGGTCAATTGAAGTTTTTCACGACCAGGGACGTGCGGCGGGGGTCACCATTGCAGGCCGAAATTTTTACCGTCCGAAGGTCGGTCGACGCCACCACGCAGCGGAGTTTTTCGTTTCGGCTTCGTTGACGAGGAGGCGGATTGCTGTCCGGTGTCCGACGGGTCGTCGCCTTTGGAATCGTCTTCCTTTTTCGCCGGCGGCTGTTGCAGGGCTTTCAGCGACAGGCTGATCCGCTGCGCATCCGGATCGACGCTCAGGACCATCACATCGACCTGCTGCCCTTCGCTCAACACATCGCTCGCCCGCCATACGCGATGATGCGCCAGCTCGGAGACATGAATCAATCCCTCCACTCCTGGTTCCAGTTTTACGAATGCGCCAAAGTCGGTCAGCCGCGTCACCGTTCCCTGAACCGTGGATTTGGATTGGTATTTCTCGGCGGCCTTTTCCCAGGGATTTTCCCAGGTGTCGCGATAGGCCAGGCCGATCTTCCCCGTTTCCGGATTAATCTTGTTGATCTTGACCTTGATCTGTTGCCCTTCTTTCAGCACTTCGCTGGGATGATCAATCCGATCCCAGCTCAGCTGGCTGATATGTACCAGACCATCGACGCCTCCCAGGTCGACAAAGGCTCCAAAGGGCTGCAGGCGTCGGACGACGCCATCTCGAGTCTGGCCAACCTTCAATTCCTGCAACAGTTTTTGCTTGGCGTCGGTCCGTTCGCGTTCCAAGACACCGCGTCGGCTGAGCACCAGGTTGCGCTTGTCCGGATTGACTTCCGTCACCACACAGGCAAAACGCTGACCGACCATTTCTTCCAGGTTATCAATCCGATACAGTCCCACTTGGCTGGCCGGAATAAAACCTCGCAGCTTGTTGACCTCGCATTCCAGTCCGCCTTTGTTGTGGCCGGTCACCACAGCGTCGACGACGATGCCTTCAGACAACTCTTCCCAGCGGGCGACATCGACCGCTGCGCCAGCGATGTGCAATTCGTACATTCCTTCGTCGGAATCGAAACGATTCACAATCACTTCCAGCGTCGCGCCTGGCTCGGGCGGGCTCTCGAACTGTTTCAGCGAAACGAATCCCTGGTATTGCTGATTCAGATCGGCAAGGACGCTGTCGTCGCGCACCGACAACACGATCACTTTGACACGAGCGCCCTCTTCTAGTTCGACCGCTGGCGCGGACGTGGCCAGTACTTCTTCCATCGACAGGTCGCCCAACGCGCTATCGATTTCTGCCTGCAATTCTGGACTCAACCTCGCGGCGAGTCGTGGTGGCGGGGGCGTGAATTCCGGCAGCTGCGGCATGGCTGCGGGCGCGACGGTCATCGACGTTCCTTGTTCGGCGGTGGCGCTTTCATTTGCCGCGGAAGCCGCCAGCTTCGATTGGATAGCCGGTGGTCGCGGTTTCATCGTCGCGGCCGACGAATCGGCCGTGCGCTGGGAACCGATCTTGATCGTTCGTCTGGCGGCGGGCGGTGGGGTGTCCGGCGCGCGACTTGACCGGTCGCGTTCTCCGATTCCACGGCGGCCGGATCCACCGCCGGCTTCGCGTCCGCGTCCGTGACGGGCTGGGCAGCGGGCTGGGCAGCGGGCTGGGCAGCGGGTTGGACGGCGGGCTGGGCGTCGCTGTCAGCGGCGATGGGATTTTCCCCTGGGGGAGTGTCCACGGTATTCGACGAGGGTTCTAACTGCGACGGATCGTCGGTCATAAGAAACTACTCTAACGGGAGTATCGCACTTGCTATCGCCGCCTGAGAACGCTTCAGGCGATTGTCATAGAAGATATCAGCAAGTTGGATGCAGAATGGATGGAAATAGAAAGCAGATATTGTAATTCTGTCTATATTGGAATGGCCGTCCAAGACCAACCTCAGAACCGATCGTTGACCAGCAATCTTCCAGCAATCTATTTTCAGGCCGGCAAGGGGATGAGAGGAAATAATAGGGTGTGATGCCGCGTGTGCCAACTACTGGCGGTCGACCGAACCCGTATACACAATATAATAACCCCATAGGGCTGTCTGTCGACACTTTTTCGATGAAATATTTCTGATGAAATTCCTCAAAGGCACTCTGATTATCGCCTCGCCGCAGCTGGCCGACCCCAATTTCGCGCAGGCCGTTGTGTTAATGATCGAACATGACGAGAACGGTGCATTTGGCGTGGTGCTGAATCGTCCCACGGATCGCACGGTAGAGGAGTTATGGGATGAGATCTCGGCGGACCCGTGCCAATGCCAACAAGCCATTAGTGTGGGTGGTCCGGTCACCGGTCCGTTGCTGGCGGTCCACAAACAGAATTCCCTGGGCGAAGCGGAAATTATGCCGGGTGTCTTCATTGCCGCTCAGCGGGAATATCTTGACCAGCTGGTGCGAGAGCCGGCCGCCGAATTTCGTTTGTTCAGTGGATACGCCGGTTGGGCCACGGGACAACTAGAGAACGAAATGAAGATGGGCGGGTGGATCTCGACCAAAGCTACCGAAGACTACATTTTCGGCGAGACGGGCGATCTGTGGAATCGTGTCAGTCGAGATATCACGCGTCACGTTTTGGGTGCCGAGAAAAGCCTGAAACACTTTCCTGACGACCCTTCTGTCAACTAAAACCATGCCTTCGGTTGAAATCAGGGCCTTTGTGTTTACCGATATTGTCGGTTCGACACGGTTGAAAAAGCAGATGCCCGGCCGCGATAGTGCGCAGCGCGATCATCACTTCGCGGAACAAATTCTCCGACCGCACCGCAAGTTAATCGAAACGGGGTTGGCCGAACACGAAGGGCGCATCGTCTCGACGCAGGGAGACGGTCACTTCCTCGAATTCAGGAATCCGATCCAGGCGGTCACGTGGGCCATCGAAGTACAGCAACTGCACGCGGAACAACCGATCGAAACACCCGACGGTCGCCCCTTGGGGATCAAGATCGGAATTCATATGGGTCCCGCCTCTGCCGACCCGCACGAAGCAGGTAACTACATCGGAACCAGTGTCGATTACGCAGCTCGGCTGGTGCAACTGGCGACCGAAAGGCGAATCATTGTCTCGGAAGTGGTCGCCACCTTCGTGCGGGAAGAAGACTTCGCCGATATCCGGCTGCATGAACATGGCGCCCGACGAGCTCCCCGGCATTGGTCGCAAGCTGGTCTTCGAGATCGTCTATGACGATCATCAGCCGGCGTCGCTGTCTTCCGCGCCCGGCTCGTCGTCGGCCGTCGTCGTTGGTTCGTCGGCACCTGAGATCCCGGCAACCGCGGCCACTCTGCGTGAACCCCTGACGGGTCTGCGCATCAAGGACTACGAACTGCTGGAAGAGATTGCGGAAGGGGGAATGGGAAAGGTCTTCAAGGCACGGCACGTCGGCATGGGCCGGATCTGTGTGCTGAAGCTGATCAAGGACAGTCTGTTAGGGCCCGGAAACAAAGAGATTCTCGAAAGATTTTATCGGGAAATCAACGTTGTCGCGCGACTCAAACACCCCAACATCATCCAGGCATTTCACTCGTCTAGTCGCGACGATCAATATCATTTCCTGGTTTTGGAATACGTCGACGGCATCACGCTGGATCGGCTGGTCAGCGACAGCGGTCCCTTGTCGCTAAGTAAAGCATGCGAACTGGTACGTCAGACAGCAGAAGGTCTGCAATACATTCATGCGCACGGCCTGGTTCACCGCGACATCAAGCCGTCCAACCTGATGCTGGCCAACGAAGGCAATTCCGAAATCATCAAGATTTTGGACCTGGGGCTGGCATTACTGGTCGGAGACAACGTGAATCGTATTACTCAACACGACCAGCGCACGATGGGGACTGCCTACTACATGGCCCCCGAGCAATGGGCCAGCACCACGGTCGACATCCGCGCAGATATTTATTCTCTGGGATGTACGTTCTATCACCTGATTGCCGGTCATCCTCCCTTTCAGAATTCGAACTACAACCAGGAGTTCGCGCACCGGACCGTGGCGCCGCCCCCGTTAGACACAACCACGGATATGCCTCTTCAACTTTGGCGGATTATCGAAAAAACGCTGGCCAAGAAGCCGGAGGACCGCTACGTCGAACCTGGCCAGCTGTGCGAGGCGCTGGACACCTTCCGTCGCGCGACGACCATAGCGCCAGCGATGACGCCGATCAGCCGCCACGAATCATCGCAGCAACCGTCGACCGGCAATTCGGCGCAACCGAATGACGATACCCTTGCAGGAACGCAACGGGACGAGTCGACGACCACGACCAGAGGTCCGGGCAAGCCGCCGAGTCGGCGAAGGCCTTGGATCCTGGGGCTGGCCGTATTGCTAGGCGCGTTCGCCCTTTTTGGGCTCGTCCGTCGGAT
>CAWJNN010000007.1:0-25977 GCA_963844115.1 uncultured Planctomycetales bacterium | reverse complement strand
AATGGCCTCTCAACTACCGGCGGTTGCTCACCAGCGGTCGTGCTTCGTGACCCCCCTGGCAGAGTGTTGCGAAAAGGCAACCGGCCGGCGGGATAACTAATCCGATCGACATTTCCGCTCACTCGTTTAGCCCCAGGGCCATCTTGTCTATATTTACTAAACAACTTATTTTGACATATGAGATGGCGCTAATAGTGTTGAGGTGGAGCTGGTTCCCGCGTGAAATAGAGTGATCGAGCCGACTCCGAACAACTTTGGCTTTCTCACCCCCCGTGCGGGCAGGGTCGGCGTTTTTCGCCGGCCCTGCCTTTTTTTGGCATCTCCGGTTGCGGCCTGCTGGCCGCCGGCCGCCCAGCCATCGCGAATTCGGATCGACCATCTCGTAGCCAGGCAGCCGCCGAGTCCGTTTCCAATTGCTGGGTTTGGTTGACAAAATCGAAGACAAAGGCAAACTAGGTTTTTAGGTAACTGATGCCTTTGCGGGGAGAGAAAAGTACCATGCCAGCGATTCTTGATTTAGAAGCGGGTCAGGTGACCGACAATCGGTTGGAATCCAAACATCCTAAGGAATTGAACGTGCGCATTGCCCAAGGTGATTTCGACGGCGAGGATGAAGACGCCGATGACGATTTCGACGAAGAGGATTTCGACGACGATTTCGATGACGATTTCGAGGAAGAAGACGACGACGGTTACGAAACCCCTCTCGAAGGTCTTCAGGACAACAAGGGCGACGGAAAGCAGTCGGATCTCGACGAAACGTTCTTTGACGAATAACCGATGGCCGGCCGCATTTGTTGTCCACCATCGGCGAACATTGCAACGCCTGGCGATGCCGTGTCTAGTGGTGGAATCGGCGTTATCGGTCAACGATCGTTTCCCGCCAGCGCATCGCGGCGGGGTGGCTTACGGATTGCAAAATACGCCTCCGCGTGTTCTACTCGTCGGTTTCCTGCCGGCCCGACCGCTCGTCCTTTTGTCGGGCATCTTCCTCTGCAAGCGATCGCAGCATGTTTGAATCCGTCGATGGATCGGTGAACTTCCCGGAGCTGGAAGCGCGCATCGGTCGCTTCTGGAAGGAGCGGGAGATCTACGAGAAATCGCTCGAGCAGCGGGTCGGCTGCGACAGGTTCGTTTTCTATGAAGGCCCGCCGACTGCCAACGGCATGCCCCATCCGGGCCATTGTCTGACGCGCGCCATCAAGGACCTGTTTCCTCGCTACCGTACGATGCGCGGATATTTCTGCGAGCGAAAAGCCGGCTGGGACACCCATGGTTTGCCCGTCGAGGTCGAAGTCTGCAAGGAACTGGGCATCCATTCCAAAGAGGAAATCGAGGCATTCGGTGTCGAGCCGTTTATTCAAAAGTGTCAGCAGAGCGTCTGGCGATACATGCAGGAATGGGAGCGGCTGACCGAGCGGCTCGGCTTCTGGATCCATCTGGACGAAGCCTATGTAACGTATCATCAGAGCTATGTCGAAAGCGTTTGGTGGTCACTGAAGAACCTGTTCGATCGCGACTTGCTGTACCAGGGCCACAAGATCGTCTGGTGGTGGGCGCAAGGCGGCACGGCGCTCTCCGCCGGCGAAGTGGGACAAGGTTACCGCGAGGTGGCGGACCCGAGCGTCTTTGTGCGCTTTCCACTGGTCGACCAACCCGACACATCTCTTTTGGTGTGGACAACGACGCCGTGGACGCTGCCCAGTAATCAATTCGCCGCGGTCCATCCGGAAATTGAGTACGCCCTGGTCGTCGACGACGAATCGCAGCAAAAACTAATCATCGCTTCGTCCTTGGTGGCGCCGATCGGCGCCAAGATCAAACGGGAGCTAGCCGTCGAGGAGACATTTCGCGGAGCAGCGACTACTTGGCCAGCGATATCGCCCGCCGTTCGATTACTACTACCAGTTGTCGGGAGATCGGAAGGGGAAGTTGACGGACGGCAAGGACCAGGTCGTTGCCTGGCGGGTTGTGGCCGCCGACTTCGTGACGACCGAAAGCGGTACGGGGGTGGTCCACCAAGCGCCGGCCTTCGGCGAAGTTGACTACGATGTCTTGACCGCCGAACAGGAGCGATTCGTCGAGGGCGACGGTCCGGAACTGCTATGCGCCGTAGGTCCGGACGGCAAGTTTACGGACGAGGCGCCCGAGTACGAAGGTCGCTGGGTCAAGGATGCGGACAAAGACATAGTCCGTGACCTACGTCATCGTGGACTGCTTTTTCATCAGGAGCAGTACCTGCACGACTATCCGTTTTGCTGGCGAGCGGAAGAGGATCCGCTGATCCAGTATCCGCGCGAGAGCTGGTTCATTCGAACGACACAATTCAAGGATCGATTGCTGGCCAACAACGCCACGATCAATTGGCTGCCCGAACACATCCGCGACGGCCGCTTTGGCAACTTCCTGGAATCCAATGTCGATTGGGCGCTGTCGCGGGAACGCTATTGGGGCACGCCGTTGCCGATCTGGGTTTGCGACGAAACGGGCGAAAAGGAAGCGGTCGCCAGCTACGACGAACTGCTGGCCAAGCCCGGCATCGCCGGAACCGAAGTCTGGGAAGAGGCCAAAGCCGCTAATCCTGACCTGCCGGAAGATCTGAAGGTCCACAAGCCCTATATCGATGCGGTCACCTACGACTCGCCGTTTGCGGCCGGCGCCACCATGCACCGTGTACCCGAAGTCATCGACTGCTGGTACGACTCCGGCGCGATGCCCTTTGCGCAATGGGGCTACCCGCAACAAGGCAAGGAGAATTTCGAATCGCAATTTCCCGCCGATTTTATCAGCGAAGCGCTCGACCAGACCCGCGGCTGGTTCTATAGCCTGCTGGCGATCAGCACCCTGCTGTTTGGCTGAAGACAAAGATGACCAATCCGCAATTTCCCTTCCCTCATCCCTATCGCAATTGCATCGTACTGGGTCTGATGTTGGGAGAAGACGGTGGCAAGATGTCGAAGAGCAAGCGAAATTATCGCGAGCCGAACGAAATCTTTGACCGCTACGGTGCCGACGCCCTGCGATGGTACTTCTTTGCCAACCAACCGCCATGGACCTCGATCCGCTATAGCGAGCAGGCGATCAAAGAAAGCATTCCCGAATTTTTGCTGCGATTGTGGAACGTTTACAGCTTCTTCGTGATCTACGCGAACATCGATGAGTTCCAGCCTGCCAAGGAACTGGCAGGGCAGGGCGGTCAACTTGCAGCTTCCGAACTGGTCGTGGCTGGCAGCTACCGGCCGGTCGACCAGCGCGGCGAACTGGACCGCTGGGTGATCAGCGAACTGAATCGGACGGCGAACGCCGTCACGCAGGAGATGGACGCCTACGACAATTACGCGGCCTGCGGGCGGATCACCGAGTTTGTCGATGCACTGTCGAATTGGTATTTGCGGCGCAGCCGGGATCGATTCTGGAACAGCGAAGAAAATGATCCGAATTGGACCGACGAAAAACTGCGCGACAAGCTAGATGCGTATTGGACGTTGTACGAATGCCTGCTAACCAGCAGCAAGCTGGTCGCACCGTTTGTGCCGTTTCTGGCCGAAGCCATCTGGCAGAACCTGGCCGGGGTTTTTCAGGATGGTGTGGTTGAAAGCGTCCATCTGTGCGATTATCCGCAAGGTGACGCGACTCTGACCGACGAACAATTGTCCGAGCGGATGGGCCTGGTCCGCGAGATAACTTCTTTGGGCCGCAGTGCACGGATGAACGCCAAACTAAAGGTCCGCCAACCGCTGGCCAAAGTCGAAGTCATCCTGGCCGACGCGCAACATCAAGCCTGGCTGGAAGCACATGACGCGCTGATCCGGGACGAACTGAACGTCAAACAAGTGGAATATACGACCGAGGCGGACAAGTATATCACCTACCAGGTACAGCCGGATTTCAAACGGTTGGGGCCGCGGGTTGGCAAGCAAATACCGGCGGTCAAACAGGCGCTGTCCCAAGCCGACGCCAGCCAGTTGCTCAAGGAGATGGAGAGTACGGGCCGCGTTACGCTGCAACTGCCAGACGGAAATGTTGAGCTAACGAAGGACGACGTCCAAATCCGCTTGCAGGCCAAGGAAGGCTGGGCGGCAGCGCAAGGTCGCCAGTGCGTCGTCGTGTTGTCGACTGAGCTGACCGAAGAACTTATCCGTGAAGGCATGGCCAACGACCTGATGCGTTTGATTAATGACCACCGCAAGGAAATCGGTTGCGAGTTCACCGATCGAATCAGAGTCGGTATTGTGACGGAGTCCGACGAGTTAAAACGGGCGGTTGAAGAGAACAAGGAATCTATTCAGGCGGAAACGCTGACGGTCAAAATTCGTTTTGAAGCGCTGAAAGATGCTCAACCGGTGGAGATCGAGGTTGCCGGACAGCGGGCGAAAGTTTACGTGATGGTTGTGAGCGATTCGTAAAAGCCAGCGTTGGAAAAAGGGGTGGGAGTCTTGTTTCCTGTCGGCGAAACGGACGCTACTGCCCAGACTTCCGAAGTTTGATATCAAACTTCGGAAGTCTAAACCAACAAAGTCTAAACCAAGTCGCCGACAGGAAAAGCCTGTTATGGCTCTTTCGCAGTTAAAAATAGTCGTCCTGATTTCCGGTAGCGGCACAACGCTTAGAAATCTTATCGCGCAAAACGCCGCCGGGCAGCTTGACGTTGATATCCCGTTGGTCATTTCCAGTAACCCGGACGCCGCCGGTTTGCAATTCGCTCGTGATGCCGACATCCCAGTATCGATCATCGAACGCGATCATCATGACGATGCCGAATCATTTCGCGATGCGATATTCGGTGCATGCCGTGACGTCCAACCGGACTACGTCATCATGGGCGGATTTATCAAGCATGTGTTGATTCCGGACGACTTTCGAAATCGGGTGCTGAACATTCATCCGGCGCTGATCCCAGCGTTCTGCGGCAGGGGCTTTTACGGCCGTCGGGTACACGAGGCGGTTTTGGACTATGGCGCCAAGGTGTCGGGCTGCACCGTACACTTTGTCGACGATCACTACGATCACGGTCCGATCGTGCTTCAAAAGGTGATTGCGGTGCAAGACAACGACACTCCGGAAAGTCTAGCGGCGCGAGTCCATACGGCCGAATGCGAGGCCTACCCCGAAGCGATTCGCCTGCTCTCGGCAGGCCGCGTTGTGATCGAAGGCCGGCGCGTGCGCATCGAGTGAGGCTGGAAGATCGTCGTTCAAAATCGGAGGACGGCAATCTGGCCGGAAACGTAACGATCTACATACAATGTGTTGTCAAAAGAGTGTGCCTTCGCAAGCCACGCGCGATTTACTCACGAGAGCCGGGAACGACATCCAAATGGACCGGCTTACCATCGCGCAGGACGACCATCTTGACCTTTTGGCCAATCTTCAATGCTTCGATCGCGTGCGTGTAGTCATAAATATTCTCGATTTTCTTGCCGGCTAGTTCGACGATGATGTCCCCGGTCTTCACGCCGGCTTTATCGGCAGGGCCGTTCTTTCGCGCACCGCTCAACAAAACGCCTGTCACTTCTTCCGCGTAATCGGGAATCGTGCCCAGGTAGGCCCGCAACCCGCCGCCCGTCCGTTGCTGCCTGGCAACCTGTTCCAGGTAGTCCGGCGGGGATTCACGCGTGGCAATCGAGCGGGTGATCAGGCCCATCAGTCGAGCGACCGATGCGGCGCCTTCATAATTCAGCGTATCTGGCGTGTCACGCGGTGTGTGGTATTCGCTGTGCGATCCCGTAAACGCGGACAACACGGGTACGCCGCGGACGTAAAAGGATTTGGCATCCGTCGGCAGATAACTGTCGTCTTTCAATGTAATCGACAGGCCGACGGGAACGTTGCGCCTTTCGATCTCGCGTCGCCAAATACTGGACGAACCAATGCCTTGCAGGATCAGGTTCTTTTCCAGCCGCCCGACCATATCCATGTTGATACATGCAGCGACAGCCGGATAGATCGAAGTCTTGTCGTGGCGACCATTCGATGCGGAATCGGTTCCGTGATGGCCATTCGTCTTCCCGTAGTTTTTGACAAAGTAGTCGGATCCCAGCAGACCGATCTCTTCGCCGGACCAGGCCGCGAAGATAATATCGCGCCTTAATCGCAGCTTGTCGCGAGCCTTCAGGTCGGCCAGGTATTCAGCAACTTCCAGCATCGCGGCCACTCCCGATGCATTGTCGTCGGCACCGAAGTGAATTCCCTGCAATTCGTTGTCGCGCGCCAAGGACGAACTGCTGGCGCCCGTACCGAGGTGATCGACATGTGCACCCACGACGACGACCTGCTCGCTCGGTTCGTCCCCGGCCTGCAAGCGGCCAAGCACGTTACGTCCGGTTTCCTTGACGCGATCAACGTCGATTGTCGCTGCCAGCTTCAGGTTGTTGATCTCGAAGCCCATGACAAGCTCACCCGAATCCAGTTTGTCCTGCAGCTGCCTGAGATTTTTTCCGCCAGCTTCCAACCAGGCCTCTGCCACTTCATCGGTTACACTGATGACCGGCAGGCTGGACCCGGCGAGAATTCCATCCAATCGCAGTGGTACTAACCGACTCTTCGCCTTTGCATTCGGCCCGGTAACAATGATCAGGCCTCGGGCCCCTCGATCCCGCGCAACGGTCGCCTTGAACCGCAGCTGCGAAGCGCGCGCAAGCTGCTGCCGACGCTCGGCCGACACGTTTTCTGGCATATATCGAAACACGAACACCCATTTGTCTTTGACCTCCAGGTGTGTAAACGAGTCGTACTCTGCGTGTTGCTCGTCTTTTTGCGCGTGCATCCCGTAGCCGGCGAAAACTACCGGTGCCGGACTAAAAGCGCCGGTGCCGGAAAACGACAAGGGACGCCAGTCCTTGCTCAGCTCGTATTTCGATGTTCCCGACGAAAGGGAATTGTCTTCGCCAAGTGCCACGCCAGCGGTGAATTGAAATTCCTGGAACCAGCTGGCACTGTCTCCGGCGGGGTTGTTGTCTCCGGCGGGGTTGTTGTCTCCGGCGGGTTGTTGTCTCCGGCGGGGTTGTTGTCTCCGGCGGGCCTGTTATCTCCGGCGGGCTTGATCCCCAGCGTATCGAGGTACGCTGCGACGTAGGCGGTCGCCAGTTTTTCACCGCGCGTACCGGTCAATCGCCCGGCCAGTTCGTCGCGGCAGAGGAACGCGACGTGGCGGAAAATGTCTTGCGCCGCGAAACCTGCTTCGGCCTGTTCGCGCGTCGAGACCGCGACGGCCCGTGCTTTTTCGGTGTCCTGGCGGTCGACTTTCGCCACGCTGTCGAGGCCCAGTAACTTGCGGGCGTCTTGGTGATTCCAATCGGCCAGATAGATCTGCGATTGCTTGGCGGCGTTGCGATTTGTGGTCCAAGCAAGCCGCTTTCCGTCCGGAGTAAAGACCGGTAGCCCATCAAAGCCCTTGGTATGGGTGACGCGGACCGGTTTCGACTTGCCGTCGACGTCGATCAGATACAGTTCAAAGTTGGCGAAGCCGTGCCGATTAGTCGTAAAGATCAGGTACTCGCCTGAAGGGTGATAAAACGGCGCCCACGACATCGCATCCATTTGCGTTAACTGTCGCTTGTCCGAGCCATCCATGTTCATCGTCCAGATTTCGGCGACGGTGCCATCGGGCGTGAAACGCCTCCAGCAGATCCGTTTTCCATCCGGGGAAAAAAATGGGCCGCCATCGTATCCCGGCGCTGACGTCAGCCGCTTTACGTCGCTGCCATCGGCATTCATGATGTAAACGTCGTTTAGAAAGGCGGGATCGATCTCAAATCGCTTCTTCTCCTGGTCGCTCAGGTTGTCTTCATAAGCGCGGCGATTGGACGCAAAGGCGATCAGCTTTCCATTGGGCGACCAAGAACCTTCGGCGTCATAGCCGCGCACATTGGTCAGGTTCTTGAATGCCTTCGATGTGCGATCATATTCATAGATGTCGAAGTTTTCGTCGTAGTCCCACGAGTAGCGGCGTTGTTTGCCGGAGTGTCGCAATTCGAATTCTTCACGCTGTTTCTGTTTCGCGTTTTGATCATCATGCGTCGAGGCCAGTAGAACTTTGTCGCCTTGAGGATGGATCCAGGCACAAGTTGTCTTGCCGTGCCCAGGCGAGACACGCTCGATATCCCCGGTATCCAGGTCCACGACGTAGATTTGAAAAAAAGGATTTCCCGGTTCACGTTCGCTCTGAAAGACCATCTGCCTGCCGTCGCTACTGAAATAGCCTTCTCCGGCACGGCGCCCTTCAAAAGTTAACTGCCGGGGTTTGGAAATAAGCTCAGCTTCCTGGGCCGCAGCCGCTTTCGGGTCGGTGTCGGTGAGATCCTGTTGATCGCCTTCCTTCGGCGGCGGAAACGCGAAGGATCGCGATACGCCACGAACAAGGATGCTGGCGGCAAGGACCACCAGAACCAAAGCCACCACAACGAATCCTTGCCAGAAACGTTTGCCGCGGCTAGCGATGACCTTGAGCATGTCGATTACCTTCGCAAACAGGATGAGCGGACGGAGAGTTGGCGGGCCCGCGTTCGTTCAGCGTTTTGGATTCCATCTGTTGAAAGGGGTGCTCCGGCGAGATTCGGGCGGATTCGCGCGTGGGGAGCCTTCGCCTGAGGATCATTACACGGCGGCGTTACCTCTATGCTAATGAGATTGAGTGGCATCTGTAAGCGGACTGGGTCCGCATGGATCTGGGATTGTTGATGCTTGGCGAAAACCAAGTGATTCGTACAGCTGCACGGCGGCCGTCCAGTTGGCGTGTGTTTCAAGGTGCAGCGCACGGAAGCCCTTGCGCCAGCAGTACGATTCCAGGTGGGCCATCAGCAGACGTCCCAGTCCGGTACGCCGAGCGGTGGGAACGACGGCCAGCCAGTGGACGACGGGTACCTCCCGGGGTGCCCTGCCACGCACTGCGCAAATTACCGTGCCCAGAGGCTTCGCGTCTTGGCTGCCGAACGCCAGCCACATTCGCTCGGCGGACCACCATGACTTCCCCGATATTTCCGCCGCAAAGTCCCGCGTGGACCAGGGTCGAGCGCCGGGATCTTCGGTCGCAAACGCCAATTGGCGGATGTGCAACCAAATGTCGATATCCTGCGGCCCGGCAAAATTGCGTACATGAATATTCTCGTGATCCGGCACGTCCGGTTTTGTCTCCAACGTTTTGGACATTTGCAGGACCGGTGCCATCACGTCTATTCGCCGTTCAATTGAGCCAGGTCGCGGAGGTAGTCGAGCGCCTCGGGGACATCCGGAACCTGGACGCCTCGCTGGCGGCCGTCCCGATCACACTGTACCAGTAACATCAGTTCGTCGAAATCTTCGGAAGCTTCGAGGCGTCTCCGGAAGCGGGCGCCCAAGGTCTGGTCCCGCAGCGCGGCGCCGGCCATGTGATGCTTGATCAGCCACGCAGTCCGCTTGGTAATGTATCCCTCCAGCGCCTCCAGCCCGGCGACGACGTGGTCCTTCGGATCGATGGCCTTACCCACATCATGCAACAGCGCCGCCAGCATGAATTCTTCGTCGTAAGGAAGTTCGTCGCACGCGAGGTCGAAGACCTGCAGACTGTGGTACAGCGCGTCCCCCTCCGGATGGTATTTTGGGCTCTGACGTACGGATTCAAGCGGCAGCAATAACATTTCGTAGATTTGGAATCGGTCGACTCGGCTTTCTGCCTGCAAAACCTCCTGATCGAACGTCGCCTCGGGATACGTTTTTTTCAAGATGTTTTCCAGCTCCGCGATACTTGCCCTTTCGATCGCCTTGCCGGTGATCGAGCTTTTGAAGACATAGTGTGCCTTGTTCGAGGGATAGATCGTCAGTTCGTAAGTAAAATGATCCCGCACGTGAACGTGCGTGAAGACACGCTCTTCTCCATTTTTGCGGACGTGTTTCCGTTCAAGGTCGTACATGGCACCTTCCGCATC
Organism: uncultured Planctomycetales bacterium; assembly: GCA_963844115.1. Classification (GTDB taxonomy): domain Bacteria; phylum Planctomycetota; class Planctomycetia; order Pirellulales; family UBA7805; genus CS4-C045. The sequence continues at coordinate 16,078 of CAWJNN010000007.1, read as the reverse complement.
CAACGCTGTCGTCACGCCGTCGCAGCTGTCCGCAAATACATGGATATCGATGTCGGAACCGGCGCGGACGTGGCCGGTCAGGGTGCTGCCGATCAAACGCGGACGATAGGCGACCAGTATTCGCATCAACCGCAGCGCCTCGAACCGCATTTCCCGCAGCATCTGTTCGCGATCGGTGCCTTCGTGCGTGCGGGCCAGCGAGAGGACCAGATCACGAATTTCGCAGTTGCTAGGGAGATCCTGGGGTTTTACGCGACTGCGGCATAGACGCTTGGCCGCTTTCATTTTGGCTCGATAGTACTCCGACTCCTGTCGCGAATACATGAGCCGGGCGGCATCCCAAGCAATTTGCCGCCGGAGTTTTTCATTTGGCATGAAGGTGCGGGCGATTTACCAACCCGGCGGTCGAGAAAGGCGCTGTCAACGCTGGTTCGAGTATAGACGGACGCGACGTGATCGCCAAGTCTTGTTACGGAATCGGCTCTACACCCAGCACGCGTGCTTATGCAGCCCCAATAGCGTGCTGGAAGCAATAGTCGAACAGCAATTCCCATTCTCGGTGGGCGACGAGAACCAGCGTATCGTGATCGCCGTTGCCGTGAATCACCGACGCTTCGCAGAGGTCCACGTACTCGAAAGGATCCCAGTTGCCCGACGAAAACAGATCCGAAGAAATCTGATGTGCCGCCGCGGCCAGGTCTGGATAGATTTCATGTTCGCCGACTCGACGGAACCAGTATTTCGCGTTCGAGAAATCCCCCTCGCGCCGATGCATAATTCCATGCCAAAAACTACCGGTGGCGTCGTTGATGTTTTGGCTGATCGAGTGAGACTGGTCCAGGAAGTTGTGCAGTAACCAGAGCCCACTGTGACATGCACTTGCCATCGTCGGGTTTTCAATCTTACGCGGCGCGAACGCTTGTTCTAAATCGAGACCATCCAATGCACTTCGCACCTCCCGGTTCGGCTCACCGGGGCCCAGTGCGTAACCGTCTGCTCCGGCCAGGAACGCTGAGAGGCCCGTCGGATAGTTATCAAAGTTGCCTTGCATCGGCGTTCCAGTTGTCCCAAGCGAAGTTGGGAATTGTCCAATTTTCGGCGTGACGCCTCTGCTGCCGTCACCCTGCGATTGTCCATCATACTAGGCTTTGTCGGAAAACTATCAGCCGTTGGGCGTTAGCCCCCGGTTTAGGTGGCCTCACGTTCAGAAACCGGCCGCTAACGCGGTGCGGCTGATCATGTTTTAACGATTCATGATGGTTTTCCGACAAAGGACTGGCGGGCGCGTTGCCGACAATCATCTGTTTACGCCGCTACTGGATTCCCGACCATTTGCAGAGCCCGGTCTTGCTGGCGCTGGTGGTTAGGTGCTTTGCGGTGGCAAATAATTTGCAAGCCGAATCTGGTTTGTTTGCCGTGACACTGATGGGGATCCTGATTGTCAATCAAAAACAGGTTCCCGTACGCCACCTAATTGAGTTCAAGGAGAACCTCCGTGTTCTGTTGATTTCTTTGCTGTTTATTGTGCTGGCCGCGCGGATTCAGATCGAAGACCTGGCGGGACTGGGTTGGGGTAGTATCGCGTTTGTCGCTTGCCTGATGCTGGTCGTCCGTCCGATCGCCGTATTTTTTTCGACGATTGGAACGCGTTTGACGTGGCAGGAGCGGGTTTTCCTGTGCTGGATTGCGCCGCGCGGGATCGTGGCGGCGGCCTTGGCTTCGGTTTTTGCGCTGGCGCTGGTCGAAATGCAAAAAAATGCGGGTGGCGCGATGGGCCTGCTGCGAGAAGGTGATACGGACAAACTGGTTCCCGTAACGTTCCTGGTCATCGTCCTGACGGTAGCGGTTTACGGCCTGACCGCGGCGCCGTTAGCTCGGCGGCTCGGGCTTTCGCTACCCAATCCGCAAGGCGCTTTAATCGCAGGAGCGGACCCGTTTGCCAGAGCGATGGGCCAGGCGCTGCATGACGCCGGTTTCGCCGTTCTGCTAGTCGATACCAATCTCGGCAACATTCAGGCGGCGCACATGGCAGGTTTACCGACCTATTACGCCAGTATCCTATCCGAACACGCGTTAGAAGAAATTGAGATGGGAGCGATCGGACGACTGCTGGCTCTAACCGGTAACGACGAGGTCAATTCGCTGGCAGCACTGCATTTTGGCGAGGTGTTTGGTCGTGTTGACACCTACCAATTGGCACCGATCGCCCTTGGTTCGACTCGTCGCGAAACGTCCGGCGAGGTCATCCGCGGTCGACAATTGTTCGACGAACATGCTAGCCACAGCGAGTTGAACGATCGCATGGTCGCGGGTGCCGTTATCAAGAAAACAGGGCTGACGAATGAGTTCGATTACCACGCATTCGTTGAGCGCTATGGTCCCTCGTCCATACTATTGTCGGTTGTCACGCCGAACGGTTCTTTGGTATTTGATACGACGGACCAACCTGTGGCACCTAAATCTGGGGACGCGGTAATTGCCCTGGTCGACCCAGTCGATGACGTATAGGCAGTCGATCTGGCGATGCGCGTTAATGCGTCCCGCGCAGATCCAAGCTTAGGATGACGCGTTATCCGTTGCCGTCTTGCCCGCGGCCAAATTGCCAGGCGTAGCGGCCAGATTTCCAGAATCGGCCGGTGCCGGTTTTCCGTAGAAAAACCCCTGGCCCATTTCGAAGCCAAGCTGGCAACAGACCAGGTGTTCGCCTTCGGTTTCAACGCCTTCGGCCAAGGTGACGATACCAAGTTCCCGCGCCATGCGGACCAGGGCCTCCAGAAGCATCTGGCGTTCCGGCCCCGCCTTGTCAATCCCTTGGATCAGTTGCATATCGAACTTGAGGTAGTCGGGGCGCACCTCGACCAGTTCGACCAGTCGAGTTTGTCCTGCTCCGAAGTCATCGTAAGCGAGTCGAATGTCCATATCGATCAACGCCTGTTGCAGCTCTTGCATCCTTGTCGGATCCGTGACGGCTTTTTCGTGAATCTCCAGAACGATCGGCATATCCGGACAGAATTCACGGAGCGACCGCATCGAACCGATTAGTTCCGGGTCTTCGAGTTCCAGAGGATGCGTGTTGACAAACACACGTGGACGATTCGGATACCGCATGGCGGCCCGTAATCCTTCCCAGCGAAGCATGCGACTAAGTTCGACTTCGACGTTCAATTGGGCAGCGGCGGTGAACATCGCGTTGGGCATTTCAAGGCCCAAAATCCGACTGCGGCCCAGTACTTCGTAGCCTTTCAGCGCCTTGTCTTTCATTCGGACCAATGGCTGGAAGTGCGGAACGACAGATCGATCCCGCATCAGCTTGTCAAACTGAACCAAGGCCAAGGCCCGATCGTAGCCGTTCGTTTGGATGGTTCCCAGCTCCTGACTGGCGGTCTGACGTCGGACGCGAAATGCTACGTCCGCAAATTGCACCAGGTCATCTTCGCTCAACAGCGTCTCGCCATTGACACGCTTACCGTTGACGTAGGTCCCGTTCGTACTGCGCATATCCCGCACGGCCAAAGAGGTGCCGGACTGAACGATCTCGGCATGCAAGCCAGAGATAGTACCGCTGTTGACGGTAAACGAGAGCCCGGAACGTCGACCGATTGTGAACGGCGTCGAATGAACCGGTACATACCGTGACTGCTGGTCACCTTGTCCGACGAGGAACCAGATGGCGTCCATGGTAGCAGGGATTTCGAGAGCGTTTGTTTCCATCAGGCAACTTTAAAAAAGGGACCTCTCGCGCTTCTAAGGCACTCGTAAATGTAGTTCAGTATTTCCTGCTTGGGAGGGAGGAGAAGCCAAATAGCCTGATCAAGCCAAGTACTTAGGGAAATCCCCTATGTTTTTCGCGTTGTGTGATGTGGCTTTAACGACTGAATCAGTTGCACCGCTGAAGATGGGTACAGCCTGCCGCCGGGTTACGCAGATTGTCACCGCAAGATCAGGAATACCTTTGGAGTTTCGCCAACAAGCTCGCAGGAGAACCTAGAGTTTCGATGAACGAATCCGTTAATAAGGTTCGCCCATCGATTCGAGGCAAACATGTCCGCAACGAAAACGCTTGATCTGCAAGATAGCCTATTGGCCACGCTGCTAGGTGAAGACTCGTTTATTCCGGTGGAACCTGCCAGCCTGGAAGACACAGGGCTTAGCGCGCCGAACCTTGAAGGCCTGGTGTGCAAATACCTGTTGGCCTCGGGAACCTGCAGCGGACGAGGTATTGCGGAATATATTTGTCTGCCCTTCGGAATCCTTGAACCGCTGCTCAATACTCTGCGACAACGCCAGGTGATCGTGTATGCCGGTTCGGCACCTTTCAATGATTACTACTACACATTGACGGAACACGGTCGCACGGTGGCCGATGGGTTCGCCCAGTCGTGTGCCTATATCGGTCCGGCTCCTGTCCCGCTGATGGACTACATCATTTCGGTCGAAGCGCAGTCGATTGCGGCCGAAGCGCCGCGCCGTGAACAGCTGGAGGCGGCGATGACGGATATTTCGGTCATCGATTCGCTGTATGACCAGCTGGGTCCTGCGATCAACGCCGGTGCGGGGATGTTTATCTACGGCGAACCGGGCAACGGTAAGACCACGATCGCGCGGCGTCTGATCGAATGCTTCGGCCAATCTATCTGGGTCCCCCATGCTCTGCTTGAAGACGGCCAGTACATCAAATTTTTCGATGCGGCTTATCACAAGCCCGTCGACAGCGGCAAGGCCCAGCTGCTAAAAACTCAAGAATACGATCGACGCTGGGTTAAAGTGAGGCGTCCAATTGTCGTGGTTGGCGGTGAACTGACCATGGATAACCTCGAGTTTCGTCACGATCCACGCGCTAATATCAGCGAAGCACCGCTGCAGATGAAGAGCAACTGCGGGTGCATGTTGATCGACGATTTCGGTCGGCAGCGGATTGATCCCAACGAACTGTTGAATCGTTGGATCGTCCCCCTGGAAAATCGCCACGACTTCCTGACTCTGCCGACTGGAAAAAAAATCCAGGTGCCATTCGAACAGATGATCCTGTTCTCGACCAATCTCGAGCCGGCGGATCTCGTGGATGAGGCGTTTCTGCGGAGACTACCTTATAAGATTGAAGTCGGCGATCCCGACGAGCAGGAGTTTGAGAGTATTTTTCAAGGTTGCGCCGAGAAGATAGGGTGCGAATACAGGCAGGAAGCATTCCAGTATCTGTTGGAAACTCATTATCGTGCGGCCGACCGGCCGATGCGACGATGCCATCCGCGGGATCTATTGAGTCAGATACGCAACTATTGTGGATACCATCAGCTCCCCTTGGAGATGAAGCCAGAATATTTTGACCGCGCCGTGAAGACGTACTTCACGGACGCGCTGAAGAAGGGAAATTAGGCAACTTTAGCAAGGCCGGCCTCTGCCCTGACGGACAAGAGCAACTTTGGGAACAGGCTACTTCGACGTGTTCCGTCAGGGCTGACGCCTGCCTCGTCTGCCAAACAAAACCATGAACGATCCTGTCAAAACAACTACATCGCCTATCGTTGGGCGCACTCAAGAGCCAATCCCGGGTTACCGATTGATCGAACGTGTCGGTGTCGGTGGCTACGGTGAGGTGTGGAAAGCCGAAGCGCCGGGTGGTCTGACCAAAGCCGTCAAGCTGGTTTTCGGTCACATGGACGATGATCTCGCCTCTCGTGAACTCAAGGCGCTCAATCGAATCAAGGAGGTGCGGCATCCGTTCCTTCTATCCCTGGAACGAATTGAAGTCGTCGACGGACAGCTAATCGTCGTGACCGAGCTGGCGGAGAGTAATCTAAACGAGGTACTCGCGGCTTGCCAGCAGGCGGGGATGCCAGGAATAGAGCGCGACCGGCTACTGGGATATCTGAAAGACACCGCTGAGGCATTGGATTACATTCGCGACAGTTACAACCTTCAGCATTTGGACGTTAAGCCAGAAAACCTGTTGTTGATTGCCGACCGCGTCAAAGTTGCCGACTTCGGACTGGTCCGCGAGTTGTTCAACGCCTCGGCGTCCATGATGGGCGGACTAACGCCGAACTACGCACCCCCAGAGGTCTTCGACGGACGGCCGAACCCGCACAGCGATCAATACAGTCTGGCGATCGTGTATCAGGAGTTGCTTACCGGTTCGCTGCCGTTTTCCGGTCGCACGGCCGCTCAACTCGCGGCCCAACACATGCACAGTCAGCCCCGCCTGGAATCGTTGCCGGCGGCGGATCGAATAATCGTTGGTCGAGCGTTGATGAAGGATCCCGCCAAGCGATTTCCCAGTTGCAGCGATTTCATCAAAACCCTGATGAAGCCGGAACTGGCTGCCGCTGCGATCATTCCGCGCAGGGCACCCGCGGTCCGTCATTCACCATCCGCGACGATCTCTTTGGATGACGTCAATAACCTCAACAGGACCCAGGATACGGCGGCTTGTCCGAATGAGGGCGTCGAGATGATTGCCCTGCCGCCTTTGGAGTTATCGGGCGAACAGAAATGTCGACCCATCCTGTTCCTGGGAATCGGCGGCGTCGCGACCGAAACAATGCGCAGCCTCCGCCGCCGCCTGCGGCATCGATTCGGCGATCTGGAAGACGTACCTGCTATCCAGATGCTGGTGGTTGACACGGATAGTTCGGCGCTGGCGCAGGCGTGCACGGACGGCGACGAAACGGCCCTGGATGCTTGTGACACCCTGGCCATGCCGCTTCGCCGTACGCAGGATTACCGCTCCGACTCGGACAAGTTCCTTTCCTGGATGAGCCGCAGGTGGATTTACAACATTCCCCGCTCGCAACAGACCGAGGGGTTTCGGCCTTTGGGTCGACTTGCCTTGGTGGATCATGCCGACAAGCTGATGCAGCGACTACGCGACGTGATTGGTGTCCTATCGGATGAAGATACCGTAAAGGCATCAACCGACGCGACGGGCGTCGAGTTTGAGGCGGTTGCTCCACAAATTTATATTGTGGCCTCCATCGCTGGCGGAACGGGCAGCGGAATGGTTCTGGATGTCGCGTACGCCGTTCGCCAGGTCTTGGCGGAACATGGCCATTCCGACGAAGGTGTTTGCGGTATCCTGACCCATCATACCGACCGACGTGCATCGGCTCATGATTTGGCCGTTGCCAACAGCCTGGCGTGTTTGCAGGAACTAAAACATTTCAGCCAGCCGGCCGGCAGTTATCCAGGTGATGCGACGATGGGACTGGCGAGTTTCAACGGGCGAACTTTTCATCACGAGTACGTAGTTCATTTGGGCGACAATATCGGGTCAGCGGAGTTGAGCGAACAACTGGATCGGGTGGCGGAGTACCTGTTTTGTAACGCCGTGACGGCGAGCGAGTTTTTTGAAACGAGCCGCCGGAACGAATTCAGCGGCTATCCTGTCAATTGTCCGGAAACATCCGTCCGCTCGTTTGGCTTACGCCAGTTTGGCTTATTAAACAGTCCGATTCCGACCGTTATGGCTGACGGCATTTGTAGTGGCCGACTGGACGACTGGAAGGGCGGATTCGAAATGCCGACCGGCGAGAAAAGGGCCAAGTTTTCGGACGTGTTGACGGTGAACAATACGGCTAGCGATAAAGTCTCGGCCTTTGATCGCTCGGTTGATTGCCTGGCCCAGGATCACGCCGCCACGCTACGGTTTGACGTCGACCAGCTTTGCCGCGAGGCCTTACAGCTGGCTGAAGACGAAATGGGTCGTGACAGCGACGCGTATTTCGCCGACCTGGTCCGGCAATTTCAAAAACAATATCCTGACGCGACGGGTCCCAGTGCGGTGAAAAGCATGATGGATCTTACCGACCGGATGTTGGGAACGGATAATCCCGACGACCAGCACGAACAGGACTTCCTGCCGCTGCAAGAGGTCATCAACGATCGCTTGATAGAAGTCGGTAATGAACGCGCGGCGTCCCTTCGAGAGTGGGTGTGGGAGTTGGTCGATAACTCCCGCGGCCACATCCTTGGTGCACGGCGGGCAACGAAATGGCTGGCCCAGCATATGCAAGGTCAGGCGCGAAAGGCCGGTGATCGTGCGAAGTCCGATGCGGATGAAGCGATGGCTGTCCGACGCGCTGCAGCGGATCCGGCCAAGAACGAGGAAGTTGAAGAACTGGCCAGCAGCTCGTTGTTGGCAAGCTATTACCATCTGAGGCTCAGCCAGGCATTACTACGAAGCGTAGCCAAAATGCTGCGACGCATTGACGAACTTCATGTCGCCGCCATGGCGAGCGAATTGCACGGATTGCTGCGAGAGCTCAATTTGCTGAGCGAACGCTTCGTGGCACATCCGGTGATGGAGGCCCCGCAGCCCGACGGTACGGGTGCGTTGACTTTTCAGCAATACGTCGAATGGCTTGCACAGACAACGCTGTCGCATCGTTCGGCAGAACTAGGTGCACTCGTCGAAGCAGACTTGTTTGGTGAGGACGGTGGCCTTCGTACGCTACTCGCTTCGAATGTTGCTGTGCAGACAGATTTCGCCGATACCATGCGCCGGATCGCCGGCAATGTGCTCCGTAACGCCGTGCGCGAAGTCAATGTTGCGGAAGTGGTATTAGCAGCCACCGCGTCGTCGCAAGATCAGGAAAGCAATCCGTTGCGACAGAGTGTGGATGCAATTGCGCCGTGCTGGACGGACTGCGGTGGCGCCAAACGGCTGCTGACGATTGTGCCACGAAGCAGCGGAAGTGAGCCGATGGCAGCCAGCCTCGAACGATATCTTGGCGAGCCGCTGACGGTCGCCTTCGATACCGACGGGGACCTGGTCTTCTGCTACGAAGCCGAGGGGCTGGATATTGTCGACGTCGCATGGAAACTGGTTGGCGACCGACCCGATCTACTGCAGGTCGCCGCTCGCCTGCACACTCGCGCCGACATCGACTTTCTGTCGTTGGTCTAGCGGTCGTCACGCTCAACCTAACCAGTATCTTGACGATGCGCCGGCAGCTCATTACATTGGCTCGTTCCAAGGAACATTTTATGGCCAAGCAAGCAACAGAATCCAAGCGGATCTTTTACTTCGGTGCATCGAAGACCGAGGGCAACAAGGAAATGCGTGAACTGCTGGGCGGCAAAGGTGCCAATCTGGCCGAGATGACGAGTATTGGCCTGCCGGTTCCGCCCGGCTTCACGATCACGACACAGACTTGCGCCGACTACAACGAAGCCGGCCGCAAGTTTCCTCAGGGACTGACAGAGGAAATCCGCCAGAACGTCGCCCTGTTGGAGAAAGAGACCGCCAAGAAATTCGGTTCCGCCGATAATCCGTTGCTCGTTTCCGTGCGGAGTGGAGCCGCTAAGTCGATGCCGGGGATGATGGATACGATCCTGAACTTGGGGCTGACCGACGATGCGGTACGAGGACTCGCCGCCGCGACCGACAATGAACGTTTTGCGCTGGATGCCTATCGCCGATTGATTGACATGTTCGGTGCCGTCGTGATGGAAATACATCATGAGCACTTCGAAAACGAATTCGCGAAGATTCGTGAAAAGTACAATGCCGCGCAAGATACCGATGTCCCGACGGAAGGCTTGAAGGAATTAGTTGAAGCGTACAAATCCGTTTACAAAGAACACACGAAAGCCGACTTCCCCCAAGATCCGCTGTTGCAATTGGAAAAATCAATCGAGGCAGTGTTCCGCAGTTGGAACACTCCGCGGGCTGCGAAATACCGCGAGATTGAAAACATCCGCGGCTTGCTGGGCACCGCGGTCAATGTTCAATCGATGGTCTATGGAAACATGGGCGATGATTGTGGCACGGGCGTATGCTTCACGCGAAACAACGCCACGGGCGAAAACATATTGCACGGCGACTTTTTGGTGAACTGCGCAAGGCGAAGACGTCGTCGCCGGCATTCGCGAAACACAATCAATCGCGGATGTTGGCAAGTGGAATGCCGCGATCGAAACGCAACTCAATGAAGTCAAGACGACGTTGGAAAATCACTATAAGGACATGCAGGATTTGGAATTCACGGTGGAGCGCGGCACGCTGTTCATGCTGCAGACGCGTACCGGGAAACGAACCGGGATGGCGGCAGTGAGGATCGCCTGCGAAATGGAGCGCGATGGACTCATTGACGAAAAGACGGCGGTCCTGCGAATTCCGGCAGGTGACTTACGCCAATTGATGCTGCCCAGTTTCGACCCACAAGCGAAGAAGACCGCCGAAGTTTTGACGCACGGACTGGACGCTTCGCCTGGCGCGGCGGTTGGTAAGTTGTCGTTCACCGCTGAGGAAGCGGAAGAGCGATCGAACGCCGGCGAAGACGTGATTCTGGTTCGTCATGAAACCAGCCCCGAAGATATCAACGGGATGTGGGTCGCCAACGGTATTTTGACGAGCACGGGTGGCCGCACCAGCCACGCGGCGGTCGTGGCGGTTGGCTGGGGCAAGTGCTGTGTGGCTGGCGCCAAGGACGTGCGCATCAACGAACGTGAACGCACGGTTTCGATCAACGGAAAAACGCTCACGCACGCCGACACGATCTCAATTGACGGCACAACCGGGGAAGTCATGCTAGGTTCGGTCGCGACCATCGAACCAGAATTGGGTGCCGACTTTGACAAGGTCATGGATTGGGCCGACAAATACCGAACGATGAAGGTCCGCACCAACGCGGATACACCCAATGATGCAATACGTGCTCGCGCTTTCGGTGCCGAAGGCATCGGCCTGTGCCGCACCGAGCACATGTTCTTCGAAGACGACCGCATCACGGCAATGCGTGAAATGATCCTCGCCGCTGACGAAGTATCCCGCCGCGCCGCACTCGAAAAACTTGAGCCGCACCAGCGCGCAGACTTCGAGGGAATCTTCGAAGCAATGAACGGTTTACCCGTCACCATCCGTCTGCTTGATCCGCCGCTGCACGAGTTCTTGCCAAACGAAGCAGAGGCTCAGCAGGTGCTGGCCAAAGTCCTGGGGGTTGACGCGGAAGTGGTCAAAGCACGGGTGACACAGTTGCACGAATCCAACCCAATGCTTGGACATCGAGGCTGCCGCCTGAGCGTGACGTATCCCGAAATTCTTGAAATGCAAGTGACCGCCATCGTCGAAGCGGCAATCAACTGCAAGAACAGGGACATCGACGCTCATCCCGAAATCATGATCCCCTTGGTAGGCACCGCGACGGAACTGAAGCTCCTTCGTGAAAAAACCGAGGAGACAATCAAAAAGGTCGTCGCCGAACACGATGCTGGCACGTTAGACATCAAGATCGGCACGATGATCGAAATCCCCCTGCGCCGCGCTGACTGCCGATGAAGTCGCCAAATATGCCGACTTCTTCAGTTTTGGCACCAACGATCTGACACAGATGACGTTCGGTTACAGCCGCGACGACGTTAACAGTTTCATGCCGGACTACTTGAAGCAGGAAATTCTTCCCATCGATCCGTTCCAATCGCTGGATCAAACCGGCGTCGGACAGCTGGTCGAAATGGGAGTCAGCAAAGGCCGCGCAACGCGTAGCGATTTGAAGATCGGTATCTGCGGCGAACACGGCGGCGACCCGGCATCCATCGAATTCTGCCAGCGTGCAGGATTGGACTACGTCAGCTGTTCGCCGTTTCGTGTACCGATCGCCCGCCTGGCAGCTGCCCAGGCAGCGTTGGCGAACTCGAAATAACGGTCGCGGCCAATTCCATAGGATCGGTTCCAGCGACGCCGGAATCTCAGGCGGAATAACCTGAACCGCCACCCGTCGCGGTAATGCGGCAGTACGCGGCACGACGTGAATTCAGGTTATAACCCGTAGAATCGCCCGAAACGGGTGGTGCTGCACGCAAGTTGCGATGCACTTTGCCCACCAGGTGCCCCATCGCATCCTATTCTTTGTAAGAGACTTCAAACGATTGACGGGGCAGTTTGTAAGTAGAGCTCGATAATCTTGAACACATTAATCTCCATCTTGCCCTGGGTGATCGGCAGTGTCGGCATCGGACTGGGGATCGGCTTCTATTTAGGCCTTTCTCGTTCGTCCGATCGCGATAAGGCGCGTTCGGACACGGAGCGCGAATCGACGGTTCGCGTACTGATGGAGTTGCTGGGAGCTACGGAACAGTTGACGAACGATGTCAACAACCGCAACGTCGAAATCAAGGAGGTAGGTCAGGATCTGATCGAATTGGACGTCGACGGCGAGTTGCAGGTTATTCAAAATCGATTGATGACTCAGGTCAGCAGGGTGCTGGAATCGAATATGCGATTGGAGGATGACCTGACGGTCACACGGTTCCAAGTCGAGCAACAGGCCGAGTTGATTGATGAGGCACGTCACGAAGCACGTACGGATGCATTGTCCGGCGTTGGCAACCGCAAGGCGTTAGACGAACGCGTTAAAGGATTTTTGGCAGGTAGTCGCCGTGACGGCCAAACCTTTGCTTTGTTGCTGGCAGATGTCGATCACTTCAAATGGGTCAACGATACGCATGGCCACCCGGCAGGTGATGCACTGGTCGCTCATATTGGTGAGTTCCTGAAAAAGTGCGTGCGTGGCAACGACTTTGTAGCTCGTTTTGGTGGTGATGAGTTTGCGCTGTTGCTGTACGACGTTAACGATGAGATGGCGCTTCATGCCGCCAAGCGGCTGTATGAAAACGTGTGTCAACACACGTTTGATCTCGGCCGGGGCGCCGAACAAGTGGCGGTGACCTTCAGCATCGGCGTCGTGTCGTCATGGAAAGAAGCAACCTCGGAAGAATTATTGAAGCGTGCGGATGACGCCTTATATCTGGCCAAGGAAACCGGACGCAACAAGGCGTGCTGCTACTGGAACGGCGAAGTGATGAATGTCAGTCAGGCCATGAGCCAGCTAGAAGCAAGCCGAAAGGAAGAGCAAGACGACGAGCAAAAGGAAGAGCAAGTCGACGAGCAAAAAGACGCTGCGGCTGCCGAATCCGACCAGAACGCAGCACCGTCCGCCAGCGTTGCACCGGCTCCTGTGGCCACCGACAAGGATGCGTCCGCACAGTTTTCTGTTCCGCAGGATAAGGTCTGAACGCGGCGCGGTGTGGGCTGCCCGTCTTTCTTCCGAAGGCATACGTTCGGCTTGTCTCGTTTCCACTCGCGTCATACGATATCCTTCGTCAACGGCAAGTTCGAAACCAGATAAATGCGGACGCGATGACAGATCATCCTGTTCAAAAACCGACTCGCGTCCGTCGCTGGCGGCTTGATAGGACGTTCTCCTCGGTCGTGATCTTTGTTGCCGCGGCGATCGTCTCGTACGTCCTTACGCGGACGACGGACCGTCTGGACCACGACTATCAGAACGTCATTTCGGGCGTCACCCTGGTCGTGGCCGGATTGCTATTGGCCGCCTGGTTCTGGGTACGGTCTCCGGTTTCTGTTTTCTGGAAGATCACCGTGCCGCTCGTCGCGCTGGTGGGACTGGGCGCCTGTGTGCGCGTGGACGACTATACGGCGGACATGAAAATCACGCTTGCCTGGCGGTTTGTGCCTCGACCGGACGAGCGACTTGCGCCGGCGGCGTCCGAGGTGGATAACGTCTCCATTCAGGCGCCAGTTGCTTCCGGCCGTGACTATCCCCGTTTTCTTGGTTCTGGCGGTCGAGCGGCGGCGCCCGACGTGCAACTGGCGACCAACTGGATCGACAACCCACCGCGCCCGATGTGGCGGCAACCGATTGGCGCTGGCTGGTCGGCGTTTGCGGTCGTGGGGAACTATGCCGTGACGCAGGAACAGCGTGGGGAACAGGAACTGGTTGTCGGTTATGAACTGACGACTGGACGAATTGTGTGGTCGCACGCCGATGCGGCCCGATTCGTGGACCCCTTGGCGATGGGCGGTGTGGGTCCCCGCGCAACCCCGACGATCGACGGTGACCGCGTCTACACGCAGGGCGCAACAGGTATTTTGAACTGTCTTGACTTCGCTGACGGAGGGCGGATCTGGTCGCGAAATATCATCGCAGAAAACGGGGCACGACAGATTCAATGGGGCCGTAGCGGCTCGCCCCTGGTGGTCGACAATCTGGTCGTCGTGAGCGCACGGCGGAGCGGAGGGCAAATCACTGGTCGCCTATGATAAGGCAACCGGCGAACCTGTGTGGAGCGCCGGAAGTGACCAATGCAGCTATGCGTCGCCGATCGTCACCACGCTGGCGGGCACGCGACAAGTGGTGACGGTGAACGAAGACCATGTTCGTGGACATCGCCTTGAAGACGGGCAGGAACTGTGGAGCTACGCGTGGCCGGGCGACAGCGGCGGTTCCGCCAATACCTCGCAGCCCGTCCCGCTGAGCGGAGATCGCGTATTGGTTTCGAAAGGATATGGACAGGGTTGTGCTGTGCTCCAGGTGCGATCAAAAACCGAGGCAGAGCAGACGGTCAGCGAATTGTGGCGATCAGAAAAGTCACTGAAGACCAAAATGAGCAACGTCGTCGTTTACAAGGACCACATTTATGGGCTCAGCGGGGGCATTCTTGAGTGTGTTCGAATCGACGGTCTGAAGCGTGCATGGAAACGAGGTCGCTATGGCCACGGGCAATTGATGTTGGTTGGCGACCTGCTGCTCGTCCTTTCCGAGAAAGGCGAATTAGCGTTGGTCCGCGCGTCACCGGAGAAATTCGATGAAGTGACCACCTTCCAGGTCTTGGACGACAAGACCTGGAACAACCCGGCGCTGGCCGGTGACTATCTACTCGTCCGCAACCATCTTGAAGCCGCCTGCTATCAATTGCCGCTAGAGAATAATGACCAAGCCAGTGAATGACCAGCGACCACCCACCAATAACTAATAGCAAATAACTACTTCCCAATACAAAACTGACTAAAGACGCGGTCCAAAATATCGTCTGCGTAGACCTCACCCATCACTTGGCCGAGTTCATTGAGGGCGTGACGAATATCCGCCGCAACGAGCTCTTCTCCTGCGTTGGATTCAGCGCCCGTTTGCGCGGATTCCAAATCAAGGCCGGCACGACGCAGACTGTCATGGCAGCGGGACGCGGTGGCGAGGACGAAGGCGTTGTCCGTGCCTGTCGACTCCGTGATGACGGATTTCAGCAACGTTCGAAGTTTATCCAATCCTTGACCGGTATGGCTGCTGACCGCCACGACTGGGAGATCCTTTTCTTGCAGCACGGGTTTCGCGGGGATCTTTTCCACAACAACAATTTCCGCAACGATCTCTTCCCTGACCACCGCGTGAGGTAGATCCTGTTTGGTGAGCGCGATGATGCGCGGGGCCCGCGATGGTTCGCTCAGTCGCGATCGCTCCTCACGGCTCAAGGGACGGGACGCATCGAGACACACGATCTGAAGTGCGGCGGCCTCCAGCTGTCGCACCGAGGCCGCCTGGGCCTGCGCCGTGATAACGTCATCATCTTGTGTCTCCTCGATGCCGGCGGTATCGATCAGCTGGCAAGTGAGCCCGTCGAGATCCAGGGTTGCCGAAACATAGTCTCGCGTGGTTCCTGCGATGTCGGATACCAGCGCTCCGTCCCTCGCGATCATCGCATTGAACAGGCTGCTTTTTCCCACGTTCGCACTGCCTGTCAGGACGACCAGCGTCGTGTCGACGATTTCGGTGCGCTGTTGCATCTGGTCCGCCACTTTGGAAACTTTGTTCCGCGCGTGGTCAATTGCTGTAGCAAGGCATCTCTGGAAATGAACTCGATATCCTCTTCGACAAAATCCAGGCCAGCTTCCAGGTGGGCCAGTAAATCCAGCAATTGATTGCGGATGTCGGTCAACGGTCCGCTCAAGCCGCCAGAAAGTTGTCGAAGGGCGACATTCAGCTGTTGGGCGTTGGCGGCGTCAATGACGCCCAAAACGGCCTCGGCCTGTGGCAAGTCGATTCGCCCTCCCAGGAATGCGCGCAACGTGAACTCACCTGGCTCTGCCAGCCGACAACCATGGTCACAGAGGGTGCAAAGAATCACGTCCAGCAACGGCGGTGAGTTGATGACGTGGATCTCGGCCACGGGCGTTCGCGTGTAGCTACGACGATCGGGCCACAGAAACAAAGCGCACGGGATGGTTTGCTGGTCATCCAGCTGGAACTGGCCGCTGAACCGCGACGCGTGCCGGATCGTGGCAAGA
>CAWJNN010000006.1:0-78416 GCA_963844115.1 uncultured Planctomycetales bacterium | reverse complement strand
TGGGGTGTGCCATTCCAAGTTGCTTGCTGGTTTTCTGCAGCGATCTGCTGCTGGGGATCACGTGGATGGTGATCATGGTTCATCAATTGGCCTGCCTTGTCTTGTGTACGGGCCTTTCCGGATTAGCTGTCGGGCTGGGTGCCCGAATTCCCGACCTGCGCGAGACGAACCCGTCGAAAATCGCAGCAGGGTTTGGAGGCACATTGAACCTGGTGGTCAGCGCGATCTACATCCTGGTGATCGTCGCACTGACGGCGATCCCTACCCATCTCTATTTCCTGGCCTCGAACGCTCGACTAACCACCCGGCTCGATGCCGATCTGTTTCGTTGGATCATGCTAGGCGGTCTGGTCGCCGCAGTGGGATTGGGAGCGATCGTGACGACGCTTTCACTGCGGATGGGCTTCCGCGCATTCCGTGAAATGGAGTTTTAGGAATTGCGGATTGCGGATTGGGGATTGGGGATTAGGAATTGCGGATTGCGGATTGCGGATTGGGGATTGGGGATTGCGGATTGCGGGATTGGGGATTGGGGATTGGGGATTGGGGATTGGGGATTGCGGATTGCGGATTGGGGATTGGGGATTGCGGATTGCGGATTGGGGATTGGGGATTGGGGATTGGGGATTGGGGATTGGGGATTGGGGATTGGGGATTGGGGATTGCGGATTGGGGGATGCGGGATATGGGATGCGGGATGCGGGATTTTCCAACTGATTACCGATTACTGGTCACCTTCTGTCTTCGCCGTTTTGATCGGTGGGCGCAAAAAAAACCGGCGCTGAGGGGATCAGCGCCGGTTTGTCGAATAGGCTTGATTACTAAAAGCCGCGGAAAGGATGAGCGGCCTCTTCTTTGCCGGCGAGCATTTCGTCGGCCGACGGCTTGGAACTCATCGCGCTCGCAATCGACTGCTTGGTCGCCTCGTAGTTGTAGTCGTAGATCTTCTTGTTGTCTTCGGCTTCCCAGTGGATAAAGACGCCGCAAACGATGCACAAATTTTCAACCTGATCCTTTGGAATGACGCCGTCCGCGACCGAGTCCGCAACCGCTTTCGCGACGGCCGCCTGAGCCGGTCCAAACATCTGCACTGCCTGCCTGGCGCCCTTGATCGTGACCTTCGTAATCATCACGGTCGAAGGCTTCACGGCCAGGTTGGGGGTCAACACCGCCAAGAGGTTACTGTGCCCTTCGCTCTGACGAGCCAACGCATTTGCAAACGCGACGCCAACAGGGCCATCCTTGCTGCCGATCAACAAGTCAATGTGAGCCACTTCATTGCCGTCGCCAGCGAGTGCCTCTCCAACATACATGGACATAAAAGACTCCTATGCTTCTACATGTTTACATATACCGTTTCATCAATTCCAACGCCGCTCTGTGTGCATCCGAGACGCCATTGCAGCATGCTGGAACAAGCACGATACCAGACTGTTTCGCGATTTCAAGGCAGCACAGGGCGTGCGATGGAGTTCCATCAACGCACACACACGCGTCGCTTCAAGGGCGTGGGGACTTGCCGGCCCGTTTTTACTCCCGCATCATGGCTGCTCGACATCGATACCCGCTCTACCCCCTTTTGCCGACCCCCGACCCCCGACCCCCGACCCCCGACCCCCGACCCCCGACCCCCGACCCCCTTCCCGCACCCGTCCTCCGCGACACCGTTAGATCTCACCGGCCTTACCTATCCGTGCCCTTGAGGCTTGCCTATCTGTCCCCTTGAAGGTGGTATTGCGCCCTCGCCGGTCGAGACGGTGGTTGGCATTTTCTACCAGGAGAGGAAGAAGAGATGCTTGTTCGCCAATTGAGTTGCCTGATGATCGTTCTGCTGGTCCTGCCCCAGATCGCTTCAGGGCAGGCGACGACGGTCGACCTCGAGTTGAACCAGGTCGAATCGAAACTGGTCGCACGTACGAATCAGGCTCGAGCAAGAAGAAGCCTCGCGCCGCTAGCCATATCCGGTTCGCTGATGAACTCCGCTCGGCGTCACACCGCATGGATGTGCAACAATAACACGATGACCCATACTTCCGATCGGGTTGCGGAGAACATCGCCATGGGACAGAATTCGGTAGATGCCGCGATTCAAAGCTGGATGAACTCTTCAGGGCATCGGGCGAACATGCTAAGTAGCTCGTACAGCCAGATTGGCGTCGCCGCCTATCGCGCCAATAATGGCACGATCTATTGGTGTCAGCAGTTCCTCCGCTAACCGAGCACGGCTTCACTGCGCCGATCAGCCTGAAGTCAACGGCCCAACCGGCGCCGTGAGACGTCGGGCAATTGGTGACTGTTGAACGCACTTCATATTGGACGATCCTCGGAAGGCGGGACAAACGTGACGTAACACTCCGATGGCGAGCGCGTCGGCTACGCGCTCCCCGCTGGAAATCGCCACCAGGTTCATTCAGGAATTGATCCGTAACTGGCGATATCCTCTGGGTCGCGGGTAAACGGTTTGTGGGTACACCCAAGGCTTCGCTCTCTCGAACTTCAATTTAAAAATGCGTTGTTGCCGCGATGTCGGATAATTTATTGATCGTTGGTTTCAGCGCACGCGCGGCGGCAGCGTCCGCCGTACGTGCAGGTTTTTCGCCGCTGGCCCTCGATTTTTTTGCCGATCAGGATCTGCAGACCGTTGGAGCAGCACGAGGTGTGGACTGCTATCCGGACGACCTGGTTTCCGCCGCCCGCGACATGCCCGCGGCCCCCTTCCTCTACACCGGCGCGCTGGAAAACCATCCGGAAGTTGTGAATCAAATCCAAAGGACTCGTCTCTTGCTCGGCAACGGCCCGGCAGTTATTCAACAGGTCCGAGATCCGGTTCGATTAGCCAACGTGTGCAGCGATGCGGGTAGCCCGATGCCGCCGATGACCCGTGACTCGGCCAACGTTCCGCTGGATGGTAATTGGCTACGGAAACGCGAAAAGAGCAGCGGCGGCGGTAGTGTTCAGGTGTGGTATGGCGGGCGGCACGAGGGTCATCGCGGCGACTATTTCCAGCAGCGACTGGAAGGACTGTCGTGTAGTGCGGTTTTCGTCGCCGTTTCGGGCACCGCAATCCTGCTGGGCACGACAGAGCAGTTGGTCGGAGCCGGCTGGGCCGGTGCACGCCGTTTTAACTACTCAGGATCCATTGGTCCCCTCAATCTGAACTCGACGATACGCGCCGCCTGGCAACAAATCGGTGGCGCCCTGGCCGACGAATTTAATTTACAGGGTCTCTTCAACGTCGATGCAATATTACAAGGAGACCGGCTGTCGCCGTTGGAGGTGAATCCACGTTACTCGGCATCGATTGAGGTCCTGGAACGGGCCCTTGGCATCGCTGCGGTGACCCTGCACGTTGAGGCATGCCAGGGCCAAAGATTCTCGTCGACGTTCGACGTCCCGCCTCAACGGATCTGCGGTAAAGCGGTGTGTTACGCGCAAAGAGACGTTACGATCGACGCGCGTTTTCCGCGCTTTGTCCTGCAGCAAAACCGGGCTTTGGACTGGCCAACCATCGCCGATATCCCACGCGTAGGGACGTTTATCCGCCGCGGCCGGCCGTTGTGCACCGTTCTGGCGGAGGGGCCGGATCCGGGTGCGGTAGAAAGCGCACTGCAGCGACTCGCGGCAACGATCCAGGGATTCTTTGACGTACCAGCACCTGTTTGACAACGATGCGGCCCAAACGTGTCATGTCCGCCGCCGCGACAACGGAACGTTTAAGTGCCCGGCTTCCAACGGCGACCGGCCACCTGCGGCTCAAAGTCGGGGCGTCCGGCCAGGATAGCGATTTCTTTCATCACATCTTTGGTGATCTGCTTCAACAGCTCACCATCTCGCGCCCGATCAAAGTATTGCGAAAGGTCATACGGCTTGCCGATCACCACACGAACTCTGGCAGGCATGAACAAACAGCCCCAGTAGGTACCGTCGTAGGGCGCGTCTTCGATGTAGCAAGGAAGAATCGGAACGCGCGACTTGAGCGCAACCAGGACGGCGCCTGGTCTGCCGGGCAGTAAAAATTGTGACGTCGTATTGATCCGCCCTTCCGGCAACATGCCGACGTACCCGCCTTGGCTGGCGTATCGCAAGGCAATCTTTGTCGCCTTCGTATCCACGCCGCCGCGGCTGACCGGGATTGCCTCGCACGCTCGCAAAAACCAACCGACCAGCGGGATTTCAAAATATTCCTTGGCGACCATCCACCGACTCACGCGGCGCAACATACTTTGAATAAAGAACGGATCCGTCGATGTGCGATGGTTGCAAATTACGACCGCCCCCTTGCTCTCGTCCGAGGGCAGATCCCCGATGACTTCGGCGCGCCATAAGACGCGACAGAGCAGAATGCACATGAACCACAATACCGATTGCACGGGCGTGAACGGACTTCGGCGCAGCGCAACCACGATCCATGCCAGAACGGCCAATGCCGCACCGTTCAGGACAATAACCGCGGTGAGATGGACGGTGTCGGGCATTTATGCGTTTTCAGATTCCGCTGTTGCACGAAGTTGGACAAATTCGAGAACGTGAAATTTACGCGGACAGGCCAACATATTCTAGTGGCGCTTTGCAACCCATGCTTGCCTTAAAAGAACGTCCAACGAATGAATATGCCTAAACCGCAGAAAACACGACACGAGCGGCTGCTTACTCAGCGTTCGGGTGATGGGGCGACGGCGGCAGCTCGCGCCGGAGGACGTCGCGCCATTGACGGGCGTGATCCGCCGACCGCGTTCGATTCGGATCCGCAAGTCCGGATTCATCATAGAAACCCAACAGTCGCGAAAAACCAGGTTCCGTGCCGACCTGGAATCCCAAGCGACCTTCCGGCCGAATCAGCAACTGCTCCCATGCGCCACGAAAATTCTGCAGTGGTTGAGCGACCATTACTTGCTGGCGAGGCTTGCCGCATCCCAACAGATCGCTTCCGTTGAATCCAGTCACTTGCACCGAATCGCTCGACAATACGTGCAATAGCGTTGGTAGGACATCGGTATGCTGCGTCATCGACGTTATTCGCCGCGGTGCGATCCCACCGCCGTACATCACCCAGGGCACTCGACATGTTATTTCGGATAATCGACAGGCGTGCGTAAGCGTCCCATCTTCGTAAAAGGACTCGCCATGGTCACCGGTGACGATGACCACGTTTTTTGACCGATCCAGTCCACTCAACAGACCATGGATGGCATCATCCGTAAACCGAAGTGCATTCCGGTATCGATTCAGCAAATCCACTCGCGAATTCGTCCATTCCGCATCCGGGACGAAATGTCGATATTCCGCGGGGTAGGCATAGCTGTAATGGGTCGACATCAGGAAGACGACGACGAAGTTTGGACTTGCATCCTCCCTGACCAGTATTTCTGCTGCATCGGCGAGACTCTTGCGATCCCGTTCGTACCACCAACCGTGCTTGTTGACGTGCACTTCGTCAAAGGACGGAGGTCTGATGAAGCGATCCATCCCGCCATATGCCAAATCATGGCTGCTGACAAACGAACACCTGTAGCCGCTTTCGCGCAGGTAGCGACAAAGATGTGGCGGACCACCACGGGACAATGTCGCCTCGTATTCGACGACCGGTCGCCCGTACAGCAACGCGAACAGGCCGGTTTCGGTGCGATTACTATTTGCATAGTGATGACCACAGACCATCGCATCGTCCAGCCGCGATTCAAGCCGTGGCATATTGCCTTTCACCGCGTCGTGCCGCAGGCTTTCGACGACAATCATGACGATGTTGGGCAAATCCTCTCGGAGCGGAATCAATACGTCCGCCGGCAACGGTGGATGGGTCACCGATTTCTGTAGACGGTCCAGGCTGTCTGCAAACAATTCCTCGGCATTCAGATCGGCGAACGGCTGCGGCGCGAAGGAATCACCCACGAAGAACAAGAGACTGGCCGGCTGAGCGTCATTTAGCACTGCGAACGCCGCCGGCTGACTCATCATCCCGCGTGCCGCCAAAGGTCCCAACGTGACGAACACCCACAAAACGGACACGGCGATCCAAACTCGTCGTGAATCAACAGCGACTCGATCCGCGAGCCATTCGATTACGCCACGCGTGACAACAAGACAACCGCTAATCAGCACGACAGCGCACAGGACAATCGTCGTGAACTCTGCAAGATGCACCCCGACTCCACCGCCCAGCTCCCACGCATGGCGCTGCACGAGATAGCCGGCAAAGCTGCTGAGCGTTCGGCCGTACGTCCGGTGAACTTCCATTTCGACAAGCAACCAGACACTGCTGCCCAGCGCCAATGACACGGTCGTGACCAGTGCGAAACCGAACCGTCGGCGCCAAGTGGCGACAACTCCTAGCAGGACGGCGGGCACGAGCAAAAGACATGTTCTCGCGCACAGCGTCCAGTAGACAACGCCACGGTCAAGCGTCGACAAGTCCATTTGCCCAATGTTCGTCGCCTGATAGCTGTAGAAGTCGTATTGCCACAACCCCAGCGCAAGAGCCACCAGCACCGTGAACAAGACCCCTGCGGCGTACGCGCGGCCGGGCGCACGTAGGAACTCAACGAGACCGAACGCGGGCCGGCGTCTCGCGATGCCTGGACAGCGGACGAAAAGCTGGCGGGAAGCTGTATGCATGAATCGGGTGCGTTTCCAAGCCAGGCGATTTGAGATCGGCTTGTTTCGGTCACCGTCGATGCCGG
This sequence comes from uncultured Planctomycetales bacterium, assembly GCA_963844115.1. Taxonomy (GTDB): domain Bacteria; phylum Planctomycetota; class Planctomycetia; order Pirellulales; family UBA7805; genus CS4-C045. The sequence goes on along the minus strand of CAWJNN010000006.1, from coordinate 71,739 downwards.
ACGATTCCGTACGGTGCCGCAAACAAATAGCTACGCAACCATACGCCGTACGGGCTGCACACCGACGATCGCCCCTCCGAACAGGATCTCACCACGCGGTGGATGGTCGTTTTGTAACGGTGGTGCTGATCGTAGGCGCGGCCTGTCGCCTCCCCGATATTGATCGCCCGTTGACGCCAGGTCAGTCGTAAAGGCGATAAGCCTGTCCCCGCAAGCGAATTAGCAATTCTTCACCCGGTCGCTGACGGACGAGCATTTCATTTTGGGACTTACTGTTTCCTCTCACCAACGCGAAATACGCTTCCGAATAGCGCTTGATGGCCTTGATCTTTTCCTTGTCTTTTTCTGGATCAAGGTCGGCACAATTGCCAGCGATCCACAACTGGCCTCGACGGTAAATCGAGCGGTTACCGACGTTACGTACGTTACCAACTGAAACTTCGCGGTCCTCCTCAACGCTATAGATTTTGGCGCCCGCCTGATCCGGAGCGCCCCCAACAGGCGCGTCGGCAGCGATCTGCTGCGACTCCTGCCATTGTTTCTTGGCGCGACGTTGCAGGAATCCGCTACGACCGTCCGCGTCATCGAGTGCTCGCAAAGCGTCGGCTGCCTTTTCCGTCGCCACTCCCCGCCCGGCCTGCGCCTGGGCAAGGTCTGCTCGACCCGTGTCGTCTGCCAGGAACGAGGTGTAAGGAGTCAAGATGCCATGTTGGGTGGAAAGCTGAACCAGTTCCTTAATCAGTTCATCATTGCGGCCGTGCAGGTCGAGTTCGTCGACGATCTGGCCGATTCGCCGCATCGCCCACAGTTTCTCCACAAAGGCGTACTTTTCGTCTTTGCTGGTCTCAACCAGCTCGGCCGGGAAGTCGAACTTCTGCTCCGTACCGCTGACCTTGCCCGTGATGCGGATTTTGGCCACTCCCGCTTTGCGATACCGTCCTACCACGACAAGCTGTTCCCCCTGAAACAGATCGTGGATTTGGCGAGGATACACCCGTGTGACCGGGCTACCATCCTCGGCTGCCATTTCGTCAAATTCAAAATTCACGTCGACGTTCGTCATGGCCGGTGAACTGATTTTGTTGTACAACCGGGCAACGTGGGATTCGATGTCTTCATTGGGTCGCACATATTCGCTCGCCCCAAAACCCGCGCGCGACAGTCGATCCAACAGTCGACTGTTGACGTCAAAACCGACGCCAAAACTGATGAGCCGAGCGTGCGTTGTATTGTGTTGCTGGACGACATTGACGATCTTGCCTTCGTTCGTCTCGCCAATGGTCGGGCGACCGTCGGTCATAAACAGGATATAGTTCGGACGCGCGTCATCAGGCAGCATGCGAAACGCCGCTTGTAACGCGCCGTCGATATTCGTACCACCACCCGCATACAAGGTGTCAACAAAGCCGATCCCTGCTTTACGCGTTTCTTCGCCGTACGGTTGCAGTTCCGGCTTGAACGATTCGACTTCCGTGTCATACGCAACCAGATTGAAGTAGTCACCGTCGTTCAAATTGTTCATTACGAATTTTAGAGCGCGCTGGGCCTGCTCGAATTTCCTCCCGCTCATACTTCCAGAGCGGTCAAAGACACAGACGACGTTCTTCCCCGTTCGTTCGTCCGCAGTCCAATCGACTTCCGGGCTGGAGAGTAACAAGAAATATCCGTCTTCGCCCGTCTGCGGCCGATAGCTGATCACCGACGCTCCCAGCCGCTGGTCGGTTACGTCATAGAACAACCGAAAGTCACCGGACGGGATCTCATTCGCCGCCGTGTACTTCACGATCGCGTGATGTTCATCCGGCCGCTCGATATCGACGCCATGCGTCGGACTGTAGACGCTTTTGATCGGAGTCTTCGATTCGATACTTGCCTTGATCTCAATTTTTTCGACGGCTGCCGACGTGTATTTTGCGGTACCCAGGGGGAACAACAAATCAGTCAAGTTGTGGTCTTTTCGCAATAGCTGCTTGTACGTGATCATTACCTTACGTTCCGCGCCTGGCGGAACGGGAAAGACGCTGGTTTGGAACATGCCCGTGCCCATCCATTCCAGCAGAGCCGGATCTTCGTTGCGCCGCATGAAACCTTCGTAGATTTCACGGGCCCTCTCCTTGCTCATCAGCTGGGCGGGATATTCTTTTCCATCGACCAGCAGCGTTAGGGAATCAATGGCACCGTCATAGGGCAAGGGGAATACGAATTGGACCTGCATCTGGCGACTGCCGGTATTCACGAAAGACTGGGCAACCTGAACCTGGGCGATCTGATCGATGACTCGCGCGTTGACCGACAGGGCCTTAATCCTGTACGAGATAGTGGGCGGTGTGGGGGGCGGCATGATGATCGGCCGGGGCAGTCGAGTCGGCCCAACGGCCTCATCGGCAATCAACAATCCTTGGGCCTGTACCTGTCCGACCGTCAGCAAAACGGACCCGATGACGGCGACCAGCACCAGCAGGAAATTACGCGGTTTCAGATAGGTATCGATTCGCCTCATCACCAGTTTCCTTTCATTTCCCTCTCGCCCTGAAGACAAGAGCATGCTGTCGGGACATCGCAGCGCGATCGCAATCCACTTACTGTTTGACGAGCGGCTGCGGCAGAAAGTTTCCAAATTCGTGACGGAAGGCAGATCGTGCCATTCTCGCCTATTTCTGGCTCGCCCAATTCTAGGCAAAAACAGCCATTTACCCGCGTAACGCCCTGGTAACATCACGGGCCGGCAGTCCGCCTTGGTCGAGACTCCAAGCGTCAGGCATACCGGGTTATACTACCGGCAGCGTTGTCGCTTGCCCCGGACGGCGAATGGGCACTCGAAACGCTCTGGAACACCTCGCGGAACGACTTGCATCCCACCCGCCATTCCTCCATGGCCGCAGTGAACGTACAAAGCGAAGTCCATTACGAAGGGCACGTCCAGGGCGTGGGCTTTCGGTATTCCACGCTCGCTATTGCCTCCGGCTATGACGTTAACGGTTATGTCAAGAATTTACCGGACGGCCGCGTTCAATTGGTGGTGGAAGGTTCTCAGGACGAGATAGACCGATTTCTGGAGGATGTAGCGCAGCGCCTGGGCAGGTATATCACCGGTATGCACCGAGAAACGGGACCCGTAGCCCATCATTTCTCCCAGTTCGAAATCGCGTTTTGACCGAACCGTCACCCGCGCCGGGCCGTAACGATAACAAGAGAAAACGATAACAAGAGAATAGGAATACGCCTTCTGTGACACGCAACCTAATGATGTCGATGCAGCCCTTCTGGCTGCTGGGTGTCGGTGCACTTGCCGGCCTCACGATCGTCGCTGTGCTGTGGCTGGTCGCGTTTCTGGTACATCGCCCGATCGCCACGATCATTGGCGAAGTCTTGCGCGAAAGGGTGGTCTTTCCGGTCCTCGTGATTGCCGCGGGCTTTGGCCTGTTCACGCTCAGCATGACCGCCTGGGACGCGACAGGGGGCAGGTTTTTTGATCTGAAGGCCGAAGCACTTCATTCGGTCACCCGGATCCCGTCGGTGAAACTCCACGAAATCGTGGAGGAGATTCCGGCTGGCGCGACCGATCACGAGATCCACTTCAATATCCCGGCCGGCGAGCTGAAGAAAATCGAGCTGAAGCTGGAGGAAATCATACGGCCAAAGCTCGATCGCCTGACGGTCAGCTGGAACCAGCCCGTCGCTGAGACTGAAAATGAGGAAGACTCGGTTGAAGTGCTGCCCGACGATTCATTCTCTTGGACTCGTCGTCGCGAGCCGGAGGGACCGCTCGCTGGTGAATTGGCTTCTTTGTTTGTCGCGAATGAGACGAGTTCGCCCATCAACTTGACCATCAAGATCAATCAGCAGATGGTCGTCCCGGAGGCCTGGATCATCGTCGTGACGGCGATTGGGATCGCGGGATTCGTTTCCTTCTACGTGTTGCTGCAATTACTTTTTCCCAAAGTTGCGGCTATCGCGTTGACGACGGGCAAGGAGGCGGTCAGCCAACCGGTTTTCTACCTGACGATGATCGCGGGTTGCTTCTTGTTACTGCTGTTTATCGTCACACCCTATTTCACGTTCGGCGAAGACGTGAAGGTCTACAAGGACACCGGTCTGCAGCTGATTATGATCCTGGGAATTTTCATTGCCCTATGGACGGCGAGCGTTTCCGTTGCCGACGAAATCGAAGGCCGCACTGCGCTGACCGTGTTGTCCAAGCCAGTGAGTCGTCGGCATTTCGTGATCGGCAAGTTCATGGGGATTGGCAGCGCCGTCGCGCTGTTGTTCGTCTTGCTGGGCGTATTATTCCTGGTATGCATCTCCTACAAAGTCGTGTACGACAGCCGAGAAACGTCGAACGTTTACATTGCCTGGCAGGACTGTTACCTGGAGGTGGCGAGAACCGTACCGGGCCTGGTGCTGTACTTCATGGAAACGGTAGTACTCGCATCGATCAGCGTCGCGATCTCGACGCGGCTCTCTATGCTCGCCAACCTGACGATTTGCATGGCGATTTATGTAGTCGGGCACCTATTGCCCCTGCTGGTACAGTCGCGGGTCGGCGAGTTCGCCATTGTGCAGTTTATGGGTCAATTCTTTGCGGCCATACTTCCCGTGCTGGAGCACTTCAATGTCTACGGGGCGGTCGCGGCCGGGATCGATATCCCGACCTCTTACCTCGCGTGGGTTGGCCTCTACACGCTGATTTATGTCACGATCGCGATGCTCTTGGCGCTCGCCTTATTCGAAGATCGCGACCTGGCGTGATGAAAACGACGGGCGCCAACACGTTTACGTATTTGGGTAACCGTGCGTTTCGACTTGTTAAACGGCAAGCCGAAGGCGACTGGGATCATCGAGTAACACCGTCGCCTTCGGCTTGCCGTTTAACGACGAGGTACTAAACCTTACGCGCGACGGAGCACCAGACGGAACTGCGCCGCTAACCGGCGCGTCGTTTGTCGTCTGTGCCCAGATGCCAGTGCGGCGGCCGAATTGTATCCGGCTGGAAGGCTGCAAAGGGACCGCGACGTCCGTCGGGACGGCCGTCCCAGGCATGATCGGCAATGCTGTTCAGGATTTCTTCGCAGCAAGCGACAACCGCCAAACCGGCACTGCCGGGAACCTGCGGTGAGCGGCCCGTCGTGATGGCCTCGCGAAAATCGATCAGTTCTTCCACGATCGCGTTTTGTGGCTCGGGTTGGATCTTTTCGATATTCAAATAGTCGTTGAATAGCTGGTCTTGGGATTGCCGCTTTTCTTGAGCACTCATCAGGGTCGGGTCCGGCAGCTTGTCCAGCAGCGAGTCACTGGGGCGCACCACGGACGCGGACGGCGCGGCAAAATCGATTGTCACGGCTGCATCGGGGCACCAGATCTGCATTTCACGAACGGACACGTGACTCACGCGGGATGCGGTCAACTGGGCGACGCAGCCGTCTGCAAATTTGATACGGACATCCGCCACGTCCTCGTTGTGCCCCATTACGCTTACTCCCAAACCTTCCAGGCGCTGTGGCGTTCCACCGACCCACGACAGAATTAGATCGAGATCGTGAATCATGACATCCATAACGACGCCGATGTCGGTTGAGCGAAATGTATAGGCGCTGTAGCGACGCGCTTGGATGAATTTCGGTTGCTTGATGTATTGGCGGACCGCCTGGACGGCAGGATTGAATTGTTCGACGTGCCCCACCTGCAGAACCCGTCCTTCGGCCTCGGCACAATCGACCAGCTCGCGTGCCTGCTGAGTCGTCGCTGCGAGGGGTTTTTCGATCAGCGTGTGCACGCCGTTGCTCAACAGGTCCAAGCCGACCTGGCAATGAGTAGACGTCGGAGTCGCGATCACAGCGGCATCGATGCGGTCCAGTAGCGTGGTGTGACTGGAATGGGCTTCAGCACCCAGTTCGTCCGCAATGTCTTCGGCCGCTTGCTGCGACGGATCGGCCACACCCACTAATTTGAACCCAGGGATCTTCGCAGCCTGACGTGCGTGTATTTTCCCGAGGTGTCCGGCGCCGATGACAGCTAGGCGAATCATGAAATCCTCGGCAATGAAAAAAAGGCTTGGGGCGGAGTGTCGTGAGGCGGTGTGTCGTGAGGCGGAGTGTCGTGAGGCGGAGTGTCGTGAGGCGGAGTGTCGTGAGGCGGAGTGTCGTGAGGCGGAGTGTCGTGAGGCGGAGTGTCGTGTGTTGTCAAGCGGCACGCCGACGTTCGCGGCCTCGTCCGTGCTTACCCTCTTGCTGATTCTGAACAAAGGTCAGTAACTGATTGACGCAGGGCAGCAGCTGATCGTTGCCTCGCATTATTTCTCGTGCGTGGTCCAGTCCCACTTTGGCACGATAGATCAGCCGATGAGCTTCCGCCAGGCAGCGTATCGATTCCGCCGAAAAGTTATTTCGCTTTAGAGAAACGATATTAATACAGCGAGGACGCGTCGGTTGCCCTTCGGCCAATATGAACGGCGGCACATCATGCAATACTCGACTCAAACCGCCAACGAACGCGTAGCTGCCGATGGTCGTAAAGTGATGAACACAGGCGCAACCTGACAACGAGGCGTGGTCATGAATGTGGACATGCCCGCCCAGCAACGAACCATTGGCAATCACGACGTGATCACCGATTCGGCAATCATGTGCGACGTGGCAGTTTGCCATCAGAAAGTTGTGGCTACCAATGGACGTGAGTCCATCTTCTTTTTCGCTGGCACGATTAATCGTGACGCCTTCGCGGATGATGTTGTTATCACCCACAAAAACTTGTGTCGGGCTGCCCTGGTAGCTGACATCCTGAGGCTCGCCACCAATGACTGCGCCAGGATGAATCGTGTTGTCCCGGCCGATGGTGACATTACCCGTCAGCGTGACGTGACTGATCAGCCTTGTTCCGCGACCGATTCGAACGTCCGGGCCAATGACACAAAAGGGGCCAATTTGTACATCCACGTCGATATCCGCTCGCGGATCGATTGCGACGTTTTCGGCAAACACTGTCGACATTTTAAAACACTCCGCGCAACAACGTACTTGCTGTCGGGCCCACGCGGGTCACGCCGACAGCCGTCGGGTCTCCACCACAGTCCCTTCGTTCAGCAGCACCTTTACCAGGTCGGCGTTTAAGCGGTGGCCGCTGCGATGGGCAATAAACTCACCAACGACATGACACCCTGCGAGTGCCAGATCGCCAACAATATCAAGAATCTTGTGTCGTACACATTCGTCGTCGAAACGCAGTTCGTTATCGATTGGCCCGTTTTCACCGAAAACCAGTACGTCACGGTGCTGAACGCGGGTACCGAACCCCTGCGACAACAGCCAGTTGGCTTCTTCTTCCAACATGAATGTGCGACTTGGCGCCAGTTCGCGGCAAAAAACCTCAGGATCGACCACGAACTCGGCTGTTTGGCGTCCGATCGCGGCGCAAGAGTCCGCGTAATCCATCCGGTAGCGAATCTTGGTCGATCCATTCGGCGAAGGCCGTGCCTCGATCCAATAGTCGCTATCACCCAGTCGCGTGATTTCCCGGATGATTAATTGTTTGCGCAGCGCGTCTTGTGCGACGACGCCGGCACCCTTCAGAGCATCAACAAATTTCAGGCTTGATCCGTCGCAACCAGGCATCTCGCTTTGGTCAATCCACACTTCGCAGTTGTCGATTTCCAATCCAGCAAGCGCTGCCATGATGTGCTCGACCATTTCGACGGTTGCACCATGGTTGGACAGATTCGTCCGCCGAGGTGCTTGCACGCGATATTGCACGGTGGCCGGAATACGGACGGGCGCCTCAAGATCGCGTCGCACGAAAATGATGCCCGTATCAGGTTCGGCCGGTCGGAATTCGACGCAGACGTCGATGCCACTCCAATAGCCAAAGCCTTTGACCGAAGCGATTGTTTCAATCGTGTGCTGGCAGGTCGTCAAACTCAACGGACAATTCGCTGGACGGGTGATCGGCAGAGGGGGAAACGGAGACGATGACAAACGTGCGGTACGGCGAACGTTGTTTCGGTCGCTACCTTGGCACGCCTTGTTTCGGCGGCGACGCGCTGACGCGCGGCGATCCACCTCTCTCGTTGAGCGCTTTCAGGATCCATCCTGTGATGTCCAGGTGCCTGGAGTTGTACACGATGGGTCGGCTCATCATCCCAACGACTTGCTGTGGGTTTTGGGTTTTGTTGGGATCGATCTCTTCGCCATTGAACTGAAGAACAAGGCCGATGCCGTTTTGCTGACAGTATTGCGTCGTCGTCACTATTATTTCTTGGTAAACCTCCCACAGAATCTGCGATTCTTGATTGCGGATGTCCTTTTTTAGCTTGTTAGCCTTCACCGTCCAATCCGCCTTACGCTGCGCAACGGCTTCGTCCTGCCTGTCGAATTCGAGAGTGCCGACATTCAACTTACTCAACAGCTTCTCCGCTTCGACGATACTTTGACTCTCTACTTTTAGTTGTTCTCTGGCGGTCTCGAAATTCTGTTTCACCTGCTCCATCTTGGCGCGAAAGCTCTGGTGATGTTCCAGGATGTATTTAAGATCGATCACGGCCATGCGATCGGCAGGTGCTCTGGTGCCGTTTTGGGCGACCGCGACCGTCGGATAGACGGCGACCACACACAATGTCAAAACGCAAACGAGACGAGCCGCCGGAGCGGCGGAGAGAATTCGCATAATCACGTGTAGCACTCCTTGCTAACTGATTGGGTCGTCCGTGACCACGTGAGATTAAAATGTCGCGTCGACTCCGATCGACGCAGGATGTTACGGCACAGCTTGCGCTCGACAAAATTCGCGGCGGTATTGTGTCGACAAGCGTACCGCGCGTAAAGGCCAGTTTTCCTTCGCTATACAAGCAGTCTGGCAACTGGCCCGTCGTGAGTCGGCGCCGTTGGTCCCGTTCCTACGTGTTGACGACCGTCGCGGTTCACTACGAAAATTGGCTGCGAAAATCAGCTGCCGGTGCGGTGCAGCTAGCAGACTTGCCTTCATGCCAGCGCTACCATCGCCTGCAACCTCTCGAATCACAAATTCGTTTTGACAAACGACGGCCCGCCCGATATCCTCCCGCCCCGCCCGGAATGAGCCGCGATGACAGAATTACGGCGGAGGTCGAAGCGTAAAGGTAGCGTAATCGGAATTCCGCGTACCCAAATGACAACGAACCTTCGCCCGTCAGCCCTTACCCCTCACCCCTCGCGGCTCCTCACCCGACGCCCGATATTCAACGGAGATACGTTTCTTGTTGAGCAAACCCAGCGTTTTGATTGTCGATAAGTCCGCGGACTCACGCGAGGTCTTAAAAACCGCGTTGCAGCGACGAGGCATTGCCATCCTCGAAGCCAGCGGCGCGTCTCAAGGGCTGGCTCTGGCACGGACCCACAAACCCCAAGTGATCGTGTTGGACCTCGAGATCTCCAACGGCGGTCCGCAGAAGGTTTGTGACGATTTTGCGGAAGATTTGGATGACGAATCGCCTACCCTGGTCGTCATTGGCAACGCCCAGATACCCAGCCGCGGGGCGGGAGGGCATTCCGCGGATCAGGTCGTTGCGAAACCCTATCATTACGGACCACTGATCCGTAAAATTGAGCAGTTGGTGCAGTGAGCCAATCTGGGTCGTGAACCACGAAGGTTTCGCGCCCGCCTTATCCTTGGCTCAATTTCCTTGCTCAATTCGTTCTTGCGAGAGTGAACGCGTGGCATCGCTGTTTGTCATCCAGGGGCGCGATCGTGGCCATCGGTTCGAATTAGAAGGTTCGTCCTGCGGTGTCGGCCGCGACACGGCGAACGTCGTTCGCTTGCAGGACACGGAAGTTTCGCGTCGGCACGCCGAAATTCGCTGTAGTGACAACGGCTGTGAATTGATCGATCTCGGCAGTTCCAACGGCACCTACGTCAACAAGCAGCGCGTGGGCCAGTGGAAGTTGTCCAGCGGCGATCAGGTGCAGCTAGGTCGTACGCTGCTGCTGTTCACGGCGGGTGCTCAATTCTCGGCCGCCGGGCTGGATGATAGCGTTTACATCACCAGCCAGAATGCTTCGGACGAATCACACATCATTCATTCGTTAGCGCATGAAAGTGACGCCGATATCCTTGCGCCCAGCCCCACCGACTCGGAGAGCCCCTGGCTGGCCCGCGCGCGCAGTAATCTCCAGGTGATGTATCGCACGGCGCTCGCGGTCAGTCATACGCTGGATATCGACGAACTGTTGTACCGGATCATGGAGCTGATCTTCGAATGGGTCGAAGCCGATCGCGGTTGCATCATGCTGATGAACAACGAAACCGACAAACTAGCGCCGCGCGTGCGGCGGAATCGTGCGGGGGTTTCGGACGAAAGCAAAATTACGATCAGCCAAACCATTCTTGACTTTGTTACTGAGCACAACGAAGGTGTCCTTACCAGCAACGCCAAGGATGACAGACGCTGGGATACGGGCGCCAGTATCCTGCAGATGCAGATTCGCGAGGCGATTTGCGTGCCGATGCGGGGCCGCTACGGCGTGGTAGGTGTGATCTACATCGATACGTCGTTGCCTCCGCAACATTCCCTGCAACCAGGCAGTAACAAGTTCACGGAAGAACACTTGAAATTAATGGTTGCGATCGCTCACCAGGCCGCACTCGCCGTCGAAGATACATCGTACTATTCGGCCATGCTGCAAGCGGAAAAACTGGCCGCCGTCGGACAGACGATCGCAACGCTGTCACACCATATCAAGAACATTCTGCAGGGAATACGCGGCGGCAGTTACCTGATCGAGATGGGGCTTGCCGATGATGACAAAGAGATCGTCGAAAAAGGCTGGAATATCGTTGAAAAGAACCAGGGCCGGATTTCGAACCTGGTCCTGGACATGCTGACTTACAGCAAGGAGCGTGAACCCGAAGTCGTCGCTTCCGAGCTGAACGAAGTTGTTGGTGACGTCATCGAATTAATGCAAGCACGGGCCGCCGAGTTAGAAGTCCAGTTGAACTGGTCACCCGCGGATGGGATTCCCACGGCAATGTTCGATCCGGAAGGAATCCATCGCGCCATCCTGAACCTGGTGACTAATGCCTTGGACGCCTGCGAATCGGCCGACGTGAAGAGAGTCGATGTCCGGACGGAATACGATGCCGACCGCGCCCAGTTGCAAGTGATCGTGCAGGATACGGGCAGCGGAATTCCGAACGAACAGCTGGATAAGATGTTCACGGTATTCGTTTCCAGCAAAGGGAGTCGCGGTACCGGATTGGGCCTTAGCGTCAGCCAAAAGATCTGCAATGAACACGGTGGCAGGATTCTTGTTGACAGCGAAGTTGGCAAAGGCAGCCGATTCACGGTCGAAATTCCCGTTGCCCCGCCCCACGATCCGGATTCGGAATTGTCCGATAGCGACTCGTCGATCCGCAAGACATCGTTTTCTTGAACCCGCGGTGATAGCATTTCACTGCGCATCTGCTGGCCGGCGCACTTCCGGTGATCTCCTGTCGTGCGGATGACCTGCGCCAAGTGTTCCGCCTTCGGCGTCGCCTTACTGCTAATTCACCCTAGGCGATCACGTTTTCAACGATATCCGATCAGGATGTCGTATCCCGTCTGCCAGTCCAGGTAAACTGCGGCGAGCGGCCAAGACACGTAATCCTTACCGTTCGTGACGGTTCTATTTGATTTACGGATTGTAAGACGTCGATAGCCCAACAAGCATTTGATCGTCTAGCTGCCAGGGGAGCATTTTTATGACGACCCGAAGGAATGCCAGCACCGCTTTCTGTCGCTGGTCCCTCGTAGTATTGTTGCCATCGATTTGTTGTTGGATCGCGTGCGGAACGGCGCGCGCCCAGACGTCATTCGAGCATCTGTATGATTCGACCGAATCTGTTCAGACGCCGCCAACGAATCCCTGGGAGGAGTATTACTCCTCCAACCTGGCGCCATCGCAAACGCCTGCACCGCAAAGCGTTCCAATCGTTCCGGTTGGGCTTAGTAACGGTGAATACGGTGACTACTACGACGCCGATGGCGTACCGTGCGAAGATGCCGGCGGTTATGGTGCCGGCGGCAGTTATGGTGCCGGTGACAGCGGGCTGGACCGCGGCGGCTACGGCGACGATGCGCTGATCACCGCGCAACGCTACGACGACCACTGGGTCAATATTTCTGGTCGGTACGTAAATTTCAATCGTAGTGATTCGGCAGGATCCTTGCCGCTCACCTCCGATGGTGTCACGGGCCCTATCCTTTTGAGCACGGGCGATGTGAATCTGGAAACCAATAGTTCGGCCGGACAGGTTTCGCTCTTTCTGGATCTCTGGCACGGCTTTGACCTGGAACTCGGGTGGCTGGGCGGACTCCAGTGGGACGGAGCGGCTCGTGTCACCAGTCCGACCAATAGCCTGTACTCGGTATTCAGCGATTTCGGAATCAATCCCGCGCAGGGCTTTGAAGAGACCGATCAGGCGGCAGACCATCGTATTCGCTATCTATCCGAGCTCGACAATTACGAAGTGAATGCCTGGTTCCGCTGGAGCCACACGACGAAACCCTGGACGGGTGCCTGGATCCTTGGTGCCCGCTACCTCCAACTGCGCGAATCCTTGATCCACTCGACGAGGGCCGTCGAGCACATTGATCCGATCACTGCCGACCCGCGGGGACCTGGAGTGATGGACTACCGATCACTTGCCGACAACGACCTGGTCGGTTTCAACTTTGGCCTTGAAGCCATGCGAACCGTCGCACCAGGCTGGTTGCTTGGCGGAAACTTCCAGGCCGGTATCTATGGAAACAGTGCAAAGAGCTCGACGCGAATTACGGCGACGACGATTACTGACGAGATACTCGCCAAGCAGCGACGCGGCCAGACCGCTTTTGTCGCGGAAGCCAACTTCGATACGCTCTACCGTTTGTTTAGCGAATTTTACATCCGTGCGGGTTACCAGATGCTGTTCGTCGAAGGCGTTTCTTTTGCACCGGACAACTTCACAACGGATTCACCATTCGTCGAGCCGCGTCCGACCATTCTGAATACGAACGGCCACCTATTTTTGAGCGGCTTCCACGTTGGTGCGGAATATCAGTGGTAGATGAGCCTCGCCAGCAGGTAAGGCATATCGTCACTGCCCAGGACATCGCCACTGCCCAAAACACCGTCGCCGCGCCAGGCTAAAGAATACCTTCGCCGAAGCCGCCGGCCGTCTTCGGTTTCGGCGCGTTTTCTCGTGGTTGTTTGGGCGGAGGAGGTCCCGCTTGATCGGTATTGGGCGACTCGATTCGCCTCGTGGAATCTCGCTGTTCGCTGCGACTGTCCGCGGCGCCGGTCGGCTTGGTGGTGAAATGGGGTTCGTGCGTGTCATAGTCATAATCGTCATACCGCGACACGTATCCTGGCTGCTTGGCTAGTTTCAGCTCTTCGTCGAACGCCTCGATCACTTTTTCCTGAATCATTTCTCGACACCGGGAGTTGATCGGGTGCGCCGATGTCGGCATAAAGTTTTGCCCGCCCTTCATCGTCCTTCGTGGCCCTACCCTCCTGCATTCGGCTCCCACATTGATTGCAGTAACCACTGCGCAAATGATTTTTGCAACCACATTGAGGGCAATGCGCAGTTAATTTGCGACTGGGCATCGCCACAAAAGGGCCACTGGACCCTTCGATAATTTTTAGATCCCGCACGACAAAACAGTCATCGAACGTAATCGAACAGAAAGCCTTCAATCGATCGCCACCGTCTTCCATGAGCTTGATGCGAACTTCCGTAATCTCCATGATGCTCTCCTTTTGCGCTCAGCAATTCCCTTAGCAATCAAGGCGAACTTGAAACACCGTTCCCGGCAAGCGGGAACGCAATACTTCGGCCAGGCTTCTTGCCTGTCGAGCGTTTCGACAAATTCCGAAATAGGCGCTACCACTACCCGTCATCTGGTGTGCCAGAAAGTTCAGTCGATGGAATTCCTTCTTCATACTTTGAATACCAGGCAACAACTCGGACGCGGCGGTCTCCAGCCGGTTGTGCATGTGCCTCCATGCGGGTCGTACCCTACCGTCCTCGCTGCGCTTGACAAAGTCTTCGACGCGTTGCGGCTGTTGAGGAACCTTGCACTGTTGGTACACTTGCGCTGTCGCAAGTCCGTCTGGCGGATGAGCGATCACCAGGTGCCAGCCGCCCAACCCGGGCAAGGGTTCGACGCTTTCGCCCCGACCACGGCATATGGCCGCGCCTCGCGTCAGGAAAAACGGAACGTCGCTGCCCAGTTGCGCGGCGAGCTGCGAGAGTCGATCGACGCTCCAGCCCAGCTCCCAACAGCGATTGGCACCGATCAGTACTGCGGCCGCGTCACTGGACGCGCCGCCCAAACCCGCTTCCGAGGGGATCCGCTTGATCAGCCGAATCTCTAGACCTTGCGTGACGCCAGCCTGCTCACGCAGCAATTCGGCGGCCTGTACAGCCAGATTGTCCCGACCAGCGGGAGTGGTTTGTTTCAAGCCGACCGCTACGTTAACATCCAACGTAATCGCCGACTCGCCAGATTCTTTCCGGCCTACCGTGCGCATAACAAGGGTGTCGTACAAGGATATCGGCGCAAGTACGGTCTCAATCTCGTGATAACCGTCTTGACGCCTTGCGATAACTTCCAGGAACAGATTAATTTTCGCCGGCGCGTGGACTTCAATGCCCGCTGCAGACCCGTGGGCCAACATGGAATCATTCCCTGTTTTTGACGACCGCTGCCAGAGGAACGGCGTCACGCTGCCCTATCATTTTCTCAAAAAAGTCGATCAAGTAACCGGAAATTGTAGAGCTGTTTGGGTTTACGTCAACATCCCATCCGATGCACTCTGTAAAACAGAAACCACCTGCGCTATTTCTGATTAATTTTGGCAATTGACTATAGCCCGTAAAGCGTTGGCAGCGATACTCTTTTCGGCGATATCATAATGCGATCCAGACGACCGATCCCACACGAAATGAAAAACATATGCACGAAGCGCAATCTAACATTCGCTCGGATCTCCTCCAAATTGGCCGCGGCTGTCTCATGGGGGGTGCGGACGTTGTCCCGGGGGTTTCGGGCGGAACTGTTGCGCTGATCCTTGGCATCTACCAGCGCCTGGTCCTCGCCATCAGTCGCTTCGATATGACGTTCATCTCGCTGGTGGTGAAGCGCGACTTTCGCGCCGCCGCAGTATATGTCGACTTGCGGTTCCTGATGACGCTTGGGATCGGCGTCGGTTTAGGGATCGTCAGTCTCGCACGCTTGATGCAGTACCTGTTGAGCCATCACTACGGTCCGACGTGGTCGGTCTTCTTCGGCCTTATCGTGGCGTCCAGTGTTTTAGTTGCCGGGTTGGTACAGACGTGGCGCATGACGACGGTTCTGGCCGTGCTGGCGGGTGCGATCTTTGCCTACTGGCTGGTGGGCCAGTTACCCCAGTCTGCGCCGGCAGGCCAGGGGTACACGTTTTTGTGTGGCGTCATCGGGATTTCAGCGATGATCCTGCCCGGCATCAGCGGATCCTTCATTCTTGTACTAATGGGCAAGTATTACGACGTGATCGGTGCCGTCAGTCGTCTAACGGAGCGGACGGCCAACGGGTCTGACTTCGTGACACTGGGTGTGTTCGCGGTCGGATGTGCAGTTGGCTTGTTGATGTTCAGCAAGCTGCTGCGGTGGCTGCTTGCCAATTACGCTGATACGACGATGGCAGTTCTGTGCGGGTTCATGTTCGGTTCCCTGCGTAAGATCTGGCCATTTAAGAAGGATATTACGAGCGAGGGCTATTTGCGCGACGTATTCGGTTTTAGTGACGCAAAGATGGCAGAGTATCTCGCGGATCCTGCATCGCTGAAAGTCAAATACCGCCTTTTGGAAAACGCTTCACCTGCTGAGTTTGAAAGCCAGGTCGTCGCAACTTACATTGGGCTGGCGGTTGCCGCGGCGTTGTTTGTTTTCTTATTGCATTGGATCGCGCTGGGACGGAGTCGCAAATCCGTTTAACGGCAAGCCGCAGGCAAATGCGTCTACCGTCGCGCGACACCGACGCCTGCGGCTTGCCGTTAAACGAAAACGGACGCGCGCTGAAGAACATCCTTGGGTCGGCACTGCTATCCGTGGGCCAAAAACTCGACGCGGCTGATGCGGCAATTTAGCGGCGTGTTAGCGACTTGAACCGCTTGATCAAATCACACGTGATCGGACCGGGACTGCCGTCGCCGATGACCCGTCGGTCAACCTTGACGACCGGAACGACTTCGGCCGCGGTACCCGTCAGGAAACACTCGTTGGCAATGTAAACATCATGTCGCGTTAGTGCCACTCGCCGCACCACGATCCCCGCCACCTCAGCCAGTTCGCACACCGCCTCGCGCGTTATCCCTTCCAGAATTCCCGCATCACACGGAGGCGTCAGCAACTGCCCCTGACGCACTAGAAAGATGTTGTCGCCAGTACACTCGGTGACTTCGCCATTGTGATTCAACATCAGGGCTTCGATGCAGCCGGCCTGTTGACCTTCGATTTTAGCGAGAATGTTGTTCAGATAGTTCAGCGACTTGATTCGCGGGCTGAGCGCGGCTGGATGATTTCGAATCGTACTGACCGTGACCAGTTCCAGACCGTTCGTATAAAACTCTTCCGGATACAGCGCGATCCGGTCCGCGATAATGATCACCTGCGGATCGCTGCACTTGTCTGGATCCAGACCAAGCGTCCCGGCGCCGCGGGTCACGACCAGCCGGACATAGCCGTCATCGATGTTGTTGATCTTCAGCGTCTCAACAATATCGGCGGCAAGCGTTTTCTTGTCGATCGGAATCTCCAGCCAGATCGCTTTGGCAGACTCCCACAGTCGATCGAGATGCGATTCCAGTCGGAATGGCTTCCCGCTGTAACTACGAATCCCTTCAAAGACGCCGTCGCCATACAGTAAACCGTGATCGTAGACGCTGATCTTCGCATCTTCTTTGTCGTACAACGTGCCGTTGATGTAAATCTGTAATGACATTGATCAATCAACTCTTTACGAAGTGGCAGATCCATAGACATGCGAGAAGGCGAGGACAACAGGCAAGCCGCGCCGTTTGGAAGCAAACGGCCGATCCTCAAGCTCGCTCTACACGACCTTCGACCAATCGCACCGATCGATCCGCTTGATTGGCGATTTCCTCGTCGTGAGTAACCATGACTATAGTGAGGTTTTGTTGCTCGTTCAAGGATCGCAGAATCTTCAAGATTTCCCATCCCGTCTTATGGTCAAGGTTCCCGGTCGGTTCATCGGCCAACAGAACGCGCGGCCTATTCACTAACGCACGCGCTATCGCCGTGCGTTGCATCTCGCCGCCAGAGAGTTCGCTGGGCTTGTGATTCAGCCGATGTCCCAGCCCAACCGCCTCTAACAATTCCTTCGCGCGGCGGCGCAACGTGTGCCGGTTACGCAAATAACCCAACGTGCTGCAGCCAATCATCAGCGGTGTCAGGACATTGCCCACCGCGGTCAGCTCGGGCAGCAGATGGTACGACTGGAAGATCATGCCGAAGTACTCGTTGCGCAAAGCGTCGCGCCGTTTGGTCGACACGTTGTCGATTCGCTTGTCATCCAGCCAGATCTCTCCGGCGTCCGGCCGATCCAGGGTACCCATCAAATGAATCAGGGTGCTCTTACCCGATCCGCTCTGACCGACGATCGACAAAAACTCGCCGCTCCGGATTTCCAGATCGACGCGTCTCAGCACGGGGATGATGTTCTGTCCCTTGGCGTACGATTTCTCGACTTTGCGCGCGGCAAGCTGCACTTTCCGGGCGACGCCTCTCTCTGCCGGATCGCGACGCGGGAAGGAGACGTGCGGACCGGCCAGCGCTGCGTGATCGGTGGAATCGCTGCTTCGGCGCGGCGCAACCGCCTGGCCGCGCAAGACACCTGCATCGGATCGATCATCAACCATAACGTAAAGCCTCCACAGGATGCAATCGTGCGGCGCGGATGGCTGGCAAAATACTGGCCATGACAGCGATCACAATCGCACCAACGATGACCCAGACGACGGTCCAGGCATCAACAATTGTCGGTATCTGCTGGAAGTAATAGACCGAGGGGTCAAACACCTCCTGCCCGGTCAACCGTTCGATCCCGACGCGAATTCGATCGATGTTGGCGACAAACAACAAACCCAGTACCACACCTGCTCCCGAGCCAACCGTCCCCAGGCACAGGCCGTAGGACAAAAAGATACTCATGACACCCGCCCCGGACGCTCCTAACGACTTCAAGACCCCGATGTCTTTGGTCTTTTCCACCACGATCATGAAGAAGATCGCCAGAATGCCGAATCCCGCAACGGCAATAATCATAAACAGCAGAATATTCAGGATGGCGGTCTCCATCTGCACGGCGGCCAATAGCGGCCCCTGCTTGTCCCGCCACGTCGCGATGCCGTACAGCTCCGGCGGAAAGGCGGCCCGCAAATCGTCGCGAACGCTGTTCAAATCAACTCCATCCTTCAGCCGAATCTGAATCGATGTCACGTTCGAGATACCGGACGACGGATCGACCATCCCCCGCATCTCTTGTAGTTTGGCCAGCGGGACAAATACGAACGCCGAATCGTATTCGCTCATCTTACTCTCGTAAAAGTCCGCGATCGTAAAGACGCCACTGACCGCTTTCGGCGGCGTGCCGGAAGTTGGAAAGGTTACGCGCACATCGTCGCCGGGCAGCGTCAGGAAATAGTCATCGCCGTCCTGACCGCGAAACCGCGCCAGCGCCATGCCCATCACGATCCCCGTGAACTGCTCGGTCGCCTTGTCGACCAGCTGATCGTCCGCCATTGGCTCCCAGACTTGTTCGACGCCTCGATCGTTATCAGCAGCCTGCGTCGGATTCTCGATATCCTTAAATGGGTCGCGGGTCTCCTCGGCTGCTTGTTGATCCCGGATCGCATTGGCGGTCTGCTGCGCCCTCAGCCACTCCTTTTCCCGATTGGCCACCTCGCGACGTCGCGGCCAGCCGGCCAGCTTCATGCCGTGGCGATAGCCCGAGTCCGAATCGCTCGTGTGATCGTGTTCGTCGTAGCCACCCTCGTGCAGTTGGAAGCTGAGTGATTCGCGATTGGCTGGGTGCTGTAGATACTGGCGGCAATCACTGACCTGGCCATAGGTCGCCGGATCGATTCCGATAAAATTGACCTGCCGATGCACCCATCGACCGCCGACCTGGAAGTTCAACATGGCGGGGACATGGACGGTCGGCGTCAGACCGGCAATCCGATCGCCCCCGATCTCGCGAATCTTTGCCATATGCCAGCCGGGATCGGAAAAACCCTCCAACCCATGCGATTCAAAGACGATGTCCGACAGGATCGCGTGAATGCGATCCTCCATCTCGTGCGTGAAGCCCGACATGACACTGTTGACCACGATTAACGTCGCCACACCCAGCGTCACACTGATGACCGAAGCAAGCGCGATATAACGCGTGCGCAGATAGCGCCAGCACAGCAGCAACTTATACATAGCCAATCCTTTGGCTTAATCAGTAGTCGGCATCCGCAGGTCGGTTGTCACTGATTACTGATTACTGATTACTGATTACTGATTACTGATTACTGATTACTACTGATCACCGGTTTCCGGTCGAAGCAGTGGAAACAGAATCACATCACGAATGGTCTGCGTATTCGTCAACAACATGACCAGACGGTCGATCCCGACACCCAATCCGCCCGCCGGCGGCATGCCGTGCCGTAGCGCCCGGATAAAGTCGTCGTCCATCTTGGCCATCGAATCCTCTTCCTTCTGGCCTTCCAGTTGAGTGCGGAACAACTGTTCCTGCAGATCCGGATCGTTCAATTCGGTATACGCGTTGGCGATTTCCATCCCCTGGACAAACAATTCGAATCGTTCCGCAACCTCCGGCCTTTCGGCCGAACGTTTGGTCAGCGGGCAAATGCTGGCGGGATAGTCCAGCACGAAAATCGGACCGGTCAGGTTGTCCTCGACCTTTTCCTCGAACACTTCGTTCCTGATCACATCCGGATGTTTGCCTGCCGTATCGAAGCCAATCTGTTCCGCTAACGTCTTGACCGCTGCCTGGTCCTGCGGATCGATTCCCGTATGCTCGCCAAACAACTCGTCATACGTCTTGCGGGAAAACGGCGGCGAAAAATCAATCGTCGCATCACCCCAGGGAAGCTGTCGCGACTGCCCGGTCGCTTCAATCGCATCCAAAATGATTCGTTCGGTCAGGTCCATCATCGTTTCGTAGTTACCAAACGCTTGATAGACCTCCAGCATGGTGAATTCCGGATTGTGCTTGGGACTGATCCCCTCGTTGCGATACACGCGACCCAGCTCATACACTCGCTCGATACCACCCACCAGCAATCGCTTCAGATGCAATTCCAGGGCGATCCGCATGAACAGAGGAATATCCAGGGCGTTGTGATGCGTGTTAAACGGTCGAGCGGCGGCGCCCCCGGCAATCGAATGCAATGTCGGCCCTTCGATTTCCACAAAGTCGTTGGTGTCCAGCGTGCGGCGGATCGACTTGACGATCTTGGTGCGGTTCAAAAAACGGTTCATCACGCCGTCCGAGTGAATCAGGTCCAGATAGCGCATCCGCTGCCGCAGTTCCGGATCGGTCAATCCGTGATGTTTATCCGGCGGAGGGAGGATTGACTTCGTCAGAAAATGAAGCTGCTCGGCGAAGATCGTCAGCTCGCCCGTCCGCGTCCGCTTCATCTCGCCGTCGACTCCGATGATGTCACCCAGATCGAACAGCTGAGCGATCTCCCAATTTCGCTCGCCAACCTGGTTCTTGCCGATCATCACCTGGATCCGGCCCGTCCAGTCCTGCATGTCCAGAAAGATCAGCTTGCCTTTCTTGCGTTGCAACACGACACGACCGGCCGCCCGAACCTTCGGCCCCGACTGTTCGGGACTGCGTCGCTCCGAAGCGGGATCCTCCGGTTCCGTAACGATCTCGTCTTCTCGCGCTCGGATCGCCTCGATCGCCTGATGGTCGTCGAACCGGGATCCCCACGGATCGACGCCCAACGCTGCCAGCTTGCCCAGCTTTTCGCGCCGTGCCGACTCGTGCATCCCCATATCTGGATCTTGTTCGTCAATCATCGGTACCGTTGACATATGCAGAGGCCGCTACGGACTTCGAGCAACGTCGCTTGCATGACGAACCAGCAGGCTCGCCGTCGATCAAGCGCACAACTTGCTAAAGTGAAGAATCGGAGCATTCTAGTGAAACCGCGGGGACCGTCAATGTCACCTACCAGAAGCACTGCTAGCCTTGAACGTTCACCGCGTGTCCAGAAAATCACCTCGTGTCCAGAAAATCGTCAGTCTCCGACAATCGCCGCGCGTTTCCTGGCAATCATCTCGACGGGCGACACTCGATGGTTCATCAAATTGTCGACCATGTTGCGCACTTTTTCGGACGCGTTGTCTCCCATCACAATTTGCAGACCAAGGATCGGCATTCCGGACTGCTGCGTGCGCCTCTGCGTGGCGTCGAAAAATTCACTGGCGAATGCCCAACGATCACGGACGTTCTCGATCGCGAAACCAGATTGTTCCAGCACCTGCCGGTAATCCTCAGCCGCACACAGCACGCTGATGTCGGAATCGCCGGCCCAGGGGACGGGATAGACCAGTGGCTCGTAGCTAGTTCGCATGATGTCGTAAATCCCAAACACCCCGTCCAACTTCAACACCCTCGCAACTTCCGCGAACAGCCGAGCCTTATCACCGATATTCATACCCACATGCAACATGAAGGCCGCGTCGAACGCATCGTCCTCGAAGGGCATTTCGACCGCGCTGCCGGCGTGAAGATCAATCCGATCAAGCAATCCGACCCAGTCGTTCATCACGCGACCAGTCCCTACGAACTCAGGGGTCACATCCAGGCCCGTGACGCGGCATCCGAATTTATCAGCGACAAACCGAGCGGTCCCGCCCAGGCCGCAGCCGACATCCAGCACGTGATGTTCCGCGGTCAATCCCAACTGATCGACTAAGGCCTGCGACGCTTCACGACCACCAACGTGGAATTCGTCCAGCGGCGCGAGATCGTCAACGGTGACCGAGTCGGTGCTCAATCCAGCCTCCTCGATCGAAGTCCGAATGGCATCCAACAATTGGCCGCTGCTGTAGTGGTCGACGACCGACGAGCGATCCGACATCAAATCAATCCTTGGTACGTGTGTGCTGAAACCATTCCAAACGCTTGACGCAAATACGGCGAGGCTGGTATCGCGTGCATCCCCATGCGCTTCCTCCGTTCGTAACGATAGTCACGCCGTTACCGCGTACCGATTTCCTGACAACCAAAAGAAGGAACCACGAACCGCTTCATTGGAACGATGCATTGCGGCTGTTCAGAGCGATAACCGCTTTTCGAAAATCACGACCAGGACGAAGGTCGCGATAGGTCCGAGCAGCAAGGAGAGCAGAAACCAATTCAGCCCGCTACGGTTCTTCCCCTGGGCGATCCCCGCATTGATCAGGGCCAGCGTTCCCCATCCGACCGCAAATCCTCGTTGGTCCATCAGACGCCCTCCTTCGTTTTTCGCGTCGATCGGATAGCTCTTCGAGGCAGCTACCGAGACGCGTGATTTTGAAGCCAGGAATATTGTAACAGATGGGTCGCGGTTTGAAGCGATGCGTCGGCCGTCGTACAGCGCCGATGTCTTGCTTGCCTTGTTGGCGGATACGCTCTACCGAGCGAGGTTGGCGATGATAGACGACAAATTGTTGCGGAAGGGGTTGAAACATCCCCACCAGGCGGCGATATGCCCTGCCGCCCGGCCGTGTTCGCGCCCAATTTCTGGTTCAAGACGGGAACTTCGGAAATCTCGCTCGCATCTGTTCGATAGTCTCTAACTCGTGCGTGATCCAGTCTTCGAGCCGATTCCGCGTCGGAATTTGGCTGACGATGATCAGCAGCAGGACGATTGCAATCACCAAACTTAGATATTGTGCTTCGATCATGTACACGACGAGATTGAAGAAGGCCGCACCCTCGAGCAGAGCACACGCGATAATCAATCGCGTCTGAAAAACGGACGCAAGTTGCCCAACAACGCCAACTTCCAATGCTACGGCAGTTTGCGCAGAGGACGATGGCGCACGGCCCTCTGCAATGGCCTTCCGGGCTTGATCTACTACCCTACCGGGCACAATCAGCCAGCCCGCGAATGCCACGACGGCAAACCCAAGTGCCACATACGTAAGGAATGGTTGGGGCAAAGCCTTTTTATCCGCAATAACCAGAACGATAACTAGAAACATCGCGACGCTCGCTGCGAGCGCGCCACAATTATCTGCATCGGCCTTACCGCTTTGGCAAGATGATTCCGCTGAACTTCCGTAATCATTTCGTACCGTCCGTCTGCGAGTGAATTAATGTGGATTTAACGGTTGGATTGCCGGTCGCCCCACCCGTCCAAAGCACGCGACTCTAAACTGCGGTCCGGTGTACTAAGTTGGACGGATTTTGGAGATCAAGGGCGGCGAGGGCGCTGCCAGGTGGCCGCTGTTCACGGCGAGAACTATGTAAGTTACCACGGTGTTCATTACCACGGTGTTCGTTACCGTTATGTTAGCGAAGAACGCGCCTCCGGATTCTGTGGTGGATAGGCAAGTCTAAAACAGATGTAAATCGCAGGGCCGTATATTATTAGCCCTAAGCCTCCGATAACGAGAAAGTCTAGCTCATCGTTGCGAAGTACAGCCTCCGTACGAATCTGAGCGAGACCCTGACGTACCGCCGAAAGCGCAACAAAAATTGTCAGGTACGGCAGGGACTGCCACCCTCTGATAAATTGCTGAGGCTGACGGTTCGCCGCGTAAAACCAAATAGCAATCGCAATGAAAATCGGAAGTAGACAGTGGACGGCGTGCGACGCTCCAAGAGCGTTCGCGCGAAGGGCTTCTGTGACGGAAACGAATGCGCCTGCCGCATGGAGCAAGCAGAACACCAAAAGATAGGAGTAAACCAGTACATTCCGAATGATGACCAAGACTCTCGAATTGGGCTTCGAGGAGGACGCGGCGCGTGGCGACGCATAGGGATTAGATTCAGACATTAGATTCGCCCGCCGCTTAGGGTAAGCATGCTAATCCTTGAGTATCAAATCGCATACGACCATGCGATGGTCAGAGTGCCGCGTTTTCTGGGCAGTTACGGATTCAGCCCGGAAGCCTTGGCTTACCCAAATCTGGTCCACTCGGAACAGCGGATAGTCGTTCGTGCCCGTGGACCCCCATCCGCGTCCGGCTTTCCGGAATGTATCGAACATTCGCTGGCGGAGCGGGGCGAGCGCATCATCGGACGGCGGGGAATTGAAATCACCGCCAACGATCACATTACTGGACCTTGGGATGCTTTGGACACGTTGCATGATGTCCGCGATTTCTTCGCGGTGTTTCATTCGCTTATCACGGTGATCAATCCAGAATCCCGGCATCCAAAAATCGATGCGGAATACCGGTGGTGCCAGGCGTACGCTAATGACATCCGTCTGGAGACCAGTCGGTAGCCGTACTTCGGCATGGACAAAATGCGACGTCTGAATCGGCGTTTTGGGCCGAAGCTGCCCACCAGTAAGAATGGATGTATCACCACCGTAAAGGAATGCACCAGTTGCACCAAACATGTCTTGTGATAGTTGCTCAACGCGTTGGCGGCTTGGCGACTCCTGGAGTAGCACAATGTCCGGTTTCCACGCCGCAACTTCTTTCGCACTATTCGCCTGGCCCCCGCCGCAATTCAGAGAAACAACGCGAATACCACGGCCACGCTCACATACTTCTTTCCACTCTGTAGTTGGCCAACTCTTGATGCGAACCAGACTCTGAGCTTGCTCGACCAACATTACAGTGAATATTCCCCAGAAAGCCAACACAGTAATGCACCGGAATTTGCAGTCTCGGTTATATCCGAGCGTCACCAGCGTCATGCCGGGCAGCAGCCAACACCAGTTCGGAACAAGGATCACTGGCGCAAACCAATCTAGCTGAACCAAGTGGCAGAACCAGATCGCAACGCATAGGACCGCCGAACCCACAATTGCCATCTTGCGCCAGCGTGGCATTTTCAGAGTATCGATACTCACTCACGCCTCGGATCGCTCAACGGGACGATGTGCCTTGGAAACCCCAAACGAACTCGAACGCCATTCGATGACATTCCATGAACAGTCGATTCTAGCAAAGCGTTGCCCGTAACCGAAACAGGGACGGTGTAGCCGGGACTTTCTCAACAAACATCCATGGGCGGCAGTTTTCAAAACCCCGGAACTATACGCATCAGATATGAACCTAAAACTGCCATATAGACTGGTAAGGATTCATAGCAAGAGACAACGGTGTGATCGCCAAACGGCTGGAAAAGTCGTCGCCGCGATTACCGAAGCGCACGACCCTGAACAACAATTGATTGTAGCAAGCCGGACGGCGAGAAGGAACGAAAGCGGCGATCGCGACGCGACCAAACCGACAATCATTTGGCCGACGGGCAAAGCGGTGACGCAACAGCAAGCCAACGATCCAAATTACGCCGCCGATAAAACCGACCGTTAAACCAAATAGAAGATCAACCCAAACAACATATCAACGATCTAGTGGGCTAGCCTCTTGAGTCACCCAGTCGATAAATGTCGCGAGAGCGCCGAAAGCGGCACCGACGGGCGTGGCCACTGCTAACGCGAGCACAAGCATCCTCGCCATTTACCGATGATGTCGGTTAATTGAAGGAGACAATAAATGAATGGATAGCAGCACGACGTCCAAGCCGATGCTACGCAGCCGCACATTACCGCCACGTCGTGTTAGCGGCGGTGCCACCATTTCGATGGAGGTTGCGCCGACCGCGAGGCAACATGGACATCTGCTGGATAGCTCGCCACCACACGCCTGGGGACGTTCAAAGAATTTCCTGGCGTGGTGTTTCAGCGGCGTTTATAATCGCGCCGCAGCCGACGACAACCTATTCGGCTGGCATCGCCATCTCTGTGGATTGAACTGACAGCTCTTGGCCCACGGCGGTTGTGCACTGCGTCTTTACGGCGAGTCCTGGCTTCTTTAGATGTTATCAACCCGATGAAAGGTGCCGTCATGAAATCTCGACGCTCAGGAAAGGTTTCCAAACACTCCAGAACCCGATCTCGTAAGCTACGCCACAAACGAAGTCTCCTCTTCGAGCCGCTGGAAGACCGTCGGCTCTTGGCGACCGTTACCGTCAACACGACATCCGACGTAAACGACGGCGATACATCGACGATTACGGCCCTCATGAATATGCCGGGTGCTGACGACCTTATCTCACTGCGTGAGGCGATCATCGCAGCCAACATGACGGTCAACGCCGGCGGTCCGGACGAGATCCATTTTGACATCCCCGATGCCGGACCCCACACGATTCAGCCGTTGTCGGCGTTGCCAGAAATCACCGACGCCGTGATCATCGACGGCTTTACTCAAACAGGGGCAGCCGCAAACACGAATCCGTTGAATCAGCCGATCAATGCCGTGATGCAGATCGAAATTGACGGCAGCCTGGCCGGGGCGAGCGCCGACGGGTTGGCCATCTCGGCTGGCGGATCGACCGTGCGCGGACTGGTCATCAACCGGTTCGACGGAGACGGAATCGAGCTAAACGGCGGAGCTGGGCACACGATCGCGGGTAATTTCGTTGGCACGGACGTCACTGGCATGTCCGCTGCCGGCAACGGCGGAACAGGTATCGTGGTGCTGAATTCGACGGGCAACACCATCGGCGGACTGACGGCCGCCGATCGCAACCTTGTATCGGGTAATGAAGGAACGTCCGGCGAGTCGGAGCGCGACGGCGATGGAATTGCCTTTTTGGGATCAGGCACGTCAGGCAACGTCGTCCAGGGCAACTACGTTGGAGTCAACGCCGCCGGTACGGGGGCGATTCTCAATAACGACGACGGGGTCGATATCAATAGCTCGTCCAATAACCTGGTCGGTGGCACCGCTAACGGCGCGGGCAACCTGATCAGCGGTAATGACGACGACGGCGTCGAGGTCGACGGCGGGATCGACATTCCCGGTGAAGCGGTGAACAACGTCGTTCAAGGCAACCTGATCGGCACCGATCGGACGGGGACGGCCAGTGTAGGGAATTTGTCCGACGGCGTGGTCGTGCAAGGAGGTGTCAACACGACGATCGGCGGAACCACGCCCGCCGCGCGGAACGTTATTTCCGGCAATGAAAGCGATGGCATCGACATTGAAGACGGCGCGACAGGCAATGTTGTGCAAGGTAACTTCATCGGCACGGACATCACGGGGCAGTTGCCCCTTGGCAACGGTGACAACGGCGTCGAAATCGACTCTCCGGACAACCTGATCGGCGGCAGCGAGCCGGGTGCCGGGCAATGTGATTGCTTTTAGCGGCGTCGACGACCCAGAGGGTGCCGGCGTCGAAGTCCAGGACGGCACCAACAACCCCATTCTCGCCAATTCGATTCATTCCAATAGCGCATTAGGGATTAATCTGATCGATGATGGCGATCCGGCCAGCGGTGTGACCGCAAATGACCCTGGCGATTTGGACACTGGGCCTAACAACCTGCAGAATTTCCCTGTGCTGACCAGCGCCAGTTCCGACGGTGGAACGACGACGATTTCCGGCTTGCTAGATACGCAGCCTGGCGATTACCGCGTTGAGTTCTTTGCCAACGCGTCGCTTGATCCGTCGGGCAACGGCGAGGGGGAAACTTTCCTGGGCGACACCCTCGTGACTGTCAACGGCGACGGCTCGTTTGTTGCCGTCCTTTCGGTTGGCATCTCGAACGACCAATTCATTACCGCGACGGCAACAAGGATAGAGAGCGACAACCCGACCGACACATCAGAATTTTCGGTCGGGATCGCCCTGGAGACGCCGGATCAGCACTTCGACTTTGGCGACGCTCCAGACCCTTACCCGACCAGCCTTCCTGAAGGCGCGCGGCATGTTGTGGTCGACGAGGGCCCGTATCTTGGTCGCACTCGACCTGATATCGAGCCCAACGGGCAGCCGAGTTCGCAGGCGTTGGGTGACGACCAGGCGGATGTGGATGACGAAGATGGCTTGTGGCAGATCGGCAGCAAGTACGGAAGTCACGAAGGCATTAAGGCCGGTGAACATTTCAAAGGGGCAGTAAACGTCCACGGCGAAGGGCTGTTGTCGGCCTTCATCGACTGGAATCAAGACGGCGACTGGAACGACACGGGTGAGCAAATTACCGCGGATATGGCGTTCGCGACGAGCGGTTACGCCAAGATGCCTCGGGGTGATGGGCACGGCCCCTGGCGACGCGGTAGCCGGCGAAACTTTCCTCCGACTGCGCGTCAGTAGTCAATCCGGCCTCGGCCCAACGGGTGAGGCTGTCGATGGGGAGGTGGAAGACCATCTAGTCAAGGTCGTTGCCGCAAAAAACACCGAGCGTACCAAATCTCGATTTTCGAAAATAAAGAATCGCGTTTCAAAGCAACTGGCTTACCTTAAAAGCCAATTCAAAACCGGATCTTTCAGCAAAGGAAATCTCTACAACGCTCAGCACGACCTTGGCGCGAAGAAGCCGAAGTCACTGTATTCCTCATCTACCGGATCGCATGACACATCACAATCGAAAACCACAAAATTGAAAACGCCGCACGATAGTCACACCCAACCGCTTTCGTCACTTAAAAAGTCATTGCAGAAATTCAGCAAGCACAATGTGTTAAAACCATTCAAGACAACGTTTAAGCAATCCGAACACCATCAGGTCAAGAAAGCCGAAAAAGCAAACATCCAGCATGAATCGGCTCATGGCAACATCGTAGATCAAGTCTATGCCAAGTTAGGCCGTGCGACGGTGAGCCACACCGTCAAGGGTTACCAGGCCAATATTTGGACCCGTTACTACGCTTCCGCTGGAGAGTCATTAGGAAAAAGGGCCGATGGCCACAGCCGCATTGCCGATTTTTCGAAGTACCGCCAGCACCTAAAGCATTTCGGAAAATCACATCAGCAGAAGGCTGCCGATCATCTATTTGGCAGTTACGACAACGCTCACTTCACATACAAGTTCGGTAAGAGCAGCTATTAGGCTAACAGCCAAAAACAGCGTATGTAATGGAAATCTCGTGCGTGGCACGCCTTACGCTAAACCGCCAACGGTTAGATTGTCTGTCGACGCCGTAGCGACACGCCACAAGTTTGAATCACCAATCAGTGTGAGGAATCGCCGCCCGTTGCCCAAACATCGAAGGCGATTCCGGCGAAGCCGGAACCATGCCGCAATGCATTGTTAGACGGCACGCGCCCGTCTCGTTGTGAAATGTCGAAAAGGAACAGACACGCAACAAAATAACGCAGACAAGGAAGCCAAGATGCCAACGCCCACCGGCACGTAAAGTAGTACCTGGCAGATTATGTACCAACTAGCTGTATCCGAACTATCCGCTCGGCGGATGCAGATAGCAAATGTGACGGATAAGATCGTTACCATCAAAAGCAGTAGCCGTAACGAAATGCGAATACCCGGACGATGTTGACGATAAAAGCTGACTAGCCAAGCGAATGACACAACGGAAACAATGGCCATCAACAAATCGCAAATAAGCCCTATCACGTACCACGTTCGTAAAGTTTTAGACCATGGTGTGGGCGGATCAAGAAAGGAGACTAAGCTGATAGCCGAATCGCCTGGACTAAGTATCGACTTGCCCATGTATGTCATCGGCCAGCCGTAATCAAGCGAATATGAGTCGGCGCCGCCGAAGGAGATCGGTCCACCTATGTGGACGGGGAATACGGCTCGAAGTGCCAATCCTACCGCAAGAAGTGAAGCACTGATCAAGGCCGCAACGTGTCTGCCTCTTAGATTGTGAGAAGCTATGCACATTGCTGATCGCCTAACGTAAACTCTGGCGGACAAAGTGTCCGCAAGAGCGGTTGCGACCAACGCAAGCAGTCTGCGGATACCCGGTACGCCGAAAAAAGACTCCTTCAATATCCTACTGAGGTTCGTTGGGGTCAAGTTTCAAATTGACGAGCGGCGTTTACGGCAGAAAACGTTTCCGATCCTCCGGAGACGGGACGGAGCAGGTTTCCAGTTGTCCGAACCATCGGTAGCGATGGCGAGCAAAGAAACGGTACGCCCAATTGCGAATGACGCGCGGCACGATTTTCAAAACGCAGAAGAGCGACCAGAATCCACCCAGCCTGCGGTAGATTTCGATGACCGCATCCGACTGCTCGAATCGACCTCGACTGTCGACGTAGATCATCGTCCACTCTTTCGGGTCGGTGGGCAGCTGATCAAGCACTGCCCTGGCCGTTTCGCCTTGCAGCGAAGCGAAAGAAAAAACGTCGCCCTTGTCTGCCCGCATGATGCGGCGCACAAATCGATTGCAGACGACGCACGCACCGTCAAAGAAAATCACGGGATACGGGATTGCAGCGCTCTCTTTCGGCACGGCAACACTCCATCTGAAGCCAACCACTCTCCTACCGACCGGCCAGGCGGCCTATTCTCCAGTCTACGTGACGTCAGCGTAAAGGATGCAGCGGATCTGGAGAAGGGAACTGAACGGTTATGTCCCATCGTCGAGCAACCGTCAATCGCGTGCCGGCGACGATTTTGCCACCATCCGCCGCGCCAGGCTCAGCAACAGTCCGATCAGCGATACGGCAGCCAGTGTCCACTTGGTGAATGTAAAACATGCCGCGACGCCGGCCAGTCCGCCGGCTACGACACCGCCGGTCCAGGCCAGGTACGCCAGCAATACGTTTTCGCCCAATTCCAATACGCCCACCGCCACCGGGAGCCACACCCAGTAACGGGCGAACGCGGGTCGGCAAATCAGCGTGATGGCAAAGCAGAACATTTCGATCATGCCAAACTCCGACGGTTGCTTCCCTCGTTGCTTCCCTCCATGGAGCTGGTCTTGGCCTTTTCACAGGATATCATGAAGTGCGATTGATTGAAGTGCCGGTGGGCGTGTTGAGGTTCGATGTTCTTCGGCAAGTGTGACTGATTCAATGGGGACCAGATTTGGTTGAATTGCAGTGCAGTCAGTGTGGTTGGAGCGAGCTGTGCGATCAGGATCGGGTCGCGCAGTGGTTGCTGTCCGTTGGCATGTTGCGTCGTGACCGCCAGCCGGAGCCGGAGATCATGCTGGAACTGCTGCGAGCTGCCCTGCCCCGGCTTGTTTGTCCCGGTTGTCTAAATCAGGGACTGACGTTTGCCGAACCCGATTCGGGGGACGACTGGCCGGCGGCCCGCTTGTGCCAGATGTGTCGCAAGCCGATCCCCGTCGAGCGACTGGAAGCCTTGCCCAACGCGACGCTTTGTGCCCCCTGCCAACAAGCGGACGAACGGGGCGACGGGCCGCCCGAAGTCGACTATTGCGAGCGTTGCGGAGCGCCACTGGTCATGAAACTGTCGACTGGATCCGGCATTCGACGCTACGCCATGGTCTGCACGGGATGCGGGAAGCGGGACAGCGTGCGGAAGTGAAGAAAACTTATTCGCGTCATTCGCGTGCTGAGTGTTGTTTGACTAAGGCTCCATTACACACATCAACTCACGCTTAGAACGTGTTTTAAAAGTCGAGAGCAAGCGTGTTTCACCCTCCTCCGGGAGGGTCGCGAGGAACGAGCGGGGAGGGCGACCACTGATTTAGCGAGGTTTGGCGGCATCGAGCGGTCAGCCCTCCCCGGCCGCGGGCACCGCCGCGTAGCGGTGGTCGGCGTCCGACCCTCCCGAAGGGAGGGTTTTGTCATTTTAAAACACGTTTAGAAAACTACGCCGTTTCACTCTGCGCCATCCCGGATCAATCATCGCCTGATGTAGGGTGGGACAAGGAAACGGCTAAATCGCGGGCCGGCAGTCGCCGCGGCGACCTTGTCCCACCCTACGTGAATAATCCGGGAGATTCAGTCGGTTTTTCAGCGTAGCGGCGGCTAGATCGTATGTCCGCTGGGACCCGACTTGTATTTCGTGGGATCGGAGCGATCCGCTTCGGCGAACGCCGATCGGCGTTCCGCACACTTGTTGCATCGTCCGCAGTGCAAGCCGTTGCAGGGGCGAATGCAGGAAAAGGTAAATTGCAGGGGCAAGTCGCCGCCTAACTGCATGACCTCGCGTTTCGTCATTCTGGCGAAAGGGCGTACGAGGCGAACCGGCAGGCAGGTATCGCCGTCAGGGATCGCTCGGTTCAGCGCCGATTCGTAGGCGGAGAAGAACGCATCGCTGGAATCGGCGAACGGATTGGCGGCCAGCGGCGCCAGCGCGAGCCTGTCGATCTGATTCAGACCGCACCACAACGCCGCCTTGATCACCAGCAGCGGGTTGCGGCCGGGCATGAAGACGGCTTCGTCGGGCGTGTCGTCCTGCGGAGTACGCCGTCCGTTAATACTCCAATGGTCGCCGTACAGGTCGTCCAGCGGCAGATCGAGAATTACCAGCGGGCGAACCTCGGCGCCGTCCGTCCATGTCCGTTGCGACAAGGAGTCAATCAGTTGAACGGCAGCCGACAACTCTTCGCGCTGCCAATAGACATTCGAGCGAATATAAAACGGTTGCACGTGATGGCTGGAGTCCAGCAGATGCCCCAGCATGATGGCACTGTCCAACCCGCCGCTGAACAACAATCCGATCGTCGTGTCGGGGGGTTTGCTGATCATGTCGTGGACCACAATTCGGCAAAAGGTCAAGCGGCGCGGGTGGAACCGGTCGACAAGGCACGTCGACGTGGTAACCAGCCCTGCTCCAATACCGTCAGCGCGACGCGATCTTCCAGGTTTGGTCGGAAGACGGTTAACAATAGCAGTGGGAGGTACCACGCCATGCAAAGCCCACCGTCGTGTGCATGCCAGAATTGGGCCCCTAGCATCATGGCGGCGCTGCCGCTGAGTAACGTGCCGAGGTTTTTCTGGCCGGGCCAGATCGCGAAGCTTCCGCCCAAAGCGACAAAGGTCGCGATCACCGGCACCCGGTACCAAGGATCGGCATAGCTCCAGAAGCCCTCAAGATATTTGAACTTGGGCGCCGCGAGGCCCAACATTTGTTGAACATCGCTGAAGAACGCCGTCAAAAACGCACCTTCCTGCCGCATGTAGGCATAAATCGCCAGCACACCCACTGAGAACAGCAATGCCGATAACACGCCGGTACAAAAACGCAGTAAGCCTGCGCTGCCAGTAAAAACTGATCCACAGCGGCAGCAAGAACAGCGGGTAGTAAATCACACCGCAGGCGAGTCCAAGACAAAGGCCGGCGAGCAACGGCCGGCGATACATCACGATCGACCAGACCAGGATAGCGGCCGGCAGCGAATGATCTACGCTACCTGTCATCTCGGCCGTATATGGTAACAACAAATACAAAACGGCGGCCGCGACGCCCGTTTTGACGTTATCGAAATGTTGATATCCGATCACGATCATGCCGATGACGATCGCCAAGTGCGACAAGATGGCGATCGACTTGGCGGCGGCCATCACGCGGCTGTCATGGGCCGTGATCACGTCCGGCGGCGGTTCAGAATTCGGCGAACTGAAAAATGTCTGCGTCGAAATCGTTGGCAACAGCCCAAGTAACGGATTACGGGGCCCGTACCTGGCAAGTCCGCTGATCTCCTCCAACGATTGCTGTTTGGAATCCGACGGGTTATCGTCGCCCGCCTTGGCCGCTTCCTCGTCAAACTGCGAAACAACGACAGTCGCCGGGCTGTTGGCCACGTTCGCCATCAGAAAGACCAACAGCGAGACGCCCATGAACGTCATGCCGCCGACGGACAAATTCGGTTCCAGCAACGGACGTCGCACCATTGCTGAATCCATCAACATGCGGATCAAGAACAGACCACCGACCACAAACAACCAGACGAAACCAGCCTGCTCCGTGGCGACCGCGGATTCCGCGGCCATCTCCATGGGCGGATTTCGACCGAACGCCACCATCACTAATCCGGGCGCAAACAGGATCAGGCCGATCAGGTCCACGTTGCGGACGCTCCAAAATCGGCTGAATTTGAAATACAACCCGATCGTCAGCAGCGACGACAGATAAACCCAATTCATCGGGTTTATCTTTTGGTATTGAAAAAGGATTTCGTTCATCCAGATACCGTTCCGTATTTATGCGCAGGATAAAGCGCAAATCCATCGGTTGATCAACCACCCCTAGCTGTATGCGCTGCGCATAATGTGCCGCTGAGAAGAAAAGCGTCACTTCGCGGCCCAAACGCAAGATGGGGCGTGCGAGATTCGGGTTACGGGGTACGGGATTCGGGAGGCGGGAGGCGGGATTCAGGGTACGAACTGCGGGATGCGAGGTTCGGGATACGGGATGCGGGATACGGGATACGGGATGCGGGATGCGGGATACGGGATGCGGGATACGGGATGCGGGATACGGGATGCGGGATGCGGATCGGATGCGGGATGCGGGATCGTCACAGCTGAGAACCGATTACCGATTACCGATCACTGGCCGCCCTGCCAACGTCACTTGCCGCTCCGGAGTTTGGCTCGGATTTTTTCGAGTCGACCGGCCAGTTCTTTTTCGAAACCGCGATCAACGGGCCGGTAATATTCGCGATCGACTCCCAGATAGTCCTGGGCGGCGATGCCATCTTCCTCGTTATGCGAGTACGTGTATCCTTCGCCATGGCCGAGTTGAGCGGCACCCTGGTAGTGCTTGTCGCGAAGGTGATTCGGTACCGGAAGGACGCGGCCTTCACGGACGTCGCTGAGCGCCTCGCTGATGGCGACGGTGGCAGCATTCGATTTCGGAGCACAGGCCAGATAGGTCGAGCAATGGGCCAGCGTTAACTGGCATTCCGGCAGGCCAACGAATTCACAGGCCTGCATGGCGGCGACGGCCAACGGTAGTGCGTGCGGGTCGGCATTACCGATGTCTTCGCTGGCCAGGATCACGAGGCGGCGTGTCAAGAAGCGTACGTCCTCGCCCCCCTCCAGCATGCGAGCCAACCAATACAGCGCGGCATCGGGATCGCTGCCGCGGATGCTCTTGATCAAAGCACTCGCGACATCGTAGTGCGAATCACCGGTCCCGTCATAATCGACGCTCTTCCGTTGTACCGATTCTTCGGCCAGTTCGCGCGTGAACTGCAGCGGTCGCTGGTCGCTGGATAGCACACCCGTTTCCAGCGCCCCCAAGGCCCGTCGCGCATCCCCGTCGCTGGCCTGAGCGAGAAAATCGAGCGCCCCGTCCGTCAGCTGGACGTCTTCGGTGCCCAACCCTCTGCTGGCATCTTCCAATGCCCGTCGCAGCACTGTCTTGATATCTTCGTCACTCAACGATTTGAACTCAAAGATCCGACTGCGACTGACCAGCGCGCTATTGATGGCGAAAAACGGATTCTGAGTGGTCGCACCGACCAGGATGACCACGCCGTTTTCGACGTCGGGAAGCAGAACATCCTGCTGGGCGCGATTGAAGCGATGGATTTCGTCGACGAACAGCAACGTTCGCTGACCTTCGGCGGCGACGCAATCCTGAGCTTCCGTCAGCAGCGCTCGTAAATCCTTGACGCCGCTGGTCACTGCGCTCAACTGCCGAAAGCGGCTGTTCATTTCCGTGGCCAGCAGATGCGCCAGGGTGGTTTTCCCGTACCTGGCGGTCCGTAGAAGATGACTGAACCGACCTGATTCGCTCGAATCAGACGCCACAACAGTTTTCCTTCGCCGAGAAAATGCTGCTGGCCAACGAATTCATCGAGAGTCTCCGGCCGCATACGCGCGGCCAGGGGCTGAACGCTGCGCACATTCGACTGCTCGCTGGCCTCAAACAGGGACATGCAACTTCCATTAATAGTCAGGTTCAGCGACTCTGTTCATGATCAATTCATCGGACGCCGAATCGATTCTGTAACTGAACTTATTTAAGAAGCTCTGTCCCAACAGTGGTGCAGCTTCGGTGAGATGTGCTGGCATTACCGCACATTCGACGTTCTTGACGACAAATTTGCCCACCCGGATGGACTTGGCATAGACCGTCGTCCCCTCAACGATACTGCCATCAGCCAATTTCAGATTGACTTTGGGATCCGAATCGCTGGGAGTTAACCCGACGCGTTTCGCAACGTCGTAGGGCAGTGAGACGATACTGGCACCGGTGTCGAGAACCAACTCTTCCGTACGGTCACCGTCAAAGGTCGCGGCAACGTAATACGTCTCCCCACGCCCTTTTCTCAGCTTGATGCGTTCCGTGATTACCACGTCGGACATCTTCTTCAGGTCGCGCCAGTGACCTGCCAGCTTGCGGGACTTGCCAAGCTCCCAATCTTTTCCTGCCGCCTTGGCCACCGCTTCGGCCGCCGCCATGACGTCTTTGTTCGACTTCAGCTTGCCGTACCGCTCCTTAATCACGTCGATGACCTTACGCAATTCCAGCAGTCTGGCCACGTAGCGTTCGCGGGCCGTATTGAGTTCGCCACGCGCGGCGCTCAACTCTTCCTCCAGTTCCTCGCCTTCCCGCAAGACGACGATTTGATCGCCAATTTCATTCAGGCGGTTGACGATCTGATTGTGTTTCGAAGTTGACGATGCCCGTTCCAACTGCTTGCGCAGGTCACTGCGCTGCGCGAACAGGAACTTGATCTGTTGCTTGACCATATCCTCCTTGGCTTCAACTTTCTTAAGGGTCTTCTGCGCCTGAAACATTTTCGCCCGCAGTTTCTTCGCTTCTTTCAAACCATTCGGTATTTCTCCCTCTTCCTCGAGAGAAAACCCAGCTCGACTGGTCTCGATGCCGTTGTCGGCCAGCACCTTTTCCGCGGCCGCCGTATCCGCTTCCGCGGTAGCCGACTTGGTCTCGTCGCCGCTAACGAATCGACCGTCCGGCAACAACAGTGCAAGAAAGAGTGCGGCAAGCAGCGTTAGCCGGGGATGAACGAGTAGCGACTGCATAGAAGGCCCCTTTGTTTTCAAAAAACGGAATCGCAGACCGCAAAGCGTCTCAAAAAGAACAGTGTCTTAGCAAGAACAGTGTCTTAGCAAGAACAGTGTCTTAGCAAGAACAGTGTCCCCGAAGCAGTGTTCCCCTGAAGCAGTGTCCCGTGAAGACAAGTTGGTAGCGGTCCACGTCAATTGCCACTTCACGACATCCGTGCTCAAAACAGGCTACCATTGTATCGAACGCAAAGTCAATATTCGAGGTGCCCTGATGCCGCTAATCCCTTGTTTCGGGCTGGCTCGCCGTGAGGATTTCGGGACGCTGCGGGCAATCTTCGGCATCGAGTTGCACTGACGACAAACCGACGAAAAATCGCCGCTTGGCTGTGTCTTTGAAAACGTCTTTGAAAACGATCGCCGCCGCGTGGCACGACTCCTAAGTAGCAGCCGGTTCGCACGAACGAGCATGACGTTCGAGATTGGCGAAAGGAGAAGCCTGAGTGAAATTCCTGTTCGGCTTGACGATCATCGGCGTCGCCCTGTCGTTCCCCGTCATAAGAGCGAATTGGATTGTGCTGGGCATTCCACCACGTCCTCCCCTGCCTAGAACAGATTCAGCTGGCCGGAACGAGGCAGCGGAGGGCGAAATTGAGACGTATCCTGAGGGGGCATCCGCTGATCCAGGCCAGTCTTCGCGCGAAACACCTTAAACGTCTGCTGAAGATGTTTCGCATACTCGCCGGTCCCGCACATCCGACTTCCGAACCGCGCATCGCTCAACTTGCCGTCGCGACTTGAGCGAATCAAACCTTCGATGCGGTCTTTCTTCAGAGGAACGTTGCGGTCCAGCCAGTCGCGAAAGACGGGCTCGACCGCCAACGGCAAGCGAAGCAACACGTAGGAAGCAGAAACGGCACCCGCGTCCCGTGCCGCCGACAACACGTGGGCGATTTCTTCGTCGTTCAAGCCGGGTATGATCGGGGCCACCATGACCCCGACCGGGACGCCCGCCGACGTAAGCTGTTCAATGGTTCGCAGTCGAGCATCCGGTGTCGCCGTGCGAGGTTCCATCCGTCGCGCCAACTCAGCGTCCAGGGTCGTAATACTGAGAAATACGTGCATCAGGCGGCGCTGGGCCATCGATGCGAGCAAATCCTGGTCGCGGGCGACGAGTGAATTCTTCGTGATGATGCCGGCCGGATGATTTGCTTCGCTGAGCACCTCCAAGATGGAACGCGTAATTTTGAAGCGGCGTTCGGCGGGCTGATAACAATCGGTTACCCCCGAAATCGAAATCGGTTCGCAACGCCACGATGGTTTATTCAGCGCGTCCCGCAACAAGTCCGCCGCGTCGTTCTTCACCAGAACATTCGTTTCAAAGTCCAGACCCGCATTCATGCCAAGATACTCGTGGCCTGGCCGAGCGTAACAATACGCACAACCGTGTTCGCAGCCACGGTAGGGATTGATGCTGACGCGAAAGGGGATGTCCGGACTGTCGTTGGTGGTAATGATCGAGCGGCTCTGGTCGGTAAGAAACCTGGTCGCAACCGTTCGCCGCTGATCCTCAATCTGGTCAAGCTCGGCGAGATGTTCCAAGTCCTCTTCCAGTCGCGACGACTGGAAGCGATTGGGCGGCTTGATCTGAGCCCCGCGGCCAACAACATGCGATTTCGATCCGTCAGAAGATTCCATTCGCCTTCCGCTCGTTGATGAATTGACAAACAGAGTTGTATATCCGAAACAGAGTTGAATGGCCAAAACCAGCGTCAACCAGTACCCGCCGTTAGCCGCGGCCTGCTTTGAACGTGCCAGACTGATAATACGACCGATATTATACATTTGTTCACGTACGATCCGCAAGCATATTGCAACCCGCACGAAATCCTTACACTTGTGTTCCGACACGAGCGGTTTCGTCATCGAGTGCGTTGGGTGCGAAGGGGCCGCGTCATCGAACGGAGATCAGGGGGGAGCGGCAATATGGGCGTAACAAAGCGGGGACGGCACCTCCCGACATTGAAGCCTCACCGAAATCGAGGGGATCTAAGTACCCTGCGTCGATTGATTTTGTAGGTTTGTCATCCCCGCGCAGGCGGGGATCCAGGGATTAGCTGAAGGGAATCGCGGCTGGATTCCCGCCTGCGCGGGAATGACGAACGGCTAATTTCAAATGAATGGAACCTCTAAGCCACACCGGGACTAAAGCGATGTCTGCTCTACTTACTCGTCGAGATCTACTAGTCGGTTCGGCAGCATTGGCCACAACCGGAGCGCTGCCCACGCAGGGCATCGCCGCGGAGGGTGCGCCAGCGGAACGTACGTCGACCGAAGGTGCTCGATTTCATTTCTGCTTGAATGCCAGCACGATCAACGGTTGGAAACTCACCGTGCCACGGCAAATCGAGATTGCGGCGAAGGCTGGTTATGAGGCATTGGAACCCTGGTTACCACACCTGCATGAGTACGTAGCGGGTGGAGGCAAACTGAAAGATCTGCGTCAGCAGTTGATCGACAGCGGATTGACGGTGCCAAGCGCTATCGGCTTTGGTGAGTGGATCGTGGATGACGCCCAGCGGCGTCGCAAAGGGCTTGCCCAATGCCAGCGTGACATGGACGTGTTGGCCCAGATTGGTGCCAAACGAATTGCGGTGCCGCCCAGCGGAGCCACCGATCAGGCAGATTTGAATCTGCTGGCCGCGGCGGAACGGTATCGAGCATTATTGGTGCTTGGCGAGAAAACCGGCGTCGTTCCTCAACTAGAATGTTGGGGGCATTCCCGGTCGCTCAGCCGCCTGGGCGAAATCGCCTTCGTCGCTATCGAAAGCGGCCATTCCAGCGCCTGCCTGCTACCGGATGTGTACCACATCTATCGCGGCGGCTCGGACTTTACCGGGTTGCGGTTCGTGGACGGCAAGTCCATTCACGTGTTCCATCTGAACGACTATCCCGCGACACCGCCACGGGCAGATTTGAAGGATGCGGACCGAGTTTACCCGGGCGACGGAGCGGCACCGCTGAACCAGATCCTGGTTAACCTTCGCTCGAACGGTTTTCGCGGTTATCTGTCGCTGGAGTTGTTCAACCGGGACTACTGGAAACAAGATCCCAATGACGTCGCGGCAACGGGCTTGCGGAGACTGTGCGCATTGGTTGCGGGACTCGATGCGGGACTCAACGACTAGTAACAATCCGTCACAACGCTCCGTCACAACGCTCCGTCACACCGATCCGTCACGCCTGCCCGGTTCGTGATCGAAGATCTTTTTCGGAAGAATTTCATCTGAACGGGCTAGCGAGACCGTTTGATGACGCTACTAATAAATGACACTGCACTTAATGACACTGTGCGCTAGATTGACCACCGCAGAACGGCTTTGATATACTCCCGTGCAATGAAGCGAATCCAAGACCGGCATCCGCGCTGGTTTCAAATCAATATTTCAATCCAACTCGCATCCACCGTAACAGAATTTGGAGGACGGCATGGCCACGGCAGCAGGCTCCGGAATCAAGAACGCAATCACCGATTGTATTGGGAATACGCCGCTGATCCGCCTCCATCGAGTTACCGAAGGTTGCGTGGCCACGGTCGTCGGCAAGAACGAAGGCATGAACCCGCTGTGGAGTGTCAAGGATCGAATTGGTCGCGCCATGATCGACGCCGCAGAACGTGACGGTCTGATCAAGGACGACACGGTGATTATCGAACCGACCAGCGGCAACACGGGGATTGGACTGGCCTTCACCTGTGGCACGCGCGGTTATCGGCTGAAGGTGACCATGCCGGAAAGCATGACCGTGGAACGTCGCCGGATGCTGAAGGCCTTGGGAGCTGAATTGGTGCTTACCCCCGCAGCGGAAGGCATGCCAGGGGCCGTACGCAGGGCGGAAGAGCTGCTAGCCGAGAACAGCAACTACTTCATGCCACAACAATTCAAGAACCCGGCCAACCCAGAGATTCACCGCCAGACGACGGCTGAGGAAATCTGGCGGGACACAGACGGCCAGATTGATATCCTGGTCAGCGGGGTCGGAACCGGCGGTACGATTACGGGCGTCGGCGAAGTGATCAAGTCACGGAAGCCAGAGTTCCAGGTGATCGCGGTCGAACCCGCCGCCAGTCCCGTCATTACGCAGAGGAAAGCCGGGCAGGAATTGAAGCCCGGCAAGCACACAATTCAGGGTATCGGTGCTGGCTTTATTCCCGACGTGTTGAACGTCGACATTATTGACGAGGTCGTTCAGGTGCAGGACGAAGACGCCGTCGAGACCGCTCGCGCGCTGGCCAAGACCGAAGGCCTGATGTGCGGTATCAGCTGTGGTGCCGCCACGTGGGCCGCGATTCAAGTCGCCAAGCGACCGGAAAATGCCGGCAAGTTGATCGTCGTGATCCTGCCGGACCTGGGAGAACGATACCTGTCGACAGCGTCTATCCCGAGTGAACGGTACTCGTGTCCCGAATCCCGTACCCCGAATCCCGTATCCCGTACCCCGCATCCCGTACCCCGCATCCCGTACCCCGCATCCCGTACCCCGCATCCCGCATCCCGTATCCCGTATCCCGTATCCCGCATCCCGTATCCCGTACATCCCGCATCCCGTACCCCTACCCCTCACCCCGCCAGTCGTGCGATTCGATTGATCGGCAGAATCATCTCGGACGCATCGGCCTGGTAACGATACTGCATGAAGTAGGCGTCTTCCGGCGTGTCTTCGTAGTAGTTGCGCAAGACACTGGTCGCTCGAAAACCTCGGTTGCGGAAAAAGACCTGCGCTTCCAGGTTGGTTTCTCGCACTTCCAGGGTAATCCGTGTCCGCCGTTCGTAGGACAGCTTGCTGACCAGCTTGGCCACCATCTGTTCGCCTACATGGTTGCGTCGAAATTCCGAATGCACCGCAAAGTTCAAGATGTGCAGTCGTGTCTTGTGAAGTTCGTAGATCATGAACCCCACGACGCGCTCCTCGTATTCGGCCACCATGCCGATACAGTTGC
Organism: uncultured Planctomycetales bacterium; assembly: GCA_963844115.1. Taxonomy (GTDB): domain Bacteria; phylum Planctomycetota; class Planctomycetia; order Pirellulales; family UBA7805; genus CS4-C045. The sequence goes on along the minus strand of CAWJNN010000006.1, from coordinate 29,838 downwards.
GCTGTCGTAGACAGCGAATAAAATCTTCCTCATACCAGGGAAATTCGAAACTCTGGTTTTCGATTTCCAGGACTTCCGGCATGTCGCGGCGGATCATCCAACGGATATGAACGGCACGTTCTGATTTAGGCTGGAACTTCATTGCCGGCCTTCCTCCCTGATAGGCCAACGATCGTTATCACCAAGTGGGCGGGTACCGTATCAGATTGCCCATCACGAGCCAAGTCGAAAAAGATAACAGAACAATGCGATTCATTAACCGCTGCCGATCCAATTCGAAAATGCTCAAGTCGACGACGATCAATTCGGCAATGATCAATTCAACGGCATTCGATTCGACAACCCGCAATTCGCCAACACTCATTTCGCCGTGCTAGCAATTCGCCGTTGGGCGGCGCAAGCCCACTACGATTTATTATCGGTAGATCAGGCGGAGCTCCTTGGATGTTTTCAGCTTCATGAAAACATTAAGTAGCAACCGGTTTCCAGCTCAATAGAGTGACTGCAGCCAGGGCGACGAGAATCATCAGCCCCAAAATACTGGGGGCCAGCCAAAGCCAACACACAAGACCGGCGACCATGCCACCAATCGATAGCAGGTCGTTGGCATACCATTGGGATCCGGATCGGTCCACGAAACGCAGCAGAGATATCGCCGCCGCAATCAAGAGGAACGCGACTAGCACTCGCATCCCAATCCCACGGCTTTGCTGGGGAACCGAAACTTGGATTGCTCCGTGCCAGCCATCAAACAAACGTTGCTCGATATCAACGTTCCGCGCCTTCAAATTAACCAACGTTGATGACGCCTGTTCCCCCGGATCGACAACACTTGCTGCGGAATCGCGCACTTGAATCCGCCGCGAAAAACGAGCTCGCTCTTGATCTATATCGCGCACTTTCGCTTCCCAGCCTTCCGCCACGGAGCCAGCAGCAACCGCCGAGAAATACCGCTCATTGATCCGCTGATGCAGATGGTCCAATCGAGCGGACCACCGCTGGTACCAATCACCGATTGCCTCAGTCGAAGCGTCGCTCGCGACGTCATCCAGCATCGCGATCGTCTGTTCGAACCGTTCGACGTCCAGCCGCCACGCCTGTTCCACATCCTCGCGGGCCAAAGATCCTTTCGTCGACCAGCCGCGGGGGACCATGGCCGTCCAAAAGGTGCGTTGAACTGGCAACGGGCCCCGCGAACTCGACAGCACCGGAGCTTGAATGGTTCCGCTGGACGAGTCCTGATTGGCCACGAACAAAATCTCAATCCGCTGCGGTAGCCGGCCGGAAACGAGCGGCAACTTCCACTTCCCTTCGCCAGCCCGTTCGATGGGAAGAACGTTATCGCTGATTCGGCACTGTACGATTTGGTACTGTGCGTTTTGGTACTGTGCGTTTTGGTACTGTGCGTTTTGGTATTGGTCCGTCGGCAACTGCACAAACAAGTCGTCCTCCGCCGCTGGCTCGACATCAAACTGCGCAACGCCAAAGTGACGCCCGTCGGCCAAGATCCCCACATAGATATCGGCCATGCGGATCGTCGAGGAGGCCTGCAGTTGTTGCCTCGACTTCAACACCGCTTCAAATCCGTCCGCGACCACGACAAAGACCTTGCCGCTGACAGGCACGTTATCGGGTAGCGGGGAAACAAACGGGTCGGGCAGTTCGGCGGGCTGCATACCACCAACTTCCCACTGAACGGCCGCTCCATCGATCTGCTGTGGAAGAACTGCGAATCGATCAAGCGTCGCTACATTCCGCAGCCGGATGTCCGGCACCGCCACCTGGCTTCCTGCCTCAATGGCCAGGGGACCACGGATGACGATTCGATAGTCGCGTGCGATGGCTTGTTGAGGTCGAATGACGATGCGCGCCGATCCGCCAGCCGATCGCTGAACTTCCACCGGCTCAATCGGATCAATACTAAATGGCCCTGCCCATTCCCCGGGAACCTCCAGGTCCAACAACCCAACCAGGCCCGCTTGCACATTTATCTGCAACTCCAGCGTTGCAATCCATTCTTTCTTTGTGTGACTTAACGTAACGACTTGAACGGCGCTCGCTTGCGGCTCGTTCCTAAGCACCAGTATCTTGGCCGCTGCGTCGTCGCCCGTTTGACGAAGCTCACCAACAAGCCTGTCCTTCCTGCTAGCGCTGGACTCCGACCCTGGATCCTTAACGACTTCCATGTTCTTCGATTCGATCACTTCGACGGTCACATCGTCGTGCCGATGGATAAGAACCGAGGATTCCACCGCACTCAATTCTTTGGTGCGCAACCAAGGAAGCTGTTCGACATCGCCCTTTCGCGGAATCGTTCCAGCGACGTTCACCTGATGAGTACCGGTTAGGGGGCGATCGAGGAACACAGTCAGTGTCCCGTTTCGTTTGACCCAACGCCGCACCAATTCCCTTCGGTCGGTCTCGACCGACACGCGTGTCACGTTTAGATCTTCGGGAATGACAATTCGATGCTGAAAAAGATAGCCGCCGTCGGTGGTGAGCAAGGCATTGAGCCACACGTTCACGGCGTCTTGGCTGTACGTCACCGACAGTCGTTCGGCGCCGGAGGTCGCCGGCGCTTGCGACTTGCTGGGAAAGCTCCAGTCGACCTTTGCCTGCGTCTGCCGGTAACTGAGCACCGGGCGGACGTCGCGCAACTCCCACTGCTCGACCAGCGAAGCACGTTCGACGGCGGTCAGCGCCGGATGAGGCAACACATTGTTCACGTCGACCCGCAGTGACGCATCGGCGTAGACCAACAGCCAATGGCGGCTGGTCCTGGCACCTCGCACCTCCAGGTAAGGCAAACGAACATTGCCGACTCCGACCGCGTCACGAACAAAGAAAGAGAGGCGGATCGCTTGGCGACCGCTCAACGGCTTATCAAACTGCAGAATAATCTCCTGTGGATCGCCAGGAATCGTGGTAACGTCCACAATCTTGACACCGCCTTCGCCGGCAAGGATCGATTCGTCCGGAAGAAGGCTAAGCGCGGGGTCAACGGCCAATCGCAATTGACGGATCTTGCCTTCGTTCGGATTCAGCTTCAGTTTGGCTTCCACGACGATGGCGCCCGGTTGCAGCTCAAGCACAACCAGTTGATCAACATCCAGTGCCTCGGCGTCGGCGATCGCCCCTTTGTGGTGCCACTTCAAAATCAAGCGGTCGGTCGATCCCAATTCGGCCACCAATCGATCGTGGACCTTGTCTCGGACAACGGGTCCGATCGCCGAAGGAATTTCCACGTTGTCAACGTTATCCGGTAACGTCATGACCAGCCGCGACGTCGCCAGCGCGGGTATCGAAAGATCAACTTGCTTGAAATCGCCCACGACGGCCGGCGGGACAAGGTCGATCGCCAGGCGGTAAGCGCCCGTCCGCGGCGCGACGAAGGACACCAGCCCGCCATTTTCAATGCGCCGTGCGTCCACCGGCCGACCATCCAGCGTGACGTCCATCGACCCGGATGCCGGCTGAATTCGTCCCAAAGGCAAACGCACTTCGGCGCGACTATGGTAAACATCCAAGTCGTAGTTCGCAGTCAGCTGTACAAGAACAAGCTGATTGCCTTTCGCGTCCCACTCCAAACGGGCATTGTAGATCGGCTTGGAAACAATCCATTCTGCACGGCCTTCCCGGCTGCCGGCCGATTCCTGCAGCGTCTTTAACAGGGACTGGGGTAGGTAATACGTGTCCCCTGTCACCTCACGATCTTCATTGATCGGAACGAACACGGGCTGAATTGGCGTCGCTGTTCGGATTGATTGTTCCGCGGCTCCGGCGATGAACGAGCTGAGCACCGAGAGCGCCGGTACCAGAATCGCAATCAGTCGGGCAAAGCCGCTCACCCCTTTGAACGTGGAACCCGTCGCAACCAGCGTCGGTGAACTTAGAGACTCGTCCGCAACAACCTCCGGACCCGTCGACACGAACTTCCGCAGCGCGATGACAGCCGGTTTGCCAATCAACGCCAGCATCACACCACCCAAGGCGGCGGTGGCAAGCGGAGCGATTAGGCCGGGAAGGAGCAGCGCCGCCACGGCCGGTGCGACAATGATCCCCATTCGGATCGGAAGACGCCGTGGCCAACACGACCACAGTCCCACAGCCGTCAACATTCCAACGGCCCACATCAAAGCGCGCAACTGATGCCGGTCAACCAGGTAGACGTGACCGCGAACCGCGGAGCTGTCCAGGTGCGCGGCGCGCGACCAACCGATCCTGTCGGCCGTCCCGTCGCTGCCCGACGTATTTCCGTACCACGGATCAGATTGCACAACCTGCGGCGTTTCCGCTGAGCCGTTTCCTTCGAATTGAAACAAGTTTTTCCATGCCGATCGACGAAAGGGATCAAACACATCCTTGCCATCCGCACGCGCCAAAGAACCAAACAACCGTCGTCGCCAGGTCAGCGGCACGGAAAAAGGTGACCGATCCAGGGCATCGACGACCCCAAAGCCATCCGGCGCATAGATTTCCTGGCCTGACATCAGTACCGGAATATCGGTTATCAGCTGCGGGTAAACAATTCGATTAATCCACAAGAACCGCGAGGCAGGTCGAGTGGTTGAATAATCGACAGTGACGGTCAGAAAACGACGGTTCGCCGGAAACCGCACCGACAACTGCTGGTCGTCACGGGCGGGGGCCGCTGTCACGGTCTGACCGTCGACACTGGTTTGCTGAACTTCAACGCCCTCCGGAACGAAGAGCTTCATTTGCCGCAAGCCATAGTTCTCGATCTCAAATTGCGCTCGATGGTTCGCGCGCGCGTCGCGATCGATTCGCGAAGCGATGGTCCGCCGCCAGACTACCGCCGAGGCATTTCCGCCATCTTCCTCCGGCGCCTCGATCGTCAACGTGGCGTCGGCAGCAACATCAAGCGCCGGATCAAAACGATAATACCCCCGCACCGAGGCGAACATAGCCCAAGACTGTTCCGGCACCGCCTGCGGCTGCAACGTCGTATTGCGCAACCGCGGCATCACGCGTTCGGTACCGCGGATCGTTACATCGCCTGTCTGTTCGGCCGCGGTCGGAACGGATAGCAAGCGGACTTCATGCCGCGACTGTCCCTCGACGACGGCTTCCCCGACGACCTGAAATGGTTCATGTAACGATCGACTCCATGACAACTCCCATGCCGCCGCCGACGGCGGCAGGCCAAACCGCTTCTTCTGTTCAGGGGTCAGCGGCCGGCCGTCAACGTGGATACTCTCCAGACCAGATATCGACCACTGCTTCGGTCCCGCCTCCGGATCCGAAATCGCCACAATCAGCCGATCAACGCCGCGCGATTGCGGTCGACAGTCGATACGAAACGTGTACGCGATAGAATCCTCCTTGACTTGTATCGCAACGTGATTGTCGACGAAATATTCTGGCGAACGCCGGTCAACGTCGATGGCTGCTAGTTCGTTGAGCGGACCGTCCACCCACCACAAGCCGGTTGCATTGTAATCGCCCAGTCGCGACAGATCTTGCGGCGTGAGGACAGACGCGTCGGTCATTTTCGGCGCGTCATCACCGCTTGTGTTTAGTCGCAACGGCCGACCTGTCGCTAAGTGGTACACGTCTCGACGGCGAGCAACATTGTGCAGGACCAAGACTCGCAGATCTTCAGGCTGCAACCTTTGCCCAAGCGGCGATTGCCCTTTCACGGCGCTCAACACAAAACGCATCGGCGATTCGTCCGATACGCCCCGCTCCAGCCACATCGAAAGCGTGCCGTCATCGACCTGCCAGTGAACCAGCCCCTCCGGCGTGCTCGCCATGGAGAGAATCTGCCACCCTTCCCCGATCTTTCCCGTGATGGAATAGATCTCACCATCTTTCGCCGCGGCATCCACCACAACACGTGCATTGCATTTATGCTCGTCCAACTCAATCATTGTGGCCGACTCGACATGCAGACTGGCAGGATGATTGCGAACCACCACTTCGATACTTGCGTCCAGAGCGTAGTACTGAAATTGCAACGCCTCGCCCGCCCGAACGTCCGGCAATGCCTCGACATTGGATTGAGCGCCTTGCTCAATCCGTACTTCCGCCAGCAACAACGGCTGGGAAACGACCAGCGTCGCGGATCCTTTCAACTGCACGGCGTCTACCGGATGCACACGAGGCAATCGCCACGCTTGATCCGGCTTCAATGCAGTGACGGCACGGATCACTATCGTTCGCCGCCCGACTATCGGTTTGGGAAACGCCAGACTGATCTGCCGACCGGAAGTTGCCGACGGATCGATTTCGGACCAACCGATTTGTTGTGCGCCAAGCCGCACGTCGACCAGATCCAAATCGTCGTCCACCCGCAGGATCAGTTCTTCCAAGGGTCCCCGGTCAACGTCCACGTCCAAAATCGTCGTGAGATCCAACCCTTGCAACGAAGCGATATATGTGTCGGTTTGGCGCAAGGAAATGGAACCCATCGGCTCGCCGGGTTGTCGAGCCGTGATGACCAGCTCGGGCCTGGTTGACGGTGGCCATTGCATTGTCCACGTGGAACCATCCTGCCGACGTTCCATCCTGGTCACCACCGCGCCCGTCGCGCGTCGCCGACGTCTTGCGGCAGCGACAGCTCAAAACGATGTCCTGGCACGGTCGGCAACTCCAGCGGAAAGCGAACACTACCGTTCGCATCGCGTACGCCTCGCAATGACCACTGCAGTTCCAAACGGCCAGCTTGATCGACCACCAATAACAAGCGGTCCTGGCCGTCCGTGCCAAGTCGTGCGGGAATCGCCTGGCCGTCTCGCCGCCAGACCGCCCGCTGAATCGCCGCGCGACAGGCACCCAGCGACACGAGTGCCTGGTCGCCTCGATGTGAAACATCCAGTGTTGCCTGGCCCGTCAGCAGATCCTCTTCTTCTATTTCAGCCGTGTAATAAATGCTGTCGACAACTGCTGCGCTGGCGGCCTGTGGTCGTTCGGCCCGGCGGACGAGTTCATCAAAACGGTTGGCATCAATCGGAACGATCTGATGAGCGCCTTTCGGCCACTCTTCCACGCGATCAGCCGGCACATAGATTCGGCGAAATCGCGCGGACGCCTCCGGCGCAGCGGCATCCGCTGCCAAGCCGTCCGTAGGGAAGAGACCGGCGATCAACGCGAAAAGGAATAACGAGAAAAGGAATACGGTCGCCCACCGCGACCGACGTAAAGTCATCATTACTCAGGCTCCGGCACGTTGTGGCCGAGCGGCGCAGATTTCGTGGCGGTCGATCCAACCCTTTCGACATCGCCTGGCGTTTGAAACATCTTCGTTGTGCTTTGTCGAACACTCGATTCAATCGAACGCTGAAGCAATAGATGTGTCGGCGGACTGGCGCGAAGCATATAGCGCAAAAAGACCACCAGCAGTGAAAGCACAACGCCCAAGGTGGCAACTTGCGCGACCAGCAACGCGAGCTCGGGGAATATAGCGGCCAGAGCGGCGAACAACACGATCCCAGTGAATACGACTGCCGTGCGACGGAAGAAGGGGACATAAATCAGCAGATAGCCCAGCATTAACATCAGTCCCGCGGGAACCAAGACCATCAGGGCGCGCGGAGCGGAATAGACCGTAAGAACGTCGGGCAGGTCGCGGGTGCGAAATAAATAAACATTACGCTCGCCGAACCCCCCCGCCGTCGCGGTGTCAGTCACTTCTTCCAAATCGGCAACTCCTGACCAGATCGCCAGATCCGCTTCATCGGCCGACGGGACTCGCCGCCAGCCGAGACGTTGCCACTTCCATTCGTAGGCGGCGAGACAATTTTGCGGAGCGTGCAGCAGATGTTCGTTGGCCGGCAAGATCAGCTGCCAATGCAGCGGTTCACGCAAGTTCGCACCACCGACAAATCGAGGGAACACAAATTCAGTCAACCACCACTGCGCGCGTTGTTGATCGACGGCGTACCGGATATCCAGCACTACATCTGCTTCCAACTGCGGAATTTCAATTTGCAATAGCCCTTCTAAGGTTGCGACGCTCGGCACTCGTTTTCCGTTCAGACGGACGTCGACGCTGTCCGCCGCCGTGCGGGCTGGCAGTTGCAACGCGACGGTAGGTTCGCGACTGCGCAACCGCAGTACCGCTCGATCATGTCGACCGGATGACGTCAGCCAGGTTTGAAGCCAGGCCCGATCGACCGAACGACCGCCGTTGGATGAGTACTCCGTGATGCCCGTGACCACGCGAACCTCCGACTCGGGCCGGTCCGATACATAAACGGCCGGAACGGATGCCTCATCCACGGCTTGCCAGGGTCGATCAACAGTTCGGACCGGACCGCGCCGCTGGAGGTCAGTTCCAGGCGGTTGGAGCGGTACTCAGCTTCGTGCGCGGTGACTAATGGAACGGAGTTCAGTATCCTTGCCGTCCCGGTCGGCGGTCGCGATCCCCAGTGGTATTGCACGCTAAGCAGAACAATTCCTATTTCGTTGTTCAGCGGAACACGATAGATCGCGTTCGCCTTACCTGCCTCGTCGGCGCGGCATGATATCCAGAACCTGTCCATCCCGAATGATGGAAAAATCATCCAACGCCGCCACCGTCGCGGGAACGACCAGTTCGACCGCGTCCAGCCGACCATAGCTGATTTCAAATTCAAATCGCTGCTCGACGCCGATCCTTAGACGCGCCACGTCCAGTTCGGTCAGCACATCCACGGCTAGCGAGGGTTCGTGCCCTTCGATATCCGCCTTGTATTCGTCAGGCACGTCCTCGCTGTGCCGATAAAGGTAAAAGTATGGTTCGTGTTGACGCTTCGGCAGCTCCAGAGACAGCGGCAATGGCGAAGATACTTCGTCATCCCCTTGATCTTGCGGCGTCAACTCAACGTTGTCAGCCGAAACCACGGCCAGTGTCGTCGCTCCGATTGCATCCGCCTGCGGTATCGGCAGCGGAACGGCCAGCGCTCTTTCGCCAGGACGCAACGACCTTCGCGCGCGAAAGTCGATCGCGAATTGGCCGGCCGTCTTGCGCCAGCGGGATGTGCACCTGCCCCGCTTCGCTCCAGACCAGTTGCGATACATTGACCAGATCGGACGGCCCGATCGACGTCGCGTCGAAATCCCAACCAGGCAGATCGATGGTCACATGGTCAATCTGGGCGCCACGCACCTGGTATTTCAGTTGGCCGGACAAGACCACATGATCCGCGGAAACATCCATCACATACTGCGGCTCAACGGCAACGCGTGTTTTCGGCGACAGGACCCGCGCGCGCAAAGAAAAGGGCTGGCGAAAGTACTCGAACGCTGCCACCACGTCGACCTTGGGTAACTTCGCCGGCCAGTCGTCAACGCGACGAATGTCATAGCGTCCGTTGAAATCTTCCATCCACCGCACGATCCAATCGCCACGCACCTGGACGACAACGTGCCCCGATTCACGGACGGCGCCCGCGACGCGGAACCCCGCCAGCTGAAACTCCCGTTCCCAATCGCCGAACCGTCGAATCTGCTCGGCTACCAATCGCACTTCGACCGGACCAGTTGTCAGTTCTTCCAGTTTGACATCCACCCATTTCGACGTTCGCTTGACATCGTTGGCATCTTTTTTCCCATCGGCTTTCCCATCGGCTTCGACCGCGAAGGTGTATCCCGTTGGAGACTCGGAGATAAGCCGGAAACCCTCCGGAAGTTGGACGCGGAATTGATCAAATGGCTTGCCGAAACTCTGGACTCGCAAATCGATCTGTGAGCGGATCTGACTGCCCATCACTTGAATCGTCTGCAAACCGTCCGTCTCCAACGTCGCCGTCCGCGTCGCTTCATCCGGGCGCTGACGACGCCACGTCAATTCAAATTCACCGGTCACTCCCATCGCCTGAATTTCAGTCTGGCCTTGATCGTTCCGCTCACTCGTCAATGCCACGCCTGGCGAAGCGGACGCGATCACCGGGTCGGACACGTTCAACGTTAATTGGGAAACCGACGCGCGCGGGACGTCCAATCGCAATTTTCGCTGCTCACCGATCATCTCCAGAGGAACAATGGCATTCAGCGTGAGCTGATGTTGTTTGTTCGTGCCACCGCGCAACCACCAGATATAACCATCCTGCGGATCGAATCGAACAAAGTACTCCCCCGGCCCGTCGTAAACTGCCTTGTCGTCCGCCTTCAAAATGACGTTTTCGCTGCGCAAAGGTATACGAATCCACCGATCATCGGAGTCCAGGCGATTGGTGACGGCGACCCGCATTTCGAGTTCTGCGAATTCGTCGCGAGCGCGGCCCGTCGCGGAGAATTGGTCGATTGTAAACGCCGGCGGAAGACTCGACGGGTCCGCCAGATCACTAATGCGCTTCTTTAGTTCTTCAAAAGTGATGTCGAAGAAGGCGGGGCGCAGTTTTCCGTTCTTATCGGGAACGTAGTAAATCTCTGTGCGGTCTTCCTGAACCGCTCGCCTCGCTACCGCCGGCGCAACAGGAGCGGATGCTTTTGGGTCGCTCGCTTCCTCCCCGCGCTTCCTCGACCGGCTGTTGCTGGACCGGCTGTTGCTGGACCGGTTGTTGCTGGACCGGTTGTTGCTGAACCGGCTGTTGCTTGGCCGGTTGTTGCTGAACCGGCTGTTGATGGAGCCGTTCTTGCGGGGCCGTCTCACCGGTCTCCGAGATCGTATCGTCCTGGCCGATGACCGGCGTCGCACCCGCCACGACCGCGAATACAACGAACATCAATGCCGCAGATCGACAAAGCCTGTCGATCGCAAGGTCGACGCGAATTAGCGTTGATTTAGAACGTGTCACAAACATGCCGAACCGTTTGACGCTCCTATCGGCAAGATTACGTCGCGAACCGCGTGACGGCTGCCCTCCTGGCAACGCAACCGTCCCCAGAATAGGGTTTTAGACGGGAACCACATCTGCCGGTTCCATTATAGACACCACCGGCAATGGCCGAAACCTTTTCGGTAGGCACGGCCGAATTAACTTCCAGCACCCCGTCGTGTGCGTCGTTCACACGCTACGATACCTCGCAGTCGTCGGATACGCGAAGGGGTCGATACCGGACCACCTGGCTATGGCCTCGCCAATAATGGTCGCCAAATCGCTGATCCCCTGATCTCGAATTTGTCAGAATCACGTACTTTTACCTGGCGTCCTGCCGCGCGCCGCGGAGAGCTACCAGCGAACGTGCGTCAGCAGCTCGTCACACAACGACTGGGTCGCCGCAACAATCGGGGTGGGCAGCGCCAGCGTGAATTCGCCGCCAGCGGGACCCACTACAATTCCGCCCGCCTCTTCTACAATCAACCAGCCGGCAGCAACATCCCAGGAACGTGTCCGCGTCGCCCAATACGCATCAAACCGCCCACTGGCCACGTAACACATATTCAGCGCGGCACTGCCGGTGCGACGGATCGATTGGGAATGCTCCATGACGTTCAGCAGCGACTCCACCTCACGCGAACCACGCTCAACAACCGGCGGAAAGCTGGCGGCGACCAATGCGTCTTTCAGTCTCTCGACCTGGCTAATTCTGATCGCTTGACCGTTCAAGAACGCGCCGTTACCACGACTCGCCGAAAAACACTCCTCCGTGACGGGATTGAAAACCACGCCGGCAAGTGTCCTGCCACCTTGCGTCGCCGCCACAGAAACCGCGTAGTAGGGAAGACCGTGCGCATAGTTGGTGGTCCCATCCAACGGGTCAACAATCCAGACAATCTGCTTGCTTTGCGACGACATGTCGATATCTGCCGGCAGACCATCGTCCTCCTCACCCACGAATGCGTCGCCGGGCGCAATTGGGCCAACCGGCTCCGGATGGTCGCCTGGGACTCCAAATCCGCCTCCGTGACCAGATCGGCTGGCGCCTTTTCGCGGACCTCAAAGCGGCCCTCCCAGCGACGTAAGACGTCACCCCCCAGTCGAGCGACCATCTCGCAAACTTTTACTATTTCTGACATTACAGCGAATCCCAGTCACCGATTACACATCAACCCGGATGTCCGCGACAATTGCGAAAGTCACGAAACACCAGCCTAACGAAATCATTTTTCGACGAAAGAGTAGACAGTCGTAACGAACTTGTTAGGATTAAAGGTGAACAGCGAATCGCTCCTTAACTCGCTTGAAAGGGATCGGCCTCATAACAGTTTTTTGTGGAACCTAAATTCCACGACCATCTATACTTTTCGGCCTCTTCTCTGTTCCGGCCCCGTCGTTTCGCTTCATTGCGAACGGCGGGGTTTTTTTGTTTTCAATTCGTCTCCTGGCGACCGGCATCCGCCACTGCTGTTGCGCTGTTCGGCGCTCGGATAGACTGAAAAAAAATTATCGATTTCCGCTCGACTCCGTTTCACGAATCACGCGATGCCCTCTCCCTGGAAACTAACGGTTCCCAATGTAACGTTGGAGACTGAATCGCTGAGCGGATCGTTACGGGTCAACCAGCCGCATCTTGGACTGTCCGCCCGCCGGCCGTTCTCGACAGACGCAAGTCTGTTCCAGGTGCTGATTGGCTCCGGAACACAAAAAGAATTACCCGTGGCCGACGCCTACACGCGATTGAATGACTTGATTGTGACGTTTGCCGAACAGAGCCCCGAAACATTTACCTCGCAGATCTATTGGCGATATCTGGATGGCGACAACAGCCAGGGACTGCTGGGTGGCATCGACTTGATCGTTTCCGCACAAACCAGCCTGCTGGACGCCCGACCCGAGGTCGCGACCCGTAGCGAAATCGGCGCTGCCGAGGCATGGCGACTGGTCGACGTGCCGACGGCTGGCTTCGAGCTGATTGGCAACAAGGAGAACAAGGAGAACAAGGAGAACAAGGAGAACAAGGAGAACAAGAAGAAGAACAAGAAGAACAAGGAGGTCGAGTATTGCTTCAAGCCGCAGGAGGGCGCCGGCTGCTTTCTGTTTCGACCGAAAGATGAGGCATTCAGCTATATCGAAATGGTGCATCCGGTCGATTTCTCCCATTCGACGCTGACGGTATCCGAGCAACGCCGACTGGATTTGAAGCATGTGGTAATTGATCGCTGGATGGAAAAAGGCGTCATCGTCCGCGCCCGCCTGCGGGGGGCGGTTGTCCAGCGAGAGGACGACACCCAGTCGGCAGGTAAGATCTATCGCGATTTCTGCAACGCGAAAATACCGCTAACCGTCTAGCAACGGCGTCGGAAACCTACAGTTCGATCCACCCCATATAGTGCATCCACGTCGCAATCCAGGGATGGGACCATGGATTCCAAGTTGGGTAACTGGCGCGCAACGCGCTGAAGGCCAGCAACAGCAGTGCGACGATGCGACGAGCGCGGCTGGTGGCAATCCAATCGGCCGCGGGGATCATGGCAACCAGCCACAGCGGTGCAAACCAGATCATCCATCGCAGTCCGCTGGTCACGCCCCCGTAGTTGCGATTCTCGACTTCCTGCATCAGATAAAACGCGAGGCAGATGATGGTCACGGCAGCGATCAACCACGCCAGCCATACCCATCGGCCACCTTCGCGGTTTCTGGACAACATGAAAACGCCCAGCAAGCTGATCAACCAGACGGGTGTCAGCGACAGGATACCGTGGTGCCCGACCAGGCAGTGCACGGCGTATAGCGCCCGCGACTGCTCACCACGGTCGACTCGTGAGCGACGCGCGTAACTGGATTCGTCGCGTTTCCAATAGCTTTGAACTTCCTTGTCTCCGACCTTGTACGTGTAGTTGTACCAGTTGCCCTCGCGATATCCCTTATCCTTTGCCCGATGCGCGTACGGCGGAATCACGGTACGGTGGGCGATGTAGTTGGTCCCCAGCGCCACCGGCAACCACGATCAACGCAGCCGGTACCCCCCAGATCAAGGTCGTTCGCGGGTCTTTCCACAGCAGCGACAAGCCCAACAGTCCGAAGAACGCTATCGCCGGTAATTCGTTGGCGGCGGTAAACGCCGCGAAGAATCCCGCGATCGCAAACAACCAACCCGCTCGGTCGCCGTCGTACCAGATGCGCACCGCCGCATACAGCGCAATCGCCGCGCTGACCGCGGCGACCAGATGATTGTTCAATACGATCGCGAACGTGGTCATCAACGTTCCGAACGTCGCAACGGCCATCACAAAGATTCCGCCCCAGTCGCTAATTGCCAGTCGGTCCGTGATCGCGCGACGCAAACAAACAATAGGATCAACGGTACGACATTGATCGTGATCAGCATCAGGCGAACGACTTCAAACGTTTGATCCGCCAGGGTCCAACCAGTCACTTGGTGGATCAACCAATATTCGCCGGCCAGGATCGTCGGCAACAGCGTCGGCTTGCTGGAAAAAAGATCTGGTTCGCCGTTCTGTTCGTGCATGACCATATCGATCGTATTCCAGCGGCGATGCTGTTCCGGGTCGGTCACGATCTTTTTGATTGAATACGTGCCGTCCTCGACCAGGGCGCGGATGGTTAACCAGCGGCTACGATCGTTACTGCTGAGAAACGGGCGTTGCAGCTGCAGACTTCGATCCAGTTCGCCGCGACGCCTTGTCAACTTCTCTTCCAGTACGTCGCCGGCAAAGCCTTCGTCGATAAACTTTTGACGCGACTTCTGCAATTCGCTATCGATGCGGTAGCGTTGCAGTTCATTCAGATTGACCGAATTGACGGCCATGATGCGGCCGGTCATTTGGCCGGCGGCGATGGCGATCAGCAACCAGTAGATGGTCCATCGTCGTCCAGATCGAGTGACATCGGCTGGCTCGTTCATGAATCGCCCGACCGGGAATCGTTATTCGTCGTTGGCGCGGCGTGATCTACCAGATCTTCATGGATGGGCCGGTCATCCGGTGCGTCACCAGTCTGCTCTAACACCGAAAACGTCGGCGTCATCCGGACGGTGTAAGACGTGATCATCTCGGCCAGCAACCCTAGCGAAATCAGCTGGCCACCCAGCAACAGTGCGCCCAACGAGTAGTACAACAGTGCACGATCGCTCAAGCTAACCGGCGCGTCCCAAAACAATGCCTGCGGTAATCGTGAAAGTACCCACACCACCGCGAGGTAGAACATTCCCAAGCCACCGACAAAAAACGAAGCCAGGCCCACCGAACCCAGAAAATGCTGTGGACGGCTGCCGAAACCAGTCAAGAACGCGACGGTCAACAGATCGAGAAATCCTTTCACCAGACGCTTCATTCCGTATTTGGATTGACCATGCTGCCGCGCTCGATGCTTGATCGGAATCTCTCCGATCCGAAAACCCTTGGCCGCGGCCAGCACCGGCACAAAACGATGCATTTCGCCATACAGATGCATGTCGGCCAACACCTCGCGACGATAGCATTTCATGCCGCAGTTGTGGTCGTGTAGATCGACGCCCGTTAAGCGACGGACCAGCCAATTGAATACGCGCGACGGACCGACCTTACGCCATGGGTCGTGGCGCACCTTCTTCCAGCCACTGACGACGTCGAAGCCTTCCTTGAGCCTGGCCAGGAAATTCGGGATCTCGGCCGGATCATCCTGCAGGTCGGCGTCCATCGTCATTACCAGATCGCCCTGCACCGCTTCAAACCCTGCGCTCAACGCCGCCGCCTTGCCGAAGTTGCGCCGAAAACGAATTCCGTGAACCCGTGGGTCCTTTTCCGCTAGCTCGCGGATCACCTCCCAGCTGCGATCGGTCGATCCGTCATCGACAAAGATGATGTCCAACTGGTAACCATGTTCGCGTGAAACCGCATCCAATTCGGCGTGAAGCGCCGCCAAGGAATCGGCCTCGTCCAGGACGGGTATGACCGTGGATATCATGGTGAGCTATTCGATAGTAGGCAGGCGGGTGACAGGAGGCGAGGTCGGGGAGCGCGGGCGGGGGTGGGGGTGGGGGTGGGGGCGGGGCGGGGGCGGGGGCGGGGGCGGGGGGCTATTCCATCAAACGCCTGCGGTCAGCGACGTTCATCAGACCGCTCGCAACAGCCGCCGCTGAAAACAGACACTGTGGGAACCGTTGCTTGAAGGCGCAAGTGAAATAACCGCGTGCCATTCTAACGTGTCGCGCAAGCTCATTCAATGCGCTCATCCGGCGGTAGTGGTACATATTTTAGCCACATCCGGCAGACTTCCGAAGTTTGTTATCAAACTTCGGAAGTCTAAGTGTACCGCTAGCCATCTGGTCGTTGTCCTTTAAGAAAATAGAGAAGCAGGGCAAGCAATACCTCGGCTGCCAGCCAAATCAGACGTAATACCACGGCAACCGCTAATGCCGTTCCGTCGGCTAACGGTATACCCAGAACCATACCGAAATATATTTCACCCAAAACCGCTGTCAGGATCATCTCGCGGACCAACACGCCGCCCGGGATCAGGGACAAGAAGCCGGCCACGACCGCCAGCGTAACCGCCGCGACATAAAACGGAAGATGAGCCACGCCTTGCAGGCCGTCGATGTCCATCGCGCGCATTACGGCCCACAGACTGGACGCTAACAGCAACCACCCCACCGCGACGGCAACCCACCCCAGCGCCATCAACCGAAAGTTAATCGCGCAACTTGCTTTCGAGCTGCGGATCACCGCGCGCGACACCTAGACGTTGAACGAGTAGACGAAAGACGGGCGGTAGGGTCGGCAGGCCGGCCAGAAGTAGCAGGCCGATGGCCAACGGCAGCAAATAATCGTGCTCTTGAAGATAGTTTCGAAGCCAGAAGCAAAGCATGACGGCGGCCAGGAACGCGCCGACGGCCATCATTGTCAGGGTTTCCAGAAAAACCGTCGCGGCCGCCAGCGACGTTTGGACGCGCTGGCTGCGCAACATCCCCGTCCGCAAGACAACCACCATGACCTTGCCAGGAACGTATTTGCCGATGTGGCCGATGTAGAACGCGCGCAAAGTCTCCGGCACACCAGGCCGCTGGCCCATCGCAATCAACGTGCGGTGCCAGAACAACCCCATGGGCAGCAACCCCAACAGATACAATCCCCCCGCCGTGATCAACCACGACGGAGATAACCGCACTGAATATTCCCTTAACTCGTCGATCGCATCCAGAATCGTGCGCCCGACACCCCACGTGATCAGCACCAAGACCGCCAGGTGAATTGCCAGTCGTAGCCAGCGCTTTTGGCGTTTCTGGTGGTCGGACACCGTTATTACCTTTCGGGGGATGCAGGCAGAAACGATTGCACAGCAGGGAGCAGCCGAATCGAAATTCTAACCGTGGCGGACCGATTCTGCGAATCAGCGTTGTTCGTTAGCCACAGGTCGCTTAAGTTGCCCAAGCACACATCGCCCTGCCAGGTCGACCTCGTTCCATCAATGACAGGAGTTTCGCCATGACGCGAGTTGCTCGTTGGGTCTGGAATCACGGCGTGGTTTCTACGTTCACGACAGGATTGTTTGTTCTGCTGCCCGTGCTGATCACCCTCGCCATCATGATGTGGGTTGGCCAAAAGATCGTCGTCATGTTGGGGCCACATAGCCTGGTGGGTCGTTCGCTGGAGACAATCGGTTTGCAGATCCTGGGCCCGGAAACGCGAGCGTGGCTGGGCATCCTGTTGGGATGGGGACTGGTCCTGGCGACAATCTGGACCTTTGGTCTGATCGCAAAAACGTTTACGCGTCACCGAGTCAAAGCGGGCTTTCATGATCTGATCAGCGGCATCCCGATTATCAGCACGATCTATCGACCCGTCTCCCAAGTCGTGAATATGCTTCGGCAGGAAGACCAGGGCGATATGAGCGCGATGACCGTGATCTACTGTTCGTTCGGCGAAAACCACGGCGGAGGATTTTTGGGTCTGCTGGTGTCGACGGCCGAATTCCAATTCGGAGGTCATCGATGTTTCGCCTGCTATATACCGACCTCGCCGGTCCCGATGTCAGGCGGAATCGTCTTCGTGCCGGTTGATAAAGTCACGGACATTGATATGTCCGTTGAGGACCTGATGCAGATCTATTTCTCACTGGGTGTGATGGCTCCCAAGGTCGTTCCGCCGACGTATCTGGTCGCTTCGGCGTAATCCGGGCGAAATTGGTTGTGATCGTCGGCGCCTCCGACGTGTGCGCCAGCATGGGACGCGCCGGTTGTGCCTTAAGCTAGCAGGACACTCCACCCCACAATTTGTAAAACAGTCTTTACGCTTGTCCGCACACCGGGATACGATGGCTGCCAACATTGGAATCCGAAGATCGTCGGTGTCGTCCACGCCGACCGTATCATCCGCAAAGTCGCGTTGCTTTCGGCGCGATTTTGCCGTGTTGCACACGTGTTGACCAATGGCGGACGCGCAGTTCGTTTTCGAATATTCAGCTTCGATTTTCGTGCTTTTGGCATTTCGTTACGAAATGCACCAATTGGAGGGTGCGTTAGATGTTGACATTTTTAATCGCAGGGATCGCGACGCTGGGTGTCGATGTTGGCTGGCAACCGGACGAACATGGACAGACCGAATACATCATTCAGCTGCAACCGCACCAGTTAAAGAACTTGAAACCAGGTGACACGATCGACGTCGGTGTGCGGCCACAGCTTCGTAACATCAGCAGTTTTCAGATCGTCATTGGCGACAATCAACTCCCCCGGATTGGGACGACACCAAAGCTGTCTGTCGCTTCACCCAACGAACAGATCTTGCAAGCCGACCACGAACAATCCGTCACGGCGGACGATATCCCGATGCGTCCAATCGGACGAGCAACTCGGGGCAGGGGCAACCGGCGGACGACGGCTTTACGACCCCAGCGAACCAAATCGAAACGGAAGGTACGCTGCAATGGAATCGAGATCCAGCCGCCGTGGATTGGCCCGCCCAAGCAACGTCTGGCTCTGACAACCGCTCGGTCTTGACTCGCGATGTGACGCCACAGCCGAATACGCAGCCGAATACACAGCCGAATGCTTCGACGTTCAACAACGACGCGAATTCACGCCCTCGTCTTGATGGTCGAGCACCACTGACGATCACGAAACAACCAGACGGCGACAGCCAGCCGGTCGACGACGGTCGACGACGATTGATCGACATCGGGTCACAAATCCCGTTGCGTCAAGATCGATCGGAGGACCATCCAGTGAACACGGAACGTTTTCCGCAAGCGGTCATCGACACGCCGGATAACAACAAGCCCTTCAATCGATTCGATTCAAACAGAAGCCAGCCGTTCGGCGAAGCGCCCCAACTCGGGCTGCCGAACCCCGAAGTTCGTCCGTCCCAGCCGAATAACGACGCGCTCGGACCACGCTACGCACAACCCGAGCCCACGCTGGACCGTCTGCCGGCCGACTACCGGGATGCTCGCCTTACCGCCGGCGACGTGCCGATGTCCGACATGACGGACAACTCACAGTCGCTAGAACAGTTACGGCGCGAAATGGCCAGAAACCTGGAACGCCGCGCCACCGTACAACCACAAACCGGCCCCGCCAATTTTGGCGTCCAGCC
Organism: uncultured Planctomycetales bacterium; assembly: GCA_963844115.1. GTDB lineage: Bacteria > Planctomycetota > Planctomycetia > Pirellulales > UBA7805 > CS4-C045. The sequence continues at coordinate 10,478 of CAWJNN010000006.1, read as the reverse complement.
CGGCGGACCTCGCTACGCGAAAGACCCAAATCCTCGTGTTGCGGCGACCGTCCCGACCTATCCGCAAACGCAAAACACGGCGACGACCGTCGCCGTCACACCGACTCCAACCTTTCCATTCGCATCCAACCGACTGACAACCAACCCCGTCGCAACCCAACCCATCACAGCAAACCCAGCCTCCACGGGCAGTAACGCGATGCTTCCGCGAACAAACTTCGGCACGACGTCCGAAGCAGCCGCAACCACGGTCGCGCGACCCTGGTTGCCCTTGATGCTCAGCCTGCTGGCCCTTTGCGCGTCGTTGGGCGGAAATTTGTACCTGGGTTGGATGACCCTCGACCTGCGCCGACGGTTCCGGCATTTCGCGCTGGGATTGAGATTTCACGAGGATGACCGCCGCAGTATGGCGTCTTCCAGTATCTAACGGACTCTGGACAACCTGGCGATTCAATGTAGCGATCTTATGCGCGAAGAACATAACCCGTCGGAAGCCGTTGACTTCCTCCTGTAAGCGATCAAGATCGCAAATGAAGGGCGATAGCGCGCCCGGAAGCGGCGTCGTGTTCAAGCTGCCGGACGAAGCACATTCGATGCGGCAGGCTGATTGTTCGCCACAAATTGGAAGCAATCGGGCCGTGCGATTGCAGCGCGCGGGCCTTCGCTCAGCGCTTTCTCGATCAGACCTCGCGCCCGGCGATAGCCGAGCCGTCGCCAGCGTGCCAGACGCAATGCTCGTTGAGCCACATAGTGAAGGAATCGAAGGCGTGAGGGCTCGCGTCCGAGCATCTGTTCTTTACAGATGAAATCGCCTTGAATGTAGTCCACGAATTCCAGCAGCGAGCGATCGTGAATCTGCCCCACCCAGCGAAAGAACGGAACCAGTTCGGCTTTGGTCAGCGGCACACAGCGAGCTTTCCGCAACCACTGGTCGGGGACGGGGGCGGCAAACTTGGCGCGCGCATAACCGAGTGTTTCACGGACGGCGAACAACGTTGAGAAGCGTTTCGAGTTACGAAGTAGACGCTGCCAGTCGATCCCGTCGGGCGCCCGCTCCAAGATTCGCAATGTGTCGGCAACCCACAGGAAGGGCATGGTCGGTCCGCCCCAGTACAGTCTCCCGTGCGCCGAACAATGCATGAGTAGCGTCGTTGCGTCCGGAATTCGTATCGTCACGCCACACAGTTTCGCCTGTTGCGCAAAGGGCAGCAGATCGTTCAACCCCATGTACGGATACGGAGGCGGCAATAATTTAAGATGTAAATCAAGCTCGGTACCGCTTGCGTCCTTCCAGCCGCGCGCGTGGGACTCAGGGTTACGTCCACGTTCTCCGGCCGTCCAGTTCAGGCATGTAAGCGCCGCGTTGACTTCCCGTTCGTCCTCTGGGCGTATCAATAAGTCGAGATCGTGCAGGGGTCGCTCGCCGGCGTCGTCAAAATACCCACCCGCAATCAGGGCGTTGCCTTTCAGTACAAGACTGGGAATTCCTGCCGCGTCCAGACGCTGAACGATTTCGACCAGCCGCTGCTGCTTCGTTGTGATGTTAGCCCATTGAAAGCGATGCAGTGCATGCAAGTTGGCCATCCAAGCATCGCTGATCCGCGATCGCTTGAACTGCTTGTACACCATTGGCAGCATTCGGCTGGACAGATGGTCGATCTGGTCATAGTTCGCGAAACCTGCGGCTTGCTTCCAGTGGGCGAAAGCGTCGGCGCTGGCCTGGCCGCCGGACAAAGCTGCTCGCAATAGCCACTCACTCGTCGGACTCGGCCACAGATGATCGTATTCAGGCTGCCACGCTTCGTGCGCTGGATCGGTCATGCGAATCGGCCTGCTCTTGAAGAACACGAAACCCATTTCCTCATCGGCCAACTCGTGGCGCGACTTCGCGATAAGTTGCTAACCGCAGCCGAAAAGGCTAAAGCGGTTTCTTAAACCAAGCCGATGCTCGACGAGTAAGGCGCTCGCGATTCCGCCGCAGAGGCTGCTAGCAGCTATCTCACTCCATAGCAGGGACGCCCCATGACCGATTCAACCTATTTCGCGCTGAACGAACCGCAAGTTGTTGGCGAGTTGATGGATGGCGAGTTCGTTTTCGTGCACTTCGACACGGGGTGCTATTACAGCATTCGTGAAACGGCCGCCGATGTCTGCAGCCTGCTGTTTGCAGGTCATTCGCTGGCCGACGTGATCGAGCGAATCGAGCAACGGCACGGCGGTGATCATGCCGAGATCGAACGAACTGTAAACCACTTTGTTCAGCAGCTACTGAAGGAAAATCTGATCGCCCCGGCGGCGGTTCGCCCGCCGCACGCTGCCAACGTCGATCTTTGCTCGTCATCCTTTACAGCACCTGTGTTTGAAAAGTTTGATGATATGGCCGACCAACTGCTGCTTGATCCGATTCACGAAATCGACGAACGGGGATGGCCTCAACGGCACGCGGCCTGAACCTACAGCGAATTCATTCGTACCCAATGGCACCCGGTAACGAGTTGCGAATGCCAAATGCTCGTAATCAAGGTCTGGTTGACTTCTTCGAGTCGATGCTGGAATACCACGATCGATGCGCCCAAGACCTCGGCGAATCGCGACTCGACTTCTGCATCGCAGGAAAGCCAGTGCGAATTCGCTTTGCCGGTAACTCACTGCAACACCTCGCCCGGCCACTAGCCCATCGGACGCCCGACGCCACGACCGGGGAAGAGCATCCTGCACCGCTGGAAAACCATCCTGCACCGCTGGAGATCTTCGTTTGTGGCGGTGCTTCCACCGGCATGCAAGCGCCCTTGCCACCCTGGCAGGTGGAGACAGTCAGCCAAGATCAGATGCACAGTTGGCGACTTGAAAACGGTGACATCCTGGTCAACCACATGCCAGCCTATTCCTTTCTGTGCCTCTTCGATTGTCGCACGCAACGCGCGGTCTATTGGGTTGATGATGTCGCCCAGTTGCCCTTTTGGGAGATCGCGGCCCCGTTCCTTGTGATCTTCAGTTGGTGGGCCGCCGGCTTTGGCGGGCAAATTGCCCACGCGGCCGCCGTTGGCCGCAGCGGTTCGGGACTCCTTCTGGTCGGTCGAGGAGGCAGCGGAAAGTCGACGACCGCCGCGGCGTGCATCGATGCTGGAATGGAGTATGTCAGCGACGACTACGTTTTGCTGACCTCGGATCCTGATCCGACCGCGCATTGCCTGTACAGTTCCGCGAAGCTGCACATGCATGTACTACATCAACACTTTCCGCGCTGGCAAGAGCGTGTTTCCCAGCAGGTCGGCCCGGATGCCAAGGCCGTATTCTTCCTGCAGCGATCCTGTCCCACACAGCTCGCGCCATGCCTTGAAGATCTGCGGCATCGTGCGCCCAACGATCACACAACGAAACGAGTCGACCTGGGTCACGGCGTCCAAGAGCGAAATCCTGCTGGGACTCGGACCGTCTACCGTGTTTCAGCTGCCTGCCCGAAGACAGCATGGGCTGTCATTCCTGGCGGGGCTTGTTCGCCAACTTCCGTCCTATCGTCTGGAGTTGGGCCCGGTGCATACGGCTGCCGTGGCGATTGACGACCTGCTAGTCCATGAGGCCCGGCGTGCAGCATAATTCGTGTCCACTGATCTCCGTCGTGATTCCGACGTATAACGCCTCGCGGTTTCTTGCAGATGCCGTGACAAGCGTCAGGCAACAGGGCTATAACCCGCTTGAAGTCATCGTGGTCGATGACGGCTCGACGGACGAGACCAGACGAATGGCAGCCGACTGGCCGGATGTGACCTATATCTATCAACAGAATCGCGGTGCATCGGAAGCTCGCAACACGGGCATCAAGGCGGCCACCGGAAGTCTGCTGGCCTTTCTGGATTCGGATGATCTCTGGCTGCCGGATCACCTCCGGCTACTGCTACGACCGCTCACGCTCAATCCAGATGCGCAATTCGTATGGGGCACGTCGCGGGTTGTGCAGTTCGACTCCGACAGCGGTCAACAAGAAAAGGTGCTCGACGAGGCCTGGCCGGGGTTTTTGATTGGTGCCGGACTGTACCGGCGCGAGGCATTCGATCGCGTCGGTCTGTACGATTCCGACCTGCAAATCTGCCACGATACCGACTGGTACGCCCGAGCGCGGCACCTGGGCGTCGTCGATATCCAGATCTCCGACCAGGTGTTGGTCTATCGACGGCGCGGAGGGCCTGACGGGCAATACAGAAGTCCAGCGAGTTGACATGCTCTCGATGGTAAGACGCTCGATCAACCGGCAGCGGGCAGCTTAAACAATCCGACCTTCCAAGGAACGGTACACAACGCCATGCACTCAATCCAAGCGAACGAGTCTCGTTAGCGTGGTCATTCCCGTGTTTAACGCCGAGCGTTTTCTCGCGGAAGCAATTCGTAGCGTCCAGCAGCAGACCTACCCACACATCGAGATCATCGTGATTGACGATGGCTCGACGGACAATTCGTTTCAGGTCGCCAGCAGTTTCCCGGATGTCCGCTGTTTTCGTCAGCCTAATGGCGGGATCAGCGCGGCGCGAAATACTGGCGTCGCACAGTGTCGTGGCGAACTATTGGCGTTTCTGGACGCCGACGACACGTGGGTGGTCGACAAGCTCGAGCGGCAAATCGAGGCTGCGAACAGCGACCCGGAAGCCGCTTTCATTACAGGTCTGGTTCAACAGTACTTTGATAGCCAGTACGATCCTCGCGGTGCGAGTCTGCCTCCGCAAAACGACGGACCCGTGGCCGGCACTTTGCTGATCCGCACGGCGACGTTTCGCCAGGTCGGTGAATTCAACCCGGAATTGCGACTTGGCGAGTTCATGGACTGGTACTCGCGCGCCACGACAGCCGGTCTCAAGCGGCACCACCTTGCGTCGGTCTTGTTACGACGACGGATTCACGGCGCGAACACCGTCTTGCAACAGCGGGCTTCGCAAAAAGACTATCTGGCAGTGATGAAAGCCCACCTCGAGCGCAAGCGTCGGCTGGCAGCACCGGCATCTGGTTGACGCGACCACTGCGTCTTACGACGCCTCAACAACGCGCAGCAAAGTACGCTCCTGTCCGAGTAGAATGTCCCTGTTTTCTCTCCTGTCCTGCTCCGTTTTCTCTGCGACCTGGAACTACGTAGCTTTCGTAAAAAGGACAACATCCTTTTCGGGGACCGTCAACGTCGCACGCCACTTGTCCGCAAGCCATCGAAACGTTTCGATCGAAAAGAAGCAGACATGCGTTGGATCGTTTTTGTAGTGCCAACCTGAAAACGATTCCTCGTCGATCACGCGTTTCGTCATGATGCCCAGCGATCCGTTCGGTTTCAGACAAGACCAAAGCCTGTCCAATTCGCGTCGCGGATGATGCAAATGCTCTACCACTTCGGACGCGGTAATAAAGCCGTACTGCTGATGCAGCGGCTTGCTATCTGGTGAGTAGAACGGGTCGTAAATCTCCATGGAATGTCCAGCTTCTTCGAACATCACCGAGAGTGTCGGTCCCGGCCCCGACCCGAAATCGAGACCGCGACTTTCCGGGGCCAAACGCTGTGACACCGGAACGAAAAGGCGGCTCAAAAAACGACGATAACGCGGATCATCCGTTGAATTTTCGTGATGGTCGTAGGCCGAGTTCTCCTCTTTCCGAGTCAAGAACTGGTGCGGCAGCACAAAGACCAGGTAACAAACCGGGCAACGAAAATACTCGCGGCGGTCCTGATAGAAAGGCATCCCTTCCGATGTCCGGCATAACGGACAGACCCGATCAGTGATCTCACGACTCACTGGAGATGTCCGCCTAAATTATTTATGACGCACAGCATGATTATTCCGAATCCGGTCCATCCGTTTGTTTACTCGCTACACTGCGACGGCACCGCGAGAAGGCGGTGATCTCGTGACACTGAACTGTGTCTACCCTCGGACCTTGCCAACGAGCATTCGCCGTCGCCACCAGGTGTGCACGATCAGAATGATACCACCGATGAATCCTATCAAATAGCTGGTTGGATGCGCGAAACCGTCGATGATGGCACAAACGCCCTTCACAAAAAGAAGAGTTGCGATCGGGCGGATTAAGTCGTGCGCGGAAATATTGGGCCGGTAACCCTGGCGGCGGCCAGAAATCCATGATTTAGATCCCCACCTGATCCGCCGTTCAGGTTCAGCCGTTTGGTTTGACACCTTTCTGTTCAGCCGCCAGCGTCCGCTTGACCAAATCAGTGAAACCAGGCCGTTTTCGAATATCTGAGTCATCAGAAATCGAGTTCAGTAACATCCGGACGCGTTCAGTCTGCCGGGCCGTGAACGTGTCAGATTCGATTAGTGAAAGACAGGCATCCGCCATTTGGAGTGTCTGCTCTTCTGTTCGAGTCTCGACGTGGAACAGCGTTTCGTATAGCTCGCGCCGGCGAGCGATCCCCTGTTGCGTTTTTCGACATTCCGCGCACCGCACGCAATCAGATTCCAAGCCAAAACCCAATTCTTCGTACCAGTGTTTCTGTTCTTGCGCGAAAAAGATGAACGGACGACTGCAGTCGCAACATTTTCGTTCGAGATCGAAGTAATGAGTGACGGGCACAGTGGCGCGGGACTGTCGCGTGGTGTCCGCAATGATTGCAGTGTTTGGGATCCTCGTGCCACGGGAGTAAGCACTGAAATCGCCGTACGGCCATTCACTTCCAAGAACGGCTTCGAACTGCGCTACGATCTCGTGGTGTGTCGTTGTGTTCCAATGCAACTGCACGTCGCTGTGCGTGGGGTCGGGATCCAACCCAGTAACGTTCGGCCGACGACCATAGCGCGGATGGTCGGCGAATTCGGCGTACTTGTCGGTCTTGTGTTTCATGTTGACGTGACGTCTCAACGCCGGCGATAACCGGGCCGCCGCGATGGATCGTCCACTTCAAAACAACTCGCTGTGGGCGGCTCCGCGTTCACCGTATTATTCGGCGGCCTAATGCACTTCGGTTGGATCAGCTAGTCGCAACGGTTGCCGATTGCTAGCCAGCGGGCGCACTCGGCACCGAGTTCGGCTATGGCCCGTTGTTCGTACGCTGCAGACTCGTCCGCGGTCAAACTGTCCGCCCATCGTCCGTTGACGCCCTTGTTGATGAATACCTCGGCCCCTGCATCCCAGAACGCTCCGCCCAAAGGGACGCTCTTCGTTGCGTGCTTCTTCATCCATGCAAACGAACAGTGTTCGAGGATCGCATCCCAACTCGACTCATTGATCGAGATTTCCAGAAACTCTGCAATGCGACGAATCTCGCCAGGCATGTCCCGCTTGAGATTGGAAAAGTGTACTAGCAGTACGTTGGGAAGGTGGCGGATCTGCCACCAGCTTCGGACGTTCTCCCAAAATGGCCAGAACGGATGGCCATCGCCCTCAAACCAGGTCCGCCAATACTGCCTGATATCCTCCGGAGGCGGTTCAATGGGTGGACCCACGCGGCCCGGCGTCTCGTTCAATGCGTCATACCATGTCTGGTTGGCATTGGCGTGGTGGTTATACATGCTCCACACCACGTCGCGACCATCACGGCCTATATAAATGTACTTCGCCATCGGTGAAAATCGCAACGCGTCGACGGGGAGGTGCGTCTTCATGAATCGCCTGTGAGTCTGCGCTTCGACGGCCGGCAGCTTCACTTCTTTGGGCGGTACACGCAGGTCGATCCAAGGAGACATTTCAGCGACCTCAAGATCGGGATCGCCGTCGAATAGCAGCTGTGCAATGATCTGCTGCATCCACGTTGTGCCGGCCTTGGCATAGGTTGCTACGACAATGTCGTCGTCGCGAAAGTTCAGATCATTCCAATTCGTTGAGTCGAAGTGGTGGTTGTGCAACTCCCGCGCCTTCCTCGGCCATTCGATATTCTCAACCACCAGGTACTCCTAGCGACTCTGTAGTTTTTTTTTATCGCAACATCGAATTGAACTGTTGCGCCGACTGGGAAAAGCGGGAATCCTTTTCCAAAGGGGTCAGAACTATCCATAAATAGTTCGGACCCTTTTGTTTCCTCGACCCTTTTGTTTCCTCTCGGTTAGAACCTTTTGCAGTTGGTCAACAGATTCGTAAGGCATTGAGTCCTTTCAGATGTGGGGTATGTCTCTTTGGTGGCGAACGACCGCCATCACCGGGTGGCGGAAGTTGACTTTGATTTCACGAAACGCTCGCCACCGCCACTCCGGTGCATGGCATGGTTCGGCCATTGCGTTCTCGGTTACAGTTGGAGTTCCCGATTATTGCTTTCGCTCTCGAGTGGCATCCTGCTTCACACGATGTTTGACAATTCGCGCAATCAGGTCGTACGGAATCGGTTTGTCCAATGGGAACTGCAAGTTCCCCTTTGGGCCAGCATACGCACTGCAGTCCTGTTCGAGCTTAACATTGCCTGAGACTGGTGGGTAGAGTCCAATGTGCTTCTTCCAAGCTGCGAAGTAGACGAGTATCGTATTGCCTCGAAATGCTGGCATTTGATAGCTGATTACTTCTTCAGCACTGGGAGCCGCCGCTTTGATTGTTGCGAACTTGCTCAAGGACGCCCTGAACGTCTGGCGAACGAGGCAATGTACTCAGTAATGTCTGCCGGCTTCTTCTTGTCAGGAATCATGATTCACTTGTGGCCGAACGCTCCGGTTCAGCGGCGGCGCGCACGCGCCGTCCGCTGCAACCGGTTGTTGGGCCGCAGCTGTCGGGCTTCGAGATTCGAGGCCCTTGCTGCCAGCATATTCCTCAAGGAACGATTACCGCGTCCAAGGCCCGGCGTATGGACATGGGCGTGAGCGGTGCCTTGCCGAAACGGATCACGAGATCAGGACGACGTCCTGGAATACTTAGCCAGTCGGCAAAAGCAGGCCGGACCTCGGCCACTTCGATCGGCATGTTCAGATGGGCATGCCGGATACCGAGAACGGTTGCCTGCAGAGCAAATCGCTCAAAACTCCGACCGACCTGTATCCAGCCTTCTGGGCCCTTCTTTCGGCGACGAACACTGCCAGACCGGCTGAGGACCGAAGTTGTCTCGCGTACTTCTTGTTCTCCGCGTGCTTCTTGAAAACGAGATCGAAGATCGTTGGGCCAAGCCAGTTCGGCACACTCGGACTGCCCGAGCACTTCCCCAGCATCCCGTCGCGGGCCTTCAGCGCCGCGGAGGGGTTGTAGCGGATCCACTCCTTCAGCTCGCGGACGAAGGCGGGGCTGTCCATCTGGGCGCTGTTGCCCCTCTGTATGAACTCGATCGCCTGCTCCAACCTGGGGCGTTCCGTAACGACAAGGACATCCACGCCCGGCATTGCGGCAGCCTTTTCGAGCTGGCGCAGCTCGGATCCTGACAGTGCTTGACCGTCATACTCTGACTTGGTCGACTGCCGGACCGGAATCGCGCCGCAGAGGTCCGCATCGGTTGCATGCCCCATGCCTGATCCCCTGCCCAAGTCCACGTGTATCGTAGTCCCTTCACCTCCGTCTGTCGTCAGGGATACATCCGCTGGCCGGCTGCTCGCGTTCGCGGCGATGACAATATTCTGTGCCGCAGCCAAGTGTGACGTACAGGTGATGATCGTCGGGATCGACAATCGGTGTTCGCCGGGAGAAGTCCGGAAGGATATCGATCATGTCCGCACCCAGCCGGAACCTCCACGGCTGCGCAACCGGAGTACGGCGAAATATATTGCATGGCGGCCGATTCCGAAGCGGAAGCGGCGACAACGATGGTGTATTCCATCGCGCCGTGCTGTTCCAGCGAGCGCACGATGTTCTTGATCGACGAGGCTTTTTGGCCAATCGCGACGTAGATACATTTCATGCCCTGGCCTTTTTGATTGATGATCGCATCAATCGCTACAGCCGACTTACCGGTTTGACAGGTCACCGATGATCAGTTCGCGCTGGCCGCGGCCAACTGGAACCATCGCATCGATCGACTTCAAGCCGGTTTGCATTCGTTGCGAAACGGACTCACGGGCGATCACGCCCGGAGCGATTTTTTCAATCGCGGCCGTCAGTTTCGTGTCGATGGCGCCTTTGCCGTCGATTGGCTGACCCAGCGCGTTGACAACGCGGCCGAGCAGCTCAGGACCGACTGGCACTTCCAAAATGCGGCCGGTGCATTTCACCGTGTCGCCTTCGGAGATGCGCCCGTAGGCACCCAGAATCACGGAACCGACGGAGTCGCGTTCCAGATTCATTGCCAGGCCAAACGTGTTGCCTGGGAATTCCAGCATCTCGCCTTGCATCACGTCCGACAAACCGTGGATGCGGCAGATACCGTCGGCGACGGAAATAACCGTGCCTTGATTACGCACTTCAGCGCCGCCGTCAAGACCTTGGATCCGGCTCTTGATCAACTCGCTGATTTCAGATGGGTTGAGTTGCATACTAACTCCTAAAAGTGTTTCTCTCAGCTTGCGCGAGGGGTAAGGGTCTGTCTAAGCTGGCCTGCCGAGCGTGGTGTCTACGACACGAGTGCAGCGTGCAGTTGCTGCAGCTTG
>CAWJNN010000005.1:0-29004 GCA_963844115.1 uncultured Planctomycetales bacterium | reverse complement strand
TTTCCGCTTGACAACCGTGTTCTTTACGCTTGCTTTACTTATTGGAAGCTTCGCTTCGGTGAAATTTCATCGTTTTACTTAGTAATCTTCCAGAAGCGTTTGGTCGTGTGGCATATCTAAAGTGCAGTGTCTGTGTCTTTCTTCTCTCCTTTGGGAACTCACATTGTCAGCACAACCAGATTCACCAACTGATCTGATACTTGTGTCACTCGTCAATTGAGTGAGTCAGATGAATGAATGGTCGAGATCTTCTGTTTGTCTGTGGTTCGTCGTCAGACCTTCCATCCAACACGGCTGCGTTCGTCAGCATCAACAGAAGAGAATTATGTTCTTCTTCTGAGGGCATTTATTATGGTAGAGGTACAGATTGCGAATAAATAGTAGTCTACTTAGTCAAAAAACCTACAACAGACAGACATTTTGTACCAATACTTTTGACCCATTTCATTTATTATTTGGGTATTTTCAAATACGTACGGGACTGTTTCTTTGCCCAAATAGGAAAAACATCCAAGGCCGTTGACAAAATTAATGGGCTTGCCAGTGCTTATGGTGCGTTATTCAAAAGGCAGAGTCAACGATCTATGCCTAAAACACGTTGTTCCAATGGCATTCAAAAACGCCATTGTTGGTTACAATAAACAATAGAATAGTAGAATAAACAACAAAAGTATACAGTTTCGAGGGTGTTTCACTCACAAATATCGAAATATCGATTTTATGAGGAAAATAGCGTATTCTTTTGAAGTAGAAACACCCGCGATATTACTAGTAAACACCCGTGATACTACTAGTAAAACAGCAAAAAACGTGGAAATCCAATCTTATCGTGGTAATTCAATCTTATTTGCGTCTTTGATAGGCACTCCGATAGAGGAGTGCCTAGTGTTTCCACGGAGTTGTGTTCATTTCCACGGAGTTGTTTTGAATCAACAATTCCACGATCCTTACCACTTGAATTGTCATCATCGTTGGGTGTTGCCTGGTACAAATTGCGTTCTACCCTGATATATTCGGGGTTTTGTCGTGTATTGCCGATACTTTGCAAAGCATGACGACTCATTGTACCGATAATAATGATGTCGATCTCCAACTCCCGCTATGTCTTCGACTGAGCCTCCAGCCATGTCTCCGATCCCCGATACCTCTCCATCATCTCCCACTGCGCCCCCAACCATGTCTCCGATCCCGATACCTCTCCATCATCTCCCACTGCGCCCCCAACCATGTCTCCGATCCCCAATACCTCTCCATCATCTCCCACTGCGCCCCCACCATGTCTCCGATCCCCAATACCTCTCCATCATCTCTCCACTGAGACCCCAGCCATGTCTCCGACCCCCGATACCTCCCCAAATGTACAATTACTATCAGCAGAATGCCAAGAAAAATGTCAAGGGTTACAAACTAGAAAACCTGTTACTGTAAATGGGAGGGCATTCCAACTAGCAATACTTAGATACCTGCAAGATTCATCATCATCTCCCTATGGTTCTGTCATCAATTGTTGGGATGTATCACAGGTAAGTTATTACAGAATCATCATCATGAGTTTGTTTCTATCTTATCTGATGTACAACCAACAAATGATTCCATTTCACTTAACCCCACCCGCTTTCAATGTTTTTCTGTATAGGTCACTGATATGTCTTATGCATTCTCCTACAGGGCTGAAGAACACAAGACTTTGTAAATACTGATCCCTTATTTGAATTATTCAATGAACCATTGGATTGTTGGGATGTATCATCTGTTACTGATCTTACCAGGATGTTTTATGGTGCAAGTTCCTTTGACCAACCCCTTGGTAATTGGAATGTATCCTCTGTTCAAAGCATGTATAGTATGTTTCATGGTGCAACATCATTTCAACCAACCCCTTGATAATTGGAATGTATCATCTGTCACTACTAATATGAATGCAATGTTTTATGGTGCAACCTCATTTAACCAACCCATTGGTAATTGGGATGTATCATCTGTTACTGACATGGGTGGTATGTTTGAAAGTGCATCCTCTTTCAACCAACCTCTTGGAAATTGGGATGTATCATCTGTTAAAAATATGCGCAGCATGTTTTACGATGCATCTTCTTTTAACCAACCTCTTGATACTTGGAATGTATCATCTGTCACAACATGTGATGGTATGTTTTATGGTGCATACTTATTCAATCAACCTATTGGTAATTGGAATGTATCATCTGTTGATACTATGAGAGCTATGTTTCATGATGCCTCTCCTTTAATCAGAATTTATGTCCTTGGGGTGATTTGGTAGATGTCTCACAAGTGGATGTTTCATATATATTTGGTGCTGTTACATTTCCTAGTGGTTGTGAGGATACAAACTGCGCCCACAACAAGCTACAAGTAATTGGTGTCAAGTATGTTCCTAATTGATTGTTATAATAAGTACTGGAGTAAATAAATAATATAAAAAAAATAATACGAATCTCATGATTTAATCGTTGGATAGCGATTCTGTTTTGTTTTGTTTCGATGACGATGATGATGATGATGACGACGACGACTGCTCCTCGACTTCTCCTCGACTGGCTGTTCTGCTGTGTCATCCATGATGTTTTGTTGTTACTGTTGTTGTTACTGTTGTTGTTGTTGTTTGACAGTTGCCGTTTTTAGATAGTCGTCTTTTGACATGGCTTTATGGATTTGTGAACAAGTTTGCCATTCGGAGTTAGTAGTTTGATTCAAGTTGGTATTTTACTTTCGGCCGGCAGGCGAATAAGGTTGACGTTACGTGTTATATCGATTCCTTCGACTGTTTTCTTGAGTTTTAAGAAAATCCCTAATCGAGTTGAAGCGGAAAGGATTCCTTTGCGGTTGACGTCATCGTCGTCATGCATCGCATCTTTTCCTCTTGCTTTATTTTGAATTCTGATTCCAACTCTTTTTCTTTCCATCATCGAAGTTCATGCTGATGCTACAACCTACAACAACAAACAAACAAACAAACAATAGACATCTATCATCAATCTACTTACTTTTCTTGTTTGTGTAAGAGAAAACGTCAACGTAACAACGACAACTACAACTACAGTAATACATTCTTCTGACTGATCCCTACGACGACGACGACGACGACGATGACAATGAATTCTTTCTCTTCGATTGTTGTTTTCTTGTTGGTGGCGGTATCGGCACTTTCCATTTCCACTGCTTTTACAACAACCAATACAATGACAAGTCGCACCACATTGTCTCATCATAAAAGACCAGCACCAACACCAATCAAGATCTTCTTCTTCCTTAAACGCATTAGATGATTTGACGAGTAAACTTATGGACGGTGGTGATATTGCATCATCTCATCGGTGGTGGTGTCGATCCGTTAGTTATAGGAGGTGGGGTTGCTCTTGTTGCTTTATTGGGTATCGGTTCTGCTCTGTTAGGTAATAAAGGATCCGATACCACGAGCTCGAAAGCTGTTACCGCCAAAAAGGCTGAACCCAAACCCGAACCGATTGATGTCTCCATTCCGTACGATGCTGCCGCCCTACTTGCATATCAAAAGGCTAACATGAAAGGAAAAGAAACCGACAAAGAATTTCAAGATTTTAAAATCATGTATAAAGAATTGGCCGTTGCAGAAGTTATTCTCAAGAAAGAACAACAAAAAATTGTAGATATGGAAGCTAAAGTGAAAGAAATGCAATCGAAAATCATGGAAAAGTATCCATCCGCCGCTGCTGTTAATGGATCTGCTACTGCTGCTAGTAAGAAGGTAGAAGTTGAAGCATAAACTTATACATAGGCATAGTGTTATTATAGATTATTGCATTAGTATAATTGTATTATTCTCAAATAAAGGACGGATGCGATGTGATGCAATCTTCTCTTGTAGGATCGTTGTATCGTTGTTGGTATGATTATTCGAGTCCGTTGCAACATAAGTGGAAGAAAGTAAGACCTACGATCCAAACGACAAATGGCGATGAGAGCAACAAAAGACAATATCGATCAACAGTAGAAGATTTGAGTGCACTTCATAACCAAAATAGCGATGGAGTGTAGACAATTTCGACTCTACTAGATACTGTACAGTAGTGGCTAGCTCATCGAGAGAATGTTGATTTTTTACTCGACTCAAAGTACTAGTAGATTCATACATACCATAGTTCATTGTGACGTACTCAAATAGTCAACTAGTAGAATGATTTCCATTGGAGACGATTTATTCATTTATCCAAGTTCTGACAATCCTATATAGCTAATAGCTACAGTAGAGTAGTAGTAACGACACATCTTCACTTCGTTCCATCGAAAGGCAGCAGCACATACCTTGGGCAGCAAGATTGTATCGATATGCTCTTAGTACAAAAACGTAGGACCTAAGATACTCATTTTTTAGTCTTGAAAAAGAATGAGAACTCATGATCAGGCATCGATCGCAATAATAAGTTGAGACGTGATGGCGAAACGACGGCATTGAAAAGAGAACAAGATGCATCAAACAATCACAAGCACCAATAAGATTGACTTTCAACTTCATCAACATCAAATAATACTATTGTATTATGAAAGAAAAGAAAGACAAACAAACAAACTCTATCTAACTAGAATCGAAACAAACGAACCAACAATGGCTGACAAGGACGACAAGACTACACCACTACTCCACAAAGAACCAACCGACGGCATGAAAGAAGTCAGCGCCCTTCCAACAAAGAAAATGAAACTCCTTTTGGGTTCAATTGATGATGAAGAGGATGACCCATTAGAAAAGCCATTTACGAATCAAGAAATTGTCAAACTTTTCTTTATTAGTTTCTTATTGCCATGGATCGTTTGGGGACCCATCTTGTGGATCGGTGCATATCTTCGTACTTATCCCAATCTTCCAGTTCTTTGGAAAGGATTTTGGTTAACGATTGGAACATTCACAATCAGTTATTTTCTTTGGATAACACTACTAAGAAATCATCCTAGAATTATTCGTATTCGAATGCTAAAGGTTGTACCCAACAATCAGGATTCAACAGAAGAACAAGAATTTGCTCGATTGGGACTTGCCATTTGTATTCCAGGTTTTTTATTGATTCCATATGATGCTGTCGGTCGAGCAGAAACATTTCCTGTCCAATTAAACATAGTAGGATCTGTTTGTATTCTCACAAGTATGATTTGGATGGCAATAGTCTTTCGGCAAAACAAATTTGCATCACGTGTGGTCTTTCAACAACAAAATCAAAAACTTATTACGACATCGGCGGAACTGGCTCCATCGCCGAGTTTGAAGGCAACTTAAGCCTGGTCATTAGTAGCACCGAGAGTGGCGACGAATCATACGACACGCTGGATTTCAACAATCCGTGGTTGGCGGTGGTTCTGCCCGTCGAGCGGTCGTTCATCCCATTCTCAGATGACCCACCCATGGTTTACCCGTCCGCCGAAGAGTGGAAAGAGCTAACCAGACGGCGCAGAAAATACAGTTCCATAGACATTCCCAAGCCGCTCGTTGCGTCGCTAGTCATAGACCTCGATGCGCGTGTAGACCTGCGACGAGGGATCGAAAACGGTGGATGGTATTATGACCCCTGGAGGGATGAGTATGTGGACCAGAGCGTCAATGGACCCTGGGATGTTGACAATGACCGTGATGGCATTGCTGACAGTGTTTGGATCGACATCGGCGCTAAAGGCGCCACCGATCGAGAATGGCCCGCCGACTATGTTGACGCTATTAATGCCAAATTTTTCGAGTCAACGCTGGACCCGCGGCTTGGGGTAAAGGTAACTATGCCGACTGGACTGAGGAAGATGCGATCGCTGTTGCCGGTGCACTTTGTGCCGAGCGAGGTCATGCGAACGCCCGCAATATCATCGGCCAGCGATTTTTCTCGCCGCGCCACAACGACCGACGCATCGGCTTTTACACGTTGTTGCTCAGCGCCGGAGATCGTTGGGACCGCAACGAAGTCCAGAAGATCGGTGAAGACCTGAGCGTGCGAATGAATCCGGCCCAGGACCATCCCGGCTCGACACTGGCGACGTATTTTTCCGCACTCTTGGATCGCCACGTCGATAAGCCGACCAGCACCGTGGCGGCAAGTGACGATGACTCGCGCTGGCTGGTCAACGACATGGCGCAGTTTCAAGAGTTTCTGAACAAGTACCGCGATGGGGAGCGCAACCAGTGGAAAACAACCGACCGCGATAAGCTAAGTAGTGTCGGCCTGAAGTTTGCCCTTACCGCCCGCTCGCCGCGACTCCGCTGGGCCGTGGCGTCGATGTTGAGCGAGCAGCGAGGCAAGGCGGAATTTCATTTCGATCTAGTCGAGATTTTCGGCCGGCTAAGCGGTGTGCCGGGACTGAACTACGTCGCCAGGTATGAACAGGCGCGCCAGTTGCATCGCGCCGGCCGATCCGCCGAAGCGCGACGTAAATTTTCCGAATTGTATGACCAGACACTGGCCGCGGGCGTTCTGCCGCCGCAGGACGTGGAATTCCGCAAGACCTTCGAGGCCACCGATAACGGATTCGATGCGTGGCAATCCTTGATGCAAAAGACGGCGAATCAACTGATCGAAGACGACCAGCGTAACGTCGCGATGTCGCTCGCCTGGCAGTGCCGAAACGTTGGTTCGCCGCAACTAGCAGACGAATTGGCTGCGCGGGCGCTGGATGTGGACCAGGTTCCGCTGTCGCTGTACGCGGCCGGCATCGAATACTGGTGGACCGGCCAAAAGTGGGACCAGGCCGAGAAGCTACTGTCGGAATTGCTTGCGAAAGAGACGATATCCGCGCGGCCCGCGCTGTGGCTCCTGGCCGCGGTGCTTTCGGATCAGCGCGGCCGGTTTTCTGAGGCCGCCTCCCGGCACGAGCGGGCATTGCAGTTGGCGTATGGCAGCCTCGACGAAAAGATCGACATCGCAGCCGTGCGGCGCAACTTTGGTGCGCTGCTGTCGCGATACGAAAAGCTGGCGATTGCCGTGGCAGAGCCAGGTGCCGATCCTCCGACAAGACTGGTCGCCAGAATTATTAGCGCTGCCGATCAATGGCGAACCCTGGATACGGACGTGACAACCGTCTGCCAGACGACTGCGAAACTCCTGCGAACGCTGGGCGCCGATCAGTTCGCCTGGGACTACCTGACCACGCCGGTTGCCGGCCGAGGAACCGAATCGGCGCCTTGGGTCACTTTAGCGGCGCAGTTGCGCGAGCAAGGTGATTACGATTTATCGGATCGAGCCTACAGCGCGGCCCACCAGGCCGAACCGACGAACCCGGAGATATTGTGGGAACACGCCCAAATGTTGGACGTCGCCGGCCAGGACGAAGCCTCCGTCGAGCTCGTCAAACGAATTGCGGAAGGCAGTTGGCAACCGCGCTTCCAACGCGCCGTGTCTGATGCGAAGGCGAAGTTGGAAAAAGCAACCACTGAGTAGCCGGGAAGACATTGAGCCTGCGGATGGAAAAGCGGACCCACGGATCTGGCTGCGCGCGCTCGGCGCAGGTCTCCGACCTCGCCGAAACGAATGACCGCAGGTCTCCAACTGCTTTGCAGAGTCCAGCGACTTCAGAGTCCAGCAGTCGAATATTCAAGCAGTCTAAAATGGAGACCTGCGGTCAGGAGCGTACGGGGTCGGAGACCCGCGCACAGCGCAGCGTCCGAGGCGAAGACACCTTTGGAAAGGGCGATGAGCAATTAACGCCCTGATTGTAGAACAATTGTCCCAATTGCTCTACACTTTGCTGTCCGTGGGCCGTCTGTTTCTATGGCTGAAGCACTGGTAGGATAGTGCCGCCAAACGAAGCCTATGAACGGTAGCGCCATGGAAAGCACTTCCACGCCGACGGATCGGTCTTGGTACATTACCGAGCGGTGGCAGCAATTCGAAGGTGAGGCGCGGGCGAACCAGTTGCGCATCATCGCCATCGGTTCCTTCTATCTGATTCACCTCTGGAATCACTTCACGCACAGATCGACGATCAATTTCACCTCCTAGTGACCCTGCTGGCCATGGCATGGTGCCTGATGGCGTTCACCATCCATTTTGCACTGCGAGCCCGCGTCTTTCCGGCCTGGCTACCGTACGCGTCGACGCTGGGCGACGTTGTTTTATTAACGTCCGTTTTGTGTATTTCAACCGGTGCCCGCAGCCCGTTAGTGCTGGGTTATTTCTTGATCATTTCGCTCGCCGCCCTTCGGTTCAGTCTGCCTTTAGTTCGCTTCGCAACGATCACTGCGCTGATTGGTTACATCTGTTTGTTGGGCTGCGCAAATGGCCGGAAACGTTCAACTTAAGTGGAGCGATTGATCAAACGGTGCCACGGTATCACCAGTTGATGACGTTGGCCGGTATCGCATTGGGCGGCATTATCATCGGGCAGATCGTGCGCCGCGTCCGCGACATGGCACAAGATTACGCTCGGCGAGCGGTGAACAATAGCGACGATGTGCGTGTTTAAAGTGTCTCGTAGAACGGAACTAGTTCCGTTTATCTGCATCGAGTGGAGGGTCAAACGGAACAAGCTCCGTTCTACCGGGTAGGCGCGATGAATATTCAACGACAAGAAGGCGGCGGGGAACGCACATGTGTTGAATGCGGTGCGCAAGTAAGCGCTGTCGGGCCAGATTGTTGGTTGTGTGGTGCGAGTCTGCAAAACGAGGCGCACATCACGCCCGCTCGTCCACCGGACGCGATCGCACCGCCGCGAGTCGAGCCGATCTCGTTTGGGTTAAGCACCCTGATGCTGATCGTTACGTTGGCGGCGATCTGTTTTGGGCTGCTGGGCCGCGCTCCAGGGCTTGCGGTACCGATGTGTGTGTTGTTGGTTCCGGTCTTTGTGCGAACCGTGATGGTGGTCCGGCGACGGCAAGCAGCAGGCGCGCCAGTATCCGCATGGGAAAAAGTCGGGTTGTTCGCCGGTTCGTTCGGTGTAGCGTCACTCTTGGCGGTCGTCGTTTCCGTGGCCGCGTTCTGCAGCTTTTGTGGCGTTTGTTTGCTGGCTGTTTCGACCGACAAGTCTTATGGCGGTGGCGAGACGCTTGCCTTTGGGATTGGTATGTGTACGGCCGCAGCCGCCGCGCTTGTGGCAATTGTTTTCATCATTAAGTGGATACGGCGACGTTATGAACGAGATACACGCAGGCGTTAAGCCAGCAGGCGCAATTCCAGGCCAGCAGTTACAATTCCGTGGCTATACGTTCCTTGGCGCAACGCAGAGCCTTTGTCCGGAGTGCCTGGCCTTGGTGCCGGCGAAGATTGTCGAGCGTAATGGGCGGGTCTATTTCCGCAAGCGCTGTCCCACGCACGGTCCGCGGGAGGACTACGTCTGCAGCGACGTGCACTGGTTCGATCGCACGGATTACAGCCTGCCGGGAAAGGTGCCTGAACTATTTGGAACGGCGCCGGATCGAGGATGCCCTTACGATTGTGGTTTGTGTAGCGAGCACGAACAGCATACCTGTATCGGGCTGGTCGAGATCAACTCGGCGTGCAACCTGGAATGCCCAATGTGTTTCGCCGGCAGCGGTCCCGGTGGCGATCATCTGAGTGTGCAGGACTGTCAGCGGGCTATCGACCGCCTGGTCGAAGTGGAAGGGCGACCTGAGATTGTTCAACTCTCCGGCGGTGAACCGACCATCCATCCGCAATTCATGGAAGTCTGCCGCTACGCTTGTGATCAGCCGATCGATATTGTGATGATTAATACCAACGGAATTCGCCTGGCACATGATCGAAGGTTGGTTGAACAGCTTGCCGAGCTGCGACATCGCATTGAGATCTATCTGCAAATGGACGGGTTTAACGATGACGGCTGCCGGACATTGCGGGGCGAGTCACTGGTTGAAACAAAACTGCGCGCGATCGAGCGGCTGGGCGAAGCCGGTATTCGGACGATTTTGGTTTGTACGGTGCAACCGGATGCCAATGATCAGGAAATGGGGCGACTGGTGCAGTTCGGAAGCCAGCGCCGTTGGATTACAGGCGTCAGCTTCCAGCCCGCGACGTATTGCGGCCGGTTTGTATTGCCCGACGAACTGGAGCGTCGTATCACGTTTCCCGACGTGATCAAAGGGGTCTGCCGGCAGACGAACGGCGAATGGTTGGAGAGCGACTTCTCGCCTCTGCCCTGCGCCCATCCCAACGCGCACACTATCTCCTATGCATATCGCTATGGTGAGCAACTCGTTCCGCTCGCACGATTTGTCGATTTGGATAACCATTTGGACCTGCTTTCTGGCCGGATTACGTTCAATCGCGAGCGGGCCAGCAAGCTGATTGCTGAATACCTGTCTCGCCTGAGTTGTGGATCGGATGGCTGCGCGGAAGGCGCGCCCGAATTCTCGACGTTCCGCGACCGTTCTCCCGCAGAGCGCACGGGCAAAACGCCGGTCGTATTCACGGGCAAGGGAATGCCGTCGGACGCGGCTGCGGAAGAGTTTTTTGAACGCGCGCTGCTACAGGAATTGGCGCCGGAAGACGTCTTTCGCGTCACGACGACTTCGTTCATGGACGCATATAATTTTGACGTTCGTCAGTTGATGAAGTCATGTGTCCATCATGTACTGCCCAGCGGTCATCTCATTCCCTTCTCGGCCTACAACGTTTTGTATCGGCAAGGACACGTTCCCCTGCCACCTCTAAAGGACGTCATGGCTTCGCAGTTCGTTTAACCCCGGCGCACGGGGTTAAACAAGAATCGCCGGGTTGGTCAAATGTCCCTTACGTACACGTTGATCATGTTCCTGGCAGTTGCGGCCGGCATGCTTGTCAGTCGCCGCACGCAATCGTCACTTCCGTTGAGCGCCGGTCAGAAGTTTGCGATTGGATTGGGGGCGTTTTGTGGAGCGATGTTAGCTGCAAAGCTTCCCTTTGTCCTTTCGGACTGGCACGGAATGCTCGATGGCACCGCCTGGTTTTCCGATGGCAAGACGATTCTCTGCGGCCTGGTGGGAGGGTACTTCGGCGTGGTGGCGACGAAGTGGATGTTAGAAATCGATGTGAAGACGGGTGATTCGTTTGTTGTCCCCGTGGCGGTCGCCGTCGGCATCGGACGGCTCGCCTGTTTTTCGGCCGGCTGTTGTCACGGGACGGCGACCTCCCTGCCGTGGGGGGTGATCTTTCCCATCGTCGACCAACGGCCGCGGCATCCCACACAGTTGTACGAAGCTGCTTTTCACTTGACGGCGGCCGTCGTTCTGTACTGGTTGTTACGCCACGGTACGTATCGCGGCCAACTGGCCAAGCTCTACTTCATTGCGTACTTCGTTTATCGATTCGCCACCGAATTCATCCGTCCCGAAGCGCGACTCTGGCTGGCATTGACCGGCTATCAGTGGGCTTGCCTGGTCTTGATTGTGGTCTTTGCCTGGCTGTGGCTTCGAGATGCCCGGGCGCTGCGGGGCGTTGGAGCGGCGGCCGTTTAACCGCAACGCCAGCGGTGTGCGCGTTTTGTGGTCCCATCATCCGTCAAAGTTGCGCAAACGGGCGCCTATTTCTTCACGTACGGTTCCTTGCCCAAAAGCAAGCCGCCTTTGGCATCGCCGCCGTTCCACAGATCCCACTTCGGGTCCGAATAGCGTTTGTAGAATGCGGCTAGTCGTGCGCGTAGCTGCTGACGCATGTCGTGCTGCGCCGCATCGTCGATCAGGTTCTTGGATTCCCCCGGATCATTCTGCAGGTCATACAATTCGTGTCGCTCGTCACCGATTCGCTCGACATACTTCCAGTCCTTGGTACGTATGACACGAATGTTCTCGAATTCGTAAAAGACCGAGTCGTCCCATTCGACGTGCTCGCCGCGCAAGACAGGGGCAAAGTTACGTCCCGGTCGTTCCGGGCTGCGCGGTATTTTGTCGGCCAGCCCAAGATGATTCAACAACGACGGATAGACGTCGTAATTCGCCACATGATGATCGGACTTGACGCCCGCTTTGATCTTGCCTGGCTGATGAACGATCAGCGGGATGTGCATGCATTGATCGCGGGCGGTGAGTGGTCTTGTGTGATCACCCATGCCCCAGAAGCCGCCGTGGCCGCCCGCGAATCCTTGATCGGCGAGAAACACAATCAGCGTGTTCTGGTCGAGCCCTTGTTGTTTCAACTCGTCCATCACCTCCCCCACGCCGTCATCGATCAGGCTGATTTGTGAGGCCGTATTGCGCATCGACGTGATATTGTTGACATGTGGCTTTTGCCAAGGGCTGTACATCCACGGATGCATCACGACGCGCGGGAAAGAAGTCATGGGCTTGTCTGCGTAGTAGGCGGCGTGTCGATTTGTCGGCTCCGGCATGATGGCCGTCCCCAGCGAATAGGGGCCGTTGTAGGCCAGGTAGAGGAAAAATGGCTGCTCTTTGTTGTCTTTGATGAACTGCCGAGCATGCCGGGTCCAGAACGGCGTCAGGTGCGAAGGCTCGCGGCGCACTTTGCCGTTTTCAATGATCCGGTCGTTGTAAAAACCGGGTGTGTGCCCGTCTTCTTTCGCGAGCCAGTAGGTGAAGCCCTCTTGCGGTTTGCTGTGTGCACCCAGATGCCACTTGCCAACGAGGCCACATGTATACCCGGCCTCTTGAAAGATTTCCGGCAGCGATTTGAATTCTTCGATGGTGCTGTAAGCGTCCGGCCCCCACATGACGCGCCCGCTGATAAACCGGTGGACGCCATGTTGTGACGGCATCAATCCGGTCAGGAAGGATGCGCACGTCGGCGAGCAGACAGCATTATTGGCATAGGCGTGATTGAACTGGACTCCTTCCGCGGCCAGGCGATCAATGTTGGGCGTGCGGATTTCAGGATTGCCGTAACAGCCCAGCGTCCACGCGCCGTGGTTGTCCGTCATGATCACGATCACATTGGGACGCTTGATGGTATCGCCCGCGAGGCACCGATCGCATTGAGCGAGCATGCACAATGCCAGGGAGAGTCGATACAAGCAAAGGATGTACGGATTCATATTCGCGCCATTTCGTTTAACCGCGACCCATAGGACGTTGCGCCGTTCGCCGGCCGCGAATTGATAAAATGCCATCGCAGCGTCCGGCGGGGATCGCGTATGGACAACGTCAGACCTCCAGCCACGCGCTCCCCGTTGGGTCGCGGTTAAACGACCGGGAGCAGAAAACCGCCTGAAGGCGGAACTACGAACAGGTCACATTTTTTCGACCACGTCGATCCCCAACAGGGACAAACCTAGTTTCAGCGTGCGGCCGGTAAGATCGCACAATAACAGGCGACTATCGCGCTGGTCCTCGCTGTCGGCCTTTAGCACGGGACACTGTTGATAAAAAGTCGAGTACTTCTCCGACATTTCGAACAAATAGCCTGTGATGTGGTTCGGGCGATAATCCTCGATGCAAGTCTCCAGGGCCTCTGCGAATTGAAGCAAAGCCAATCCCAAACCCCGCGCTGCCGGGTGGTCCAATGATATTGTTTTACCGGACAATCTCAGCCGGCCGATATCAACGCCTCCTTTGAAGAAGATGTTGCGGACTCGTGCGTACGCGTACTGCATATACGTTGCCGTATTACCCTGCAGCGCCAGCATCTTGTCATAGCTGAAGATGTAATCACTTTCCCGATTCTGCGACAGGTCAGCATACTTCAGCGCGGCAATTCCCACGACTTCCGCGATCCGATGACGTTCGTCCTCCGGCAATTCGGGCACTTCTTTTCGGTCATCGTTATCACTGACGACCTTGAGTGCCTTGTTGACGGCCTCGTCCAGAAGCCCGTCCAGTCCGACCGTTACGCCCGATCGCGTTTTGTAAGGCCGACGATCTTCGCCCAGGACGGTCCCGAACTTGACGTGAACAAAATCGATTTCGTCGAAGCCCCAGCGTCGAGCCGTTGCGAAAAGTTGTTCGAAGTGAAGACTCTGTCGATGATCTACGACGTACAGGATCGCGTCGGGTTGCCAGGTCTGTTGGCGGTACTGGATCGTTGCGAGATCGGTAGTGGAGTAAAGAAAGGCACCGTCCTTTTTCTGAACGATCATGGGCGTATCATACCCATCCAAAAACACACAGACGGCGCCGTCGCTTTCGGTCGCAATACTTTGACTTTGCAGGTCAGACACAATGCCAGCGAGGCGATCGTGGTAGAAACTCTCGCCGAGCGTATGATCAAACTTTACGCCGATACGACGATAGATTCGTTCGATGTCTTCCAGGCAGCAGGGCAAGAACTGGCGCCAATGCGTTACATTCGTTTCGTCACCGCTGTGCAACGCGGCCGTTTCCCGCAAGACCGCACTACCAATATCCTCGTGTTCGTTGGCTATGGTCGCTAACGTCGAATCGTTTTCGATCTTGGCTAGCTGATCCGATAAATTCTCCAGATCCTGTTCGGTCGTTTTGACTTGATCCGCCAGCTTCTTCAGTTCCTTGGCGGCCTGCTTGTCCTTTTTCGCGTCGCCGGATGGCGGCACATCACGCTTTGTATCCAGTTGTTCCTTGATATCGGCCAGTCGCCGGTGTTGCTCAGGAAGTTTGCCCTTTCCTTGGTGATATTCAACCAACTGGTTTACCTGTCGGTACAGTCTCGCCAGCTCATGCACGGGATCTTCTTGGTAAGCGTTTTCGTCGAGAAAATGCTTGTACCCGTAGATGATCATCCCAAATTGCGTTCCCCAGTCGCCGATGTGGTTGTCGCTGATCACATGGTGCCCGAGGAACCGCAGCGTTCTTGAAAGCGCGTCGCCGATGACGGTCGATCGAATATGGCCGACGTGCATCGGCTTGGCGACGTTCGGCGCCGAGTAGTCAATGACATACGTTTTTGGATCGGTGAGGGGAGCGATTCCCAGCCGGTCGTCGTCGAGTGCGTTGTTCAGCTGCTGCTGAAGCCAGTCGTCGCGAACCTTCAGATTGATAAACCCCGGTCCGGCAATTTCCGGCGGATCGCAGAGATCGGAGACATCCAGTTGGTCGACGATCTGCCCGGCCACCTCTCGGGGAGATTTGCCCAGCCGCTTGCCGAGTGGCATCGCGCAATTCGCCTGGTAGTCGCCATGCCGCGGATCCTGACTGGGCCGAATCATGTCGACCAGCATCTCCAGGTCGTCGGTCAACGGCCGCAGCGCCTTGGCGAACCTACTACGAAGTTCGGCTAGAATGTTCATCGTGAGGAGAAGTTAGAGCGGAGAGGTTAGAGCGGAGAGGTTAGATGGGAGAGGTTAGAGGTTAGAGGTTAGAGGTTAGAGGTTAGAGGTTAGAGGTTAGAAGAAATGAGCCGGGCGCTCTCATTATCAATGGCGGCGGTCATGATAACTGACGAATAGGTCCCAGCGGTAGGCTAACAGAAAGCCAACGGCTTTCCTTCTAACCTCTAACCTCTAACGCTCTAACCTCTACGCTCTAACCTCTAACCTCTGCTACCTAACCTCGGACTCCTGGCCTCTGATATCGGCCGGCAGTTCGAGCGGCCTGGCGTCGCTCCACAGCTGTTCGAGCGCGTAGTAATCGCGGGTTTCATCGTCGAACAGATGGATGACGATCGTACCGTAGTCGAGCAGAATCCAGCGGCTTTCGCGGTAGCCTTCGATTCCATCTCGGCGATCATGCAAATCGTCTTCCAGCTTGTGATCGATTTCTTCGCTGATTGCGTGCAGCTGACGGCGGCTGGTGCCGGACGCGATGACGAAGTAGTCGAAGATGGGGGTCAGATGCCGCATGTCGAGGACAACGATGTCCCGTGCGTTATTTTCAGCGGCGACGCGGGCAGCGGCCAAAGCGAGCTGAAGACTGCGCGCTTCCTTTTCGGATGTATTGGTGTTGTTCAATCCGGCCACTCAAATCCTTTGTAGAACCTCGGATTCCTCAATATCCCATTCTACATTGGATTGACGCAACTACCACGGGCGAGGTTCGCCCAGTTTTCGAGCCTTGGAGAGCATGTTCTACGAGCGGGGACCTACCGACGGTGAAACGCGTGCTAAAAGATCCCCATCGCCGCCAGGCTGTAGCGAACGACCAGACCCGCCGCCACGACACTGACCATGCTCATCAGCTTGATCAAGATGTTCAAACTGGGACCACTGGTATCCTTGAAGGGGTCGCCCACGGTATCGCCAACGACGGCGGCCTTGTGAGCTTCGGTGCCTTTGCCACCGTGAGCACCGGCTTCGATGAACTTCTTGGCATTGTCCCACGATCCACCGGCATTGGCCATGAAGATTGCGAGGCAGAAGCCGCACGTCAGCGTACCGGCCAGCAGACCCAGGACGCCCGCAACTCCTAGCACCAAACCGACGGCGACGGGCGTAATCAACCCCAGCAGGGACGGTATGACCATCTCGCGCTGAGCCGCCTTGGTGCTAATCGCGACCGGCAGCGCGTAATCTGGCTTCGTCGTGCCGTCCATGATGCCGGGATTTTCACGGAACTGGCGACGTACCTCTTCCACCATACCGGTCGCCGCTCGTCCCACCGCTTTCATTGTCATGGCACAGAACACAAAGGTGGACATCGCGCCCAGAAATACCCCGACTAACACCTTGGGATTCATCAGCGAGGCATCGTAATAGGTCGTAAAGTGCGGCAACGTGGCCGCATGCACTTCGACAAGCTTGTCCCCCGTTTCCGCGAAGCGAACCACTTGTTGTGTGTCATGTTCATGGTCACCGTGCTCCTCATGATCCTCCTCGTCCGAGTCGTGGTGGACCGGCTCGGTGGTTTCTTCAATCATGCCGTCCGGCACCCTTTCCGGGATTGGGTCGAACGAAACGTTGGACCACGCTTTTTCGATTGCCGGGTCCCGAACGTCGTTTGGCATGGCCAAGAACATGTGGACGTCGTCTCCATCTTTCTGCACGACGAACCCATTGGATGCTTTGTAAAAACCATCCTCCTGCACTTGAGCTGCGACGTCGTTACCCCACCGATTGAATCCTTCTCGGACCTCTTCGACGTAGGCGGCCATCAGTGCCAGCGCGGTGAGTGCCGCCGAGCCGATCGCGAAGCCTTTGCCGGTGGCGGCCGTTGTGTTCCCCAGACTGTCCAGGGCGTCCGTTCGTTCGCGAACGATCGGTTCCAGACCGGCCATCTGGGCGTTGCCGCCGGCATTGTCCGCGATCGGACCATACGCATCCGTCGCCAGCGTGATCCCGAGTGTGCTGAGCATGCCGACGGCCGCGATCCCGACGCCGTACAATCCCAGGGCGAAAAAATTGACATCGCTGAAGTTCCAGTTGGTAGCGAATCCAAACGCAAGGAGCGTGCCAGCGCAAACGGTGATCACCGGAACCCAGACGCTCATCATGCCGTCGGCTATACCACCGATAATAAGTGTTGCCGGACCGGTTACGGCTTGATCCGCCAGTTGCTTCGTCGGTTTGTATTCGTCGCTGGTCGAGTATTCCGTCCATTTACCAATGACCCAGCCGGCGACCAGACCCACGATAATACTGAGTGACACGCCGGGTAGCGTTCCAAACAACAGCGTGCCCGGCGTCTTCGGCATCAGCCACAAGGTGAGAAAGACCGCGGCCACGGCGATGAGGGCGCAGGAAAGGTCGATGCCGCGCGCCAGCGCTGTCAGCAGGTTCTTTTGAGTTGCATCCTCTTTTGTCCGGACCAGGTAAATACCACAAATCGATACGAAGATTCCGACGCCGGCGATCGCCAGGGGCAGAAACAGTGCGCTCAATTGAGCGGTATTGCTGTCCATGCCTTTCGGGAGCAGCGTCGATGTGGAAAAGGCCGCGACTCCCAAGGCGGCGGTAGCCAGGATGGAGCCGCAGTACGATTCGTAAAGATCGGCACCCATTCCGGCAACATCGCCCACGTTGTCGCCGACGTTATCCGCAATGGTGGCGGGATTGCGAGGATCGTCTTCAGGAATGTTTTGCTCGACCTTGCCGACCAGGTCGGCACCGACGTCGGCCGCCTTGGTAAAGATACCGCCGCCAACACGAGCGAACAGGGCCTGGGCACTGGCACCCATGCCGAAGCAGAGCATCGTTACCGTGATCTCGACCAGGCTGAGTGCTTCAAATCCCAACATGGGCCAGACCCAGTACAAAAAAGCGAACCACAGAGTAATGTCCAACAGGCCGAGACCGACAACGGTCAGCCCCATGACGGCGCCTGAGCGAAAGGCAACTTGCAGGCCGTCATTCAGCGAAGTCCGTGCGCCCTGGGACGTTCGGCTGCTGGCCAGGGTGGCGGTCTTCATCCCGCACCAGCCGGCCAGGCCGGAAAAGAACCCACCCGTCAAGAACGCGAACGGGACGAATTTGCTTTGTAAATTGAAGCCAAAGGCGGCGATCGATAGAAGAATGAGGATGATGAGAAAGAAACCTGCGACGACAATGTACTGTTGTTTCAGATAGGCGTTCGCTCCGTCCCGCACGTAGCCAGCGATCTCAACCATCCGATCGTTGCCTGGATCGGAGGCCACCATTTGCTTGTAAAACAGCCAGGCTTGAACCAGGGCTGCAATGGATCCGCAAAAGGCGATGCCCCACACGATCCAGATGTTCGTTGGCGTACTTGCCGTTGATCCGCCGCCGGTCGATTCGCCGGCAAACGCCGAGCCTGCATGGAGCGCCACCAGTGCGATAAACACAGTGATAAACACTCGGATAAACGCTGAGAGAGACAGCGGGGCAGCAACGAAAGACGAAAGTTGGGGACAATATGAGCGTAGGTTACGCGGCTTCAACATTTTCACTCACCTTTGATTTGCTTTGATCGACCTCTTGGTATCGCCAACCGATCAATCATGGGATCCGATAGGATGGCGTCGCTTGGAAAACTGTTCGCGAGGACTTGCAGGGCGCATCCCGCTCGACCGGCCAGCCATGGCCATGCGGTTTGGATAGGGCCAACAAGTCCGTGTGTCATCGACGGTCCTGGGTGGGCAGCTGACAAAGACAATCCAGTCCGTCAGCATGGGACCGAAAACTCGCTAGGCTTTCAATGCGACCGGTAAGGCGCAAAGCTTTAAACACCGGTCGACCAGGCGTTTGTATTAAGCCACGGAGTGTAATTAAAGAGGTCTGGAAGTGTCAACTCACCTTTTCAGATTTGCCCAATCTCATGCCCCCAATCTCATGCCCCGAATCTAATGCCCCGAATCTAATGCCAAGGGGTTCGCACGGTTCGGCGTTAGCCCACTAAGCCGCGGCGTCGACGATTGGTTCGGGGGGCCGATCGCGACGGATCTGCTTGGTCAGGCGTCGGATTCGGTCCTGTAGTTCGCGGCGGTCAGTTTCCCACTGCTTGAGCAGTTCGATTTGCTCGTTCTCGTTGCGATCCAGTTCGTGCTCGCGGGCCACCAGTCGAGCGGCCTGTTGCTCGATCTCCAGTTCGCGGCGGGCAATCCAATCGTGCAATTTTTGCTTTTCACCCTTCAGCGCGGAGTGCTGGCCGGCCAACTCTTTCACGGTGGCCTGTAGGTTTTGCTGCGCTTCGCTGGCCTCGTTGCGTTCCATGTGAAAACTCTCGGACATCCGACGCCGAATACGACTAAACTCCGTCGCCAGCGCCGGGGCGGCGACTGCTTCTGTCAATTTTGACCACAATTCCTGCGTCGCCAGCCGCAGCTCCAGCGCCTCGCGGTGCAACGCGGTGACTTCATGCCGTGCCAGTCGTAGGGCCGCTTCGCGCGAATCGAGGTGTTCGCCTCGCCTCGCCAGTACTTGCTGGCGTCCGTGCCACTGTGATTCCAGTTCGCGTTGACGTTCGGCTAACTGCGTTCGAACCTGACGTTGCTGGTGTTCACTTCGCTGCCGCTGGTTCTTCAGTTGTTCGCGCTGTATTTCCAAATCGGCCTGCGCGTCGGTCAAAATGGCATCTGCTTCGTCGAGGTGCTGTTCGCGCAGGCTAAAATGCTCAAGCGCCCGCTGGTAGTCCTGTTCGAACGACTGCTGCTTTAACTGCCGCAGTTGGCGCTGCCGGTGTTCGTATTGGTCCTCGACCGCCTGACGCCGTCGCTCGATACCTTGCAGTAACTGCTGGACGAGCGCAACGGACGCACGGCGTCGCAATTCGATCTGTTGTTGCTGGCGGCGAAGTTCCGTTTCCTGACGGTGGCGCTGCTGCTGCAATTGCCGGACGGCCACTTTGACTTTTTCGGACAGATCGACGTCTTCAGCCGTTGCAAGCTTCTGGTGACCGACCGCGTTCTCGATGGACACTTCCGCTTGAGATACTTTCCGCTCACGTTCGTCCAGCGCCTCGGCACGCGCTTCCAAATCTTCCTGGCGTTCTTGCAGCCAGAGACGAGCGGAACGCATTTCTGTATCGGCCTTGGCGATGCGGGCATTCAATTCAGATTCCCGCCGGTCGACGTCTTGTCGCATGCCTTGCAAATGGGTCGCCAGCTGCGAGGCGTGATTGCGGACGCTCTGTACAACCTGCATTGCGCTGACGGGAGTCGTAGTGGCAGCGTCCGTGGTTGCGCGCGGATCCTTACGCCCCAGAGACGACGGACCCGCCGCATGCGCTTGATCGATTCGATATCGGTTGTCGGAAGATGGCCGTTCTTCAGACATTGCCAGACCCTTGATTCACGTGAGGAGTCGCCATGGAAACGCGTGCTACCGCCGGCAAACTTGCGCTAATCGGCAAACTTTATCCAACTTCCTTCATCGGCGAACCAACGGCCACCCCTTAACGCCATGACGGAAATATCTGGCGTTGCCAGCATGTTGTCCTACGCAATGCGGGTCTGAAGTCGTGGCCGGGAATCAGCGGACTGCGATATCCGCGTCATTGCTAGCATTGCCTCTGCTACGCCAGGGGCAAGAAAACGATCCACCCACAGCAGGCGCTCAGCGCAAGCGAAGTCATCCTGTCCGGCGCGGCCTCGTTTGCATTCGCGCTTGATGCTTTAATCAGGCTGCTGCCTACGCGCACCAGTCGGCCTGAGGCGATTGACGGATGATCGGCTCGGAAGCAGATTGCAATGCCGCAATCTCTTTTTCGGCCTCGGCGACGCTAAGGGCGTCCGGATGAACCTCAATCGACAGATCGTACTTGACCGTTTCACCGGGTCCCAATTTTACCACGCGGCCTTTCTCACCTTCAAAGCTGCGCGGATTCGGATAGTTCGTCCCTGGCTCCAGGCCGGTAACGTAACCGTCCGCTTCGGGTGGCGTATTCTTCCATTGAGTAAAGCACGGTAACTGCCCGGTATTGAACTTCAGGCTGACTCCGCGTTTTCGATCCGCCGATCGCAGCAAGGTCTTTGTCCATCCCTGGCCGTCGGCCAACAGTTGGAAGAAGTAGACTTGTTCTTCCGCGTTCTGCTGGGCTGGCCCGTAGGTGCTCCAATGACCAATCGATCCCGCCGCGTGCTCGTTGCGAGGTACGATTTCCTTGACCGGGACGACCAGTTCGGCGCCCGGCGTGTTGATCGGAGCGCCGAAATTGACGTGGTACAGAATCTGGGCCTCGCCGTCGTTGCCGGACAGATTCGTGATCTGATCATGAATATCGATCACCAGCGAATTCGGTTTCGTCGTGACGGTCGACGTCAATCGCAGCTTGTGAAAGTGGAAGCGACATTCGTCAACGATGCCGTTGACCGCAATCATGTCGTCGTCGACCTTCGCTTCCAGAAAGTGCGCCGATTTAGTAGCGATCAGTCCGTGCAACGGATGCGATAGACGTCCTTCCTCATCAAAATCAGGAGCACCATTGCTCAGCAAGCCACAACGAACGAGCAGTTCATCAAAGCCATCCAGCCACCCCAATCCGCCAGGCTCCATGATCGGGACGCGGCTGGGATGGACGGGACCTGCAACGGGCGACTGCCAGCCGATTTCGGTATCGCCGTGCCAGGCCTTCCAAAGGCCCATGCCGCGATCCGGCAGGATAGCGAACCGTAGCGAACCGTTATCGACGGTCACCAGACGTACGCCATCTCGCAGACCGCCCTTAAGCGTCTCGAGTGTCACCGAGCCGTCTCCCAGGATGTGCGAATCCGGCCCGACTTTTCGCTGGGTGTCGATCAGGACGGCGGATTTATTTGAGTTGCTGGTCATGTGAGTTCCCTTGGTAGAACGATGAGCGGCGTGGCCGATCCGCCCTTCAATTTACGGCGATTGCGGGCCTGTTTCCAGACGCAGCGCGTCAACCAGCTCCAAGGACGAGCCCGGCTCAACGAGGACCATCGAAACTAGATCTAAAAATGAAACGCAGAGACCGCGGGGAAGGAAAGCTCCACGCTTTCTGCGTCTCAGCCTCTGCGTCTAAGCGTTTCTTCTTTTTCCTTCTGCAGTTCTGACGGAGTGCTTGTCAGCGGCGGTCGCTAAGCATAAAACGGTATTTCTGTATCGCTCGTGCAAGGCAGCCAGCGGTAGTAAATGGGCATGGACGCAGCGGTTCGGAGACGAGCCATAGTCCATGCGGAGTTTCGTATGAGTCGCGTCGCAGAGCGGCAGGCCAGTCCGGTCGCCTCCAAAGATAATGTCGGTTCTGTTCTCTCCAGCGCTCTCGATGCGGGGGGTGGTCTGCTACGGCTGACGCCGACGTGGGTTCCTCGCAGTTTTCTCCATCCGGGAAAGCGGATCAAGCTGGCGCCCAACGACTGGTACGCGTTTGGGGCGGACCGTGGCGGGATCGACGAGCGTTGGTTTTCCAGTACGACCGAAGCGGCCAACGAGAATCGCGAACCGGACGAAGGCCTCAGCTATGCCGTCTTCGAGGGACAGCGATTCCTCTTGAAGGACGCCATCAAGGAAAACGGTGCCGCCTTGATCGGCAGCGGCATCTATGACCAATACAAGAAGTGGCCCGTCTACTCGAAGTTTTTCGACAACATGGGTCCGATTCCGCACCACATGCATCAGTCTGCGGAGGACGCGGCGCTCGTCGGGCAGGAGGGGAAGCCCGAGGCCTACTATTTTTCGCCGCAGATGAACAACGTCGACAACAACTTTTGCTACACGTTCATGGGGCTTGAGCCAGGCACGACGAAGCAACAACTGCGTAAATGTCTGGAAGACTGGGACCAAGGCGACAACGGAATCCTTGATCTGAGTCGCGCGTATCGCCTCCGCCGCGGGACGGGCTGGCTGATCCCGCCTGGCGTGCTTCACGCGCCGGGTTCGCTCTGTACCTACGAACCGCAGTGGGGCAGCGACGTGTTCGGCATGTTCCAGTCGTTAGTCGAAGGTCGCGAAGTGCCCTGGTCGCTGCTGGTCAAAGACGTTCCGCCGGACAAACATCAGGACCTGGACTTTATCATCGGGCAGCTGGACTGGGGAAAAAACGTTGATACGCATTTCAAAGATAGCAACTATCTGGAACCGATCGTGGACGAGGCGAAGTCCGGCGCGGGTTACACCGATCTTTGGATCACGTACGGCCTGGTCGATGGTAAGCAGTTGTTTTCAGCCAAGGAGTTGACGTTGCAGCCGGGGGCGAGCTGCACCATTCAAGATCCGGGCGCCAGCGGATGGATCACGGTCCAAGGTCGTGGGCGGATGGGAAATCTGGACTTGCAAACTCCAGCGATGATCCATTTCGGCGAAGAGACGCAGGACGAGGTATTCATTAGTTACGAAGCTGCTACGCAAGGCGTGCCGATCGAGAATACCGGCAGTGAACCGCTGGTCGGGTTGCGGTACTTTGGACCCGATGCTCATGACAATCTGCCAGTTAAATGACAAGAATGGGAAATGACCAATCCCGTGCGCGCGGGAAATCCCAATGTTCGTTGGAGTCCCGCCTTTGAGCGGTTCCTTTGGGCGCTAGGGAAAACCGCTTAAAGGCGAGACTCCCACATTAACGAAAGGAACAACGGATGGCTAACACATATCCCAAACTCCACAACGCGATGTGGCCGGGACTTGTCGGTAAGGGCGACGAAGAGGGACAAGAGCCACCGATTAGTTTGGAACGCATGCTGGACCTCACCGCGGCCGCCAGCGTCAACGGGACGAAGTTCGAAGGCATCGACTATTTCCTGTTCTTGCCGCATACCGATCCCGAAGCGAGCGATGACGACCTGAAGAGCATCGCCGACTTGATCGCCGGTAAGGGTTTCGCGGTCGGGTCGCTGGTGGCACCCGTGTGGCCGGGTACGGTGGGCGACTCCGCAATGGGCGACGACGCGGCGCGCGAAAAGTTCTTATCGGCCGTCAAGATGGCGTGTCGCATTGCCGGCGTCTTCAACGAACATGGGGTTCGCAAGTACGGCGTGATCCGGATCGATTCGGCAGAGTTTGGTGTGGAAAAATGGCGAGAGGATCCCACCAAGAACACGAAACGGATCGCCGAGACGTTTCGCGAGGCGGCCAAAATCGCGGTGGACCATGGCGAACGCCTGGCAGCCGAAGGCGAAATTTGTTGGGCGGGTATGCACAGTTGGAAGGACATGCTGGACCTGTTGGAAGAAGTTGGCATGCCGGAAACGGTCGGCTTCCAGGCCGATCTCGCTCACACCTATCTCTATCTGCTGGGCTATAACGCGCCGGAACATGCGCTGTTGCAAGAAGGGCACAGCGACGAAGAATTCTACGCCGCTTATAAGAACATGACCGATAAACTGCGTCCGTGGACCATCGATTTTCACGTCGCTCAGAATGACGGCGAGGTGCACGGCGCCGGCTCGCACGACAAGACCGGCAAACACTGTCCGGCCGATGACCCGAACGGCAAGCTGGACATCAGGCGTTGCGCCGGCTACTGGCTGGAGGGTGCGCAGGATCGCGGTATTCAACACATTTGCTGGGATGGCTGTATGTTCCCCAATGCCATGCTGGAAACGCCAGGGACGTGGAATACGGTTTTGGACGCGATGATCAAGGTGCGGGATGCGAAGGGGTGGTAGGCAATGACCACAATTAGGCAGTGACCAATGTCCAAATCCCAATGCCCAATGACTAGAAATGACCAAATCCCAATGTCCAATGTCCAAAAAAAATGACAGTTCAGGACCTGTTTACGACCTTACGGAGCGGACGGCGGTCTTTGGGGAGGCGGTCATTGAATACTTGAAAGGCATTCCGCGGGGCGACATTACTTCCCCGCTGATTCGCCAATTGGTGAGGTCGGCGACCAGTGTTGGGGCTAACTATACCGAGGCTGATGAAGCGGGATCGAAAAAAGAGTTTCGTCATCGGATTAGTATTTGCAAACGCGAATCAAAAGAGACACGACACTGGCTTCGGATGCTGGCGGCGGCGGTTCCAGAAACGAAGGCCGACGCCCGCCCGCTGTGGCAAGAGGCAATGGAATTTAACAAAATATTCGCAACCATTCACCGCAATTCTGACAACCACGATTGACCCCATTGGACATTGGGATTTCCCGGTGCGCGGGATTAGTCATTTCCCTGCATTGGACATTGAGATTTGGTCATTCGGTACAACCTCTAGGTATTTGAAGACAGGTCACAAAAAAAGGGAACGTTGAATATGAGCAAACGACTAAACATTGGCATGATCGGTTACGGCTTTATGGGCCGAGCGCATTCGAACGCATACAACCGTGTCAGCAACTTTTTTGATCTTGAATATCAGCCCGTACTGAAAGCCGCTTGCGCGCGGAGCGAGCCTGAGATCAAGGCGTTTGCTGCGACGTGGGGATACGAGTCGGTCGAGACGGACTGGCGGAAGTTGATCGAGCGGGACGACATCGATGCCATCGATATCTGCGTGCCGAACAACCTGCACCGCGAAATTGCCATCGCCGCGGCCGAGAAGGGAAAGATGATTCTCTGTGAGAAGCCGTTGGCGATGAACACGGAAGAGGGCGAACAAATGTGTAAGGCGGTCGAGGCCGCCGGCGTGCAAAATACGGTCTGGTACAATTATCGTCGCATTCCCGCCGTGACCCTGGCCAAGAATCTGATCGAAGAAGGCCGGCTGGGGAAGATTTTTCACTATCGAGCGAATTTTTTGCAGGACTGGACGATCGCCGATGATCTGCCGCAGGGTGGCACGGCCCTTTGGCGGTTGGACGTGGCCGCCGCGGGCAGCGGTGTGACCGGCGACCTGTTGGCGCACTGCATCGATACCGCCGTTTGGCTAAACGGTTCCATCAAAGATGTCACCGCGATGACGGAAACATTTATCAAGGAACGGCAGCATACCTTGACGGGCAAGGTCGAACCGGTCGGCATCGATGATGCGTGCGCTTTCCTTTGTCACTTTGAAAACGGCTCCCTGGGCCTGTTCGAATCGACCCGCTACGCCCGCGGACACAAGGCCTTGTACACGTTTGAAATCAACGGTGAAAACGCTTCGATTAAATGGGATCTCCATGATCTGCACCGCCTGGAGTGGTTTGACCACAGCAATGAGGGCAAGCTTCGCGGTTGGAGTTCGATCCACGTGACCGATCACGGCGGCGATCATCCTTACATGGACCACTGGTGGGTGCCGGGTTTACAAATCGGCTACGAACACAGTTTCGTACACCAGGTCGCCGATTTCTTGACCAGTCTGGCGAAAGGCGAACCCTGCCATCCAACGTTCCGCGACGCGCTAGAGACGCAGAAAGTCTGTGACGCGGTCCTGAGCAGCGCGAAGAGCAACGCGTGGCAATCGGTCGGTTAAGTTGGAAATAGAGGCACGACGTGCAAGCAAGTCGAGACTGCGCTGGCAGGTCTCCCGACCTCGTCGAATCTGTCGACCGCAGGTCTCCCGAAGCGGGAAACCATGGAATGATCCTGGGAAACCTTCGGTTCCCGCGCGGCCGGATACGAGGTCGGGAGATCCGCGTACAGCGCCGACTGCGTTGTTGGACCTGGCTGAAGACGTGATGTTGTTGACGTTTTGAAACCAGAATGCCGTTAGCTCGGTTTTTCCGGATTCGATTCCGCCGCCATCCGTTCGACTGGGGCAACGGACGGCGCGTCCGCATCCGATATCGGATCGTCGCCGGAGTTGTCCGGCGTCGCTGTAGCGTGCGCTGTGGCGGCGCTCGCCGCGCCGCCGCTGACTGCTTCGCTGTACTTGACCAGCGACTCGGGCAACTCGACTCCGCCGATGTCCTTCATGACCTGCATCATCGGCGGCAGCGTGCGGGCCATGCCCTGCAGGAAGTCCGACGTGCGGCGTTCTACCGTTTGTCGCCGTTCTCCCAGACGACGATCTTGTCGAACTTGATGTTGGAGATCGCCTTGGCGGAAGCTTCCGCCAGATTGTCGAGGTGCTCGAGCATCAGCATCTGGAAGGCCTCCTTGGCGCCGCCGCAGGCGTCGACGATCCGCTGCAGACCGTCGCCCTTCTTGGCCAGGATCTCGTACTGGCCGCGGGCCTCGGCCTCGAGCTTGGCGAAGATCGCGTCGGCCTCGGCCTCGGCCTCGATGCGGACGTTTGGCCGCCGCGGCCTCGGCGTCGACCATGATCCTGGCCTTCTCGGCTTTGGCCGGTGCTTCGACCTCCGCTCGTTGCTCGTTGCTCGACCCGTTCGGCATCGGCGATCGCCGCCTTGGCCATGGCGAGGTTCTGGACTTCGAGCACCTTGGCGTCCGCCTCGCGCTTGCGCCTCTCGCCGAGCTCGTACGCCTCGGCCTGCTCGACCTGCAGCCTGGCGTTCGCTGGCGGCGATCTTCGGCCTGCGACGTGTTCTCGCCGTCAATGGCCGTCGGCGTCGGCCTCGGCGACCGCGATACGCATCTCGCGCTCGGCGTCCTTGACCTGCGTCTCCCGCTCGAAAGGCAGCCTGCCTGCTCGCCGACCGTCTGGTCCTTGTCGAGCTCGGCGACGCGGACCGCCTGTCGCGCTCGGCCTCGCGGGTGCCGATCTACCGTTCCTTGTCGGCGTTGGCGACCTGAATCTCCTTGTCGCGCTCGGCCTCGGCGACGCGGATTCGCCCATTCTCGTTCTCCGGCCACGTCGCCGCGGGCCTGCTGGATCGCCTCGGACGCCGCCTTCTGGCCGATCGCGTCGATGTAGCCGGACTCGTCGGTGATGTCGGTGATGTTCACGTTGATCAGCACCAGGCCGATCTTCTTCAGTTCGGGCTCGAGCGAGTTCTGGATGCTGGCCAGGAACTTGTCGCGGTCGCGGTTGATGTCCTCGATCCGCATCGAGGCGATCACCTGGCGCAGCTGGCCGAAGATGATGTCCTCGGCCTGCTTGCGTGATCTCGCTGCGTCGTCAGCCCGAGCAGGCGGATCGCCGCGTTGCTGCATGACCGCCGGCGTCGGTGCCGATGGCGACCGTGAACACGCTCGGCACGTTGACGCGGATGTTCTCGATCGACAGCGCGCCTCGCAGCGGGACCTCGATCTGGATCGGGTCGAGACTCAGGTACTCGTAGTCCTGGATCAGCGGCCAGACAAACGTGCCGCCACCGTGGATGACTTTCGCGGGTTCACCTTCGCCGGTCTTTCCGTAGATGACCAGGATGCGGTTACTGGGACACCGCTTGTACCGCCGAGCGAACAGCCAGACAAACGTAAAGAACATCAAAGCAATCAGGATGATGCCAATTGCCATGGCTATTAACGGAGAGCCTCCGGAGG
This sequence comes from uncultured Planctomycetales bacterium, assembly GCA_963844115.1. Taxonomy (GTDB): domain Bacteria; phylum Planctomycetota; class Planctomycetia; order Pirellulales; family UBA7805; genus CS4-C045. Next base: position 604 of record CAWJNN010000005.1, on the reverse strand, counting down.
GTGCCTGGCCAAACAGAGGCGTCAGTCCGCCTGTGATGTAGAACATGGTGCATTCTCTCCCGATTGGTGCTACTGTTTTTTACTCTGGCAGCATCTCACATTACGTCACGATTCGGTTTCCGTAACGGAGTCCTGCCCGGCCGCATCGTGTGCCTCTTGGATGATTGGCGCGACCAGGACGGTCTGCGGCCCCATGACCTCGACAACTTCAATGGGCGTCCCGGTGGCCAGTCGTTCTGCGGCCTCGGTCATTGCGGAAAGTTCCTCAAGTCTTCCTTGCATGCTGACGTGAACCTTTCCAACACCAGAGCTGTTTGGCGGCACCGGTACCAGGACTGATCCCCGCTGTCCGATCGCATTGTTGATCTGCCGCGTCCCTTCGTCCTGTAATTTGCTGATCCCGCGCATCAACAGGTAGATGCCGAACATGGCCGCTCCGCCAATCACCAGAGCGATACCGAGCGAAATGGGTTGGGTCTGTCCGGCTCCCAGCGACCCATATCCGGCAAGTCCGAAAAATGCCAGAAAGGCGACGACCGATCGGAACGACAGCACGCCAAACAGCCAGTCCGTACCGTGATGGCCGTGGCCCTGGGTCGTGCCT
>CAWJNN010000004.1:0-16979 GCA_963844115.1 uncultured Planctomycetales bacterium | reverse complement strand
ATTTTCGCTACGTTGAATAGCAGATAGCAGGCACGATGAGCCCAGATTATTTTGACGATGTAGGGTGGGACAAGGAAATCCCGGCACGCCGGGATTGGTGGGCCGGCGGTCGCCGCGGCGACCTTGTCCCACCCTACATGAATAATCCGGATTAGGAGCCGACCATGTACGACCACACTCTCTCCCGCCGCCAGTGGCTGCAGCGCAGCGCCTGCGGGTTCGGCGGCCTGGCCCTGGCTGGGTTGTGCGCACAGCAGGCGGCGGCGGACAGTGTGGCGAGCAAGAACCCGCTGGCGGCCAGGCCGCCGATGTTTCCGGCCCGGGCCAAACGCGTCATCTTCATCTTCATGCAAGGTGGTCCGAGCCATGTCGACACGTTCGACTACAAGCCCGAGTTGATCAAGAGCGACGGCAAGCAAATCGACTTCACCGGCGTCCGCTTCGGCACGTTTGGCAAGGTCAGCAAGCGCCGCCTGATGAAGCCGCTGTGGGAATTCAAACGGTACGGACAATGCGGCCAGTGGGTCTCGTCGCTGTTCCCGCACATGGCCCAGCACGTCGACAAGATGTGCATGGTCCACTCGATGCACACCGAAGGCGTGGCCCACGGGCCCAGCACACTGTTTCTGCACACTGGTGCCACCAACCTGGTGCGGCCGTCGGTAGGGAGTTGGATTACCTACGGACTTGGCACGGCGAATCAGAATGTGCCTGGCTTCATCACGCTGAATCCTTCCGCCAGCAAGGGCGGCCCCCGCAACTACTCCAACGGCTTCTTACCGGCGATCTATCAGGGGACTGGCGTCGGGCGAGCCGGCCTGCCGGTGGTTCAATCGCGGATCCGCAACATCACCAACAGCCACACTTCAGCGGTCGTGCAGCAGCGGCAGTTCGATTTTCTGCAATCGCTCAATCGTGAGCAGCAGAAGCGAGCCGCGGAAGACGACCAACTGAGCGCTGCGATCGACTCGTTCGAGATGGCCTATCGCATGCAGCGCAACGCGCCGCAGTTGATGGACCTGGGCCACGAGAGCAAGGCAACGCTGGAGATGTATGGCATTGGGCAGCAGGCGACCGACGACTTCGGACGTCAGTGCTTGCTGGCCCGCCGCCTGGCGGAGGCCGACGTGCGTTACATTCAGATCAACTACGCCGACGAGAGCACGACGCCCCGCTGGGATCAGCATTCCAACATGCCCCAGCACGCCAACCACGCCAGGGCGGTGGACAAACCGGTCGCCGGGTTGCTGGCCGATCTGGCGCAGCGCAGCTTGCTGGACGACACGCTGGTATGGTGGGGCGGCGAGTTTGGCCGCACGCCATTCGCCCAAGGCACCAACGGCCGCGACCACAACCCGCGCGGCTTCACGATGTGGCTAGCCGGCGGCGGCGTGAAGGCGGGCTTCGCTTACGGGGCGACCGACGAGATCGGCGATCGGGCCGTCGCGGACAAGGTCCACATGCACGACATGCACGCCACCATCCTGCATGCGCTTGGCCTCGATCACCAGCGGCTCACCCACCGCTACGCCGGCCGCGACTTCCGGCTGACCGACGTGGCCGGAAACGTGGTTCACGAACTCTTCGACAGCGGCGCACGGAAGTCGTAGCGACCTTTTAGCCCGGCAGAAGTTCGGTTACACTGCCGCCATGAAAATTTTAAATCTAACTGCGCTATCGTTGTTACTGCTTGTTTCACAGGCACAAGCAGTAACGGTCACCGTTCAACGAACCATCAACATCGATCCAACTGTCGCCGATCAGACGCTTTCGGAAATGCAGGAGGCAGCCAAAGCGGATCCTCGAATTGAGGTGGATGCGGAGAATCCGCACTACGATGCATCCTTCACCCTCACCGCTCATCGTCCCCACAAGCGTCTCAGCCATTTGAGCAATCGAGTTGAAAGCCAGGTCGAAGGCGGGCACAACGTGAAGGTGACGGTGTCCATTACCGCGACGACGCTACGAGATTACCGTCGCCCGAGACGCGTGGCGCGTGCGACACGCGAGATGGAAGCCGCCCTGAACGAGTTGCTGGACGAACAGCTCAAACTGTGGAACGAATCTCACAGCTGGCTCGCTGTTTACGAACAGCTGAGCCAAAAAGAAGAACCAGGCGGGCCTTGAACCGCCTAACGCCCTGGGGCTACTCGAACCGCGGCATGCGCCCGCGTGGTTAAGCGACCGAACCGCGAACATTCTCGCAGCGTGAGGCATCTGCCTTCAGCGACACCTGCCGCCAATTGACAGGTTCTTTAGCTACGGATTATCACGGATTGAACACGGATAGAACCAGGGTGCATGCCCTCCTATCCGTGACTATCCGTGCTACTAACGGTTCAAGTTTTCGCAGCACGCGCAAATTTCTGTAGGATGGGCACTCCTGCCCGTCACCAAAACAGACGGACAGGAGTGCCCATCCTACGATTTGGTTGCGGCCAGAGGCCGCGCTAGGATAATCCGTGGCCAACAATAACCTACATGTTGTCGTAAAAAGATGAGGGGCAATGAAATGACGCGCGTGATTTGCAGCTTGTTTTGTATACCCCTGTTGTTACTGGCGTTTGTCGTCTGGACTCTTGCAGCCGAAGATAACGCGGCAGAAGACAATGACACGGCCAAACCCGCCGGCAACGACTCAACCGGGGCCAAAGTCATTCACGTTGAAGACGTCGTGTACGGACGTGTCTGGGGCGCCGGTCTGTTGGCGGACATCGCCTATCCGGAATCGCAACAGCCACTGCCGGCGATTATCTCGGTGCACGGCGGCCGTTGGAAGGGTGGAGACAAGCGGGATGGTTCGACGATTGTCGTCAAGCAGTGGGCTGAGTTCGGGTTCTTCGCCATGTCGATCGACTACCGGCTGGTGGATTGCACACCTGCGCCGGCATGTTACCAGGACCTGCAATGCGCAATTCGTTTCGTTCACGCGCACGCGAAGGGATACAACATCGATACGAATCGCATCTTTCTGATCGGACAATCCGCAGGTGGCCACATGGTGTCCCTTGCCGCTACCCTAGGCGACGGACCGTTTCCGCGGACCGGCGGCTGGGAAGATGTCTCCAACGACATCCGCGCGGCCATCAGCGTTGCGGCGAATTACGAATTGACGACGCTCAGTTGGGGCAACATCTGGACCCCGGCCACTGGCGACGCGATCGAAGCTCGGAAACTGGCTTCGCCGGTGAATCACGTCAAAAAAGACATGAAGCCATTGCTCATTCTGCACTCGGACAATGATCAGTCGGTACCGATCCAAAATGCGCTCGGCATGGTGGAAACGTTAAAGAAGGCGGGTGCCCCTTGTACGTTTCACCGCTACCCGGACGCGGGCCACATGGGGATCACCGACGAAGTGATCAAGCGATCGCTGGAGTTCATCAAGCAGCAATCGGCAGAGGATAGCCCGGATAAATCATCGGCCGCACACTGATAAATGGTTCTTGGAACCTTTTCTTTCGCTCACTTGAAGTCTCTTTTGTCGATACCGTACCTCCGCAACTTGACGTACATGCTCCTTGGGCTGATCCTGGCTGCCTCCGCCGCCTTGCCGACGCGCCCTTTCGACTTGCGGAGAACCGATTCGAGATAGCGACGTTCCGTGCCTGCCACGGTTTCCGCCAACGCTTGATTGAGTGGCATGTCCCAGCAGTCGCCATCGGTCGGCATGACGCCAGGCCTACTGTCCGTTCTTCCGCTTTCCGAGAGGATTTGAGGGAGATTACTCGGTTCGATTCGGTCATCTTCTCGTAACAGTAGCGCTCGTTCGAGCACGTTGAACAGTTCCCTCACGTTACCCGGCCAGTCATAGCGACAGAGTGTTTCGAGAATATCGGGGGATAAGTTCTCGACATCCTGCCCCGAGCGGAAACGCCATCGCTCCAGAAACTTTTCCGCGAGTGCCGGAATGTCCTCGACTCGGTCACGTAGCGGAGGGATGACCAGCGGGATGACGTTCAATCTGTAGAACAGGTCCTGGCGAAAGGCTTTTGTGCGGACCGCTTCTTCCAGATCGCTGCTGGTGGCCGCAATAACTCGCACGTCTACGAAGAACGGCTGTTCGCTGCCCAGGGGCTTGATCTCATAGTCCTGGAGCGACCTGAGGAGTTTGGCTTGGAGGTGCATCGGCATATCGCCGATTTCGTCGAGGAAAAGGGTGCCGTGATGAGCCAACTCGAAGGCCCCGCGGCGAGCGCGGGTGGCGCCGGTAAACTCGCCTTCCGTATGTCCAAATAGTTCGCTTTCCAGCAACTCGTCGGGGAGGGCCGCCGCGTTGATTGCCACGAACTCGGCTCCGGAGCGATGGCTCTCCAAGTGAATCGCCCGGGGAAGATGCTCCTTGCCCACGCCCGTCTCACCCATCAACAAGAGCGGGGCTTCGCTCGCTGCTACTCTGCGAACTTCCCGCATGAAAACGCGCATTGCGTTGCTCGTCGACCCGAAATCGGTAATCGTAGGTCGAAAATCTTGCCGTGCGACTTGCATCGTCTTTTCGGCATATTGCTTGCGAGATTCCAGAACGGCCCGGATCGCTTCTACCATGCTGTGTAGTGATATGCTCGTGTTAAGAATAGTGTCGGCTCCGATGGCCACGAGCCTCGCTAGGGCTTCCGAGCCTCCGTCATCCTGCAGGACCACCGTTGTCGGGCGTTCAGGCAATTCGTTGAGTAGGGCAATACTTACTTCTTCTGGTGGAGGAATGAGCGACTTGCTAATAACAATAACGTCACCGCAGCTTCGGATGGCGTTTTGCCATGCAGACTGGAGGTGGCCGTGGCACTCAAGTAAAAGATCCGTGTCGGCGAACGCATTCTTGAGTTGCTTGAGAAGCGATTGATCGTCAATACATAGGATCAGTCGAACCAGCATCTCGATGTTGCCTCGGGTTTGGCTAGTGCCGTGTCAGTCGTGATTTGAGGAGTAGGACGGGCACTCTTGCCCGTCAAATCGCGACGGGCACGAGTGCCCGTCCTACAATCGATCCATCAACTGACGGCTGACAGTGCACTAGCATTCCTAGCGGATCTGGTCGCACAACGTTGATCACATCGGTGTTCTTTGCGAGATTTCAGAAAGTTCGGCGTTTCTGAGCCGATTTCTGACGACGGGACTATACATCAGACGGGACTTTTCGGCAAGAGAGTTCCGTTTTTTCAGATAACGGCGATTCGATGCCGATTTCTTGGCCCGTTTGCGCTTACACGGACGCGCCGCCGCCGAAAACGATCGCCAAAGTTTGAGATTCTGGCGCGACGAGCCGACCGCTTTTTCGCGTGATCTCTCCTCCATCTCGGCAATCCGCCAGGCTTTTCTAAGCGATCGAATGACAGGCCCTAGGCTTTTGGCGCAACATTTGCTTAGTGTGCGCTTTTAGTGCTTAGTGCAGCGTTTCAACTACTTCATTGACCTGAAAGGAATCGAGAGCATCAAATGAGCGAAAAGAAACGAGGAGAAGAACCACGTGGCGCGTCGGGCGGGAGAGACGGCGGCGAGACACCGGAAGTCTGGCACAAGGAAAAGCCATCGCGTCATAAGTGGTTCAGGAAAGGTAAAAAACGCGGGGACTCTCGGCGCTCCCCGGTCGACGAAGGGGCCGACGAAGGGGCCGACGAAGGGGCCGACGACGAAGACGCGGAAAGCGGTTCCGCCTTGTGCGAGAGCCATATCGACCTTTCCTACGCCGCTTATGCCGCCGGGGATGAGGTGATGGCTACCGCAGCCCGCGAGGATGCATGGGGAATTGCCTCGGCGATTGACATCTACGACTGCGATCCCGAACTCATCCGCGATGCCGCGGCGATCCGACGTTTCGTTGCCGAACTCTGCGACTTGATCGAGATGAAACGATTTGGCGAAACCCAAGTCGTGCATTTCGGCGAGGATGAGCGAGTGGCCGGCTACTCCATGGTGCAATTGATCGAGACGTCGTTAATCTCGGGCCATTTCGCCAACCAGACGAACGCTGTCTACCTGGACGTCTTCAGTTGCAAACCTTACAACCCGCAAATCGTCCGTGAGTTCAGCCAGGAATTCTTTGGGGGAGGCGGAAGTTCGTTGCAGGTCGCGATGAGGAGATAGGACCGATGGGGAGCATTCGGGTTTGCGACGACCTGGAGCAATGTAAGTTGCTCTGGCAAGAAGCTGTGCGTGACGACACCATTTTCCACCTTTGGGAGACGAGGAACTGCTTTCAGGACGCGTTTCACCGTACACCGTGCTTCATTGTGTACGAAGATGCCGATGGGCTGTCGGGCCTGCTGCCGTTGAGCCGAATTGATGAGACCGGCACTCTCATGTACTTTCCCGGGGAAACGTGGCACGGGAAAACCTGGCTCGAACAGAACCGTATCGTTGCGAGATCGCCTGGAGTGTTCCAGGCATTGGTTGAAGCGGTACCAACCGGTGCGCACGTTCGTTACCTCGAAGGAGCGTGCGTACCGTCGTCATTTTGCCGGGCCTTGGTGGACGAGATTGGATACCAGTTTCTGCCGCAGCAGCACGCGTTCTCCTTTCAGACGTGCCTGAATGGCTTCCCCCGGAAGACACTGAAGCGACTTCAGCGCGAGCCGAACAGCTTGCTCCAGCGTGGCGTCACATTCCGGTACAACGTTCGGCGCGATATCGAGCAGCTAATTCGCATGAACTTCGAAACATTCGGCGAAGACTCCTATTTCCATGACGAACGTTTTCTTCATGGATTCGAGAATTTAGTCGCCGAGTTGGATCGGCGTGGTTCGCTTCGGGTAACGACAATTCTGGTGGCCGGAACGATCGCGGCGGTCGACGTCGGAGCGCTTTGGAACAACGCCTATACGCTGCTTGCCGGCGGGACAAACCGCGATTTTCCCGGCGTGGCCAAGTTAATTAATTTCCATCACCTGGAAGTCGCGTGCCACGAACGCTACGACTCGGTCGACTTCTTGTGTAACGACTTCGGATGGAAGCGTCGGTTCCGCCTTGCTCCGCGACCTCTCTACCAGATCTCAGTGGCCACCGGTAACGTGCGGGAACACTTCGAAATGGCTTCCGCAACTGGAAACCTGGCGAATGTTTGAGCGTCCTCGCCGAAATGGTCGTTCCAATACGAAGCGAAGAAGCCGCGTGCTCGTTGTCGGCACCACTCCCGACTACGTCGATCAATTGCTTCGAGCTCATCCGGATGAGTGTCTGTTCCTGACCGAGTCCCGATTGCGGTTCGATGCCAAGGAGCCACAGCCCAACGACCATGAAGAGGTACTGTACCGGCGCGATAAGCAACTCTCTGCCATCGAATTGCTGAAGCGGCACCAAGAGCGCTTCGGGATCAAGATCGTGGGCATTGTCTGTTTCGACTGTGAGTCGATGCCGTTGGCTTCGATGATTGCCAGGCGATGTGGATTGCCGTACCCTTCGTCGGGAGCCGTTAGGTGTTGCCGAAACAAGAGACTTATGAAACAGCGTTGGAGTGCCGACGGGACGTCACACCCTCGGTTCTCGATCGTACGCCAATCGGAAGAAGCGGTTGAATTCCTTCGTCAAATCGGTGGTCCCTGCGTGATGAAGCCGTTGTCCGGCTCCGGCAGCGAACTGGTCTACCGTGCCGAGACTGAATCCGATTGTCGCGTCTCGTTCGAAACGATCACCGCCGGTCTCCATGTGCGCCGGGCTGCTCCACTTTACCGGTCCTGCAAGGAAGGGCGGCACAAGCATCCTGATGGAAGAATGGGTTAAGGGCGATGAGTTTAGTTGCGATTTTCTTGTCGAGAAGGGCCGTGCACGCTTGATTCGTCTCGCCCGAAAGCATCTGCGCCGCAACGGCCCGTCGGGAATCATTGAAGCGTATGAGTTGTCACCGGATCTGCCCGATGCCTGTCAAGATGCTCGACTGACACCGTGGCTGCTGCGAGCCACATCCTCTTTAGGAATCGATCGCGCGATCTGTATGGCCGACTTCATCGTGCGTGACAATCAACCGGTGTTCTTGGAGGTGACACCTCGTTGCGGAGGCGATTGCCTGCCGTCTCTACTGAAGACGGCGTGTGACTTCGACGTATTGGGATTGGCGATTCGATTTGCGCGGGAAACCGTGGACACGGCTGTGGTCAGGGTCAACGAACCGACTGTCGCCCTGCGGCTGTTCGCCGATCGGGCCGGCACGCTTGAGTTGACGGATACAGACGCGCTTCTGAACGATCGACGTGTACTGTCCGTGGATCTGACACGGCGACTCGGCGATCAAGTGCAACTACCGCCGCTTGACTACGAATCTTGGATCCTTGGTCACGTAATTTACAGGCCGGAGCCCGGCCGGAGGGTTTCCGAGCAGAACGATGAGTTGAGATCGCTGCTGAAGATGAGGATTGCAGAGAAATGAAAGCTGATCCACCAGAGGACATCCCTGCTCAAATCGAACAAATCCTGAACGATAGGGCGGCGCCGCTGCCCGCGAGCACGGTTTATGCCTACGTCGAGGACTTTGTCGATCGGCGACAGGATTTCTTGTCACTTGCCGAGCAACACGGATCACCGCTATACGTGTTTGATGAACCAGCATTGCGTGAACGGGCACAAGCATTCCGTCGGGCCTTCGAGCGCGTGGCGCCGCGGGTTTCATGCTATTTCGCAGTGAAGAGCAACAATCATCCTCTTGTCACGAGAACGTTGCTCACCGAGCATTTCGGTTTGGATGTATCCAGCGGCGTCGAACTCCAAGCAGCACTTGTGGCCGGTGCCGACGATATTGTACTGAGCGGCCCGGGAAAGACTCTGCCTGAGCTTTCCTTGGCGGTAGAGAATGCCGAGCGTGTTACCGTGCTGATCGACAGTTTTGGCGAGTTGGAACGGCTCGCTGAGATGGCACGAAGCAGCAGCACACGGATTCGCGCCGGCGTGCGGATTACGCCACCGTCGAGCGATTGGCGGAAGTTCGGCGTGCCTCTGGAGAGGCTGCGTCCGTTTTGGCAGCGAGCCGGGCAACTGGAGAGCGTGGATTTGTGCGGCCTGCAATTCCATACCAGTTGGAATCACCGCCCCGCCAAGCAGATGACCACGATCGAAGCCATCGGCCGTGAGATTCGGCGCTGGCCCAAGTTGATGCGGAAGCAGATCGCATTCCTGGACATGGGTGGCGGCTTCTGGCCGCCTCAAGGGGAGTGGCTGCTGGATGCCGCCACACCAAGGGGCAAACTCCTGTCACTCGTGAAAAGGAACGATGGCCTGAACCAGCGGTGCACTCTTGTCGAAGCGGAACCCATTGAGGCTTTTTCGGAGAACCTGGCGAAGTGTCTTGAGGAACATGTTTTTAACTCGGGCGTATGCGACGTCTACCTGGAACCAGGACGCTGGATATGCAACAGTGCGATGCATCTTTTACTGACCGTCGTCGACAAGAAGGAGGACGATCTGGTGATCGTCGATGCGGGCACGAGCGCGGTCGGCTGGGAGCGGTTTGAAAGCGACTACGTGCCACTTGTCAATCTGAGCCGACCGGCGATGCAGGAGATTCCGTGCCAAGTGCTCGGATCGCTCTGCACACCGCACGACGTTTGGGGATACGCCTTTTGGGGCAAAGAGATTCTGCCGGGCGATGTGCTTCTCGTGCCCGATCAGGGCGCATACACGTACAGCTTGCGTCAGGAGTTCATCAAGCCGGTACCGTCCGTTGTTTCACTCGACCGGTGCGTTAAACGGTAATCGGACGTCAACATTGACATTGAATGGAGGGGCTTCCAACGATTTACCGAAACAGCGCCAAGCTCAGATCGGGGATGCTGCGGCGGATATTAGGACTCAGGAGTAGACTCATGTCGGACAAAGCCATTCTTGTTGTGGACGGTCAGGAGATCGAACTACCCGAACGTCGATTTCTACAGCGGAATTCTACTTCGGGCGATGGGCGTTCCGACGAACATGTTCACCGTCTGCTTTGCGATTGGCCGACTACCAGGCTGGATCGCCCACTGGAAGGAACAATACGATGATCCGAGCAGTCGCATCACGCGTCCCCGCCAGATTTACATCGGCTCTGGCCAAAGGAAATATACGCCCCTGAAAGAACGCGAGGCTTCCTAGGAGGGTAGCAAAGTTCGCCGAAACCTGCTGAGGACCGACACACCAACCTACTTCCCTACTTCGGGAACAAGATGGCGCGCCTAAAAAACCCCAGCGATGGAATCTTCCACCACTAGGGTGTGAGGGTGGCTGAGGGGATTCGAACCCCCGACTTCTGGAACCACAATCCAGTGCTCTAACCAACTGAGCTACAACCACCATGAATGAATGAAAGTGCCCTATTACCGGCCCGCAATAATAAACCTCTCGACAAAAACGGTCAACGGCGAGGACAGTGGACGATGGACCATGGACTATAGACTATGGACTATAGACTATGGACCGCGGAACTCTACCACCGGTGCACCTTAGCGCCTTATAATGGCTGGCTTTCATTTTCGCATGAGTAATGGAACTCTGGCGATGGTTCGAAATGCGTGATTAAGAGGCTTTATTTACCCCCCCCACTCCCAGCCTCTCCCCCTGCCGGTCGAAGCCTGGCCCTAGCGAAGGAGAGGATTCCGTTGCAACTTCGCCCATTATTGCGAGCGGTGTTGTTAGCGTGCCGCAGCCGTTTGAGTATTCGATGAGCGACAGAGAATTGATATCTGCCAAAGACGCCGTGCCTCCCTTTTACGCCGGGATCGATCTGGGGGGTACCAATATCAAATGTGGCGTCGTTGACGATCAGGGTCGCCCGCTGGCCTACGTGGCGACCGACTCGCAGATCGAGCGTGGGCCGGAACAGGGTGCGCGGCGGATGGCCGACACGGTGAGACAGGCAATATCCGAGGCCGGGCTGACCATGCAACAGATCGCAAGCGTCGGGCTCGCCACTCCCGGAACGATGGACATCCCCAGCGGGATGTTGCTCCATCCCGTCAACCTTCCCGGTTGGCACGATTTTCCGATCCGTGATCGCGTTGCGCATTACACTCAGCGACCGGTCGTTTACGCGAACGACGCGAATGCCGCCGCGTTCGGCGAGTTCTGGGTCGGAAGTGGCGCTCAATATCACAGCATGATCATGTTGACACTAGGAACCGGCGTCGGCGGCGGGATCATCGTTAACGGCGAAACGATCGACGGTGAAAACAGCCACGGCTCGGAGTGCGGGCACATAATTATCGACTGTCGCGATGATGCGAGAGTCTGTTCGTGCGGACACACGGGACATCTGGAGGCGTACGCGAGTGCCACGGCCCTGGCACGCCGGACGCACCAGGCACTGGACACCGGTCGCAGCAGCTCGCTGGCAGCGCCTCGGAAAGAAGGGCGCGAGTTGACTGCCCTGCGGGTGCACGAGGCGGCCGAGGCCGGCGATGAGTTCGCGCTGGAAATCATCTTGGAGACGGCACGTTACCTGGGAATCGGCATCACAACACTGCTGCACACGATCGACCCGGCAGCCGTCGTGCTGGGCGGAGCGATGAACTTTGGGGGGAACGCCAATCCAATTGGGAACCTCTTTATCAACCGCATCAAGCAAGAAGTCACCCTGCGAGCGTTCCCGATCATCTCCCAGCAAGTCTCTATTGACTTTGCCTCGTTGGGAGGCGATGCAGGATACCTGGGCGCCGCCGGCGTGGCTCGATTTCAAGAGCAAAAGGGACGATAGGGACTATGGACCATGGACTATAGACTATGGACTGTGGGACGGGTCGTTCTTCCCTGTTCGGTCATTGCTAACCTTTTCCATCGTCCATTGTCCATCGTCCACAGTCCCCAATATGCCTGACTGTAAATTCATTCGTAATTTCTGCATCGTCGCGCATATCGATCACGGTAAGAGCACGCTGGCTGATCGTTTCTTGCAACGGACGGGAACCGTCGATGCGCGCGTCCTGAACGAGCAGATGCTGGACGACATGGAGTTGGAGCGCGCGCGGGGAATCACGATCAAGGCCCGCGCGGTAACCATGCAATACGATTTTCAAGGACAGAAGTACGAGCTGAACTTGATCGATACGCCAGGGCACGTCGACTTTCATTACGAGGTTTCCCGCTCGCTGGCCTGCTGCGAAGGCGCGCTGCTGCTGGTCGATGCCTTTCAAGGGGTGGAAGCCCAGACGGTGGCCAACGCCTATGCCGCCATGGAACACAACCTCGAAATCCTGCCGGTCGTCAACAAGATCGATCTAACCCACGCCCGCACCGACGAAGTCTGCGACGAAATGGAACAAAGTTTGGGGATAGACGCCGCCGACGTTCTGCGTTGCAGTGCCAAATCGGGCATGGGCGTCGACGAATTGCTGGCCGCCGTGATCGCTCGCGTTCCTCCGCCGGATGGCAACCCGCAGGCGCCGCTGCAGGCGATGGTGTTCGATTCGCACTACGACGAGTACCGCGGCGCCGTTACCTATATCCGCGTCGTAAACGGCACCGTCAAAAAGGGCCAGCGCATTCGAATTCTTGCGTACTGGCTCGGTCCATGATGTGCTGGAACTAGGGCACTTCCAACCGCAACGTGTACCCTGCCAGCAACTCCAGGCAGGCCAGGTCGGCTACCTGATCTGCAACATCAAGGAACTGGGCCACGTGCACATTGGCGACACCGTCAGCGCCAACGATGGTCTCGCCGAACCGTTACCGGGCTACGCAGAGCCAAAACGCATGGTCTACTGCGGGCTGTATCCTTCCGATGGCGAAAATTTTGATGAGCTGCGTGACGCGCTACGAAAGCTGTCGATCAACGACCCCAGCTTCGAATTCCAGCCGGAAACCAGCGATGCGCTGGGATTCGGATTTCGTTGCGGTTTCCTGGGACTATTGCACATGGAAATCGTGCAACAGCGGCTGGAACAGGAATCAGACGTCGATCTGGTACAGACGGCACCGAACGTTACCTATGAAATCGAGACAACCGATGGCAAGACACTCGTCATTAACACACCTCAGGACGTACCGGACGCAGGGGACATCGAGGAATTTCGACAGCCGATGGTCCGCGTCAATTTCGTGTTGCCTGGTGACTACATCGGCCCGGTCATGAAATTGTGTGAAGAACGTCGAGGCAAGTACGTCCGGACAGAATATCTGTCACCAACGCGCGCGATGATCGTTTACGACTTGGCGCTGGCCGAAGTTATTTACGATCTGCACGACAAACTAAAGAGTGCCACCAAGGGTTTTGGCACGATGGACTACGAATTGCTCGGCTATTTCCCGGCCGACCTCGTGCGGCTGGACATTGTGGTGAACGGCAACCGCATCGACGCGCTCAGCATTATCTGCAATCGCGTCGACGCAGATCGACGTGGACGAGCGGTCGTCAAGAAGTTGCGCAAGGAAATTAGTCGGCACATGTTTGAAATCCCGCTGCAGGCTGCCATTGGCAGCCGCGTCATAGCGCGCGAAACGATCTCGGCCATGCGCAAGAACGTGACGGCCAAGTGTTACGGCGGCGACATTTCGCGCAAGAAAAAATTGTGGGCCAAGCAAAAAGAGGGAAAGAAGCGGATGAAGTCGGTCGGTAGCGTGGATATCCCCCAAAAAGCCTTTCTGGCCGTGCTGGAATCGGGCAGCGAAAATTAGGCGGCGGTGCGTATTCCTGTAACTGGATTCGCAATCCCGCGCACTGGGATTGCGCTGGGATTGCGAATCCAGCTACATAACCCTCCTGCGATCCGTCACAATCGCTACATTTCTCCTGGCAGGCGCCAATCCAGCCCCACATTTTGACCCCCCTCGTCTCATGGCGTAAATAAACATGTGGGCGGTTGAAATATGCAGCCGGGATACCTCGCGCCGCTCGCGATGGTCCCCGTGCGTGCGCCCGTCGATTTTCTCCTCAGGGCAGGCTCGGTAACGGAATGGATCAGGATTGTAACCCACTGTCGGTTGGCCTCGATGCCGACAACGCTCTGACCGAGCAACTCGAGCGCCAGCGCGCCCGTGCCGACCAGTTCTTCGCGCAAGAACGCCTGCGCATGGAAGCCATCGAGGTCGCGATACTCCAACAATTCAGCCAGCTGGCTGCGCAAGTCGTCCAATTGCAAGACGGCGCAGATCTGGCCGCCGACCTGGCAGCCGTCGAAGAGGAATTACAACGGCGGCGTGAAGCGCTGACGTCGGTCGATTCCGAATTCACCAACGCGCAATATGAACTCAACGTTGTCCGCGCCGAACTCGAAGAACGCTCGAACGAGCTTCACCAAAAGCAAGACCGCCTGGCCCGCGACCAAGAGGCGCTCGAACAGGAGAAAGAGGCGACACGCCAACAACGCACCCGCATTGCCCACCAGCTGAAGCAGCGCCGAGCCGAGATCGTGGAGGAACTGGATCAGCGTCGTGAGCAAATCGAGCAGCTCAATAGCGACGCCTCCCAGGAATCTAGTAATGCGATCATCGACGATCGCGACGCAATCGCCCGCGAACGTGATCAGTTACAGCAGCAACTTACCGAACTGCAGTCCGAGACCCGACAGTTAAAAGACAAGCTCGCCGACGCGGAATCGCAGCCTACGCATGATCGTTCGACCTCGGACGAGGAACTGCAGCGGCGTCTTGATCAGGCCCTGCAAGAGGCGCAGCAGCTGCAGCAGCAGAACGCCGAACTTCAACAAGCGATGCAAGAGGACCTGTCGGCAGAGCTCGCAACGGACGATTCGTACCTCGATTGGGAAGCGCAAAAGAAGCGACTCTTGAACTCGCTTGACGGTGGTGACTCGCCAGCACTAGACGACACTCAACGATTCGAACTCGAAGAGAAGATTCGAGCCTGCGATAAAGTGGTCGCTGCGAAGGATCGACAGATTCAACAGCTTCAAGAAGAACAGGAAAGACGGAAAGCTGCTGCCGTTCCGCCCGAACAAACGCCAGCACCGGAGTCAAGCCCGGAAATCGATGCGGACGAAATGGTAAAAGAGGAACTAGGCAGGCTGGAGCAACTGCAAAGCAGCCTCCGCGAGACGATGCGCGAGGCGGAAGTTGAGATTTCCCTGGAGCGGGCCAAACTGGCACGCGAAAAGGTGGCCGTTGAGGAAAAGCTGGCGGACATGGAACTCATTATCGAGAAAAGAATCTCTGAACTTCAGGCCAAAAACGGCGGAACGATTCGCGGCAAAACAACCAGCCGATGGCGCACTCGACTGGGGTTGGACAACGACGACGAGTAGACCGGAACGACGTTGGTACGACTCATTCGCCAATCACTTTGACCAACACGCGTTTCGGACGGCGACCGTCAAATTCTCCGTAAAAGATCTGTTCCCAGGGTCCAAAATCCAACCGCCCCTCAGTGACCGCGATCACCACTTCGCGCCCCATGATCTGACGCTTGTGATGCGCGTCGGCATTGTCTTCGCCGGTACGATTATGGTGATATCGCTGTGGTGAAGGATCAAACGGCGCCAGTTCTTCCAGCCATCGCTTGTAGTCATGGTGCAGTCCCGGTTCGTCGTCGTTGATAAAGACACTAGCCGTGATGTGCATGGCATTACACAAGAGCAGCCCTTCTTGCACTCCGCTTTTCTGTAGGATCGCTGCCACCTCCGCAGTGATGTTCACAAATTCCATCCGCGCGGCAACGTTCAACGTCAAATGCTCGGTATACGACTTCATCGGGCGACGAATCCAAGGTCATGCCAGCGAGACAAGTGAGCCGATTATCGAGTCCGCCCGAAATCGCGTCAACGGTCCGGGCCTACGACGATGCTGTACGTCAGCACCTGCATTTGCTTGCCCAACAACACTCGGCTAAATTCCTTGCTGACAAGCCGCATTCAACCTTAGCAGCCGCTGGTGATTTCGCATGGGTATTGAACGACAGGCGAAAGAGTTGGCCGACGTACTGGCGTCCCGCCAAATACGAATCGTGCTCGCCGAAAGCTGTACCGCGGGACTCGCCGCCGCCAGTCTCGCACAAATCCCTGGAATCTCCGACTGGCTGTGCGGATCGGCCGTCACCTACCGCGATGCGACAAAACAAGCCTGGCTGGACGTCTCGGCGTCCGACCTGCGCGACTATTCGGCGGTCAGTGAACCTGTTGCGGTGCAAATGGCGCTCGGCGTATTGAACCTAACTGCCGAAGCGGACGTTTCCGGATCGATTACTGGGCACCTGGGACCGGGTGCGCCACCGGAGTTAGACGGCGTTGTCTATGTTGCCGTCGCGCGTAGGGAACAGGACCGCAGCGTCCTGCTGGAAGTCCAGCGGGTCGTATTGAAAAGCAAGAAACGGCCGGCTCGACAAGTCGAAGCGGCGGCACTGCTGTTGGATCGAGTCAAGTACTGGATCGGGAAGTCGTAGTCAACCTCCACAAAGGGGCGACCGAGAAATAACTGTCGCATTTGTAGGACGGGCACTCCTGCCCGTCAACGTGTCATCGACGGGCAGGAGTGCCCGTCCTACGTCATTTATTTCTCGAACGCTCTCAACTTGTTCGAATTCGGCACTTGTCCGTTCCCTCGCACAATTCGCACGCGTCACCGTCATCGGTCGCATGGGCAAGACAGGACTCGATACGGAAACGCATCACGTCTGCCATGCTGGAATGTACTCCCAGCGGCGCCGTGACCAGAAAACGCACTCCCTCGTGACGCTCGGCCGCCGCCGCCGCCAGGCTCGGAATGTCCCGATCCCAATGACGACCGGGCAACAGAAAATACGGGTGCACGACGACCAGCCTGGCACGCTGCTCAACGCATCGGTCAAAGGCGGTTTGGATCGACGGTTCCGCCAGTTCCATGTGGGCCGGTTCGACGATCTCGTAACCCGTCGCGCTGCGAAAGAGGTCGACGACATCCAGCAACATCTCGTTGCTCTGCGCACGCGCGAACCATGGTCGACGATAATCACGCCGATCTGTTGGGTCTCGACATTCAATTCGCTGGACTGCATTTGTTTCACTCGGCGCGCCTGGCCAACCCCGCCCGCAAGATGCTTCGTCGCTTTGTGGTTTCATTTTATCGAGAACATATGTAACTGAACGAAGTAGACGACATAA
>CAWJNN010000003.1:0-21547 GCA_963844115.1 uncultured Planctomycetales bacterium | reverse complement strand
TCCGGACGAAGAGTCCCATCGCTACGAGCCCAGCACGCTGTTAAATCGAATGCAGGCTTTTGGTTACACGATGGAAACGATGCAATTCATGCTGTTGCCCATGGTGCACGAGCAGCGCGACCCGGTCGGTTCGATGGGCAACGATGCGGCGCTGGCTTGTCTCTCCGACGAGCCCCGGATGCTGTACGACTATTTCAAACAGCTATTCGCTCAGGTGACCAACCCCGCGATCGATTCGATTCGCGAAGAAATCATCATGTCTCTGGAGTGCTATATCGGCCCCGAGCGCAATCTGCTGGAAACGACCGAAGAACACGCGCATCGACTGCGGATTCCGCACCCGATTCTCTCCAACGAACAACTGGCGGCTTTGCAACATATCGACCGGCATCCAGCGGGGCGTGGCTGGCGTTCGACCACCATCGATATTACCTGGCCACTGGTGGAAGGTACGGCCGGCATGACCGCTGCTTTGGACCGTGTCTGTCAGCAGGCCGAACAGGCGATCGATGACGGTTACTCACTGATCGTATTATCCGACCGAAACATCGGACCTGATCGCGTGCCGCTCAGCTCACTGTTGGCTTGCGGCTCCGTGCACCATCACCTGGTGCGATGTACCAAGCGAACTCGAATCGGGATCGTGATGGAAACGGGCGAGGCGCGAGAGGTTCACCACCATTGCTTGCTGATCGGATACGGCGCCGACGCGATTAATCCTTATCTGGCATTCGAATCGCTATGGAAAAGCCGTCGCGACGGACTGATCGACGGAATGGAAAACGGCGCGGATGACGAGGGCTCGGGAAACGTGAACCCGGCCGTCGATTCCGGAAGCAACGGAGAAAACTACGACCCGGTAACCAAGGAAGATCACGAACTCGTTGCCGTGTATCGCAAGGGCGTCGCGAAGGGGATGCTGAAGGTCATGGCCAAGATGGGCATCTCGACGCTGCAGTCGTACAAAGGTGCGCAGATCTTCGAGGCAGTCGGACTACGTGACGAAGTGATCGAACGCTGTTTTGCGGGTACCGCCAGCCGTATCCAGGGAGTCGGTTTCGAGATCCTTGCCGAAGAATGCCTGCGGCGGCATGCGCTGGGGTATACGGATTCATCGTCCGAACGACCCCCTTTGTTGCCGAACCCGGGCGAATTCCATTGGCGAGCGGAGGGTGAGCGGCATATGTGGGATCCGCCTGCCATCGCCGATCTGCAGGTTGCCGCGCGCACCAACAGCGCCGAAGCCTACGGACGCTTTTCCCAGCACTGTAATCGTGATGCGCGAACACGGTGTACCTTGCGGGGTTTGTTGTCGTTTAAGGAAAACCCGAACGGCGGCGCGATTTCGATTGACGAGGTGCAACCGGTCAAGGAGATTGTGAAGCGGTTTTGCACCGGCGCGATGAGCTTCGGTTCGATCTCGGCCGAATCGCACGAAAGCCTGGCGATTGCAATGAATCGCCTGGGCGGTAAGAGCAATACAGGAGAGGGTGGCGAAGATACCGCACGGTTCACGCCGCTGGAAAACGGTGATTCAAAACGATCCGCCATCAAGCAGGTGGCTTCCGGGCGCTTCGGCGTAACGATCTGGTATCTGACGAACGCCGACGAATTGCAGATCAAGATCTCGCAGGGAGCCAAGCCGGGCGAAGGGGGTGAACTTCCCGGCCGCAAAGTGGATGAAAAAATCGCCCGTATCCGATATTCGATTCCAGGCGTCGGCTTGATCAGCCCTCCGCCGCATCACGACATCTATTCGATCGAAGATCTGAAGCAATTAATCCACGATCTGAAAAATGCGAATCCCGAGGCTCGCATCAGCGTGAAACTGGTGTCGGAAATCGGTGTGGGCACCATCGCGGCGGGAGTCGCCAAAGGATTTGCCGATCATATTTTGATTTCTGGTGACAGCGGCGGGACAGGGGCTTCGCCGCTGACCAGTATCAAGCACGCGGGTTTGCCGTGGGAGCTGGGCATTGCGGAAACACATCAGACGCTTGTATTAAACGATCTGCGCAGCCGCGTCGTGCTGCAGACGGATGGTGGGCTCAAGACAGGTCGTGATGTGGTGATGGCGGCGATGCTGGGCGCCGAAGAATTCGGATTCAGTACCGCCCCCTTGATTGCGATGGGTTGCATCATGATGCGGAAGTGCCATCTCAATACCTGCCCCGTTGGCGTTGCGACGCAGGATCCAGAACTGCGGAAAAAATTCACCGGCAAGCCAGAGCATGTCGTCAACTATCTATTCATGGTCGCGGAGGAAGCGCGGCAGGTCATGGCCGAGCTCGGATTTCGCACAATCGATGAAATGGTCGGACGCGTCGATTGCCTTGACACCAACCAGGCAATCCAGCATTGGAAAGCAGATGGCCTGGACCTGACCCAACTATTGACGCCCGTCGAAAAGCCACATCCCGATGTCGGTCTCTACTGTACGCAGTCCCAGGATCACGGACTCGAACGGTCGCTGGACATGACCCGCTTGTTGGATCTGGCGCGACCGGCGCTTGAAAAAGGCGATCGCGTTCACGAAGAACTGGAAATCGTCAACACGAACCGCACCGTCGGCACGATACTTAGTCACCACGTCGTCAAGCGGTGGGGCGAGCACGGCCTTCCGGACGATACGATCCGCTTCAAAATGGTCGGTTCGGCCGGCCAGAGCTATGCCGCGTTTCTGGCGCGCGGCATCACGATGGAACTCGAGGGCGATGCCAACGATTATGTCGGCAAAGGTCTGTCCGGCGGACGACTGATCGTTTATCCGCCGGCCGAGAGCAGCTTTGTTGCCGAGCAAAATATCATTGTCGGCAACGTGGTGTTATACGGTGCGACCGGCGGTGAAGCATTTTTCCGGGGTCGCGCTGCGGAACGGTTTTGTGTACGAAATAGCGGCGCCTGCGCGGTGATCGAGGGAGTCGGTGATCATGGGTGCGAATATATGACCGGCGGTTGTGTCGTTATCCTGGGATCAACCGGGCGTAACTTCGCGGCGGGGATGAGCGGCGGAACGGCCTATATCTGGGATCCGGACGATCAATTCCTGGCCAACTGCAATCTGGGAATGGTGGAACTGGAAAAGATAGTGACCGAACAAGACGCCGCCGAACTGCGCTCGATGATTCAGCGTCACGGTGAGTTGACCGGGTCGTCGGTTGTGCGCGACCTCCTGGTGAGGTGGGTGGAAGTGCTGCCTCAATTCGTGAAGGTCATGCCGACCGATTACAAACGCGTGTTGCTGGAACGCCAGCAGCGAGAACAAGATTCGGCGACGATTGACGAGGCGAACCACGTCAACGGCGGCATCAGCGTCTAAACAGGCAGATCAGATAGGACCAGGCGGACGGATGGGAAAACCGACGGGCTTCCAAGAATACGACCGAGAACCGGTTCCCTATCGGCCTGCGCTGGAACGCATCCAAAGTTTTCAGGAGATCTTTTCCGCGCCGGTTGACGGGCATTTGAAAAACCAGGGTGCGCGGTGCATGGACTGCGGCGTACCCTTTTGCCAATCGAATACGGGTTGTCCAATCGACAATCTGATTCCGGAATGGAACGACCTGGTCTACAAGGACCGCTGGCGCGATGCGCTGGATCGGCTGCATAAGACCAACAACTTCCCCGAATTTACTGGCCGCACTTGCCCCGCGCCCTGCGAAGGCGCCTGCGTCCTGGGTATCAACGAACCGCCGGTCACGATCAAGAATATTGAAAACGCGATCATCGATCGTGGCTTTGCCGAGGGCTGGGTGAGGGCGGAGCCACCCAGTTCGCGAACGGGCAAACGCGTGGCGATCGTCGGTTCCGGCCCCGCCGGCCTGGCCGCGGCCGCTCAACTGAACAAGGCGGGACACCACGTCACCGTTTACGAGCGCGCCGATCGAATCGGTGGATTGCTGATGTACGGGATCCCCAACATGAAGTTGGACAAGGGCGTCGTAGAACGTCGCGTGCAGTTGCTGGCAGACGAGGGCGTCGAATTCGTCACCTGTGCGCACGTCGGAAAACGGGAGCAGCAGGCGTCCGGTCACATGACGCAGGTCATGGAAGAACGCGGTTGCCAGGTGCAGTACATCGATCCCGATCGACTCCGAGCGGAAAATGATGCGCTGCTGCTGGCGACGGGGGCGACGCGACCGTTCGACCCCACCGGCCGATGTCCGGGCCGGGATCTAGAGGGGATCCATTTTGCGATGGACTTCCTCACGCGCAACACAAAAAGTCTGCTCGATTCGAATCTGGACGACGGTCACTATCTATCGGCCAAAGGCAAGAACGTTATCGTGATTGGTGGTGGAGATACGGGGGCGGATTGTATTGGAACCTCTTTACGCCATGGCTGTGCGAGTGTCGGCAACTTCGAACTGCTCGATCGGCCCCCCGACCAGCGGGCCGAGAATAACCCCTGGCCCGAGTGGCCACGGATTTATCGCGTCGACTATTCCCATGCCGAGACGGTTGCGAAGTTTGGTGAAGATCCTCGCGCGTTTCACGTCCTGACGAAACAGTTCATCGACGACGGCAAAGGTCGGGTGCGTGCCGTCATGACGGTGGAAGTGAATTGGAGCGAGCCGGGCGAGCGAGCGCCCTTCAGCGAGGTTGCCGGATCCGAGAAAGAATGGCCCGCCGACCTGGTCTTGCTGGCGACCGGTTTCGTGGGCCCCGAAAAAACGATCGGCGAAATGTTGGGCGTCTCCATGCAAAATCCCCGCGGGAATTGGGAGACGTTTCAGGCTGAACATGGCGACTTTGCCACATCCGTGGCAGGGGTGTTTGCCGCCGGCGATTGCCGCCGGGGGCAGAGCCTGGTCGTATGGGCGATCAATGAAGGACGTGGTGCGGCGAGGGCCGTCGATCAGTACCTGACCGGCAGCAGCAAACTTCCGGCTCCGGGAATTATTTCGGCTTCGGCGGCCGTCTAGTAGACTGGAACGTGGGATGCCGGTCGACCCGGCACACGTCAACTTGTATTTCTTGTTCCGCGGCTGAAACGCGTTTGGATCAAACGTGGTCACTGTCGCCCAGAAAGTACGCCGCTCGCTTATGATTCGCCTGCCACTGAAAATAGTTGTGTTGCTGTTCCTGATTTCCAGCATCGATACCCCCGCCGCTGCGCAGAATGAGGCTGCGAAGAATAAGGCAGTGCAGAATAAGACAGTGCAGAAGGAGGCAGCGCAGAATAAAAAGGGTGAAGTGCCACCCAGTAAATACAAGCGACGTGATCGCGTTGTTCTTACGGCAACGTCGAAGCTGCTTGTCCCGGAAAGGACAGTTGGCGAATTGCGCAAGGGTGTCGTTGTAACCGTGCTGGCGACGAACGGTCCGTGGATTTGGGTCCGCAGCGGCAGCGCCGGCTGGCTGGACAGCAAGTACGTCGTGCCGCTGGACGAAGGCGTGGACCATTTTACGGCCGTGCTGGCGCAGAACAAGAACGATAGTTCATCCTACGAAGCGAGGGCACACGTTTATCGCAATCTGGGAAATCATGCCAGGGCGATCGAAGATTACAGTGCGGCGATCAAACTGCAATCGAGCGACGCGTTTGTCCTGAAGAACCGAGCCTACACCTATTTTTTGATCGGTAATCATGAAGCCGCCGCCGCTGACTACACCAGCGCTCTGCAACTGAATCCGAAAGACGTTACGGCCTGGAAAGATCGAGGACATAATCACTATCTTTCCGGCGACTACGCGAAAGCGCTGGCGGATTATGACGCGGCTCTCAAGTTGAATCCCAAACACATCCGGACGCTAAACTTCCGCGCCTGGCTGCTGGCCACTTGTCCGGATTCGAAAATCAGGAACGGCAAGGAGGCGATGAAAAACGCTCGCCTGGCTTGTGAGTTAAGCAAACCGACCGACTACGATTTCGTCGACACGCTGGCAGCAGCCTACGCATCGGCCGGCTATTTTGATCTGGCCATCGAAACGGCGCGGGAGGCGATCAAGCAAGTGCCGAGAAAGAACGACCGTCGATCGAGCAGCGGCTGAAACGGTATGGGGACAAGAAACCCTATCTTGAATCGCGACCTGCGCAGCCAGCGCAGAAGTCGTAGGCGATATCACCACGTCGGGGCGCGGCGTTTTTTCGGGGCCATGTTGGTGTCACCGAGTTTGAATCGGAGAAGCGGCTGTCGTGGCCCCTTGACGCCGCCACGCGAGAAGCTAGAAATTTAGACTAGTTTGCGAATTTTCGTCAATTTGCCGCACGCACGCGGCATTTTCTCATCCGGTATTTCTGGGCCAAAAAAGGCAGGAAAATTCCGAGAAAGATGCTAGACATCCTTTTTCAGCCCTGTTAACCTAATTAATCGTTGTAAGTTTCCTATTTCTTGCATGTTAGATAGTTGTCCTTGTTGGGCTATGTTGTTTTTTCATTCTTTGATGAAGGAGAGACTGTCATGATGTTACGACATCTGATGTCGTCGTTCGCAGTGGTTGCGATTGCGATGGCATCCGCGGATGCTGGCTGTCGCAGGGGTTGTAGTGACCCGTGCGCGTCGGCGTGTGATTCTGGTTGTGGTTCGGGATGTGCAGTAGGCTGCGAAGGCGGTTCGGCCTGCGGTGGTGGTTCTGCCTGTGGTGGTGGAGCTGGCTACGTTGATGCTAGTGGAGCTGCGGCAGGTGGTTGTGCACCGGCCATGGTTACTCGCACGATTCGCGTGCCTCAGATGGTTACCGAAATGCGAACTGTCACGAAGACGGTTTACAACAACGAGCAACGTCAACGAACGTACACGGTCCATAAGTCCGTGCCCCAGGAAGAGCAACGAACTCGGACCATTACGGTTTACGAGCCGGAACAACGGACCCAAACCTATACCGTGTACAACAGCGTTCCGCAACAAGAAGAACGTACTCGAACCTACACAGTCAACCGAAATGAACAACGCACCAGGACCGTCAATTACACGGTCTGCAAGCCGGTAACGGAAACTGTGACCGATACGTACAATGTCACGGTTCCTGAGTGGAGCACGGTGGATCAAACTTACAGTGTCACGGTTCCCGTGACGCGCACCGAGGATCGTCCCTATACGGTTCGTGTTCCGGAATGGAGTACCGTTGATCAGACCTACACGGTAAACGTTGCTCATCAAGAACAGCGCCAAGGATCGCGTACGGTTGCCCGTTGCGTTCCTGTTACGCAGACCCGTACGGTGACGCGTGACATGGGTAGCTGGCAAACCCAAATGGTCGAAGTTCCTTGTGGCGGTAACTCCTGCGGTGGCAACGCTTGTGGTGGCTGCGGCAATGCTTGTGGTAGTGGATGTGCCGACGGATGTGCCGTTGCTGCCTGTGCACCGGCCACGCGAACGGTCTGCCGTCGTACTTGGGTATCCAATGTCGTGGCGCAGGAAGTGCCTTACACGACCTACCAACGCTCGACCGAGCAGGTTCCTTTCACCTACACGGTCACCGTGAATCGTCCCGAGGAGCGTACGCGTCAGGTCAAGGTCTGTAACTACAAGACGGAGACCCGTAGTCGTCAGGTCACCCTGACCGATTACAAGACGGAGCAGCGTACTCGTCAGGTCAAGGTCTGTAACTACAAGACGGAGACCCGTACTCGCGATCGTCAAGTCACCAAGTACGTGAACGAGACCCTGTCGCGCGAACAGACCTATACGGTCTGCGTGCCCGAACAGAAGACGCAAACGTACACCGTGACGACCTACAAGCAGGTGCCTGAGGAAAAGACGCGGACCTTCACGGTCAACGTTCCCAAGCAGCAAGAGCAGACGTATACGGTTACCACGTATAAGTCGGTTCCTGAGGAGAAAACCGAGACTTACACCGTCTGCGTTCCTCAGCAGGTAACCGAGCAAGTTCCTGTCACCGTTTGCCGATATACGGAGCAAACCGTCACGGTTCCCGCAGGTTCGGGATCTGGCTACGGTTCGGGATCTGGCTGTGGTGGCGGCTCTGGTTGCGCTAGCGGTTGCAACGGCTGCTGCGGTTAGTTCAACGCTGCCGAGAGTTTTGGATTTCGCGGCGGATCGAACTCATCTTTTGGGTTCGATCCGCCTTTTTTTGTGGGCCGGATCGTTGAACGCCCAGCCGCAGGCGCCGGCATTCCTGGACGTGCCGGCGCCTGCGACCGGGCGTTCAACGAGGTGGAGATTCAGTATGCCCGTCCGAATTCTTTTTTTTGTCGTCGCCTGTGGCGCCGGTGCGGCGTTCGCAGATGATCCGGAGCCCCACGCGCAGACCAGGCAATAGGCACCGACCAGGAACTAACTTGGCTGGACGACTATAGCACGGCCTATCAGCAGGCGGAAAAGAACCAGCGTCGGCTGCTGATTTACTTCTATCGCCAGCAGCCAACATCCGCGCAGCGCCGGTTCGAGAGCCATACGTTGAAGGACCCGCAAGTGCTTGAGCGGCTGGCCAGCTATGAACTTTTGAAGTTGCCGGCCGGCCAACCGGCCAATGTGAACGGCGAACAGATTCAGCTGTTGCGGCATGCATCGTTTGCCCACATGAACGGCACGGAAGGACTCGCGATCGTGGATTTGAAACACAAGGACCAGCCTTTCTACGGCCGAGCCGTCAGTTGTTTGCCATTCGAAACGCCCGTCTACTACGTTTCCAGCTATACAAGTCCGCAGTCGGTCAGCGTCTTGCTGGACTTGCCGCCCGGTACGATTACCCAACGCACCATCATCTACGCGGTACGCATGCATCCGGAGCGTCCGGCCAGTACCGATGGCACTGTCAATCCGATGCTGCTGGACGAATGCCGCCAACACGCCAGCCACCAGGCCCGGATTCGTCGGCAGGGTCATCACAATTGGGAAGGACGTTTCCACCGCATTTCGGGACAGCTGGGCGGGCAGCATCCGGTTGAGGTATGTGCGGAGAGCTGGCCCGGCAAAGGACTGTTGGCCGCCTCGATTGACTGCGTCCATAGCTGGCGTCAGTCCTCCGGCCACTGGAATACCGTGCGCAGCAATCAGCCCGCCTATGGCTACGATATTCGTCGCGGAAGCAACGGCATCTGGTACGCGGCCGGTATCTTCGGGGGCTAGTTGCGTTGGTTCTTGGGGTCGCGCCGACTTATTGGGCTAGGGCATGTAGCCAAACTATTCTGGCCGCGGCTGGCGATTCCGGACGAAACAACCATACGAGGAAACAGGACGCCAGGAAGGCTCAACGAACGGCAGCGAACCGCGATGCTCGCGCTTTGCCCAGCGTGTGAGGCCAAACCAGATGAGTGGCTTTGAGAAAATTCGTATCGATTCGGCGAACGCCAGGGTTTTGTGTATCGATGACGATGCGGATACCATCGCGGTACTGGCCAACCTTTTACTTCATGCGGGCTTTGCCTGCGAGTGCTGCCATGACGTCGATGCGGCCCGCAAGAGTCTGCAGCGGCACCTGCCCGACCTTATCATTGCCGATCTGAATATCGGTTCGGACACCGGCCTCGAATTGTTCCAGCAACTGCAGGCCACCGATGCGTCCTTGGTAGAAGTTCCGCTTATTGTTCTTTCCAATGACGGAAATCCGGATGTCGTGCGGCAGGCACGGGCGGCCGGAGCGGCGTACTATCTTAGCAAACCCTTCGATCCGAATGTCATGCTGGAACTGGTCGACAAATCGCTTTGGATGCCACATATCGTCCGCAACCGTGTGCACGGTCGCACGACGGCCCGCGCGTTCGAAGCGGATCGCTAAGCGCCTCCGAGTTCCACTCGGCCCGCAATCTCCGTGCATCTTTTTCCCGGTCAGGACCAGTCATTCTGCGACGGTCTGACGCGGTAATTTCAGGAGAATTCTTCAGGTGAATTCTTTAGATGAATTCTTCACGGCGCGCTGTCCCCGTCGGATTGACGTTCTGCCCGACAGATCGCAATAATGGACACACAATTAGGAAGCCATCCGTTGGCCTCGGTGGCGTGCCGTGCTGTGGGGTGCTGATGGTCACATTGAGTGTGAATATCCGAGGCCACCAATCGATCGAAAGGGACTATCCCAATGGAAGCGCTTACTTGCGATCAACTTACCAGTAAGAAATGTCTCCCGTGTGAAGGCGGCGTCGATCCGTATTCGCGCGAACAATCCGAGGCGCAACTGCAGCAACTGGAGGGCTGGTATTTGAGCCATGACGGACAGCGGATCCGCAAGGATTGGACGGTCCAGAATTTCATGGCGGGTATGGATTTCTTTGGCAAGGTGGCCGAGGTCGCCGAAGGGGATGGACACCATCCTGATTTGCATATCGAGGGCTTTCGAAATGTGTCGATTGAAGTGTGGACACATGCCATCGGCGGGCTGTCCGAGAACGACTTCATCCTGGCGGCGAAAATCGACCAGCTACCCGTCGCCCTGAAATCCTGAACCACCCCCGCCGTACAGACGTCTTGGCGACCCAGATATCTTGGCGACACCGATACCTTGGCGGCACCGATACCTTGGCGGCACCGATACCTTGGCGGCACCGATACCTTGGCGGCACCGATACCTTGGCGGCACCGATACCTTGGCGGCACCGTGTCTTGCCGAAAATCGAGTGCTGCTAAAGTCTTGGTACGGCCCACCGGCACCCCTCTCGCGGGTTGTACTGGTTGACAGACCTTGGTGTGCTCTATTAGTCTAGAGTTGCATTGGGTTTACGGCGTTTTTCGGAGAGGCATACTAAACGCACCCATGTGCGAGACTGCCGCAGCGCGTTCGCCGTTGTAATGGCAGACCACCGATCGTGACAGTGGTCGGGTCTTGTCTAGCGCAGTCTCGGTGGCGCCGCATCGTGGAACCCGCAGGCGTGAGGCCAATCCGCTCAGCCTTCCCGGGGGCCAGCTTTCACTCCTTTGAATCACCTTTTGAGTTCGATCACGCAATGTCGACCAGTATGGGAAGCTTCAGCGACATTCTTGTACGCCAGGGAGTCATCAGCCTGGACCAGCTGAGCGAAGCTGACGTGATGAGTCGCGACACCGCGACCAGCGTTGCTGACGCCCTGGTTCGACTCGGTTACGCGACGGGTGACGAAGTCATGCGGGCTGTCGCCGAAGAACATCATCTCGACTTCGTGAATCTCGATGAGGTGACGATTCCACCGGGGGTCGTCGAATTGGTTCCCGAGTCGGTGGCTCGCGAAAACGTCATCTTGCCGATGTCGGACGAAGGCGATTCGCTGCGTGTGATTGTCAGCAACCCCTTGGATCTGGATACCTTTGACAAGCTGCGTTTCATTCTGAACCGGAAGATCGTCATCGCCGTTGCCCCACGCGAGACCATCCTGCAGGCGATCAATCAATATTACGGCGCCCTGGACGGTGAAAGCTCCGACTCGATGTTGCAGGACTTCACCGATACGGCCATCGATTTCACAGAAACAGAGTCGATGGCGGCGGCGGCGGAGGAAGACGTTGACGAAAGCAGTGCGCCGATCGTTCGCCTGGCAAATCTGATCATCAACGAAGCGGTTCAATTGCGGGCCTCGGATATTCACATCGAGCCGTTTGAGGATCGCGTCCGCATTCGGTACCGAATCGACGGCGTTTTGATCGAACGCGACAGTACGCCCCGCCGGCTGCTGAGCGCGTTGTTGTCCCGCTTCAAGATCATGGCCAAGATGGATATTGCCGAACGACGGCGGACCCAGGACGGCCGAATCAAAGTGACCGTGGGGGACAAGGAATTAGACCTGCGCGTCAGCATGTTGCCCACGAATCACGGTCAGTCGTGCGTCATGCGATTGTTGGACAAAGATAACATCAAGATCGGCGTACGGCAGTTGGGTCTTTCGGAAGACGATTTTCAGACGTTCTTCAACATGATCAAGCGCCCCAACGGCATTTTTCTGGTGACCGGTCCCACGGGGTCAGGCAAAACGACCACGCTCTACGCGGCGCTAAACGAAATGAATTCGCCGGACCGCAAGATCATTACGGCGGAAGATCCAGTCGAATATTATTTGCCAGGCGTTAATCAGGTTGAAGTCAAACACGCGATCGGGCTCGACTTCGCCCGTATCATTCGCGCGGTTCTGCGTCAGGCCCCGAACATCATCCTGGTGGGTGAAATGCGGGACTCGGAAACCGCTGAAATGGGCATCCAAGCGTCCTTGACCGGTCACCTTGTTTTCAGCACGCTTCACACCAACGATGCGCCTAGCGCGCTGACGCGCTTGATCGATATGGGCGTCCCACCCTATCTGGTTGCCAGTAGTATTCTCGCGGTGCTCGCCCAGCGCCTGGTGCGCGTCGTCTGCACGAAGTGCAAAACCGCGTTCAAGCCGAGTAAAACCGTTTTGGAGGCGGCAGGCATTAATCCCGAAATGGCGAAGAATGCTACATTTGTCAAAGGCAAGGGCTGTGGAAACTGCCAGAATAAAGGGTATCGGGGACGTATCGGCATCTACGAACTAATGGTGATGACGCCGAAGTTGCGGGAGTTGGCATTCGAGAGCGCACCGACACAAGAAGTTCGCAAACTCGCGGTGGCCGAAGGTCTTAATACGCTTTACGACGATGGAATTCGCAAGGTACTGAACGGAATTACGACGCTGGACGAAGTTTACCGCGTCGCCAAGCAGACAGAACGTTAATTAGGGTGCAGTTGTGGCGACAATTCTGATCGAAAAACTACTTTCCGCGGCTGTCAAGCAGGGCGTCAGCGATATCCATATTACCGTTGGCCAGCCGCCGGTGTTCCGCATCGACGGTCGCATGCGGAAATTGGACACCAAAACGCTGGAACCAGACGACACGATCGCGTTGATGAAGAGCATCACGCCCGACCGCTGGCAGAACGAGTTACAGGAAGTTGGCAGCGCGGATTTCGGTTTTTCGTTTGGCGAGGACACGCGTTTCCGAGTTTCGGTCTTCAAACAGCGCGGACACGTCGCCATGGTCCTGCGGCAGATTCCCAGTAAGTTGCTAACGATTGAACAGCTGGGTCTCCCGGTCATTTGCCAGCATCTGTGCATGCGACCTCGTGGCTTGTTCCTGGTTACCGGTCCGACCGGTTCCGGAAAGAGTACGACGCTGGCCAGCATGATCAACTACATCAACGAAAACGAGGATCACCACATCATTACGATCGAAGACCCGATCGAATTCGAGCACCATCACAAGCGTTCGACGGTAAACCAGCGCGAGATTGGCGTCGACGTGCCGAACTTTGCTGAAGCCATCCGCCGCGCGTTGCGGCAAGACCCGGACGTGATCCTGGTCGGCGAAATGCGCGACCTCGAAACGATCGAAGCGGCCATTAGCGCAGCGGAAACGGGACATGTTGTGTTTGGTACGCTGCACACGACCGGTGCGCAGGGCACCGTCAACCGCGTGATTGACGCTTTTCCGACCAACCAGCAGGAACAAATCCGGACCCAACTTTCCACGTCGATTATCGGGATCCTCTCCCAGGCCCTGCTGCCACGCGTCGGCGGCGGTCGAGTGGCGGCCTACGAGATGCTGGTGATGACAGCCGCGATCTCGAACCTCGTTCGCGAAAACAAGACGTTCCGCATCAACTCGGCCATCCAAACCGGCACGAAGCATGGAATGCAGTTGCTGGACGACCATTTGTTTCGGCTGTGGAAGGACGAGACCTGTTCGCGCGACGACGTGTTAGCCAAGTCGAATGATGCGGCCGAACTCGCAAAAAAGATTGAAAATTCGCAGAAGGGACTCCTTGAAGAAGACGAAGTCGATTGATTTTTCCACGCGATCCCCCTATCACCCGGAATTGAGACTCGAGAATAGATGGCAGTTCGTCGAATCGGACAAATCCTGGTCGACCTCGGTTTCATCGACGAAGAGCAGTTAGAGCAACTGCTGATGGAACAGCACGACCGGCCTACGGACTTACTTGGGCAGATCGCAATCGATCTCGATCTGATCACCGACGTTCAGTTGGCGCAGGCGCTCGCTGAACAGATGGACCTGCAGGTCGTCAAGTTAGATGAAACCGTCGTTCAGCCGGACGCCTTGGCGCAAGTCACCGAGCCGATGGCGCAGCTGTACCGCATCATCCCCGTGGCGTTCAACGCGGATGACAACGTCTTAACGATCGCGATGTGCGATCCGCAAAAGCTGTCCACCCTGGACGAGCTTCGGACGTTTTTGGGATATGACATTCGGGCCGTCGTTGCGACGGAAGCCGATATCCTCAAGGCGCTAGACCGCTACTACGCTGCCTCGGAAGACAGCTTCGAGAGCCTGGTCGCCGACATGGAGGATGA
The DNA here is from genome assembly GCA_963844115.1 of uncultured Planctomycetales bacterium. Lineage (GTDB taxonomy): Bacteria > Planctomycetota > Planctomycetia > Pirellulales > UBA7805 > CS4-C045. The sequence goes on along the minus strand of CAWJNN010000003.1, from coordinate 7,350 downwards.
CAAAGATCTGAGCAGAGCCGTCCATGCACTCACCGGGGACGGGCCGATCGATCTGACTAGCGTCGAAGCGCTGGCCGATAGCGCGCCGGTGCGAAGACTACTGAACATGGTGCTGTTGCTGGCCATTAAGGATCGTGCCAGCGATCTGCATTTCGAGCCGTTCGAGGACGAATTCCGCATTCGGGTCAAGGCGGACGGCATCCTGTACGAAATGGTACCGCCACCCCGCCACCTCGCCTTCGCAATCACCACCCGCATCAAGGTCATGGCCGACCTGGACATCGCCGAACGCCGGATGCCGCAGGACGGGCGGATCGAGCTGTCGGTCGGCGGACACCCTGTCGACTTGCGCGTTTCCGTGCTCCCGACCATGTTCGGAGAAAGCGTCGTCTTGCGGATTCTTGACCGAACCAATGTCGATCTGGACCTGGTCAACCTCGGGATGCCCCCCGATGTGTTGCAACTGTTTCGCGCGAATCAACAAACCCAACGGCATCGTGCTGGTCACCGGTCCCACCGGCTCTGGAAAGACCACGACGCTGTATGGGGCGCTAGTGGAATTAAACACGGTCGAAGACAAGCTAATTACAACCGAAGATCCCGTCGAATACGACATTGACGGGATTGTTCAATGTCCGATCGACAGCTCCATCGGCAATACGTTTGCTAACTGTCTGCGTGCGATTTTGCGTCAGGATCCCGATCGAATTCTCGTCGGTGAGATCCGCGATCTGGAAACGGCCGAAATCGCGGTGCAGGCGTCACTGACCGGTCATCTCGTCTTTAGCACGTTGCACACGAACGACGCGCCCAGCACGATTACGCGGCTGCGTAACATGGGCGTCCCGCCCTTCCTGATCACGGCCACGGTCGAAGCGATCCTGGCCCAGCGCCTGGTACGTCGCATCTGTAACCATTGCAAGGAAGAGACGGCGATGACTCCAGAAATGCTGGCCGAATTGCAACTGGCCGCGGCCGACGTTGCAGGCAAAAAGCTGTTCAAGGGACGTGGCTGCGACCAGTGCAACAATACGGGATACCGCGGACGAGTGGGCCTGTACGAACTGATGGAAATCACCGACGAAATTCGGGACCTGATCGTCGAAGGGGCATCGACGGATCTGTTACGCGACGCGGCGAAGCGCTTCACCATGATCCCTTTGCGGGACGCCGGCCTGTTGGCGCTTACGAGGGATTGACGACGGTCGAGGAGGTGATCCGAGAAACAATTTTGGAAGCGTAAAAAACGGACGGCCGCTGTGGACCGCGCCGTAGACCGCCACTCAGGGCCGGGGTGCATCACGGTGTATTGGTGTATTATGGTGCATCAATCGGCACGCGTTTACGTCCTGGAACAGGTGGGTTGCCGGAAACCATCGTAAAACCGCTGTTCGGGAGATTTCTCGCGACGTAGCATTTGCTGAATCACACTATTATTTGTTATCATCGTGTTGTGGTCACCGTTTCGTTATCAGCGTCTTGTTAACAACGTATCGCTAGTCGGAACGGATAGGAATTTGAAGCAGTTGAGCTTCGGAACAGCAGAGATTCGGAACAGCAGAGATTCGGAACAGCAGAGATTCGGAACAGCAGAGATTCGGAACAGCAGAGATTCGGAACAGTAGTGCCAGTCCGCGCCGCGTAAACGACTGGTCACAATCTCATCGCGTAGGTTTGGGAGTTCGCCATGCCCTCCTTCCAATTCGAGGCAATGGACTCGACCGGCCAGGAAATCCGGGACGTCGTCGAGGCCGATAATCAAGAAGAGGCCCAAGCGTCTATTCGCAAGATGGGCTACTTCGTTACGAAGATCGCCGTCAAGAAGAGCCGCAAAGCAGAAAAAGAAAAACAGCAGGCAGCCGCTGCTTCCAGCAAACGAAAAGGGCGCACGATCGCCATCGGGGGCGTCAGTTCCGCACAACTTTCGGCCTTCACTCGGCAACTCTCCATCCTGCAAGATGCCGGTCTCCCGATCCTGCGAAGTTTGAGAATTCTGGAAGCCCAGTCCAAACCAGGCCGGCTCAAGAACAGCCTGATGGACGTGTGCGAGGAAATCGAATCCGGTTCGACTCTCTCCGAGGCGATGGCGAAATGCCCGAAGACGTTCGATCGTCTGTACGTCAACATGATCCGAGCCGGTGAGGCCGGTGGTGCGTTGGAAGTCATCCTGCGCCGTCTGGCCGAATTCCAAGAGCGGGCACAGGCGCTGAAACGGAAAGTCAAAGGCGCTTTAATTTATCCGATCGTCGTCATTATGGTCGCGGTCGGTATCTTGACGTTCATCATGTGGAAGATTGTGCCGGCGTTTACCAAGATCTTTGAAGACTTTGGCGCAGAGCTTCCGGCGCCGACCCAGCTGTTAATCACGATCTCGAACTGGGTCGTCAACTACGGATATTTTATTCCGCTGTTCCCCATCGGCATTTGGTTATCCTTGAAACTGCTCAGGAAGTTCGAGCAGGGTCGCATGGGGTGGGACATGTTCGTGATCAAGGTGCCCGTCTTTGGCCAGCTGGTCGAGAAGAACATTATGGCGCGCACGACCCGTACGCTAGGTACGCTGGTGGCTAGTGGTGTGCCAATTCTGGAGGCCCTGAATATCACCAAAGAGACCAGCGGTAACGCTGTCTTCGAACGACTGTACGGTAAAATCACCGAAGCGATTCGCGAAGGTGAATCGATCGCCAAGCCGATGCGAGAATTCTCGCAGGTCGGATTTCATCCGGTGGCTTGCTTGCTGTGGTTCTGTTTCGTTGCCGGTCCGCTCGGATTGTTGATGTACCTGGGTAAGTTGCGCCAGCGGATCGTCGACGATTTGGTCGTCAATATGGTCGACGTCGGGGAAGAAACGGGCGAACTGGATACGATGCTGTACAAAGTCGCGGATACCTACGACGAGGAGGTCGCCGTGTTGACGGAAACTCTGGTCAGTTTAATGGAGCCGATTTTGATCGTGGGACTCGGTTTGGTCATCGGGTTCATCGTTATCTCGTTGTTCCTGCCGTTGATCAAACTGATCCAGTCGCTGTCGTAAGTCGTGCAGAATCCCGCGGATAAACGTCTGGCGGCCCCATGGTGGCGTGCCCCGGCGCGAGGGTCTCGGCAAACACGGAAAAAGCCCGTGAATGTCAGGCTCGGACAGCCGGGCCTACGCGTTGACGCAACGTCAAAGGCCGCGAGCGTGGCTTTACATTCAAGCGGCGAACGGCCATACTAGTGGGACGATCGCGGGACGCGGTGGTCGGGGCACTTGGCGACCGATTAGCGGCTGCCAGGCAGAACTGTCCGACAGGACCTGATCCAGATCACTGGGTCGGATCCGCCGACCATTTTCCTGTGGGCCTGTTCAGGGGAATTTGCCGACGATTAGAACGACTTCGCAAGGGGCACCATTCGAAGTTTCGGCACCAGCCATGATCAAGGCTATCTTGCGAATTCTTTCCATTCTCAATTTCACTACGGCGCAACCGTGGCTTGGCTGGCTGCGCTACGATAGTCTGCTGCGCTGTCGTGGTCTTGTGAACAAGCCCTACGTATTAACGAGCATTTTCTAACGGAGTGCAGGTAGCATGCGAGCGATCAAGAACAGAGAAAGAGCGAAGGCAGGTTTTACCTTAATCGAAATGTTGGTCGTGACGGTCATCATCGCGATTTTGCTCAGCCTGGTTTCGATGGCCGTCTTCAGCGCCTATGAAAAGGCGAGGGTCACACGCATCGGTGTCGAAATCAATCAGCTAGCGCTGGCGATGACGGCGTTTCAAGCCAAACATTCAATCGGGTTTCCGCCGACCAACCTGGTGGTGACGGACCCACCGAGTAACAACGATCCGCTATTACGGTATGTCCAGAAGCTTTTTCCCCGTTACCAATCCGCATCGACGACGCTGTACGCCGATCTGGATGGTCAGGGAATCAATGTCACGACGTTTGATCCTGGTCAGTCATTGGTCTTCTGGTTGGTTGGCTTCAGTGGAAATCCGGCCGCACCGTTTGCTAATCACGCCGTGCGGATGGGCCTGGCGCCCGGTACCGAGGCGCCAGAATATGACTTTGATCCCGATCGGCTGCTGGACGGCCGTTATTATCCGCAGATAGCTGGTGACATCGCCGGCTTGGGTGAACAAAACGCGTTCTTGTACTTCGACGCCAGCAACTGGTACGGGGGAAACAAGGCGGATGGTGCGGCTGCCGGCGACGTTCTGGAATACGATCCGGATCAGGCCGGCGCGTTGTTGGGTTTTCGACCCTATCGAAATGGTACTATCACTGCGACTCCCTACAACAACAACAGTTTCCAGATCATCTCTGCCGGGCTCGATAAGAAACTGGGGCAGGGGACGGGATATGGGACGGCGGCGGGCAAGGATGAGTCATGGTCGTTCTTTGACTGCCTTGAAGCGACCGATCCGGACGAACGGTGCGAATGGGACGCGGACAATATCGCGAATTTCACCGAGGGCAAAACGATGTTGGAGTTCTCCGGTCCATGATCAAGCCGATTGCTTTCCATCGCCGCCGCGGACTGACACTGCTGGAATTGTTGGTGGTCCTGTTTATCGTTTCCATCCTGATGGCCGCGGCGATACCGGTCCTTCGGCCACGCATGCAGACGCGTGCCTTGCGTGAGGCGTCGCGCAGTGTGAGCACGGCATTGGGTATGGCAAGAACCAAGGCCATGCAAACCGGCAACTACTGGGGTGTGATGTTCGAACCGTTAGGAACCGCGGGTGGTGCCGTCACGGCCCACTTCGTCGAAGTTCCGCCCCCCTATTCCGGCGACTTCATCAACTCACGGTTGCACTTGGAAGAGGCATACCTGCCGACCGGTGGTCCGGTGATCCCGAACAGACAGATGATGGCAAGGCGATTCTGATTTTCGACGTCGATTTTCCGTCCGGCGACTCATGGCAAAGCTTTGTGACCGTAGGAAGTCTGCTTCGCTTGAATCACCAGAACCAGTTCTTTCGGGTTGAGGAACCCGTGGCCGCTACACAAATCAGGTTGTCGGGTGATTTCATAACGAACGACGCCGGTCAACTGGTTTCACCCCGCTTGACCCTCCACAATTTTCCTGGTGGAACTCATTCGCCTGAGTATGTGTTTCAGTTTTTTCCGCCACCGATCAAGGCGGCCTTGAATCCGATCACCATGCCCAACGGCGCCATCGTGGATCTGCTCTGCTCCGGCATTGGCGACGGGACGTACACTGACGCGTTCATCGCTAATCCCGGACCGGTCATGATCACATTCGCTCCCAATGGACAGCTGGACATGGTTTATCACCCTGGACGCACCGAGGGAGAACGACCGGCCAGCAAGGTTCATGTCCTGATTGGAAAACCAGGACAGTACGGTCAGGAGAACGTCGTTGATCTGGAGAACCTGTGGGTCGCCGTTGATCAACAGACCGGCATGATCACTTCGACCGAGAACGCTTGCATCGATCTAGTGGCACCGATTGGCGAATGCGATGACTGCGTGGGGGGTGACTGTACCACGACAACGACGACTGCTCAGGCACACGCGGCACGTGAATATGCCCGTTCGGGCCAGAAGGTCGGAGGTTAACCGATGAACTCATCCATCACAATTCGATGCTTCACTCCCTCGCTTCCATGTCGGATCATAGACAACACCAGGCGCAGACTTGTTCCTCTTCGACACTGCGGTTGTCGGACGCCGACCAGCTTCATGCGTACGGCGGTCACGCGGATTGAGCTTGATCGAGGTCTTGATTTCGATCTTCGTTCTGGCCGTCGGCTTGTTGGGCGTCGCCTCGTTGCTGCCCGTCGGTCAACAGCAGGTCCAGCGAGGTGCTATGTATCAGCGCGCCGTGGATCTGTCGAACAAGGCATTCGGGATGATTGAAGCGCACAGCATGAACAGTCCGGCTCGTTGGGTGGATTCCGCGACCGGTAACATGGACGCGGCCGTGAATCCCTTTAACGGGTCACGGTTAGCGTTAAAGCTGAATCCTGCTGGCCCGCATACGAGCTCGTCACTGACGGTCGCCGCCCTCCCGAATCGCTTGAACGTTGTCGCTGATCAGGTCGGTTCCTATCTACAATTCATTCGCGGCCCGCTCCGGGGTTCGCGGCGTAGAATCTCATCGGATGTTTCCGCCGGATCGCTAGTTACCTGGCCGACTGCTGTGGCAACAAGTCTTGCGGGCGATACCAACAGCGTGTTCGTCTGCTATCGCAGCCAAGCTTTTGCCCTCGATCCGTACTACGCATCTGTTCATGGTAACGGCACGGATCCATTCGCCCTCGGCATGCGTCGGGTGACGCTGCTGGGTGCGGTTGACGTTGTGCAGGTACCTTTACGCGGATCGATCGGGCACAGGCTGAAGAGCTGTTCGTCAGTACCGACGAAGAAATCTACGACGTTCCGTCCGACGCAACCTTAGACGCACAGCAGGCGTACATCACTGAGCCCTTTGAAGATGTTGATGGAGACGGTCGCTTCGACTCCAGTATTGATAACTTCGACACTGCGACACAGGACCTTAATGGCAGCGGTTTTTGGGAGGGTTTCCCCGAACCCTACGTCGACGCCAACAACAACGGTCGCTTCGACGCGGGCGAGAGCTACACGGATCTCAATGGCAACGGGAGTTGGGATCCCGGTCTGAAGCGTCAGTCGCTGGGGAATTTCTCCTGGGCGGCCACGTTCGTACCGGCCGAGGGCGGCTTGCATAACCGGGACTATATCGTTTCGGTACTGGTATTCTACAAGCGTGTTGTCAGCGTGCTGGCCAGCAGCGGTTCCGGTGGCTACATCCAGTGGGATGTTGATTTAACGTTCCTGAATTCCACGAATCTTGGCGGCGGTGATGCGACGCTCAGTTCAGCAACGGCCTCGGATATCTTCGACGACGGTAACGCTAACGGTGTGTTCGATGCCGGCGAGCGTTCGCATTTTAAACCCCAACAGTGGATTCTGGTCGCCAATCGACGTCGTGGCGTCGCGATTCCTCCTGCAAGTGTGGAACAACTGGACGGTGCGGTTTATCGTTGGTACCGGATCGCAGCCGTAAGGGAGCCGTATGATAACGCTGGCGTCGCCTCCGTCGACGTCCGACTGGTGGGCTCCGACTGGGATCGTGACGAGATTGTTTCGTTGCCCACCGGAACGGCTCCGGAGCAGTACATGGCGACAGCTTATGAAGGTTTGATGGGTGTTTTTCAACGACGGATGGAGATGCAGGAACTGCCGATCGGGTCGACGGAGTAGTCAGCAATTGGTGGGTGCTGGTGGAAGCATGTGGGGTGCTAACTGAGAACGTGTTTTGAATTATGTACGATGGCCCTAGCAATACGTAATCGGAGTCAGTGGTTACACATAAAA
>CAWJNN010000002.1:0-97519 GCA_963844115.1 uncultured Planctomycetales bacterium | reverse complement strand
CAGATGATAATCGTGCGGAATCTCGACACCGCCAAGCCGCAACGGCCCGCCGGCCTGCAGCCGATGTGTGTCGTGTCCTATTCCAACGCGCAGGGAACTCGTGTTTCGGTCTCCTTCAAATAGCGGTCAGGAATTATAGCCGAACGCAAAAAACGCGACAACATTGGCATGTCCTTCATATTCGATTCACGGTCGTCTGCTAGGCTGCACCGCTGCGGTCATCTATAATCAGCCCCAGCATGGCCATTATCGAAATCGAGAAACTGGAAAAGACCTACCGCGTTTACCAAAAGCAAGAAGGTCTGTTGGCCTCGGTTCGCGGATTGTTTTCCAGAAAGTATCGCCTTGTCCACGCCGTTCGTAGCATCGATTTGAAGGTCGAACAGGGCGAGTTCGTCGCCTTCCTGGGACCCAACGGTGCGGGAAAGACGACGACGTTGAAGCTGTTGAGCGGCGTGATCAATCCGACCAGCGGCACGGCCCGCGTGATGGGTCACATTCCCTGGCGACGCGAGAACGCCTACCGTCGCCGTTTCGCGTTGGTGATGGGCCAGAAGAATCAATTGTGGTGGGATTTGCCGGCCGCCGAATCGTTTCGTCTGCACCAGCACATCTATCGCATCGAGCCGAGCAAATTCGAACGATCGCGGGACGAACTGGTCGATCTGCTGGACGTCCGAAATCTTATGTCCCAACCGGTGCGTGAACTCTCGCTGGGTGAACGGATGAAGATGGAATTGATTGCCGCCATGCTCCACGCGCCCGACGTCCTGTTCCTGGACGAGCCGACAATCGGTCTGGACGTCGTTGCCCAGCACAAGATCCAGAAGTTTCTCCGCTATTACCAGGAGCTGCGGCGAATCACGATTCTGTTGACCAGCCATTACATGAAAGACGTCGCAGCGCTGTGTCAGCGCGTCGTAATTATCGCCAGGGGGCAAATCATGTACGACGGATCGCTGACGGGCATCATCGACAAATTCAGCAGTTACAAGATCGTTACACTTCACTTTGCGGACGATGCGATGCCGGATGACTTGAACCGTTATGGTGATGTCATCGAACTGGTGCCACCCAAAGCCACGCTGCGAATCGAGCGGGCGGTCGTCACCGAAGCGCTGGCCGGCATTCTGCATGAGCACATCATTGAGGACCTGAGCGTCGAAGACCCGCCCCTGGAAGAAGTGATCGCCGAGATGTTCTCACTGGCTGAGCACGATGCGGACCAGGAACTGGAAAGCGTCGCCGAGCAGTAACTCATTCCGCAATTCTTGCCGGAATCCCGGCGCGCGGAACTTGTTCCGGCCTACTGACTGACGACCGACCACTGATTACCGATTACTGATTACTGATTACCGACCCCTGCCCCATGTACGCCAAAGCCCAGACCTGGTGGATCATCCTGCGAATCTGCCTGGAGGAGCGTCTTGTTTACCGCGCTGATTTTGCGCTGGGTACATTAATGCGTTTCTTGCCCATTGTTACACAGATATTTTTGTGGGGAGCAATTTTCACAAGCGTCAAAGGAGATGTGGCTGGTTACACCTATGATGACTTTATTGCGTATTACTTGCTGACGATGGTCAGCCGCGCGTTTTCCAGTATGCCGGGACTGGCGTCCGGGATTGCTCGCGAGATTCGTGAAGGCACCATCAAGAAGTTTCTGATCCAGCCGATCGACATGATCGGGTTCTTGCTGCTGAACCGTCTGGCTCACAAATTGGTCTACTACGGAGTGGCGATCGGGCCCTTCGCGTTGGTTTTCTATCTGTGTCGCAGCTATTTCCCGCCTGTTCCTGACGGCGCGACGATCGCCGGCTTCGCTGCATCGCTGGTCATGGCGTTTCTGCTGGGATTTTTTTTGGAAGCAACGATTGGGCTAATCGGATTCTGGTTTCTGGAAGTTAGCTCACTCCTATTCGTTTACATGCTGTTCACCTTTTTCTTTTCCGGTCATATGTTTCCGCTAGACATGTTGCCGCCGCCGTGGAGCACGATTGTCGAAGCCCTGCCGCTGAAATACCTGGCGTATTTCCCAGCGGCTGTCTGGTTGGGAAAAGTGGAAGGCGCCGAATTGGCGCGGGGGTTGTGGATTCAGGCGGGCTGGGTGGTGTTTTTCATTCTGGCCTGCCGCGTGGCGTTTCAACGGGGTGTCCAACGCTACAGTGGCTACGGAGGCTAAAGCAAGATTCCTCATGCAGTATCGCCGTTTAGCAAACGACACAGAACATCATCCTTCGTACTTGCGCGTGTTCCTCACGTTCGCTCGAAATAGCCTCATCCGAGACATGACATTTCGATCAAACTTTGTGATCGAAACGATTGCATCGATGTCCTGGATGTTCATGAATCTGGGCTTTTACATTCTGATTTTTTCGTACGTCGATTCGATAGGTGCCGATACCGGCTGGGGAAAATACCAGTTCTTTATCTTTATCGCCACGACGATGTTGATAAACAGTTTGGTGCAGGCGTTCTTTATGCCCAACGCGGAGGAGTTCAGCGAATTGATCCGCACCGGCAATCTAGACTTCGCCCTGCTCAAGCCGATCGACACGCAGTTTCTCGTCTCGCTACACAAGGTCCACTGGTCGGGGCTGGGCAATGCGGTATTCGCACTGTGCCTGTTGGGTTTTTCGCTGTATCAGTTGTACGACCAACAGGTTCTGCAGCTAACGCTGATCCAGGTTCTGCTGTACCCGCTGTATATTGTCTGTGGGGTATTGGTGCTGTACAGCCTGATGATATCGCTGGCGTCGTCCAGTATTTGGCTGGGCCGCAATCAGTCGCTTTACAATTTCTGGTTCTACATCACCAACTTTTCACGGTATCCCATGGAGATCTTCGACGGTCCGCCGGGAAATGCGCGCGAATGGGTGGGCCGTTCGCTGCGGGGGTTCTTCTCGTTCGTCGTTCCCGTGCTGCTGGCCGTGAATATCCCCGCGCGGATGATGGCCAAACCCTTCGATCAGAATAACTGGCCGTTGGCTGCCTTTGCCCTGTTGGCCACTGTCGCCAGTCTGTGGCTGTCGCGCAGAATCTTTTACTGGGCACTCAAGTCCTACCGCAGCGCCAGCAGCTAGTCCAATTGCGGATTATTTTAATTGCGGATTGCGGATTGCGGATTGGGGATTATTTTGATTGGGGATTGGGGATTGCGGATTGGGGATTATTTTGATTGGGGATTGGGGATTGCGGATTGGGGATTGCGGATTGCGGATTGATCATGCACGATAAGCGTTCTTCCCAATCCGAAATCCGCAATCCGAAATCCGCAATCATGAAGCTTGCTTTCAGTTCTAATGCGTACATGCATTTTTCGATCGAGGATACGATCGAACGGGTTGCTCAGCTGGGGTATAGCGGCATCGAGATTCTGGCGGATGTACCTCATGCCTGGCCGGCGGGCCTGTTGGAAGAACGGAAGCAATCGATTCGGGATGCGCTGGCCAGGCACAATCTCACGATTTCGAATATCAACGCCTTCATGATGAACGCGGTCGCCGACCCTCGGCAGCCGTACTGGCATCCCGGCTGGACCGATCCCGATCCCCACTACCGGGCGATCCGCCGCGAACACACCAAGCGATCCTTGCAATTGGCCGTCGATATCGGTGCCCCGAACATCACTACCGAACCGGGCGGTCAGTTGACCCCGGAACAGTCGTGGCAGCAAGTGCGCAGATATTTTTTATGACGAGCTGATGCCGTGCATTGAAGTTGCCGAAAATCTGGGCGTCGATCTGTTGATCGAGCCGGAACCGGAATTGTTGATCGAGAGGTTTGATCAGTACCTGGAATTCGTCGACCGAATCGATTCGCCACGCGTAGGGCTCAACTTTGACGTCGGGCATGCGTACTGCGTGAACGAAGACCCTGAAAAGTGGATCCAGCAAATGCAGCCCCATACGCGGCATTATCATTTTGAAGATATCGCCGACACTCGCGTGCACAAACATCTGATTCCCGGTCACGGCGCGATCGACTTCGTCGCCACGTTGGAGGAAATCAGCAAGACCCACTACGACGGCTGGATTACGGTCGAACTGTATCCCTATATCGACAACCCCGACGACGCTGCCCGGGAAGCTCGTAAATACCTGACCGATGCCTTGAACCAGCTGGGGCTGGCGGCCCAGTAGACGCCGCGATCGAATTGCATGCCACGACGAGACCGCAAGCTGCAGGCGTATCTGGAATTGCTTCGTTTGCCGAACGTTTTTACGGCAATCGCGGACGTTTTAATGGGCGCCTTCGTTGCCGTCGCGCTCGCACCGCACTCCCCGGCGGCCGGCGTCCCGGTGGGCATTGTCAGCCTGTTGATCTGCACGTCCGGCTGCCTGTACCTGGCAGGCATGGTCTGGAACGACTACTTTGATCGCGACAAGGATGCTGAACAACGGCCCGCCCGACCCATCCCCTCGCGACGCGTGCCGGAATCGGCCGCGCAATGGATCGGTTCTCAGCTCATTGTTGTCGGCCTCGTGGCCGCATTCACGGCGGCCTATTTCGTCGGATGGCGATCGGGCATCCTGGCGCTCGCCCTGGCGGCGGCCGTGCTCAGCTACGACGGCTTGCTGAAGGAAACCTGGTTGGGGCCGATCAATATGGGCCTTTGTCGCATGTTGAATGTTCTGCTTGGAATGTGCGTGATCGCAGACCCGTGGCATCAAACCCACTATCTCGTTGCGGCCGGAATCGGAATCTACATCGTCGGTGTGACCGGCTTCGCCAGAACTGAAGCGGTCGTCAGCAATCGGTTCATGCTACTGGCAGGCGCCCTGGTAATGCTCGCCGGCCTCGGCACCCTCGCCTATTTCCCCAATCTCGTGCCGAAAAGCTACGTGTCGGGACGGTTAGAAACCTGGTACTTGTTTTGGATCGTCCTGGCCGCACAGATCAGTTGGCGTTGCCTGCGGGCCGTGGCCGATCCTCGACCGCCGATGGTACAGACCGCCGTCAAGACGTGCCTGCTGTCGTTGATCGTCCTGGATGCCGCCATTACCTATGCGGTACAAGGCTGGCAGGGGGCGATCCTGATCTTGGGACTATTGATCCCTACGATGTTCCTGGGGAAATGGATCTACTCAACCTAGCCTGTCGATCAGTTGTCCAGCATGCTCTCTTTTTTCGGCGTGTAACGGCACAGCAAGATGCCAAGAAAATAAAGCGCCGTCAGGGGAACCGCCATCGCGAGCATGCTGATTGGATCGGCCGGCGTCAACAACATGGAAATAACGGCAATCGCCAAGATGGCAATCCGCCATTTGGCCAGATACACTGCCACGTCGAAAACGCCAATGCGTTCCAGAAACAGCATGATCAGCGGCAACTGAAAGCTGATCCCAAATCCGATGGGAAGAATCAGGGCAAAGCTGAGCCAATCGCTGATTCTGGGGCTTGGATCGATTCCTAAACTCGCATTAAATCCAAACAGGAAATCCAAAATAAAACGGAAAACTACGAAAAAACAAAACAACGCGCCGGTCAAAAAGAGCAGGACGCTGAACGGCAAGAACACGTTTACATACTTCTTCTCGTGAGGATACAGACCCGCTGCAACAAACGACCATATGTGATAGAAGATCATCGGGCTCACCAGAACAAAGCCGACTACCAGTGATGCTTTTAGCCAGATCATGAATGCTTCTTGAGCTTGCAAGGCAATCAGCGACATTCGTGGATCCTTGTCGGACTTAATCCAGACGAACAGCGGCACCAGGTTGGCCGACAATTTCGCGACTTCTGTCGAGCCGTCGTCCGATGGTGTTGGCAGCGCATCCTGTTTCGCTTCGACTTCCAGCACGGTCCGCACGGCGGCGGGATGCACAAGGTATTTTTCAAAGGTGTACCCGTCTTTGATGATTGCATTGACCTCGGCAATTGAATAAGGAAGCGGTAGATCGTTTTCTTGATGTTGTTCGGCAAACTGCTGGTAGTCGCTTCTCCCAACCCCCTGGTAATGGGTACGCAAGCTCTTTTCGACCGGACCTTGAACCGCACGGACCATGCGATCGCCGACCATCAGTCCCACGGCGAATCCGACCATCAGCCACAGCAGGGACTTGACGAGACACGACCGCAACTCTTCGAGGTGTTCCCCGAAGGTCATCGTGCTCTCGCTGAACAGGTCTGGGTCGGTTGGCGATGCCATCGTGGCGGTAACCAGGGAGGGATCGTAGGGAGGTGGGTAGCGGGAGGAGTCCATTCCGATCGTTTCGGGAACTGCACGATCGCAATCAGCGATTCGTCACACTCGGCCACAGTTCATCGAATCTCGACAGCTGAACCATCGCGATACCCTGATCATAGCAGTCGTTCAGAAAGGCGACAACCAAAGGCACACGCGGAATGCAAAGGCGCCGTATCGCCGGGTTTTGCAGCGCCCTACTCTGGCTCACAAATCTGGCACACTAACCTGGTGCCGTATTCATTTCCTTCAGACGCGGTAAGCAGTCGGGAGCGATCGCGACCACGATCGTGTCACCTGATCGAATCGACAAGTCGCCGGGCGGATGCAGCGACCTGTGGTCTGTCTGACCATCCGTGTGCGCCAACAACGACGCATGGCCGTTGTCCAATTCGGCGGCGGTCATTCCGTCCAACTCCGAACCCTTGATGACATCGATTTGGAGATTCAACATCAGATCACTTCCAATGTCGAAACTGCCGATGACACGCCGATCGACCGCGGCCATGGCGAACGCCGGGGCAGCAAGTGCCGAAGTACTAAATGCGGTCTGAATGCTGAACGCATCCTGGATTTTCTTGGCCAATTCCTGGTCGAACATGCGCAGCACGATCCGAATTTCGTTATTGGCTTCGCGCGCGGTAAGTGCCGCATCCAGGTTGGCCAGGTCGTCATCGGTCGCAGCAATAAGGCACTTGGCTTCCTCGATGTTAACTTCCTTCAAGATCGATGAAAAGCGAACATCTCCGATGACCAACGGCACCTTGAGCGCGCGGGCCTGATCCAGGAACGCCCCTTCCTCCTGCTTTTCGACGACCACTACGGGCTCGCCCAGATGGATCAAGTGTTCCAGGACGCGAAAACCTACATTGCCCAAACCGCAAAGGACAATATGATCGCGCATGTGACGTCTCCGCTGAGTAAAGAATTCCTGTAAACGCGATTTCAAAAGCACGTCGGTGATGATACCGAAGATCGCGGCCATCGAGGCCGCGCCCGACACCATCATACAAGTTCCGAATAACTTCAACGCAGGTGACTGGTCCCGCAGATTGTAATCGCCGTAGCCGACGGTCGTCATGGTTGAGACGACGAAATAAAGCGATTCGATCCACGTCAGTTCCATCGTGACGTGAAACACGACCACGCCCGTAACGACTACCATGGCGGTGCCAAACAGCAGGGAAATCAGTACGGTCCGCATCGCTAGTCCCTTTCCTTGGCGCGGCGTAAGGAGTGCCGACCAGGCCGCGTTCGATGAATCGAGCGGACGGCATTCTACGGAAAGGTGCTAGCTGGCCAAAGAACGATCTTCAACACAGAAATGTTGAGACGCAGGCGGTCGATCTTCGCGCGCATCCACCGCCACTCATCTCGCGCGCATAATATGCCAACATGCGATCAAGCTTCTCTGTACAACCCAATCTGCCTCGACGCGGTTACCGATAAAGTTGCTTCAAGCGACAAACTCGGTCGGTCGATGATGAGGACGGGTGATCGCATTATGCGCACATGGCTGCTAGCAGTGTGCGCATAACAGCAAGATATCACACGACGGCCTGCAAATCACGAGCGAAACCGTGGCGAGCGAAGAAAACGACATTTCGATACCTCGATCGGCTGGATGGCTGGAGCGCGTGGTGGCTTCCATCAGCAATTGGTTCGCGGACATTGGTGACGTGACCATCCGCGGACTTTGCGCGGTGGGCAGCATCACGATCTTCACGATGCGCACGCTATCGTGGTTGTTCACACGCTTGCCGCGCAAAGAAACCCTGTTGCCAAACTTTTATCAGGTCGGCGTCCGCAGCCTGCCTGTTGTCGCACTCACCGGCACATTTATCGGGATGGTGCTGGCGGTGCAAAGTTACAGCCAGTTCGCCGGCTTGGGGCTGGAAACCCGGCTGGGGGGTGTCATTAATATGGCGCTGGTTACCGAACTCGGACCCGTTCTGGCAGGTACGATGCTGGCGGGCCGCGTCGGCAGCGCCATGGCCGCCGAGCTGGGCACGATGCGCGTCACGGAACAAATTGACGCGTTAGCCAGCATGGGTGCGAACCCCCATTACTATCTCGTCGTGCCGCGACTTCTGGCGTGCTTGTGTCTGATCCCGGCGTTGACCGCCGTTGCCAATTTCATGGGAGTCGTTGGCGGAGCTTATTTCAGCATTGTTATCTTCGAAATTGATACGTTTCATTACTGGTATAACTCCCAAAGTCTTGTGGGTTCGTACGACCTCTTTTCGGGGATCTTCAAGAGTTTGTTCTTTGGCGCGGCGATTGCCATCCTGGGTTGCCATCGCGGTTTTCACTGCGACCCGGGTGCCGAAGGCGTGGGCCGCGCGGCGACACAGGCCTTTGTGTATTCTTTTGTCGCAATTATCGTGATGGATCTGTTTTTGGGCCTTACCTTGATGAACGTTCACGACATGCTGTGGCCCGAAACCCCATCGTCCTTCTAGACCAGCGTTAGCTTTGTAATGTCGTCCGCCGATCAAGAACAACCGCTGATTGATATACAGTCGCTAAGCGTCCGCTTCGGACGCCAGAACGTGCTGCGCGATATCGATCTGCAGGTACCGCGTGGACAGACATTGGCAGTTATTGGCGAAAGTGGGTGCGGCAAGACGGTGTTGATGAAAGCGATTATCGGTTTGGTGCGCCCAACGTACGGCAAAGTCTTGTTCGACGGTCGCGATTTGGCGCAATTAGGCGATCGCGAACTGACGCGGCAACGTGTCCGTTTCGGTTTTGTATTTCAGGGGGCAGCACTGTTTGACAGCATGACGGTCGCTCAAAATGTGGCGTTTCCCCTGCGGCAGCATTCGAAGAAACGTCCCGATGAAGTGCATGACATCGTCTTGGCGCGTCTGGCCGAGGTAGGACTACCATCTTCGGTCGTCTCGAAGAAGCCGGCCGAACTTTCGGGCGGTATGCGAAAGCGCGTCGGGCTCGCCCGTGCTCTCTCCCTCGAGCCCGAAGTCATTCTGTATGACGAACCCACGACCGGCCTTGATCCCATCATGAGCGACGTGATTAACGAACTGATAATCCGCACACGAAGACACCGTCCCGTGACCAGTATCGTCGTGACGCACGATATGCGGACTGCCGAAAAGGTAGCAGATCGCGTCGTGATGTTGTATCCACTTACTCGTTTGAACGAAGACGACGAGCAGGTGATATTTGACGGCGACCCCGGCGACTTGCGTAAGACGTCTGACAAACGTGTCACCCAGTTTGTAAAAGGTGAAGCTGGCGCACGGCTTGAAGAAATACAGTCCCTCGGAAACTAGGTTTTCGTAAAGCGCTCGACATCGAGTGCGGCTGCAAGCGATGACCGCTGTATAAAATGGAAGAACGCGTAATACTAACCCGAGTTGGAATCGTAGTAGTCTCTGCTTTTCTACTATTAGCGATTCTAACGGTCTGGTTTGGCGACGTGCCGACGGCCTTGCGACCGGGCGGCACCGTCGTCGAGATCACCTTTCCCCGTGCGCCCGGTGTGTTGGAAGGAACCCCAGTGCGCAAGAGCGGAATTTTGATCGGGCGCGTCGACGGCATACGCTTTGCCGAAAATTCGTCCGACGTCGTCGTCACGGTACGTCTCGATGAAGACGTCAAACTGCGAAAACACGAAATCTGTCGAATCGATTCCAGTTCGCTGTTAGGCGACGCGATCCTGGAGTTCATTCCGGGCGGTGAGCCCACCGATGAATTGATCGAATCGGGGGCTAAGTTAAAGGGGCTGGCCGGCGCCAATCCGTTGGAGATGATCAGCACCTACGGCGATCAGATCGGCGCTGCGTTGGATTCGGTAACTTCCGCAGGCAACGAGGTCGCCAGCCTCGCAAACACGATGGAAGATTTCCTGCAAGTCGATGACGAGCAACGGTTGAAGAAACTCGCAGACAAAAGCGAAAAGGCGCTCGATGAATTCAGTGATTTCATGGAAAAGGCCAACAAACTGATCGCCGTCGTCAAGCAGGATGATCTGCAAAAGACCATGGAAAGCATGCCAAAGCTGTTGTCGGAAAGCCGCGAAGCCATGGCATCGTTGAAAAATTTCGGGGATTCTGCCGAACGAACCATGCGCAACATGGAAAACGTGATGGAACAGGTCAACGAAAAAAGTGAACAGATTATTGGGGACGTCGAAAGCGGAGTCGCCAATTTTTCCTCGACCATGGAGCAGTTGGATTCGCTAATCGCAAACTTCAATACCCAAGAAGGAACGGTCGGGCAGTTGCTGAACAACCCCGAACTCTACAACAACATCAATTCGGCGGCCGAAAATATTACGCGGTTGACCGCCGATTTAAGACCGATCATCAATGACATGCGAGTCTTCTCGGACAAGATCGCGCGAAATCCGGGCGAACTAGGGGTACGCGGCGCGCTGCGGCGAAACAACGATCGAACGAAGTATCCGAACTTCGAATCCAGCCAACCGCCCGGCGATTGGCGAGACGCGCTGCGTCCAGCCGCTGACTGGCGAGAGGAACCAAAACCGCAGACCGACTACTTTGAAGTCCAACCGCCCGAGCGAGAACAGGATCTCGAATGGCACGATGGCCACTAGACGACGGCTGAACGCCACGAGTTCTAGATCTTGGCGGACTCGCTACGCCGAACGCCCGGCGACAATCGTTGGACTCCATTGCCGGGAATCAACAGTTATTGGGGCGGTGGAAGCGGTCGCGGCGAAACCGGACTCGCGGGGACCATTTGCGGACGACCCGGCGGCAACAGCGCGGGGTTCGCGGGAAACGGTGGCGAAAACGCATTGGAAGGAACCAGGGTGGTTGTTTGGCCATCACGTCGCAGCGCCTCGGCACGGCCCAGCAACTGCTCTGTCGAAACGATGATTTTCGGCTGCATGCTGTATGTCAAAACGCGCACATCTCGCCGCTCGCCTGGTAGGACATGTTCACTGAAAAAATCCAATCCGGGTAGTTCGTACCACGGCACGCGGATCGGCTGCAGAAACGTCATCGTTTCGAAGCCAGGTTTGATCAACTGGATCTTCCGGGTGCCATAATAGACGAAGCTGGTCGATACGGGCGTGATTCCAATCTCGTTGTCGTCGATTTTGACCAGCGCGCCGGGAGGATTGGTATGAATCACCAGCCTGCGTTGGACTCCCTGTGCGTTGGCACTTTCAGCAAGTGCAACGGACAAGATGAACGCCACGACAGCGCAACACGGATTCTGCGAAACTCTGGTTGCGTACAACGGCAGTTCCTCAAGCAAGCAAGGAGTTCTGTTGAACCACGATCGGGTTGCGTTGCAACCGGCGGTCGAAGGATTACGGCGGCGAAGTATAGGCAGGTCTACATGGCGCAACCAGCCCGAATAACGAGTCCAAGCGTCTGCAGGACTGGTGGTCACTTGCGGACCCAGCTAAAATAGCGGGGGCGATATCAGCCTGGGCCAGGCTTGCCAGCGGAACGGACTGGCACATTCGTCCCCTCCCCTACTGCCCGCCCGTGACGGTTCTCACCCCCTATGCACGACGAATCGCTCACCTTTGAACAATGCGTGCGGCATGCCGCCATCAGTGATATCGGCATGCGCCGGCAGAACAATCAGGACTCCATGAACACCGTGGTAGCTCCTGAGCGTTCGTATTGGGAACAGCGTGGCCATCTGTACCTGGTCGCCGACGGCATGGGTGCTCATGCCGCCGGTGAACTGGCCAGCAAGCTGGCAGCGGACGGTTTACCACACATTTACGCCAAGCACACGGACCTGGAACCAGCGCTTGCACTTCGCCAGGCGATCCTGGAGGCGAACAACAAGATTTATGAAAAGGGGCACGCCAACGCCGAATTCCAGGGCATGGGAACAACCTGCAGCGCGCTGGTGCTCTTGCCTGTCGGAGCGATCGTTGGGCACGTTGGTGACAGTCGCGTTTACCGTCTGCGTGACGGGAAGCTCGAACAGCTGACGTTCGATCACAGTCTGGTATGGGAAATGCGCGCCGCCGGCCAGATTCCTGCGAACGCAGAAAATATTCATGTGCCCAAGAACATTATTACGCGGTCCCTCGGGCCCAATCCGGTCGTCAAGATCGATCTGGAAGGTCCGTTTCCGATGGCCGTCGGCGATCGGTTTTTGCTCTGCAGCGATGGCCTGACCGGGCCGGTTACGGATCCAGAGTTGGGGGCAATCCTCGCGTCCATGTCGCCCGATGAGGCCGTTCAGATGCTGGTCGATCTGGCCAACCTGCGCGGCGGCCCGGATAACATCACCGTGATCGTCGTCGAGGTCGTCGGTTTGCCTGCCGAGGCGGTTGTGGATGAACCGGAGGACGAAAAGCGCTCGACAAAGCTACTGATCGTATTGGCGCTGATCGGCCTGGTCGCGATGACGAACGCTTCGTTCTGGTTTCTGCCGTTGAAATTGGCGGCATTTTTGAGCTCGGCCGCGGTCCTGGCAGCCGTGATCGTCGCGGTGCTACGGTATCTCGATTCCGATACCGGACCGGATATCCCGATCATGCCATCCAAGTTGGGCGCGGGACCTTACGTCAGTATCGATGCCGGGCCGAGCGACCTGGAGGTTGACGCACTGAAAAAGGTTGCCGAGGAGCTAAAGCAAGTTGCCACCGCCAGTGAAAAACAGGTCGATTGGGTGACGTTTGACGACAAAACAGCGGCTGCCGAAGCGGCGACCAGTCGCCAGGATTACATGGCCGCAGTGCAAGACTACGGGCGTGCTATCTCCTTTGCAGTCGCCCAGGTAAAAAAACAGAGCGACGAACGATTGGCGAGCGATTCTCACGTCGACCTCATCTGACAGGTGCGCCTCCAGCACCGATAGCTGAACGCTTTCGACAGCACCTGCGTAATTACTCTTGACCCGGCCGTGATGCGCCACAATGTCCGCCACAATGTCCGCCACAATGTCCGCCGCCACGTCCGCCGCCACGTCCGCCGCCAGTCCGCCGTCCGTCCGCACTGGTAGGTAAATACGGACGCAGGCACCTGTTGAACCCCATTCGCGAAGACCTCCAGGCATCCTTGATCGCATGTACAAGCTGACTCGTAGTATCTTGTCTCAGCTGTTATCGATCTTTTTCCTGGCTCTGTGCGCCGTCACCCTGCTAATGGTGGTCCTTTCCGTTCTGCGCGAGGCGCACGAAAACCAGCTCGATCTGGGTCTGGTCCTTCGCATTACTCCGTACATACTGCCCGATGCGCTACGATTCGCGGTTCCGATGACAATTCTGTTTTCAACCTGCTTTGTGTTTGGTCGCCTGGCATCGTCCAACGAAATTGTTGCTCTCAAATCGATGGGAATTTCACCCTGGCGCGTCATGTGGCCCTGTTTTTCCCTCGTGACACTGTTGAGTTTCGGCGCCGTGTGGCTCAACGATTTGGCCGTCTCGTGGGGCAGAGACGGAGTTCGTCGCATCGTGATTGCATCGATTGAAGACATCGCGTACGGCATGCTGAAGAGCCATGGCACGTACAGTTCGCCAGGTTTTTCCATCAACGTCAAGCGCGTGGAGGGCCAGCGCCTGATCAGCCCCACAATCACATTTCAAAAACGGGGCGACGCACCCTCCTATGTAATTCGGGCCGAATGGGCAGAGCTTCACGCCGATACGGCGGCAGACAAACTGACCATCATCCTGCACAACGGTAGTGGCGTTGGCAGTGGTCTGGAAGCATCCTTTCGTGGTACGCACCAGCGCGACGTGCCGCTCAGCCGCGACGGGGATTCGTCAAGCGAGCGGCCTTCCCAAATGGCGCTACGAGACATACCGCAAGCGATTGATGACCAGATTCAGTTGATCGATCAACACGAACAGGTGCTGGCAGCCCAGGCGGCTTTTCAGCTTGCGACGGGCGATTTCAACGGGCTGACCAACAATTCCTGGAAGGAGAGCGAAGCGCAGTTGGGGCGGCAGCGAAAGCAAGTCTTTCGACTCCGCGCCGAACCGCACCGACGGTGGTCGGCGGGTTTTAGCTGCCTCTGCTTTGTCGCTGTCGGAGCACCACTGGCGGTGCAGCGACGCCACGGCGAATTCTGGACAACCTTCTTTCTATGCTTCCTGCCAATCCTGATCGTCTATTACCCGCTGCTTCAACTGAGTCTTGATCGAGCAAAAACAGGGACGCTTCCGCCGCAAGTGGTTTGGTGCGGCAATGTTGTCTTGCTGCTGTGGAGCTTCTGGTTGATCCGTCGCGTCGTGCGGAATTGATCTTCCGACCGTCTCCGTGAAACACGTCGTGAACGACCTTTTGGTGATCCGTAGCTGGATTCGCAATCCCGGCGCACGGGATTGCGAATCCAGCTACGAAAATCCGTCATGGCGCTGCCCGATGCTCTGCTAGCTTGCCAGCGCTACCTTGCGATTGTTGCCTACGAATCGGAATGATAGACTCCGCCCTCCCGCGATCCGCAGGCAAGCCGGGAAGCCGGTTGCCTGCGACTCAATCGGCACTTGAGCGACAAGGAGGTCGCACTTGCTGTCCAATTGGCCCATCCGCTACAAGCTGATTCTTGAGCTGGTTCTGCTGGTCGTCATGTTCGCTGCGCTCTCCGTCTCGGGCATGATCGGCTTGTACTCGTATCGCAACCTGGTGAAGAGCATCAGCGGCCGAGCAGCGGAACTCCCCATCGCCGCCGACCTGGGACAGTACGCCACCGACATGCGCGTCATGCTGACCGAAATCCAGACAACGACGCGGCTGTACGCGACCAGTGACATTACGCCACCAATGGACGATCAAATCGTCTACGATCAATTCGACTCGGCCCTGCAAGACTTCGAAAATGCGCTCGCCCGCTATCGCGATCAGCTTATCAACAACGAAAGAAACAGTCCCAGCATCGGTGACAGCCAGCGAGAACGGGATACGGTCCGCAAGATCCAAGAGTCGGTCGATCGCATCAAGTCGATTGACGAGGACTCCTACTGGATGTTCGACGATCTGCTTGTAAGCAGAACCAACGATGAACTTCGGGCCCTCCAGAAACATTCAGCCGCCCTGCCCAGCTTTCTACACGCCAGAATGCGCAACTTCGCACATACGGTGCGTCTTCGCTATCGCACGTTGATCTATGTCACGTGGATTACCACGTTGTCCATGATTGTCATGCTGGCGCTGTTCGTGCGCCTGTTTTACACCTGGGTTTTTCGCCCGTTGCGGATCTTGAGTCAAGGCTCGCGCCGCGTCGCGTCGGGCGATTTCTCGCATCGCATACGGCTCTCTTCCCAAGATGAAATGTCCGAACTGGCGCAGGCCATGAATAACATGACTGAGCGATTCCAAACGATCCGTGACGATCTGGACCAGCAGGTTCGGGATCGAACGATCCAGATGGTTCGTAACGAGCAATTAGCGAGCGTCGGATTCCTTGCCGCCGGCGTGGCGCACGAAATCAACAACCCCATGGCGTCTATTGCCATGTGTGCCGAATCGCTTGAACGACAGATCAACGATGGTGTCGTACCGGACGAGAAATGCGCCGACGGCGCTCGAAACTACCTGCGGATGATCCAGGAAGAGGCTTTTCGTTGCAAAGCGATCACTTCGCAACTCCTGGATTTCTCGCGAACGGATAACGGCCCGCGGCGGCAGACGACCGATACGCGCGAATTGGTCATGGGCGTGATCGAGATGGTACGACACCTTGCCAAGAATCAAGGCAAGAACGTCGATCTGGTCTCCGGACCTTCGATCAACGCGGCCGTTAACCCGCAAGAGATCAAACAGGTTGTGCTGAACCTGATCACGAATGGACTCGATAGCATCGATCCCGGCGGAACGGTCACGTTGGAACTGCGCGGCGGACACGATCAGGTCGAGATCATCGTACAAGACAATGGCTGCGGTATGACGCCGGAGGTGAGCCAGAACCTGTTCGAGCCCTTCTTTACTCGCCGTCGTAGCGGTCAAGGTACCGGCCTCGGCCTGTCGATCGTCTACCGGATCGTTGCCGACCACGGAGGGCGCATCGAAGCACAAAGCGACGGACCAGGCAAAGGATCACGGTTTCACGTCTGGCTGCCAATCCGCCAGTTGGATCAACATCAACCACCACACTGCCAGGCCGCCTGACAAGAAGACGACGTCACACGAAGGAAGCCACACTGCGGTAGTCAAACTGCGGAAGTCACACCAGGGAAATCAGCACCACGAGCGTTTCGCCCAGCGAGCCATTGAAAAGGAGAAAAGTCATCACCGTCCCATCCCATAGCCCCCTGCGGATTCTGTTTGCCGACGACGAAAAATCGCTGCAGAAATTAATGAGCATCGAGTTGCCCAGAATGGGGCACGAAGTCACTGTCTGCCCGGACGGCTTGACGGCCGTCGCGGCTTTGAAAGTGAACACCTACGATTGCATCCTGGTCGACCTCAATATGCCGGGCCTTAACGGCATTGAAGTGATCGAAAAGGCAAAGGAACTTTCGCCGGATACCGAGGCAGTCGTGCTGACGGGTAAGTCATCCTTGGAAACCGCCGTCGCGGCATTGCGCTACGGCGCGTACGATTATCTGACCAAGCCCTGCAAGCTGGTCGAACTGGAAGCCTTGTTGACCCGCATCGCCAACAAACGCGAACTACAAAATCGTTGTCTGGCACTACAACACGAGGTGCGCCGCTTGGAGGGTTCCTCTAAACTGGTCGGCGAGAGTGCTCGAATGCACAGCGTTCGCGATCTGATCGCCAAAGTGGCTCCCACCAATTCGACGGTGCTGGTCCTGGGCGAAACCGGCACTGGCAAAGAACTGGTCGCCCGCGCGCTGCACGATCAAAGCCGCCGAGCGGACAAGTCCTTTGTTGCGATCAACGCCGGCGCACTGCCGGAAAGCTTGATCGAAAGCGAATTATTCGGTCACCGCAAAGGCGCGTTTACCGGCGCGGATGATCATCGGACGGGCCTGTTCGAGGTCGCGAATGGCGGAACGCTGTTCCTCGACGAAATCGGTGAACTTCCCAAGGCGATGCAAGCCAAACTGCTACGGTTCTTGGAAAGCGGTGAAATTCGCCGAGTGGGCCAAAATGACGCAATCGTCGTCGACGTGCGTGTGCTGTGCGCTACGCATCGCAACCTGATTGAAATGGTGGAAGTGGGTGAATTCCGCCAAGACCTGATGTTTCGGATCAATACCTTCGAAATCCGACTCCCCTCGCTTCGCGAACGACTGGAAGATCTGCCTGAACTGACCGCTCACCTACTAACCCGCTTCCGCAGTGGCGGGGCAAACCAAAGTGGGCTCCCTCTCGACGTCATTGACACGCTCACTCGACATGACTGGCCAGGTAATGTTCGAGAACTAGCAAACGTGATCGAACACGCATCCATTCTGGCTGCTGGCGGTACGATCCACGTGGAACACCTTCCGGCCAATCTAGGCGCGCATCGCGTTGGCCATTCCGGCGGCTTGGTAGTCGGACCCATGAGTCTGCGGGAAATGGAAATGCAGGCGATCGATCAGTCCCTGGATCGCCATCATGGCAACAAACCGAAGGCCGCCGACGAACTGGGGATCAGCCTGAAGACACTCTACAACAAACTCAACCAGGCAATCCTGAAAGAATCCGCGTAAGAGGGATACGGGTTGCGGGATGCGGGTGCGGGATGCGGGTTGCGGGATCCGAGTTGCGGGATGCGAGTTGCGGGATCCGAGTTGCGGGATCCGAGTTGCGGGATGCGAGTTGCGGGATTCGAGTCGCGGGATTCGAGTTGCGGGATCCGAGTCGCGGGATTCGGGATGCGGGTTGCGCGATGCAGCATGCGCGATTTCTCCTCGTTCCCAGGCTCTGCCTGGGAATGCACGACATGCGCGGATCTGCCGCACGAGAGCTCGCGCGCTACGCAGGCAGAGCCTGCAAGATGATGCGTCCCGAGGCGGGGCCTGGATACGAGGTAGGTTCGGTCTTCCCCCGTTTCCATCCCGCACCCCGTATCCCGTATCCCGCATCCTGAATCCCGTATCCCGCACCCCGTATCCCGCACCCCGTATCCCGCACCCCGCATCCCGCACCCCGTATCCCGCACCCCGTATCCCGCACCCCGTATCCCGCACCCCGCATCCCGTATCCCGCATCCCGATCCCGTATCCCGTATCCCGCATCCTGAATCCCGTATCCCGCATCCCGTATCCCGCACCCCGCACCCCGTATCCCGCACCCCGCACCCCGCATCCCGCATCCCGTATCCCGTATCCCGCACCCCGTATCCCGCACCCCGCACCCCGTATCCCGCACCCCGCACCCCGCACCCCGCACCCCGTATCCCGTATCCCGCACCCCGCATCCCGCACCCCGCATCCCGCATCCCGTA
This sequence comes from uncultured Planctomycetales bacterium, assembly GCA_963844115.1. Classification (GTDB taxonomy): domain Bacteria; phylum Planctomycetota; class Planctomycetia; order Pirellulales; family UBA7805; genus CS4-C045. Next base: position 79,023 of record CAWJNN010000002.1, on the reverse strand, counting down.
TCCCGCATCCCGCATCCCGCACCCCGCACCCCGCACCCCGCACACCGCCTATTCCACTCTGCGAACAACTCCTACGACCGCGCCCAGGACGTTCGCATCCTTGACGTAGATTGGCTTCATGTTCGAGTTCGCCGGTTCCAGTCGGATCCGATTCGCCTCCGGATACCACCGCTTTAAGGTGGCTTCTCCTTCGGCGGTCAGGACCACGACAATCTGACCCTTGCGGGCGGTTCGCTGCTTCTTGACGACAACGAAGTCACCGTCGTTAATCGCGTCTTCGATCATTGAATCGCCTTTGACGCGCAGCACGAACAGATTTTTCTTGTTAAAGAAGTCGCCGAAGTCGATCCGCTCCTCACGTTCGATCGCCTCGTGCAAAACGCCGGCAGCAATCTCTCCATAAAGCGGCAAACCGCGTTCTTCAACCGGTTCGCGCATCAGGCGAATCGCCCGCGACATATTTTTCTCGCGCGAGATCATGCCTTTTTTCTCGAGCGCCTTCAGATGACACATCACGCCGTTGGGCGAGCGAATCTCAAACTGCACCCCGATTTCTCGAACCGTTGGTCCGTAACCCCGCGTGCGGATTTTATTGCGAATGAATTCGTAGACCCCCTTCTGTCGGCGCGTCAACTTATCGGTCAGTCCCATTTCCATCCTTTCCTGAGAGAGATTCCCAGGCCGGGTGCCAGGGAGACATTAGTATACAGATCATCAACCTATTCAAATTTACAGCATGCGATTGGTGAACGCAACCCCATGCCTGTACAGATGGCCATGTCGACAATTCTTGCCATGGCTGAGAAGCTTGACGATGATCGGGCAACGCCATAAATGGTGTCGTAGGCCGAAAATGTAGTCGTAGGACAGTCGCCCTACCGTTCTGCCCTTCTGCCCTTCGCGATTACTGTTCAGAATGACTCTTCCGAATGAACGTCTTGGCGAGGACGCTTCGACATGAGGCGCTTCGAGACGCTTCGCAATGACACGTATCACAAACGCTTCACGAAAACCTTTCAGAAGGAATCGACCCATGCGTAACGTCCGCATCCTCACCATTTTTCTCGCTGCGATGTCGGCCTGCCCATTGGCCGCGACGGCGAAAGAAGCTGAAGAAACGTCGGCGACCAAATCAACGAAGCCCAAATTGATCAAACTCGCCGCGATAAATATTGGCGGCGAGTTTCCCGAAACCGAAACGCAGGTCGGTCTGTTTGGCGAGCTCGAGCAGAGTCTCGCCAAAACGATTGCCCGAATCGATCAAGCCTCCGAAGACGACGATATCTCCGGCATCATTCTGGCATTGCGTACGCCATCGGTCGGGCGCGGAAAGATTAATGAACTGCGCGCGGCGATCGCGCGGCTCGTAAAGCGGGTACCAAGGTCTATGCCGATCTGCAGATGGCAATGCCCAGCGATTATCTTATCGCCAGCGCCTGCGACGAGATCGTCATGCCGCCGGGCGGTGCGATCGTCCTGCCGGGAGTCCGAGCCGAAGTGATGTTCTACAAAGATCTGCTGGAAAAAATCGGTGTGCAGGCAGACTTTCTTCAGGTGGGCGATTTCAAAGGAGCAGCTGAACCCTATGTGCGGTCGGAGATGAGCCCGAGTTACGCCAACAGTTCGAATCCTTGATTAACGACCTGTATGAACAGTTGGTCGAAAGCGTCGCTAGCGACCGTAAGCTGGAACCGGAAAAAGTTCGGGCGTTGGTCGACCAGGGCTTGTTTACGGCGCAAGCGGCGAAGGAAGCTGGTCTCATCGATCGAATCGCCTACGAAGACGAACTGAAAGAGCAAATTAAGAAAGAACAGAAAGGCGAGAAGCTGTCGGTGGTCAGGAAATACGGCGAGAAGAAGATGGATGCCGACTTTTCCGGGTTCACAGGAATGATGAAGCTGATAAACCTGATGATGGGCATCGAGCCGTCGTCAGGCAGAACATACGGAGATAAGATCGCCGTCGTCTATGCACTCGGCCCGATCATGTCGGGAGAAAGCGAACAAGGTTTGCTCGGAGGATCGTCCATGGGCGCCGACACGATCGTTAAAGCGCTGCGGACAGCGGACGAGGACAAGAAAGTTCGAGCGATCGTACTGCGGGTCGACAGCCCTGGTGGTTCGGCACTTGCCAGTGACCAGATCTGGCGCCAAGTCGTGCAAATCAAGAAGCCCGTGATCGCATCCATGGGGGACACGGCCGCCAGCGGCGGCTACTATATCTCGATGGGCGCCCAGCAGATCTTCGCCGAACCTGCCACCCTGACCGGATCGATCGGCGTCGTGGGCGGCAAGATGGCATTGGGCGGGACCTTGAACAAGCTGGGAATTAACACGCAAGTCGTAAGCCGTGGCCAAAACAGCGGCATATTTTCCGCCGATCAACCATTTTCACCGGCCGAACGCAAGGCCATCATGCTGCTGATGAAGGATACGTATCTGCAGTTCACGACGAAGGCAGCGCAAGGTCGAAAGATGGACCTCGACAAGCTTGAAGAACTGGCCCAAGGTAAAGTCTACACCGGCCGACAGGCGCAAAAACTAGGTCTGGTCGACACGATCGGAACGCTGCGCGATGCGATTATCGCGGCCAAGGTTGCGGCTGGCCTGGACAAGGACAAGAAGGTCAACTTGATGATCCTTCCCAAACCGAAAAGCGTCTTTGAACAGTTTTTCGGCGGGCCGGAGATCGAGTCCAAGGTTGTAACGAGCCAGCTGCGCAAAGCCGCGCCGCAACTCGTAGCACCCCTGGCCGACATCGAACAACTGCAGCACCTGTTCGCCGAACCCGTTAATCTGGTTCTGCCTTATCGCGTTCACATCCGCTAAACGAATTCGACGTAGTACTTCAGCCTGGCAACGTACTTCAGCCTGGCAACGTGGCAAATCGCTGTCCAACCCGTAGTTCCTGCCCGGCGCGAACAAAGAGTTCGATCTCGCTATTGCTAAATAACATAACCATCGCGGATCCGCCGTAGGCAAAAAAACCGAGTTCGTCGCCCTTGGATACCGATCTCGCCTTTTCACCGCTGAATTGGATCGAACTCACATTCTCCATTCCGACGGCCACGAGAGCGACCAGTCCCAGTTCCTGGCTGTCAAATACCAGGTAACCACGGCGCCGCACCTCCAACAGCCGTTTTTCCTCCGAGACAAAGTACAAACCGCCAATCTGTTTGGTGGCAATGACGTCGGCCGTGAGAGGAGCATGGAAACGGTGGTAGTTCTGGAACCAGAGCGATAACGTCACCGCGCAACCGCCATTAAAATCGAGCGCTACCGTGTCGTTATCCAGGAGGGAACTGGCCGTCATTTTCCTTCCCTTGACGACCATCGTCGCGCCGGGACGAATCGGCACCACTTCGTCCACCTGACAATCTGCCGGTGAAACGACCAGCCTGCGATCAAACGGTCGATCGATCGGACGACTGCCCGTCTTAAGACGGCGCGTGAAAAACTGATTGAATGACTGAAACCCGCCCGTCGGGATCTCCATTTCGTCCACGTCGACGCCAGGTGACTCCAACCATTGGTCGACCACGACGGCAGAAGCGTCGCTATCTAAGAACTGCGCCATGCGCCGCGACAAAACGTGCTAACCACTGCCGAAACGAAACATCAGCCAGCAATCCGTTGCCCGCCTCGGTGCGACAAAAGCTATGAAAGCGGGAAATGTAGCGTAACTCGTCACCGGGAATCGGAAGGTACCAATACCATTCGTTGAAGAATTCAATCAGGTCTGCCAGCCGCCCAGCCCGGCAAACATTCCCAACCGCCCGGTCACCTTCGCGCAACACGTTATCGATCTGTTCACGAACCGACCGGTTCGTTTCGACCAGATCTACGAGATCGGCAACGATCGGCGAATGAGCAAGCGTATCCATAACGATGGCACACGGACGCTGTACGGAAAAAGTCGATATCAGCCAGAGATTCTAGCCTTCGACGCAATCCACGAAAGTGTTGTCCGACCGATGCCAGCCCAGGGATGACAAAGCCGAACCGCGGATGACAAGAGAATCCAGTGCAGATGCTGGTTAGGGTCTGCCTGGTCGATTCGGTCTCGAATCTCTGCTTCAGCAAGACCGTGGATCTTTACCGACTTTCTAGCGGACGAATTCCCGGACGAAATCGTGACCCGATTCCTGTCGATGCGCAACGCCTCGGCCAACAGGGATAGGACCGCCTCGTTGGCCTTGCCCTTTTCGGGCTTGGCCGTAACACGGACCTTGAGCGTATCGCCCAGCCAGCCCGAGACGCAATTTCTGGACGAGCCCGGGACGACTTTGACGCTGAGTAAAGAGTAATTCAATCGTGGGAAGATGCCTGACGTCCGGGATCACCGGGCCGGGCGTTGACGTGAACGAGCGTAGTGCGCGCGCGACGCGGACCCGGTTCCGGTGAATCCCATGGTTAGGCCGCAATGTTAAGCGGCGCCAATTTCAGAAGTACAATTCGGGCAGCGTGTGGCCTTGATCGAAATGCTGGTGTCGCAATTCGGACAATTCTTTGTGGTGGCTGCTTCCGGCTCTTCTTTGCGCTTCATGTTATTCATGCCCTTGATAACCATGAAAATGCAAAAGGCCACGATAAGAAAATCCAACACGACGTTGATGAATGCGCCGTAGTTGATGGTGACCGCTTCGGCTTCGGCAGTCTTCTCGCTGAGTTGGAACGCGAATTTTGAGAAGTCGACGCCGCCCATCACCATACCGATCGGCGGCATGATGATGTCATTGACCAGTGAGCTGACAATTTTTCCGAACGCGCCACCGATAATGATACCCACCGCCATATCGACGACATTGCCCTTCAGCGCAAATTCTTTGAATTCCTTGACCATTCCCATCGAGTTGCTCCTTTATGAAACACGGAATAAAAATTACGTTCAGGTCCACCTGCATCTGATGCGACAATTTAGCCGATACGATCATCCGAAGGCAACGGTAAGAGTATTCACCACAAGGCACCGGCTACTCGTTCGGCAGAGTGCAGCGTATATAGAGGATGACAAAGGCTGCGAAACGGAGGAGATAAGTCGAATAGGCTCGCAAACCCAAGGTGTCTGAACAGACCTGGGACGCCGACGAGATGTCCGTGTCGTGAAGGGCCAGCGTAACTACGTCAGCTGAATCCGCTTGTTCACGGTTTGGCCCTATTCCTCGACCCTCAGCTTCAGACACTCCGGAAAAAGGACTTCCAACAAAGCCTTGGCACGCGTGGCGACTTCCAGATCCTCACTCTCGCTAGCCTTCAGAAGTTCGTTGCGAGCATTTGCCCCCAAGGTGGCGAGCCTTTCCGACGCTGCTTCGCGGACCCTGTACTTCGGGTGGCCCAAATCCGTGACCAAACGCTTAATGACCGCAAGATCCTCCTCGGCAGGCTTTCGTTCCGAATATTCCTGAACCACAAGAAAACACCGCGACGTCCCAGCTTCCTTCATGCGGATTGCCGTGCTGTAGAGAAGCCGCGAACCGTCGGGTGCACCGCTGAGGGCGCTGAACAGCATGACCCCGTTGTAATGCTCGTTCAGCGGCTCTCGAACCCAGGTCTTGCCCTTATCTTGAGAGACGACGACATGATTCTCGATCTCTCCTTCCGTCCAGTTGCCGACTGTTTCCATGTAGGAAAACGCGATACGGTTTCCGGCGCTTGCCAACTGAACGAATAGCGAGGGATCCTCCACCTTCATGTTCTTCGTTAGGGGTACGCCCTTGCTCCAGCTCCTGCCTTGGTCTGACGAGTTCGTGAAGAAGTACGCGGCCTCCCTTCGATTCTGCGGATTGTGCGCGAGATAGACCACGCCAACCCCGTCGCGAGATAGGATCCGCCCGAGCGGCAGCCGTTTTGTGTCGGCAAGGCCGTCTTGCACTCGGAAGGGTTCTTTCTCCCATGCCTTACCAGCGTCTCTGGTCCGATACAGAAAATTGCCTTCCCGCTCGCTCAAAAAACGCGCGACGTGCTGGCCACTGAAACACAAGCCCTGCACATGGCTGGAATCTTCGTGCATCGTCGTCTTGCCGATCTGCTTGGTGTCCGACCAAGAGAGTCCACCGTCCGGAGACATGGCAAACAAAAGGTCATTACCTGCGTTGCCTTGGGTTTCGCGAAGAAGGAAGACAAATATCGTATCGCCGGATACTTCCACCGTACTGACGGTTACACGGGACCCGTCTTTCGATGCTGGAGTGAGTACATGAGGTTTTCCCGTCTCCCCGTTTTGAATACGGAGAAAATGTATGGCGTTGCCATAACCGCCGCGAACATCCGTTCCCGTTGACGCTACCACACCGATCGCGTTGCCATTGATTGAAAACACAGAGGGAAAGCTAAGGCCCGGAATCTCTGCATAAGACGCCCAACTTCGGTTCGTGTCCTCTTTCCAAAGCATCAGGACTGGCGACACTTTTGGATCCTTCACGACGGCCACGACGGGTACACGGTCCAACCAGAGAACTCCCATGGGGAAGAGGTTTAGCAGACGCACGCGCGGCCCCATCACGGCCGAAGCGATAACGATCGGATGCTGCAATCTCCATTCTCCCCCTGTGCCCCCGGCGGGTGCGTTTTGTCGCTCCTGGCCTTGCGCAAAGGAGGAGGAAAGGAGAACCGCAAACAGGGCAGAGCAGAAGACGCTGCAAATGGTCCCGGCGCGCAAACGCTCTCTTTGTACATTCATGATGATCCTACTTAGTGAATGACCAAGTTGACCGGCGGCGGACCCTCTGCCTACGGCCCAAATCGCCGAAAACCCTTTCAGCAATTTAGCGATCGAATCGCCGGAAAGACAGCGGCTGCCGTTCAACGGCCTTCTATGTTGCGTTGAGTGACGGGTCAACATTTTGAACTACATCAATCGTTACGCCACCGGGACCAGCGATCATAAAGTGCCGTTGCCCCCATTCTTCGGTCTTTGGTTGAAAAACGATATCTGCAGAACTGTTCTGCAACGCATCGAAAGCTTCGTCAACGCTTTCCACTTCAAACGCGAAGACCAGCCCCGAACCGGCAAACGCTGACTGCAGGAAGGAGGGTTGGGACGGGTGACCGGGAACAAGGAACCCCAGCTGCGCGCGATTGGCGTGGACTAAATGCAAATACCAGTCTGAATCAAAGACCGATTGAAATCCGAAAAGCGAAACAAAGAACTCTTTGCACTCCGCTACCTGATCAGTAATCAAGACCGGAAAGAATGCCTTTGAGGTAATCATTGACGTCTACCGTTAAAATACGCGCTGATTGCTGGCAAACGCTCACCTCGTCAGCGTTAGGTTGTCGCGGTGGACGACTTCGTCATAAGGGTTTTGCGCGAACTTGACCGCGATTTCCTGGCTGCTCAGGCCCTTTAGGCGTTGGATCTCCTGCGCACTGTAGTTCGTCAGGCCCCTCGCGAACTCGACGCCCGTCGCGTCGCAGATCGAGACGACATCGCCTTTTTCAAACTCGCCGTCGACCGAGATCACGCCTATCGGTAACAGACTGCGGCCCTGCTTGTGGACCGCTCGGACGGCGCCCTCGTCCAGGTGCAGCCGCCCGCGGGGCTGAACGGTAAAGCCGATCCAACGCTTGCGCGACGATACCGCCTGGCCCTGCGCCACGAAAAGTGTGCCGACCGGCTCGCCCGCCAGGATCTGGGCCAGGGTGCCGGGCTGATAGCCGTTGGCGATCACCACGTTCTCGCCCGCCGATGTCGCCATCCGTACCGCGTCCAACTTGCTGGCCATCCCCCCCTTCCCGACCGACGACGCGCGGGGAGCCGCCAAGTGCAGGACGTGGTCGTCGATGTTGGTCACTGTAGTCAACACCTTCGAATCGGGATCGTCCGGGTTGCCGTCGTACAAACCGTCCACGTCAGTCAAAAGGATCAACAGCGGTGCGCACAACAAATTGGTCACGGCCGCGGCCAAGCGGTCGTTGTCACCGAACGTGTTCAACAACTCGTCGACCGCTACCGTATCATTTTCGTTAATAATCGGTAGCGCGCCGTATTCCAACAGGGTCACCAGCGTGTTGCGAACATTCAGGTAACGCACGCGGTTGTCCATGTCGTCGGTCGTTAACAAGATCTGAGCGGCGTGGCGTCCGTGTTTGGCCAACGCCTTGTCATACGATTCGACCAGGTTCGACTGTCCGACGGCCGCGACCGCCTGTAGATGAGCGAGATCGGCTGGACGTTCACTCAAACCAAGCCGACCCATGCCGGCTCCCACAGCACCCGAACTGACCAAAACCACCTTGCGACCGCCGGACATCTGCTGGTTCAGTTCCTCGGCCAGCGTCGAAATCCGCTGCTGGTTCAGCAAGCCGTCCGCCCCGGTCAAAACACGCGTGCCGATCTTGACCACGATCGTATCGGCAGCGGTCGCGATTTCCTGACGGAGAAGGTCGGGCATTGGGGTAGTTATTGGTGACTAGTTAATAGTTATTGGTTAATCGTTATTGGTTATTCGTGAGGGACGGATAGCGGGGAGCGGTGAATGTCCGGCGATCAGTAGTCGGTTATCGGTAATCACTAATCGGTGATCAGTGGTCTAGCTAGGGAATAGTGCATCCTTCTCGCATCCCGTATCCCGCATCCCGTATCCCGCATCCCGCATCCCGCATCCCGCATCCCGTATCCCGCATCCCGCATCCCGCATCCCGCATCCCATCCCGCATCCCGCATCCCGCATCCCGTATCCCGCATCCTTTATCCCCTACGCCGCATGCTTGAGGGATCGCGGGGGCATCTCTACAATAGGTTAGGCGGCGGCCGTTGAGCCAGCCCCTCGCCGCGTGGTTGCGGCGATTGGTTGACTTTGGCGTTTTGTCACCCCTTCTCTCCCCTTTCCCTCCTTAACAGACAGGTGCGGCGATCAGGATGTTCGCCGGCGGTGTTTCATGAGCGATCTTCACAGTAATCAAAGAGGTGATGGTGATCGATGCGGTGATTCCGACGACGAAATCCGCGATGAATGCGGCGTGGCCGCGATTTACCATTTGCCAGGAACGGAAGTCAGCCCGTTGTGCGGCGACCCGGAAGCCGTGTCCCGGCTGATGCCGCGGATTCTTCTGGACGTGCAAAATCGAGGTCAGTTGGCAGCCGGCTTGAGCACCTACAATCCGCACCGGAACCAATTGATCGATACGTTCAAGGAGACGGGCACGGTCACCGAGGTCTTTCGGATGTCGCATCGGGCCAAGCACGAGAGCCTGATGACGAAGTATGCGGGGCGGGCGGCCATCGGTCACGTCCGTTATGCCACCTGTGGCGAAGAAGATCGCAGCTACGCGCAGCCCTTCGAACGCCACCACATCAAGAAACAGAAGTGGTTCAGCTTTGCCTTCAACGGCCAGCTGGCCAACTATCAGGAATTGCGAAACGAGTTGTTGCAAGATCCGGACAATTACCTGGCTCGCGATAACGATACCGAAGTTATCATGCACGAGATCAGTCGGGCCTTGTCGCAAGGTCCGTCGCTGATCGACATGTGCCGGCAGTTCGGTGAGCGGTTCGATGGTGCCTACAGTTTCGTCTTTCTCAACTCGCTGGGCGAAATGATTGTCGCTCGTGATCCCCTGGGCGTGAAACCTTTGTGCTATGCCAAAGAAGGACCCCTGTTTGCCGCGGCCAGCGAAAGTGTGGCCCTGCTGAACCTGGGATTCAAGCCGTCCAGTATCAAGTCGCTGTTGCCGGGTCAGGCCGCCATGATCGTCGACGGTCAGTTTAGCATCGAAAGGTTCGCCCCCAGCCCTCGCAAGGCACACTGCTTTTTCGAATGGATCTATTTTGCCAACGTGGCCAGCACGATGGACAATCGCAGCGTCTATCTGTCACGAAAAGCGCTCGGCGAAGAACTGGCTCGACTGGAAATCGCCGACGGATCGGTACCGCTGGACGAAGATACCGTTGTGGTCCCTGTTCCCGATACCAGCAAAGCGGCCGCCGACGCGATGGCTTATCGCTTGAAACTGCCTTCGATCGAGGGATTGATTCGCAATCGCTATTCGGGCCGCACGTTTATCGAAGGCCAGACCGATCGTCAGCACAAGGCGTCGACCAAGTACACACCTTTGCCCGAACTGCTGGAAGGCAAACGCGTCTTGTTAGTCGAAGATTCGATCGTCCGGTCGACCACGATGCGCGTACTGCTGAAACGAATCCGCGAAGTGGGTGGTGCGAAAGAGATCCACGTGCGCGTGGCATGTCCACCGATCATTGCACCCTGCTTTTACGGGATCGACATGTCGCGAATCAACGAGTTGTTTGCCGCAAAGTTCCTGGAAGATCGCGAGTTGACCAGCGAAGTCGAAGCCGAAATGGCCGCAGACCTGGGGGCCGATTCGCTGCGGTACCTGCGCGTTGAATCGATTGCCGCGGCGATCGGAATGGATGCAAGTCAGCTGTGCCAGGCCTGCATCACCGGCGATTACCCGACACCCCACGGGCAGCGGCTATATCAGATCGCCCTGGATCAGTCTCAGCAAGGTGACGATCAGCGCCGCACGTACGAAAGCCACCAGCCGGTCGGGTGAGGCGGGAAGCGTGAAGGCAGGAGGCGGGGCGCTGGAGAGCGAACATCGAACGCTCAACTTCCAACGTCGAAGTTCCGAAATATTGGACATTGGGACTTGGACATTGGGATTTGGACATTGGGATTTGGCATTGGGATTTGGACATTGGGATTTGGTCATTGGGATTTGGTCATTGGATTACCGCTTTTCCTGAACGTACAGCGATACACGGGTTCTTCATGGAGTCGCGTGCGACGTTCGAAATGCGTGCGGTAATCCATCGAGTGTTCCGCTTCACGCCGCTCAACTTCAAACGGACCGGCTAAGTCCGTCTCTTGTTTCAGCACGTCCAGCGATTTGTTGAAGTACGACTGCACGTCGGTCCAAAAATGCAGCTGGCCACCGGCTTTCAGCGTCCGCTGAACATGTTGCAGGAATCTGGCGTTCATGATGCGGCGTTTGGAATGCCGTGTTTTCCACCAGGGGTCAGGGAAATAGATGTGAACGGCATCCAGCGAAGCGTCGGGCAGCAATTCGCCCAACACTCGGTTTGCGTCCCCTTGGACAACGCATGCATTACGTAGCTGGCGTTTCGCAAGCTCGACCGCTGAAAACCGCGCATACTTCAGCCAGATCTCAATTCCCAGAAAATCGCGATCGCTATCTGCCGCAGCTGCATTGCTGAGATACAAACCCTTGCCGCTGCCCACTTCCAGCTCAAGCGGTGCCTCGCGTCCAAACAGCAATGTCGCGTCCCACGGGCAGGGCAACTGTTCTAAAGTCAGAAGGTGCCGCGACACATCTAGCGTTGAGTCGATCTTGGAAAGCACTCGGCGAGACATGGAGGGAGCGCCAGTGATCACTGTTTACCGTTTACCGTTTACCGGTCATTTCCCAACCGTATCGGCACCTCGGAGGTCGGCCGCCGGCAGAGGGATGCCGCGGATCTCGCCTTCGACGACCAGGTTTTCCTCCACGTATCCTTGGAAGCGACAGACGACAATCGCGCCGCGACGAACCTTTTCTTGGGTGATCTGGATCACCAGGCGGTCGCCCGGTCGGATGGCACCACGGAACCGGACATCTTCCAGTCCTCCAAAGCCCATCATCTCGACACCCATTATGTCGTACTTTTGGACAAAGTAGCTGGCCAACTGGGCTGCCGCTTCACACATCAGTACACCAGGCATCAAGGGCATGCCCGGCATGTGACCACGGCACCAAAAGTCATCGGGGGACGTATCGAGATAACCGACGACCAGCTTCCGTTCGAAGTCCTCCAACACAATCGCCGTCAGCATCTCCATTTCGTGCCGCTGCGGATTGAATTGGCGGATCGCTTCAATATCGGCGCAAACGACATTCAGATCGTAGTCGCTGAACGGAACAATCGGTTCTTTGCGTGCCACGTGCGGCCTTTCCGCTTGTAGGTTACCCTGACGACGCTGCTCGCTTAGGTCTTTACCTTCTTGCGCTTCTGTTTGCGGGCCTTGCTGTTCGCGGGTCGCTTGCCATGATTGGCTTTCTTCGAAATTCGTCCTGGTTTGCTCATAACCGGTGTGCTCCGTATTTAAGACTTGTACTAGAGATTCGTGGTAAAGCTTGTCGTGAAGATTCGCGTTGAAGATTCGTGTTCAAGAGCAGTGGCAAGTCCGACCGACGTTGGTCCGAAATGAAGCGATCCAGTCTATCAGCTGTAACGCGCAGAGAAAAGGTTAGCACGGCCGCGGCAAGCACCATAAAAGTGGGGCGTTAAGAGGTTTTCAGCGATTGGTGAGCTGGACCAGATCGGTCAATAACTTCGAGGCGTCTCTTGAATCAATCGCGGCGGCGGCCAGTTCGGCACATTGCCGCAGGTCGTCCGCCTTGCCGGCCGTCCAGAGGGCGGCTGCGGCATTGGCGACGACGATGTCCCGCGCCACGCCGGCTGCACCCTCTAAAACCGCACGCACCATGTCGGCGCTTTGTTGCGGTCCGTCGACGCGGATCGAATCCAGCGAGCTTTCCGGCAGGCCAAAGTCGGCGGGTGACCAAACCCACTCCCGCAGCACTTGATCGTTGGCTTCCATCACATGGGTCGGCCCGGTCAGTGTCACTTCATCCAGGCCATCCGCTCCGGTGACCAGCACCGCGCGCTGAGTCCCCAACATCACGAGCGCATCGGCCATCGACTGGCGAACTTCGGGACGACCCACGCCCAGTAATTGAAACGGCGCCGATGCGGGGTTACACAGCGGTCCCAGGAGATTGAAAATCGTCGTGACGCCCAGTTGGCGGCGCACGCGGGCGACGTGCCGCATGGAAGGATGCATCTGCGGAGCGAAACAAAAACAAAACCCTAGTTCGTTAAGGCACTTTTCGATCAGCGGCACGTCCGCTTCGACATTCACCCCCAGCGCTTCCAGCACATCGGCCGATCCCGTCTTGCTAGTGATGCTCCGGTTGCCATGTTTGGCGACGGCGATGCCAGCCGCGGCCGCCACCAGCGCGGCGGCGGTGCTGATGTTAAAGGTGCCGGAGGCATCTCCACCCGTGCCACAGGTATCGACCACTTGTTCTCGCTGCGAGCGAATCTTGGTCATGTGTTTCCGCATTGCCGCGGCGGCGCCCGCGATTTCGCTAACCGCTTCGCCTTTTTCCCGCAACGCCGTCAGAAATACGCCGATTTCGGCATCGCCACATTGGCCATCCATAACCTGGTTGATGATGTCCGCCGTTTCATCCATCGACAGATCGTCACCCGCCAGAACGCGACCAATTGCAGCTTCAATTCTCATCACCAAGGCCTTCGTGTGCGATCAGCGTAAGTCGCGCTTCGGTTTCTCACGACGGCTGATTGTACTGCAGGCCCGTTTTACGAGACACCGGTCGGCTAGCCGGAGTGCGGGAAACGTGCTGGGAGGCCTCATCCGGTCGACCCCGGCGCCACAGGTATGCACAGGAGGTATGCACTTGCTGGACGTCACGAGCAGTTCTACAATCGTTCTCGATCTGTGACGAACGAGTTTGTCACGCGGCAGGCATTGAGGCAGGCACGGAGGCTGAGCATGGCCCGCAAGGTAATCCTGGATGTCGATCCCGGCATCGACGACGCGGTCGCCATGTGCATGGCGCTGTTCGACCCTCGCCTGGAAGTGATTGCCGTTACCGCCACGGCCGGGCATGTTTCGGCCGAACAGGCGACCCGCAACGTTCAGGCGATTATCGAGCAACTGGATCCGCCGCGCTGGCCTCGGATTGGCGTGGCCCGCGAACCGGACAACGGCCGCGGGGTCGATTCAAGCCCGCTGAACGGGGGTGACGGGCTGGGAAACTCCTACTTCGAAGTCGCCGAACTTCATAATCGGCACCCGTCGGACAAGGTCATTTGCGACGAGGTCCGCGCCGCACCGGACGAGGTCTCGATCATTGCTCTGGGACCGCTGACCAATATCGCTCGTGCCTTCGCTCGTGATCCTGATGTGGTTTCAATGGTCGGGCAGATTCACTGTATGGGGGGGTCGCTTGAATACGGCAATGTGACACCCGCGGCCGAATTCAACATCTATTGCGATCCGGAATCCGCCCGCGCTGTTCTGACGTCGCCGACTACCAAGACACTGATTCCGCTGGACGTGACCCGCCAGGTCGTGATGACCTATGACCAATTGGACGAATTGCCGGACGAACACTCAGCGATTGGCAGGCTGTTACGCAAGGTGATGCCGTACGCTTTTCGGGCCTATCGCATGAATATGGGATTGGAAGGCATCTATCTACACGACACGGTGGCACTCGTCGCCGCCCTGCACCCGGAACTGTTTCACATGGAGACGATGGCGGGTGACGTCGAGCTTTCGGGCGAATTGACGACCGGGGCTACCGTCTTCGATCGACGTCCGGCGCCGGAATGGCGAGCGAACATGGATGTCGCGATCGAGATCGACGCGGCTGGTGTTGTCGACGCAATTCTTCGCGGACTAGCGCCGAGCCGAGTTTAAGAGCCAATCAGTTGGCGTGGGGCGGGCGACGGACCAGTGTAATGTGTTCCGTTATTTGTTTGCCGTCGCGATAGATCAGCATCGGAACCTTGACGTTGATCGCGGTGAGGCTCACGCGATTGACCAGGTGACTGTCGTCGTCGATCCAGGTCCCGTCGAATTGCAATACCACGTCGCCAGGCTTCAGGTTGGCTTGATGGGCGGGCGTACCATCCGTTATCAGACTGATTCGAGCGCCGCGTGGTCGGTCGAGTCCGATGCGTTTGGCGTCAGAGTCGGTGAAGCGGGAATCGAGTCGCACGCCCAGAAAGCCGCGGCGGACTTCACCGTGTTCGACCAACTGATACGCAATGTTGCTGGCCATGGTGATCGGAATCGTAAAGCCGATTCCTTCGTTGTGGCCGCTGGTGCTGGCAATGGCTGTGTTGATTCCGATCACTTCGCCCTGCAGATTGACCAGCGGACCACCGCTGCTGCCGGGATTGATCGCCGCATCGATTTGCAGGAAATCCTGGATGAACTCTCGTGGATTGACACCTTCGACGGACAATTCCAGGTCACGACGACCCTTGGCACTGACAATGCCGAACGTCACGGAGTGGTTCAGGCCAAAGGGACTACCGATCGCGAGGACGTAGTCACCAATTTCCAGCTGGTCGCTATCGCCGAATCTGGCAGCGACCAGATTTTCGCCTTCGATCGCCAGCACGGCGATATCGGTGCGGGCATCCATCCACTTCTGTTTAGGCCGCAGGACTCGCGCGTCCCCCAGTGTAAGGGTGACATTCGACAGGCTGGTGTTGACGATCAAATGGCGATTGGTCAGCACGTAGTACTTGCCATCCTTGCGAAAGACGACACCGGATCCCGTTTCGTCCGCGGGATTATCTGGGCTCGGATCACCACCGTCCTTATGGACTTCGATGTGGGCCACCGCCGGTCGTACCAGCTTGACGACGCGCTTCAGAATATTCGACTGACGCTGCAGGCCCGACACGGCTTGGCGCAGGGCCGCGTATTCGGCATCACGAGCTTCTGTCGTGGACGCAGTCTTCGTCAGCTGAGCCGACGCGGACATACTGCCAAGCGGCAGGAAGAACAGGAACGCAAAGGCGATTTGGGCAAACCGTTCGGGTCCATTCACCATGAGACGCACTCCGGAGTCTTGTTGGACGGACGGATACGTGCGGTACGGCCGGAAGGCCACAAGGCCCGCAGTCAGCCCCAGTCTTCGCCAGTCACAACCCCCGCGATACTCGATCGTGACATGCCAAGGTCGCATCGTATTTACGGCAAACACAGTGCTGTCGAAAGGCATTGTGTTTTTGAAAGGAATACCCTTTGAAATACACAGTGCTGTCGACAATCGCCAGCGAACCAGGCACACATGCCAAACTAGGTAACATCCATTTCGATATCGCTAATCGAAAGTTCGTTGTCCTGTGGCAAATCGAGGACTCTGCTCCAGTCCGCTCCTCCACCTGCAGGACCACCACCTCGTTCGGCCTCACGCTGGCAATCGATACAAGTCGTCGCATAAGGCAACGCGTTAAGACGAGCCATCGGGATCTTTTTCTGGCAGTGTTCGCAGACCCCGTAGGATCCCCCGCGCATTTGTTCGAGGGCTTTATCAATACTGGCCAATTCGCGGCTTTCCACTTCGGCTAACTGCGAGTTAATTTCGTCCTGTGCAGAATCGAGTGCGGCATCCATAAGGTCGCCGCTGGTCTGTGCACGCAACTCTTGCAACGAGCTAAGGTCGCCTGCCAGAGCCTGGCGTAAAGCATTGCGTCGCGTAATGAGGATGCTGCGCAGATTGAGAACTGAGTCTTTACGTCCCATGTCGTTTACCCTTTTTGAATCCAGCCTTTGATCAACAAAGTCTCTATTGACGGGCCAACATTTATATTGCCTTGCGACGTGAGAAGTTTCTCTTCTTGCGCCGCTCTATTTCCTCGTCAAATCCACACGCCGCTCTCCTCGGCGGGCCACGTAAATATAGTACGCAGCTTCCGGGCGTGAGGGATTTCGGCCATCCTTTTCGAAAACCCTGGCCACCGGTTCCGTCGGAACAACCCTAAAGTCATGGGCAACAATAAGTTGCGGTTTTTCAATCCGACACGAACAGGCGTTCCGCCGGTCCTGGGACCGGCGCACGACTTTGCGGACACCCGGGGCGATGCACTTCGCGCCGCACCCGGAGACCGCTCGGTACAGTCGCTTTGGAATAATCGACAAAACCGTCACAGATATGCAGCGAATTTTTGCAGCAGCCCGGTAACGCTAGCAATCGGGAGCGATTCAGTGACCTCGGTTCGTTGACACGCCCTTGCCGTAAGCTAAATGTTCCAAGGGAGTTGATACACGTGAGTCAATTCCGGCCTGCCAGCATATGGCCCTTTGTCCGGTGCTGAGGCTGACATATCACAGACGAGAACACACTCGATGCCCGGAACGGTTGCGTCGTCGCTGGCCAAAACCCTGCTTGGAATTGCACCTGGATTTATCGAACTGCGAGTTCGAGGATCCAAGCGTGACGGTCAGATCGTCCGACTCCGCGGTGCCAAGTGTGGCATTGGGTCAACGGCTGACTGCTCACTGCAGCTGCGTGCCGAAGGGGTCCCTTTGTTGGGATGCACAATCTTGCGGGGCGCCCGCGAGACAATAGTTCGTTGCGATTCGGACCAGGTACGTCTCAATGGGCTGCTGTTCGCCGAAACGAGCTTGACGGCGGGCGACCATTTGACGGTCGGTCCATTCGAAATCGAAGTTCTGGCACTCAACGCAACCGACGCCAGGCCGAAGGCGACGGCGCCCGTTAATCGCCAGAAGACTCAGCAATCGGCACGACCAACGCGATCCGCCGCAGACGCTAGCCCCGCAGCGGTCCGAAACTCCACCGGATCTGCTTCCTCAAGCAGTTCTGCTTCCCCTACACCCTCCCCATCACCCTCTGCTTCATTACACCCGGGCCAGAACCCACGGCAGCCGTTGTCCGATCTTCAGGAAGCCTGGCGCCGCCAAAAGCACGAATGGAGAATGAACTCGCTGCAGGCTGCCGGCAACGATCCCGCACCGAACGCAACCCGACCCCGGGCCGAAAGCCCAACCGCATTCAAGCATAACGAGCGCGACGAGACCCAAGCTGCTGGTGAACCGGCAGTCCTGCGACGCGAAGCGGAAGTAAACCGCCTCCAGAAAAAGATCCGGCAGGAGCGAGAAGAACTCGCACGCGAGCTGGAGGATCTGAATCTAGCCAACCAGCAGCTACACGAAGAACAGACCGAGTTGGCCGAGCTGCAGGAGCGAGCTCACGCACGGGAAGAAGAAGCGACGGAAAAACTACAGCGGCAGCAAGAAGCCGAGCAACAACTGGCGACGATGAAAGCCGGGTTTCATGCCGAGCGGAAGAGCTGGGAAGCCCAGCGCGCATCGTTTGCACAGGATGTACAGCGGCATTCCGAGCAGCATCACCTGCAGCTGGCAACGCTGGTGGAGGAGCATGCCCGCCGCGAAGATGAACTCGAAAACGCTCAACAGCAATTAGACGTCGCCCAGCGGCAACTTGAACAGAAGCGCCACGATCTGGATCAACAGTGGGAAGAGTGGGTCCGTCAACGCGATTCGGCAGAACAACATTTCGCACAGCACGAATGTGAAGTCCAGTTCGCTCAACGCGAACTCGACGACGCGCGCGAGCAATTCAGGCAGGAACGCGCGGACGCGGAAACCAGAGACGCCCAACAGCAACAAGAGTATGCGGACACCGAAGCCCAGTTAGCACAGAGGGCCAGCCGCCTTGAGACGCTCGAGGCACACCTGGCCGACGCTCAGAAAGAGTTGCTTGGCAAAAGTAACGAATTGGATCAGCTGGAAGCTCGCCTGGCCGCACAGACCGAACAGCTCGACCAACACCAGGCCGCACTTCAAAACGTTGAGCAACAGCAGGCCGAGCTAAAGGTCGCTCAACAACAACTAGAAGCCGTCCGGCAACAGCTACAAGCGTCGCGCGAGAAGTTGGCATCGGAACAACAGCGATGGCAACACGCACAGGCGGAAGCCGAGGACCAGCTGGATTTGCGCCGCGCAACTGGACGAACAAGATGCCGCCATCGAGAAACAACGGCAGCACTTCGAGGATCAGCAGCGACAACTGGCAGAGGAACGTCGCCGGCTGGAACAACAGCAGAATAAATTCGGCTCGGTGAAAGACGCGTTAGCGCAGTTAGCACAGAAGGCCAGCCGCCTTGAGGCGCTTGAGGCACACCTGGCGGACGCTCAGAAAGAGTTGCTTGGCAAAAGTAACCGATTGGACCAGCTGGAAGCTCGCCTGGCCGCACAAGCTGAACAGCTTGATCAAAGCCAGGCCGCACTCTATGACGTTGAACAACAGCAGGCCGAGTTAGCCGTCGCTCAACAAGAACTAGAAGCTGTCCGACAACAACTGCATGCGTCCGACGATAAGTTGGCATCGGAACAGCAAAAATGGCAGGACGAGCAGGCGGAAGCCCAGCGTCAGCTGAATGTTCGCGCCGAGCAACTGGACGAGCAAGATGCCGCCATTAAGAAACAATCTCAGCAATTTGAAGTTCAGCAGCGACAACTGGCGGAGGATCTTCGCCAGCTGGAAGAACAGCAGAGTGATTTCGGTTCGGCGAAAGACGCATTCCAGCAGTTAGCCGACGCGCGGCTCGAATTGGAGACGACGCGCTACGAGCTCGAATCCGAACGGGCCGCTCAACAATCGTCGCACGCCTCCAATACGGAAGAGATCGAGCTGCTGTGCCGGGCACAGGCTGAGCTGGCCGTTGAACGGGAATCGCTAGAGCAACAACAACGGGATTTGGATGCCGAACGGAAAGCGCTGGACGAACTGAGAATTCAGCACGATCGAATCGCAACCGACGAGCGCACCTACATCGAAGGGGCGCAACGAGACATCGCTGCCGCCCGACGCCAGCTGGAACGTTCGAAAAAAGACTTCGAGGCGATTCAGAAGGAATGGGAAGCTACCCGTGCGCCCGAATACGACCAATGGACCGAGGCAGCCAGCGCGATCGAGACCGAATGGGTACGCATCGCCGAACAGCGGTCCGCCTTGCAAGCGGAAGGCAGCGCTCTGAATGATCGCCAGGAGAACCTGGCCGCCGAATGCGAGGCACTGAACACTCATCGCCAGCAGCTTGAAGCCGAACGTGAAGCGCTGGACGCCCACCGCACCGAATTGGCATGCGAACAACGGGAGATCCGGAATCTTCGTATCCGCGAGGAAGAGCTGGCCGCCGAAGAGCAGATGCGCAGCGATGTCATGCGAGACGAGATGACGGCGGCCCGCGACAAGCTGGATCAGGAGCGAACTGAACTAGAGGCTCGTCGTGCCGAGTGGGAGCAACGGCTTCAGGCGAAAGACGGAACGGTCGCCCAGCTGCAAGAAAAACTCGCCGCCGCCGAATCGCAGCTCCAAGCTCAACAATCGCACTTCGAAACGCAACTCGCACAGCGTGTCGAATGTAGTGCAGACTCCAGCCAGGCAGATGCCGCGGCAGCAGAACAGGTGGCGTCCGAACGGGAACGCCTGCAGCAGGAAATCGAGGTCGCCCGGCAACAGCTGGACCAACAGCGCGCGGCGCTGGAACAAGAGCGTCGCGAATTCAACGAGGCCCGCGAAGGCTACCAGCAGATCGAGTGGCAGATCCAGCAGTTGGAAGAAGAAAAGGCGGCACACGACGAACAGTCGAGCGCACTGGAAAAAGCACAGAAAGAGTTCGAGTCCCGCTGCGCCACACTGCTGGGAGAACTGGAAGCACAGCAAGTCGAGATCGACCGGCAACGTCAGGACTTGGAGCAGCGTTGCAGCCAGTTCGAACAGCTGCAGCAATCGAGCGACGCCGCCGATACGTCGTCGCAAGAGAGCGGCACGGAATCAGAGGATTGGATTGCGGAAGCTGGAATTCCCGTTGATGAGGCAAACCACCCGGTCACCACGCCGACCTATGAGGATGCGAATCAACAGACGAGTGCTGATCACGTAACGAATGCTGATCAACGAGCGAAGACCCAGTCCGATCCATCACCCACGTTTAAAACGACCGAATCTGAGAATGAACACGACAGCGACGCGAGCGACGTCGATGCCTACGTAGCGCGTCTCTTGAAACGTGTCGGTGGTAACACGGCCAGTTCAAGTTCCCAGACCGAAGAAGAACCGCCCGCGAAGAAACAAGAGTCGCGGCGCGACGACCAGACCGGCGAAGTGCGGCCACGGCCACGGCGTTCCGCACCCGAACAGCAGACCGATATTGACGCCATGCGAGATCTAGCCAACATGTCGGCCCGGCTCGCAATCGAAACGAACCATAAATCACGTCTGGCAACCAAAACCATCGGAAAGTTACTGGTTGCTGCACTCTCTCTGACCATGGGATTGTTAATCCTGAATATTTCGTATGGCAAATCGAACGTCGGTATGTTCGGCGCGTTAATCGGCATCATCGCCGCCATGTTGTGGCTGGTCCAGGCGATGCTGATCTGGAGTCGCGGCAGGCGATATTTCCATGACACCGGCACAAGTGAAAAGGCGCGTCCGAAGCTCGATCTGCGTTCTGAGGTGAAGACCGACGAGCCGGCGCCGGTCGATGGGCCTGAAGCGGAATAGGTTCGAACGAAGACTTCGATACCGACGCGGACGCCGCCGTCAGAAGCGGCGTCGCAACCGATCTGCCGCCTGAGCAGGGTCTTACTCGATTCGTCCGTCAGCGTGTCCTGAACCGGGTAAACCGCAACCCGATGCGTAAGCGACGGAATCCGTTTTGGTCATCGCCTACGCATCGCGATAGTGGCTGGTCCTCGCACCGCAGGCAGCGCACCAGGGCGTGCTAAAAACGACGAGCGGCCCGCACGTCTTCTAGATCTCGCAGGTGATATCCGATTCCGGCGTAATCGAGCACGCGCCGTAGGCCACGCAGTGCGACACCTAGCCCGTCGGGGCCGCTGAACCCGCCGAACTGCCCGCCTCCCTTCAGGTGCGGTTCCAGGTCCACGAACACCCCAGGGATGCCACGTCGCTGCAGACGCTTTTCCAGCGACGGAATCAGCTCACCAAAATCGCGAAACACCAGTTCATGTCCGCTGTCGCCTTGGTCGGCCGGGACGAAATGCTTCAATGCCTCCTCGTCGACGTGGTCACTCCGCTGCGACGTCGCGGGAAGTCGGTAATCCTTAGCGTGCATCCAGCCGAGACCGGGTTTCATGGCGCAATATTGCTGGAAAACGTCATCGGTCGAGTAACCTTGCGTGACAATGTTCGCTCCGTCAAAGATCAACATCAACGCCGGATGATTAACCTGGCGGTGGATCTCGGCCAGGATCTGTCCCGTCTGGCCGATCAGGTTGGCTTCGACTTCCAGCCCGTACGTCAAATCGCTCCGATGGCAGACCTCGGCGATCTGGCCCAGTTGATCGACAGCCTGGGGAATATAGTCGCGCGGATCCTCGCCCTTCGGATGGTAAAACGAAAACCCGCGAATCAACTTCGTTTCGAACGCATGCGCCAGGTCACATGCCTTCTTGACGTCGCCCTCAAGATACTTCGCGAACGGAACGTATTCGTTCTCTGTCCCATCGTCGACGTCCTGCAGTTTGACCTTGCCAATCGGCGAACCCAGCGAGGAAACATTCAGCCCGTATTCAGCTTCCAAATGCCGAACCTTCCGGATCTCCGTCGTCGTCAGCTTCATCACGTTTTTGATGCCGTTGCCGGCATCCATGAAGCGGATGCTGTAATATTGAAGACCCACGGCGGCAAAAGCGGCGAATTGTTCGACGGCTGTCTTATGATTGGCGGCTTCGTCAGCGAAACCGGACAAGATGACGTTGGGTTGATCTGCCATATTTTTACCGTCGTCCTTGGTAGATGAATCGTGTGGTCTGTCGTAGAACGGAACTTGTTCTGTTGGTTCCCTCGCCCTCAGGAAGTAAACGGAACAAGTTCCGTTCGATGTCGAACCGTCCTCCGGCATTCTCGGACCGCGTATAACCAACTGCAAGGGGTGTTATGCAGCATTTCGGATGGAGTATGATTGAGCACGGTATACGTCAGGACCCAGGAAAACTCCCCGATGGAACCCGAACTACTAATGCAGATGGCCATCGAAGCGGCCCGTCGGGGTGTTAACAGCGGGCAAACGCCGTTTGGTTGTGCGATAGCGCGAGATGGCGACGTGCTGTCGGTGGAACACAATACCGTCTGGAGTACCACCGACATTACCGCGCATGCAGAAGTGAACGCGTTGCGTTCCGCCTGCCGCTCAACGGGCGAAATCCTGCTGACCGGATCGGTCGCCGCCACAACCTGCGAACCGTGTCCCATGTGCATGGCGGCCCTGCATTGGGGTCGAGTGGAAACGGTCTATTTCGGCGCGTCGATCGCAGACGCCGAACAGGCCGGGTTCAATGAATTGAACGTTTCGTCCGAACAGATGGTCTCGATCGGCGGTAGCGACGTAAAACTCGTGCCAGGTCTGATGGCCGAACAATGCCGCGAGTTATTCCGCGAATGGCTGGAGAACGACAACCGGCAGTCGTATTGAGCGGTGGGATTTCGGATTGCGGATTGCGGATTGCGGATTTCGGATTGGGGATTGCGGATTGGGGATTGCGGATTGGGGATTGCGAGATTGGGGATTGCGGATTGCGGATTTCGGATTGCGGATTGGGGATTATGGTTTACTCGTCTGCTCTCTACGTTCCGTCCCTTGGGCGTCTGGATAGGTTACGACTACGTTCGTCGATATCCCGCCGCGAGGAGTGAAGGCCGCGACCAATTGGAGAGTGCGCGGCTGCAATACCGCGACCAGGTCGTCCACGATCCGATTGGTGACGTTCTCGTAAAATATCCCTTCGTTCCTGAACTGCTGCAGGTACACCTTCAAGCTCTTCAGCTCGACGCACCGCTGGTCCGGGATATAGGTAAACGTCAATATTCCGAAATCCGGCTGTCCTGTCTTTGGGCAGACCGAAGTGAATTCCGGGCATACAATCTCAATCGTATAATCCCGTTGTGGATTCTGATTTTCAAACGTTTCCAGAATGTCGCGAAACTGCTGCTCTGCCACGTGAGTCGCTCCAGGATAGGATCAGACTTCCGAAGTTTGATAACAAACTTCGGAAGTCTAAGTGTCCACTACCGCCTTTTCATAAAACCGACATTGTGCCACGATGAGACGAAAAGCGAAACTACCAACCGGTCATCAGCCATGTCCAAACCCGCAGTCGTACTGCTTTCTGGCGGCCTCGATTCGGCAACGACGGCGGCCATCGCTCGGGAACGAGGCTTTGAACTGTACGCACTATCCGTCGATTACGGCCAGCGGCACCGCTTTGAACTCGTTGCCGCAGCGCGAGTCGCCGAAGCGCTCGGGGTGCGTAAGCACGCCACCGTGAACATTGACCTCGACCAGTTCGGCGGGAGTGCACTGACCGGTGACATCGCCGTTCCCAAGGATCGTGAACAGTGCGAAATGGAGCAGGATATTCCCGTAACGTACGTCCCGGCCCGCAACACGATCTTTCTTTCGCTAGCGTTGGGAATGGCAGAAGTCCACGAAGCCGCGGACATTTTCATCGGTGTGAACGCCGTCGACTACAGCGGATACCCCGATTGCCGACCTGAATTTATTGAAAGCTTCCAACAGCTGGCCCGACTTGCCACGAAAGCGGGCGTCGAAGGAACACTCGACTTCTCCATCCATACGCCATTGATCCATTGGACCAAAGCCGAGATCATACGGCGCGGCACAGAATTGGGAGTTCCGTATTATCTGACCCACAGCTGTTATGACCCGGACGTGGCGGGTACCAGTTGCGGGCGCTGTGACGCCTGTCAGTTGCGATTAAAAGGATTTTCCGATGCCGGACTCGTTGATCCCTTACCCTACCAGACGTCCTGATGAGAGTCGCTGAAATCTACAATTCCGTTCAAGGCGAGGGTCGGTTGAGCGGCACGCGCAGCGTATTCGTTCGGGCCAGCGGGTGTAATTTGCGCTGTTGGTTCTGCGACACACCGTACACTTCCTGGACACCAGAAGGTCGCGACATGTCGGTCGACGCGATCGTGGCCCAGATTGTCGAGTGGGATACCGACCACATCGTCGTGACGGGCGGTGAACCGATGCTGCAGGCCGAGATCATCCCGCTGTGCGATCAGGTTCGACGTCTGGGACGACACATCACGGTAGAAACTGCCGGGACGCTGTACTTGCCCGTCGCGTGTGACTTGATGTCGATCAGTCCGAAGTTGTCGAACTCGACTCCCGAACGCGACGATCCCTGGAGCCGCCGTCACGACCGCACGCGCCACCAGCCCGACGTCATGCGTCGCCTGATGAACGAATACGATTATCAACTCAAGTTTGTCGTGGACCGTCCGGAGGACTGCGACGAGATCCATTCTTATCTCGTTCAATTCCCGGACGCACGAACAGACTGCATCCTGTTGATGCCGCAAGGGGTCGATGCGGCGACACTCCAGCGGACCAGCACGTGGCTGGAACCGTACTGCCAGCGCCACAACTGGCAATTCTGTCCCCGGCAGCAGATCGAATGGTTCGGCCTGGTCCGGGGTACGTAGGTTCCGGCGCCCATGGTTCCGCCGCGCTCGTAGTTCCGCCTTTAGGCGGCCGAGCGTCCAATCGAAGACAAACCGACGATGTGTATGGACCACAGATAGCCCAGCGCGGCCGACGGCCGCAACCAAAGTAGGACGGAATGCCATTCCGTCCAGACGGATTACGGGCACCGACGCGGAGCGGTGGTCGCCGTCCTACACATTTGCGCAAGAAGACAAGAATTGGAACGTTAGTAGCACGGATAACACAGATCTAAGAACGTGTTTGAAAACTCGTACGATGCCCCTCCGAGGCCATCGATTGCCGTGAATCTGACTTCCGCGACGGCCTCGGAGGGCCATCGTACAAGCGCTCTGGACGATTTTCGTAATTTCCAAACACGTTCCGAGAATGAATCGACGTTCCGACTTTCCGTGTGATCCGTGGTTAAGAATTCGCCAGCCGCCTAAGAACGTGTTTTAAAAGTCGAAAGCAAGCATATTTCACCCTCCCTTCGGGAGGGTTTTAAAACACGTGCTAAAGGCGGGAGTCCAAGGGGGTCATTCCGCTTCGAGCAGCTGTTCGATATCGCAGACGGCAACTTCCAACGAGTTCCTTGCCATTTCGAAGTTCGTGTGAGTCGACACTTCGGGCTGGATTCGAGAAAAATCGGCCGCAGCGCTTTTCAGCCGATGAAGTTTCTTTTTCGCCTGGGCCAGATAGGCGTCCGCGGCCCTTTCTTTCCAGGCCGCGCCCAGCGACAACATGAAGTCGTATAGCCTTCGCTGAATCGCGAACAAGGCCTCATCCTCTTCGGCCTCTTCCGAATGCTTGATAAATGTCCGCACGACCCAGACGTGGGAGAGCAGGTCGTTGATACGATGCATCTTTTCGTTCGGTGTCATTTGCAATGACCCAGTCGGCGACCCGACTGTGAATGCGATGGCGGACTACGCGTCGGATTCCGTGGCCCCGGTCTCTGCTTCCGATACTCTCTCAGTTTCCGGTTTTACTTCCGACTCCCGATCCGGCGGATGGGTCACCTCCGCCGGAGGCGCGGCGCCCTTGGGGGCGAAGACCAGCACAATCGCAGCTCCCGCCGCGACAATGATCAGACCCGCATAGAACAACGGCCCGATCTGCCCGAATTGCGAACGCGCAGTGATGGTCGTTAACGTGTTAACGACAGGTGCACCTGCGAACACAAGCGGCATAACAAAGACGGGCTTGCCGCCAAAATTAAATGCCATAATGATGCCCAGCGCGCCAGCGCACCGCAGCACCCGCAGCCAAACTCCAAAATGAGCCCGGCACCGTAAACGCACCCCACTCATTGCGGGCGGTCAGCATGATTGCCGGCACGGCCACTGCGATGGCAAAGTAGGCCAAACCGACGCAAATCAGGGGTCGCAACCGGCTGCCACCCATCTTTACCTGGCCCTTGTGCAAGACAGGACCATACATACCCCAGAAAATGATCGTCGTGGCAACCGCCGCGAAGATCCAAACCCACTGTTGAAAGGTTGGACCCTCTGGCGTGCCATGCGCCGCCGCCGCCGCGGCTTCGGGCTTGGAAATCAATACCGTGACTGAGCCGATGAGGACCATAATCAAGCCGGCCAGGAAAACGGGCCCGATACTCTTCATCGCCCGGCCCATATAGACGGTCAAAAACGAATTGACGATGGGGGCACCACCAAACACCAAGGGCATGACGTAGATGGGCTGCCCCGAGTACCCGAAGGCGACAATGATGCCCAGCGCCCGATCGCCCCCGCGGCACCGGCCAACAAGCTCCAGAATGTGCCGCCCGTCGTCCACTGACCCTTTTCGCCGTAAGCATTCAGCAACGCGACGGGAACTGCAACGCCGATCAAGAAATAAGCGACTCCCACAAACAAGAACGGCAGCAGCTGGCCGCCGTTCATCGCCTCCTGACCCCAATGCAAGACCGGGCCGTAGATGCCCCAACAGACAATCGTCAAGGCGATCGCGCCGACGACCAGCAAGTATTTCATAAGTGGATTTTCCTGTCTTTGCTTCTCGTGTTCGTCTGCAGTCTAACCGAATCGGTCGCCGTTCTGTAGGGAGAGGAACGGTCCGAGCAGTCGTCAATTTCCGCGCAGGGCGCCGATCAGCGGCGAGCGTAGAATCGAGCGAACGGCGCCCAATCCGGCGATCAGTCCCACGACAACGACCAGAACCAGCATCCCGGCCAACGACATCCAAGGCAATCGGGCACCGCCGGCCAACAGATGCGGCATGACGGCAACGACGGCCGCCACGACACCGATCCCCAATCCTGCGAGCAGCAGAAGCCCGTTCTCCATCATAATCACGGTTGCCAGTCGATGTTGGCGATATCCGACGGCGCGCATCAGCGCGAACTCGCTTCGGCGCACAAGAACATTTCGCAGTTGCACCGTCGCCAGTCCCAGCGTTCCCAGCAGCAACCCCAGTCCTCCCAGGGTTTGAAAAGTAGACAGATACGTATTCTGCACGGCGAACAGGTCCTGCAACCGGCGGCGCGTCGTTACGACATCAAATCCAAAATCGGCCAGCCGGTCTTCCAGGGCTGTCTGCAGATTCGCGACTTCGTCGACGGGTGTTTTGATCAGAAAATAGCGATAACCGCCGGCCGACGGAAACAACTCCAGGAAATTCTGTTCGCTGGTCAACACATCGCCCTGGAAAATGCTGTTCTTCAGCAACGCTACGATCACCAGGCGCACCGTTTGACCGCGCTCGGTTTCAATCATCAGAGACTCGCCGACGCCCTTCCAAAGATGCAGGCTGTACATGGCCGTGTTCTGATCCAGAATCACCGGCACGGTTCGGATACCGTCGGCGTTGTCGCCTGGTGGCAGCGGTTGCCTCAACAAATCCCAGGGATTGTGCGATGCCCCGCCGCGACTTGCCCACGAGAAATCGGCCGAAATCTCATTCGGCACACCCAACACCCGCGGCTTATCGGGCCGATACAGGTTCAGGCAACTGGCGTCCTGGCCGGGGCGGACACGCAAGCCAACCGAATCGGACTCGTCGAGCATCCGTGCCGTTGGCTGATCGATTCCTAACTGAAACTGCCCCTCCTCGCTCGTCAGTTCGTAGTACAACGGCGAGGCGCTTTGCCCGATCAGGTTGTAACCGCCACCACCGGCATCCGTTTCGTCCAAGCGAAATGCACTGATCGCAATAATCAGAAAACTGGCGGACGCAACCAGCCCGATCGTCAGCGTACTGCGACCGGGATTTCGCGCCGCATTGCGTTCAGCCAGCCACAACGCACCGGAAGGCCGACCGGTAGAGACTACCGAACCGGCCGCGCGCAATCGATCACGTATCCACAGCAGACCTGACAGTAAGACCAGGGCGCCGGCGGCGAAAAAAGCGCCCGCCTGAATCTCGCCCCCGCCCCCGCCCACGACCCCGCCCCCCTGCCCCATGGCCACGGGTATTAGCCCGCATGCCAACAACAGGGCAACAATCGCGATCCACCGCGACCTTCGCGACGCTGAACCTGATAGCGCCGCATAGTCCTCAATCTTTCCCGCCAACAAGCTGGTCGGCGGAAGTCTGGTCGCGCGCCGCAAGGTCAAAACGATCGTGATGCCACAGACGATCAATCCGCCCAAAAAACCGATCGCCAGGCTCGGCGCCGTCGCGTGTAGCTGTAGGAAGGGTGTGGAAACCGCGTCGACCCACCACGTTCGCAGACCGACCAGCATCAAGGCCGCGTAACCCAAGCCGGCGATCATTCCCGTCAAGGCACCCACGGAAGCAACGATCAATCCTTCCGCGGCCAAAGTCCTGGTAACGCTCGACGTTTTGAATCCGACGGCCGTCATCAGGCCAACGTCGGAAATACGCTGTTCGATCCCCAGCCGAAACAACAGCGACACCAGCATCAACGCCGCCGCAATCAAGAAACCGCTGAACATCAAGAACAAAACGTCGAATGGTGTCGTACCACTGGCGGCCCGCAGCGCCTGAAGCTTGATCGGCCGAAATTCGAATCCCAATGTTTCCGGCGAGATCTCTGCCAACAGCTGCCGGGCGAGCTGATCACGATTTGTCGTCGGGCCGACAAGGACCCGGATCGACGTCGTGTCACCAAACCGGCTGCCCCACAATCTTCGTCCGGCGTCTAACGAGACGAATGCTTTTGGAGTGGCGCGGTACTTCTTCCAGTAGGCGTCGTCGCGATCGTCACGAATTCGCGTGGCATCGAAAGGAAACGGTGGATCCCAATCGTCGATTGACTCCTGGTCCGTAACTCCCGGCACCTCGGGCGTGAACGCGGGATCGTTGGCCGGCGTGATGGGCTGGCCATCGCCACCCAAAGGAACGATTGCCGCCAGGCGAAAACGTGCGTGGTCTTCCTCGACCTGTCCGTGCGTGGTGTCCGGCGCAAAGTAAGTAATGGTGACCGGATCACCAACCGAGACCGTTAAGTGCTGGTTCCTTGTCGCCCAATCGGTCACGGCAATTCCATCTTCCTTCAAAAATACCGGTTGGCCATTGTCCTCCAGTAGCGGCCCCAACTCAGCCACCGAATCGACCGCCGTGATCGTCGAATAAGGAAGCTTCTGGTTGCCGCCCGCAATCCAGTTGGCCAGATACGTCAGGACTTCCTGGATCGTCTGATCGCGCCAGGCACGTTGAGCCGCCTCGACAACTGGTGGATCCAGCAGCATCCGGTCGCTGGTGAGATTCAAGTAGTGGGTTACGGTCCGGTCACCATCCTTTCGTTGGACTTCGTCCAGGCGCAATCCGTAATCGGCCAGTGTGGGCCGCACGGCTACGATGGATTCCGCAACGCCCTGGTCAAGGTCATTCGTCGCAAATTGCGACGCGACCAGGATGGCGTTCGCCCGATCCGGCTTGTCCAGCATCGCCTGAACCGTCGCGAGGCCAACGTACGCATTGGCTGGAAGTTGTTGACTGGGGTGCAACCCGAATCGTCCCAAACCTTCGGTCGGAATCACCTCGCTTACACGTAACTGCTTGCGCCGAATGGTGTCCGTCTTGCGTCCCAGCGGGCTGTCGCCGGGGATATCGTTCGCTTGACCTATCTGCAGGTTGACCGCATCCCCTACGTGAACGTTAAGCTGATTCGCGAGCTGCGTATTCAGGACGATTTGATCGGTCGCCGGAGACTGCTCTGGCCCACCGCTACCGAGTTTCCAAAAGTTTGCCGTGCAACCGATCACGGTAACGTTGCCGACGAAATTCCCGCTGACGGGGTTCTTGACCGATCCTCGCAACACAATGGCGGGCTCGGCCACACCGTCTTCGGGAAAGCCTGTTCCATTGGCGACTTCATCTGCCAGTCCACGACGGAAGAAGCGGTCCGTTACCAGCAGGTCGTTAATGTTCCCCAAGCGATCGAGCGCGATGGACCGAAGGCTTCCACGAACCGAGTCGCCGACCAGCAATGCACCCGTCAGCGTCACCGTCGCGGCCGCGACACCCAGCGCGACAGCCACGTTGCTGCGCCAATAATGTCGCAGGCTTGAACAAACCAAACGGAAGGTCGACATGTTTTTAAGTGTCACCGGTAGGACGCAGGAAAGGAAGGTATGCTCCTAATTGTAACGAGAACGACCGACGTTGTTCGTTTCGAGACGCAAATGGAGTCGATAACGCCACGGGGTCGGGAGTCGTTTTTCCTGTCGCCGGTTACGACTTTCACAATAGGTGAGCGGTTTTCGGCGACAGGAAAAAAGACTCCCGACCCCCTCATGTTCGTGACGACGACGAATGTCATCCTATAGGCCGGGCTCGATTGTAGCCCAGTAGGCGGCAGAGCCGCCGGCCGCATAGAATACTTGCATGAACAATCTCAGTCTTTGCGTAGTCATCGTTGGCACGTTTTTCACCACCATGGGCGACGTGCGCGCTGCAGACAATTCTTCCGCGCGCGGCACGCAGGGTATGGTCGCGACGGTCAACCCCTATGCGACCGATGCGGCCGTCGCCGTGATGCGCGACGGCGGCAATGCGATTGACGGGGCGATTGCCGCCGCCCTGATGTTAGGTGTCGTCGACGGGCACAATTCCGGCATCGGTGGCGGATGCTTCATGGTTCTGCGACTGGCGGATGCGACGCTGGTTGCCATCGACGGTCGCGAGACGGCTCCCCTCGGTGCGAGTCGCGATATGTATGTGCGTGAGGGCCAGGCCCAACCGGAGTTAAGCAAAACCGGAGCGCTGGCCGTCGGTACGCCCGGCGCGCTGGCCGCCTACGCGTATGCAGTTCAACACTATGGAAAACGGAACCTGCCCGAACTGCTGGCGCCGGCCGCCGCGACTGCGGAAAAGGGCTTCCCGCTAGACCGCGTCTACGCCTCCCGGCTTCGATCGGAACGGAAGCATCTCGCCCGCTTTGCCGGCTCGCGACTGATGTTGCTTAAGGCAGACGGCCACCCCTACCAGGCGGGCGACGTGCTCCGTTTACACGACCTGGCGGAAACGTATCGCGCGATTGCGGAGCACGGTGTTGAATGGTTCTACGAAGGACCGTTCGCCAACAAGGTCGAGACGTGGATGCGGGACAATGACGGCGTCCTTACAAGCGACGATTTTCGCAACTACGAGGTTAAACGTCGCGAACCGGTTCGCAGTACGTACCGAGGTTATCAAGTCGTCGGTTTTCCGCCGCCTGGTTCCGGCGGTGTACACGTCGCGCAAATCTTGAACATTCTGGAAAACTTCCAACTCGGCGATACGTCACCCGACGATCGAACTCATCTTGTGGCCGAAGCGATGAAACAGGCGTTTGCGGACCGAGCGTACTGGCTGGGCGATCCGGATTTTGCCAAGGTGCCCCGCGGGCTGATTGACAAACAATATGCTCGTCAACAGGCCAAGCGGATTCAGCTATCTACGGCGGCGAAGATCCCCGGCCACGGAACTCCACCGGCCTGGCAGACAGATGTTTTCGGCAAACACACAACGCATATTGCAGCGGCCGACGCAGCGGGAAATTGGGTCGCCATCACGACGACGCTCAATACTGCCTTTGGATCCAAGGTCGTCGTGCCAGGTACCGGCGTGGTGCTGAACAACCAGATGGACGATTTCTCCAGCCAACCGGGTGTTCCTAACGCCTTCGGCCTGGTCGGTGCGGAGGCAAATTCGATTGCGCCGGGGAAGCGGCCGCTATCCAGCATGAGCCCCACGATCGTGCTCAAGGACGACCAGCCGGTCCTCACACTCGGTGCGGCCGGCGGACCGCGTATCATTTCGCAGGTGGTCCTGACAATCGTCCATCACATCGACGGCGGGATGAGTCTAGGGGACGCCGTCGCTGCCGCTCGTTTTCATCATCAGTGGTCACCCGACCGACTATTTGTCGAGGCGAACCTCGACGAAGCAATCATCAAGAACATGCGCCAGCGCGGACACCAAATCCAGCTGATGCCGTATGTTGGCGTGACGCAGGCGATCGGTCTCGACGGCGACGAGCGCGGTTTTGTCGGAGTCCACGACCCGCGCGTTCCTGGAAAAGCCGCCGGGTATTGATCAGATACCCGTAACACCCAGGATCGCCGGCTGCGGTGGGCGATGCCCGCCCTACGGGTGCGCTTACCTATAAACGTCATGTCGTCATGCCTGAATCACGACTAGGAGATTCGTGTAACGGTCCGCCGAGAAGGGCGAGCCGTGCGATAGCAGGTATCATGATCCGCGTGACGGATATTTTAGTCGCGAGCACGCGTGATGTAATACAGCAGGATCATGATGGACTGCAGCGTTGCGGCGACGTACGTGAGTGCCGCGGCGTTGAGCACCTTATTGACGTAGAACATCTCGTTGTGCGGCACGATGCCCAATTCAACCAGCTGTGCTTTCGCTCGCGCGCTGGCGTTAAATTCGACCGGCAAGTTTACTAACTGAAAGACGACGACGACGCTGAACACTGCGATGCCGACCAGCAGCAGCGGCTGCCACTGAAACATCACGCCGAGCAGGCACATCCAGATTCCAGCGCCACTTCCGAAACTAGCCGCCGGCACCACCGCGTTTCGGATCACGAGTGGTGCGTAGTTACCGGCGTCCTGGAGGGCATGCCCCGCTTCATGAGCTGCGATCCCAACAGCGGCAAGGCTATTGCTGTTGTAGACGTCTGGACTGAGCCGCAACACTTTGTCGCGCGGATCGTAATGGTCGCTCAGATGCCCCGGTACCTGCTCGATGGCAACCTGTTGCAGCCCGGCGGAATCGAGAATCTGCCGGGCCGCCGTCGCGCCTCGAATTCGCGTCCCGATTTGCTGTGCCTGCGCGTAGGCACTTCGGATGCGGTACTGGGCCCAGAGAGCCAGCAGCAGGGCGGGTGCAATAAACAGGAAATACTTCGGATCGAAAATCATCGTTCGAAAATCACTCCAAGTTATCGGCTATCCAAAACGGGGTTATCCACCATTACTACGTCGGCTGGGCGGCTAAGGTTCGATGACGAAATCGGCTTTTGCTGGATAAACGCTAGATCGCCTGCTATTCTGCATAGCTTCAGTCTATTGGCACTCCCTACGTCGAACCATGGCCGACACCAACCGGCTACCAGGAAGTTCGCTCTGATGGCCCGAATATTACCACGTCTGATGTTGGCTTTTGCCATTTTTCTCCCTACCGGTTGCCGTGAGCGGCCGTTGCCCGATTCGCCCATTCCGCTGCCGGCGGCAGCGACCGAGTTACCGAGTGACCAGCAGCTGAAACAGATGATCGACCGCGCGCTGAATCATACGTTTACTCAGCGCCATCTCGACGTCGGTCGTCATGCGGCGTGGCAAATCCTGCATGGTGCCCTGCCCTTCGGGATGCGATTTCAGGTCTATGCGGGAGACGAACAGACCGGTGCGATCCAGTGGGTGTTGGATGGCAAACCGATGATCGGCTGGATGCTGGAAGATGGCACGCGCGATCTTCCTGGCGGCCGCCGCGGTCTGCGTGTCGTTCTTGATCCTGGTGACAAAAAGGGGCAAGGCCACTACGACCAGTGGCTGGCCATCATGACGCAATGTGGCTTGAAGCTGGACCAGCCAATCAAGTTCCAGGGGCGTACCTACCAGTTGCTCGATATCCTGCAACAGGCGCAGTGGGATCTGGAGGAGGGCAAGGAGTGCAGTTGGACACTGATCGCGCTGAGCCACTATCTGGATATCAACGACCGATGGAGCGCCGGCGATGGACAGACGTGGACGATCGAGAAAATCGTGCAGATGGAGGCGGACCAAAATCTGAACGACAGCGCCTGCGGCGGAACACACCGCTTGATCGGTATGGCCATGGCGCTGGAGAAATATCGCCAGTCAAACGACGATTTATCGGGCGGCTGGATCGCGGCCGATCACCGGATTCAGAATGCGATCCAGATGGCGCGGGCCTTCCAACAGCAAGACGGTACGTTTTCGACCGACTATCTCGCCAGCAATCGAACGGTACCCGGTGTGGCCCTGCGACTGGACACGACCGGTCATACCCTGGAATTTCTCGCCCTGGCGCTCGACCCGCACGAACTGGCCCAGCCGTGGGTCATCCGCAGTGTCGTGGCGTTATGCAGCCTGTTCGAGCGGGCCGAGAGCATCGACCTGGACTGCGGCCCACTCTATCACGCGACCCATGGCCTACTGGAATACCGCGAACGCCGATTCGGCCCCTGGGAATATCCAGGCTAGTTGGAGTCCCACCTTCAGGCGGTTTTCTATTCCGCCTAGAGCCGGGACTCCAACAAGTCGATGTAAGCGCCGTCGATCAGGTCTTCAGACTGGATCGCGAGGTCCGACATCAACTGCCTGGCGGTGTCGTGGCCTTCCTGAGGCGGCTGATCCGGCGCCATCACGACTTCTAATTCGATGAAGTCGCCCAGCCCTTCCACCTCGTCAAAATGAATCCGCGTCGAACCGGCTAGAAACAGAGTCCGACGTTTGACGACTTCGCCGCGTATACCAAGCGAATCGGCAAGTACCCCGCGCATCGAATCCGGTTCCGCGACTGCTACCAGCGAATAGGTGGACTTTTTCGGACCTCCCTGGTCCGGGCGGTCGTATTGGATCAACTCGCCCTTGCCGTTACCGAAGTCACGCAGCTTGAGCCGTCCGCGCGAAACGTGAAAAAACGTGTCGCGCTGGTGAATCAGATGCGGACCCGTATCGGCCAAGTCGGCAGCCAGCGCCATCTGCCCCTGAAAATCCCTCGACCGAGCTTTGATCTCGATGTTAACGCTCATTGCACACTGAGAAAGTGTTTTGAAAATACGAGAATCGTCCAGGGCACTTGTACGATGGCCCTCCGAGGCCGTCGATTGCTGTGATTTGGATGTTTGCGACGGCCTCGGAGGGTCATCGTACGAATTCCCAAACACGTTCTTAGACGTTCCGCACCCCTGCGGAACCTAACGATGGGGCATCACGTAAGTCCGACACGACACATGTTCCGAGCTGTCAGCGATAATTATCGAAACACGGATGTGACACAGATCGCCAGATTGAGAGAGATTCCGATTCTCAACAAATAAATCCGTGTTCAATCCGTGCTACTAACGTTCTACTTCTTGTTTTCTTGCGCGAATTCGTAGGACGGATTGCTAATCCGTCTGGACGGAATGGCATTCCGTCCTACTTTGGTTGCGACCGCAGGCCGCGCTTGGTTAACCCGTGGCGAAATACTTCCCGATTGGAGACATCACCCGCGACAATATTAGGCGACGTGCTGAGCCTGGCACAATTTCAGCAGCAGGTACATCTCGCCCTGATGTCGGGCCTCGTCATGCAATCCGTGGATGATCCGTCCACCCAATTCCGGCACATCGTTGTCGGTCAACCCGGCAGCGTCCAGTGCCGCATAGATATCCTCCAGCTGTTCCGTCAAGCGCGTCCGTACTTCGTGGACCGACGGCCACTCGATCGTTTCGGCCACAGGTCGGCAGCGGGAGCCAAACATCTCCGCCCAACCAGCTGGCAAGTTGTTTTTGCCCGTCAACGGCTCCAGGCACAAGACATCTTGCAGCCAAACCGCATGTCCCGCGTGCCATAGGATGTGATTCGACGTGCCGTCCGGCGCCCACGTTAGCCAGGCAGGCCGCGCTTCATCCAGTCGCTGCAGAGTAGATTCGCGCACCTGGCGTGCAAGTTCTTTGAGATAGGCAGACATGATCGTTTCCAGTAAGGGCGAGATCCATTGGAATTGGCGCCTATTCGAACTTGAAGTCGGGGAATTCTTCTTCATCGTCGGACTTATCATCGCCATCCAGCGTAAAGTCCGGCAGTCCTCCCGTATCGGGCTCGGCTTCCGCCTCTGGTATTTCAAACATCGATTCGGCCGGGCTTTCGTCGCCCGCTTCCTCGGTGGCTTCCGACTCGGTGTCGCCCAGGTCACCCAAGTCGGCGAGGCCCTCGCTATCTCCGGTTTCCACGCCTTCCGACGGCTCGTCGTCCTCTCCGGTTGCCAGTCCGGCCGTTGCGACGGCGGCCACTTCTGCTTTCGACCCTTTTCCTTTTTTCTTCTTTCCCTTTTTCTTGCCCTTTGCGTCCTGTTTCTTCGCGGCCTTTTCTTTCTTCTTGTCCAATCTCTCCTGCTTCTTGCGGGCCTTGGCTTCCTGCTTGGCCTGCCGACGATCCGCCTTGGCCATTCCTTCGTCGCCACCGTCTTCGTCCGACTCTTTTTCCTCGCGTTCAGGCAACCGCTCGACCAGGACACCACCGACAATCAGCAGCGCGCAGAGACCCATCAAGGCAAAAAACAGCGTCGGAGCTGACCAAAACTCCCGGCGCTCGACGCCCGAATCGGGAGTTTGTGCCAACAGCAGGCTCAGGATGAACATTGAAAATCGCCCTCGACCATGACCACTTCGTTCCGGTTAACCCTTTTTATTTTAACATGGGCCTTCCCCGCCTGCCGCAATCGACGCTCGATTTGCCCTACTGCGAGTCCGGGCCAGTTGGCAGGGTCAATTCGTTGCCAAACGGCCCGAAAAACCGGTATAATTCCCACCGTGAGGCGGCTGTGTCCGTCCGTGTCTCGCCGTTCAAGCTAAGGCCTGTCTCTATGTCGTACTGCCGCACGAGAATTGTGGACATGAGAAGTCAGTGCGCGACGATTCCCGGCCCACGAGGAGCGGGGCTTGGCCCACGGAAATTGTGCACAGTTATTTTGCGCTCAGTTATTTCGAGTAGCGTGATTCTGGGTGGCGTGTTGTGTGCCATCGGCCTCTTCAGTAGCCCGGTGTCCGGTCAGCAGGTTACTACCGGGGTGAACAACGTCGGCGTCGGCCACAGTTTTAACGAAAACTTTGGCGTCGGTTTCAACGCACAATTCGGCGGGGGCAACGTCGTCGGTTTTCTGAACAATCCGGGCGGAGTACAATCTCCATTCGGCGGGTTCAATCCGGGCGCAGGCGCGAACGGCGGTTTCCAATTTGGCGGCAACGGGTTTTCGGGAAATTTGAATTTCTCACTCGGCCAGGGAAGCGGTACCACGTTGACATCGACATCGGCCTCCGTCACCACGATGAACGGTCAACCGGGAATGATTTCGGACCAGGTTCAGGTGCCCTTCGTCCTGGGAGTGACGCCGATTGTCAACGGTCGTTTTTACCATCCCACGTATGGAATGCTGCCACGTCCTTTGACGATGCCGCCAGCCGAAAGCCCCTTCGTCCAGCGATATCGTCGTTTGAACGGCGGCGGAGGCCCGGTCGCGAAACCGAAAAACCACGCGGCGCCGCGACGAGGAAGGCGGCTTTGATCATCGACTCGCCCATGCGCGGGAGAGCAGCGCTGGACAGGGTTCGACCAGCGTGGCCGAAATTCAGCGGCAGCAGGAAAGTGAACAACGAGCGGCGGATGCCGAAGTGCTGGGCCACTTCCAACATGGCCAAAAGGCAGAGGCTGACGGAAAAATTGGCGCCGCCAAGGTGTTCTATCGGATGGCGGCCAGGGGCGCAACCGGGCGATCTGAAGAAGCGCGTCCAGCAGCGCCTCGACGCCCTTTCTACAACAAGCAAATAGGCCGCTCACCTGGACAACCGCAGTTGATCCTGATCCGGCGCACTCACCAACCAGCCACGACGTATCGTCGCATCAAGGTTATCGATCTACCGTCGTATCAGGCTTATCGACACGGTCCAGATAAGTTAGCATTGTGACCCCGTCGACTACGCCCTTTCCTCAACCGGTCACCGGATCAGGGATACGACGGGGCGGGCATTGACGAATTGCCAACTCATCCAACGACGCTCTTCGGGAGAAGACTATGACGGAACGTGAACGCTGGATCGTCTATCCGCTTCTTTTGCTCGCCATCGGAACGGCACTCAAAGACAAATTCGGGATCCCATCCGAAGTACGCGCCGAGCGGATCATCTGCAAAAAGATCGATTGCACAGAACGGATCAACAGTAACAACCTCGTCGCCAAACGAGGCCAATTCGAGGGCTTAACGACAACCAAACAATTTGTCGTGCTTGGCCCTGACAGCCAACCTAGGGTTGCCATTCAGGCGGTGCCCACGCCCGCATCAGAGGACGAAGAAGACAACGCGAAAGACAAGTACCAAGGAGCCATCTACGTGTTCGACGAGAATCGGCAAGCGATGTGCACGGTCGGACGCCCGACGATAATAACCTCCGATCTGGTAATTAAAGGGGGCGAATTCCGACTGTACGGTCCCAGTGGTGGTCTTAATGCGATAATCAGCCCCGCCGAAAACACAAAGGGTTCGCCACCGGAAGAAGGAGAGGATCAGATCGGCAAGACCAGCGGCAGCCTTGTCTTGTTCGGACCGGAGGGCGACACGATGGTCGGCATGGGAACGTTGAGCCTGGGGGGGTTTGTCGCCGTCTCTCACCGGGATGGTGACCGATATGTGTTACTGAAGCATGACCCGCGGGGGTCAGGGCTGTTCGCCGTTCATAAGGAAGACGCACCCACACCGTTGCACGTGACGCCGCCAAAACCTGTTATTGAGCAACCCGGCGGCGCGAACAATGGAAGCGAGGAAGGCGAACGTTCCGACCAAGAGCCAACCGGCGGCGAAACGGATGACGCGAAATCAACCACCGATTCACCTTCCAACGAGAAAGCGACCAATTAGAAGCGGATCAACTAGAAGGGGAAGTTATTCGTCAGCGAACCCTAAGTTTGGCGTCGTTTCGCTTGAGCCTGAACCCGCAGGGGCAGACCCTGGATCCGCAGAAATCCTTCGGCGTCATTCTGGTTGTAGCCGCCGCCCGCTTCCATGCTGGCAACTTCTTCGTCGTACAAACTGTTCGGACTGGAGCGACCGTCCACGAGAATGTTTCCTTTATACAGATTCAAAGTCACTTCGCCGCTTGCCGGTCGTTGAGCGCTACGGATAAAGGCCATGAGGGCTTCCATCTTCGGGCAATACCAAAAGCCGTAGTACACCATCTCTGCGACTTCCGGTGAAAGTCGATCGCGCAGATGTACCAGGTCGCGATCCAATGTCAGCTGTTCGATGGCGAGATGAGCGTCATACAACACGGTCATACCCGGAGCTTCGTAAACTCCGCGGCTTTTCATCCCCACGAAGCGGTTTTCGATCATGTCGATGCGCCCGATACCGTTGCGGCCGGCAATCTCATTCAGTCGCGTAACCATCTCCAGCGCTGAACAGGTTTGACCGTTCAGAGCGGTGGGAACGCCCGAGCTAAACTCGATTTTGACGCTTTCAACTTCATCCGGCGCTTCTTGCGGTGAAACGGTCATGCCAAAGTCGACCAGGTTCAGACCGTTCACCGTCGGATCCTCAAGCCGTCCCGCTTCATAGCTGATATGCAAACAGTTCTCGTCGCTACTATAGGGCTTCTCGACCGATGCTTTGACGGCGATTCCCTTCTGGTCGCAATACGCGATCATCTCCTGTCGGCCAGGGAACTGCTCGCGAAAGCGATCCATCCGCCATGGTGCCATCACGGTCACGTTCGGATCCAGGGCGTCGGCGGCCAACTGAAATCGACATTGGTCATTGCCTTTACCTGTCGCCCCGTGCGCAAAGTGACGGCCCCGACCTCGTGCGCAACGTCGAGGCATACCTTGGATATCAAGGGGCGAGCAATCGAGGTTCCTAACAGGTAGATACTTTCGTACTTGGCACGCCACTGCAGAACCGGAAACGCGAAGTCACGGCACAGTTCTTCGCGAACGTCGACGGACCTGGCAGACGCGGCACCGTGTTGGGTGGCTTTCTCCAGGATGGCGGTCTGATCTTCGCAGGGTTGTCCCAGGTCGACATAGACGCAATGGACCTCATACCCCTCGTCTTTCAACCATCCCAGGATGACCGAAGTATCTAATCCGCCGGAATAGGCGAGCACACAACTTGACATGATTTTCCGAACCTTCACTCCAAACCAGATCGCGATGGGCAAAAGGGAATTGTGACGGACAGTGGGACAATGGACAATGGACCGTGGGCCAATGGACTGTCCACGCAATCTAAAGTCCACCGACCTCAATCCCCAACCCGCAATCCCCAATCCCCAATCCCCAATCCCCAATCCACAATCCACAATCCGCAATCCACAATCCGCAATCCGCAATCCCCAATCCGACCAATCCGCAATCCGCAATCCACAATCCACAAATATCTTGCCGCATCGCGTCGCACGTGCCAAAATGACATGGCACGGGCGTATTCATTTTCTGGATAGGTCAGGTATGGCGCCAGTCAACTCACTACTGCCGCAACCGACAACAGCCGCCAAGGCCGCACGGCCTGTGTTTCAGTTTCGTTTGCGGACGTTGATGCTGGTTTTGGCCGTTTGCAGTGTCGGTTTTGCGACGATGCTGTATGTCGGTCCGCTGTGGGGGCTATCGCTGATATTCCTGATATTAATCATCGGTGCCCATATCGCTGGAAACGCGATCGGAACTTCCCTTCGCACAAGGGCACCGATGGAAGCACCTGACCGCGGCGCCTGCAGCGGGTTCGTCTTCCGACGACCGTCCCTCACCGTTTGCAAAACCGGTCTCGATTGGGCCGTTCGATTGCCGTTTCGACCCTGGCCGGGGCCGCGTGCGGCGTCTTGCTCGGTCGGATCGTGTTCCTGCAATTCGACCAGGGACAATTTAGCACCGGTGACTGGCTGCTGGGACTCACCTCATTTGCCGTGATTGCCGGATGGCTTGGCTTTATGGCAAGTTGCTTCATTCGCATCGGATGCGGTCGTTCGTAGTCGCTGGTAGTTCCGCCTTTAGGCGGCCGTTTACTCCAGGAAACCGCCTTAATGCGGAACTACCGACAGGCCTACAAATATTCGGTCCAGCCGCGCTGCTCGATCATTTTGACCAACTCGCGGATCGCCTCTTCGTCGTGTTTATTGGCTACCAGGGTGGCGTCGGGAGTCTGGACGATGATGCAGTCCGATACTCCCAGCGTGACGATTAGATGTTCCGGCCGTCCCCGGATAATGCAGCCAGTCGTGTCGATCCCCATATGCCGGGCGTCGATCACGTTTTGATCTTCGTCCGAATCCAGCAGCCGGGAAAGCGACTGCCAGCTGCCGACATCATCCCAATCAAAGGGCGCTTCGATCACGACGACGTCGGTAGCGTGCTCCATAACGGCGTAATCAATCGACCTACCGTCGATAGCGGCGAACTCCTCCTGAAAAATCTCGTCAAAATTTTTTCCGCCGTGCGCCGCGGTTATCGCTTGTAAATGAGTGGTCATTTCCGGTTCATGCACAGCCAGCTGGTCCAAAATCGTTTGTGCTTTCCAAACGAAGATCCCCGAATTCCAATAGAAACTCCCCGATTCGAGGTACTGCTTCGCCAGTGCCGCCTGCGGTTTCTCGCGAAACTGCGCGACACGATACGTTGCCGCGCTGCCCGCGCCGGAAATCGGTTCGGCACGTTCGACATAGCCGAAGATCTCAGCGGCATACGTAGGGGGAATCCCGAAGGTCACGATCCGCTGAGGTCGTTCCTGAACCAATGCGTCGGCTTGCGTGACGGCTTCGCGAAACTTGTGCTCGTCCTGAATCACGTGATCGGAGGGCATCACGACCATCGTGGCGTCCGGATCCTGACGCTGCAGCAGCATCGCCGCCAATCCGATACAGGGCGCCGTGTCGCGTTTGCATGGTTCGCCGATGATCGCGGCTGCGGAGAGCTGCGGCAATTGAGCGGCAATCGGTTCGGCCAGTCGCTGGTTCGTGACGACCAGCGTCCTTTCCGGCGGAACAAGATCGCCCAAGCGATCGATCGTCGCTTTGATCATGCTGGTCGATCCGACCAGTTCCAGCAACTGTTTCGGGCGATCAACTCGACTGGCAGGCCAGAACCGCGTGCCCGCTCCACCGGCCATAATAACGGCGTGTAACATTTTTTGGTTATTGGTTATTGGTTATTGGTTATTGGACATTTTCATCGAAAGTAGGTTTCGGTTGCTACTACCAGACCCGGTTCGATTTTTCCGGCCAGTTGTCGCGAATTCGAGGCAAACAGTGGACTGATTTCAACGCGTACGTCATCGGCGACGGTGGCTCCGGCCGCTCGCAGCCACCTGCGATGTAGGGCCATCACCTGTTGTTGAGCAATTTCCGCCGTGTCCTTCGGGGCACCTGCGGCGTTCTTAATGGGGGCAAACGCTGCGGCCGTTTCCACCTCAACCGAAATCGACCGCCGCGCTGCGGGCAGCAGATCAAAGATAAACCGTTCGAATTTGACCGCATTGGGCTGGTCGGGGCTAACCACATCGCCGTGGGAATCGACGTAGTGCACTTTCTTTTGTGCCCGATGGAACGGCAGCAGGTCGCTTTGGGCCGCCGCCCGTCTCAGAAACTCCACGTCGAATGTATGCACCGCAATGCTTCCCGCCCAGATGGACAACGATCCGTCGTCGTTGCGCCGATGCGCCGCTTCCGACGGCAGGTCACTGTACTCGATCACTCGACTGACGCCATCCACCGATACGACATTGCCAACCTTCTCTTCTGGATCGATTTTGGGGATCACCTGTAATGTGTATTCGCAATTGCACAGCGTGTGATACCCGATGAATTCAGGGTCGCATACGGTGGCCAGCGGATTGTCAACCTGGAAATAAAACAGATGCCGAATTCCGCGGCGCTGCATGTCGTCCAGGGCACCGGTTCGATCCAAAGCGGCAACCATCCCGCCGTGGCCGTCCGGGCTTTCGAAGAGTCGACCGGGCTGGTCGAGCAACAAACGGCCGGTGGCAAGATCGACGGCGGGCATCGTTCCCTGACAGAACACCGTCACGTGCTCCGCAGCGACGCCGAATCGATCTTGTTCGTCGAAATACTTTCGGGTTTCCAGGTCGGTCGCGGGGCTGGTCATGACGTACAGCGGAATCGCCACGTCGTACGTCTTCGACGCGCCTAAGATGTGCTCGAAAAAAATCTGAAACAGCGACGCGCCAGAGATCGGGCCAGCAGGATACATCCCCTTGGGGTGATCGAAGCCCAGACGAGTCCCCTGCCCTCCGGCGACCAGGACCACCGCCACATGACCGGCCCGAAGTTCCTGCTCGCCACTCGCGCGGGCTTCCTCCACCGAAAAAGGCCTGTCGGCCGACGCCAACCGAATTGCCGGAGGGGGCTGTGAGCGGCTCGCTAACGCTAGGGCGCTGTCGTTGTTCTCCGGGTGTTGGATTAACGTTTGGATCAAGTTGAGGTCCAGCGACCGGATCTGTTCCGCCAGGCCGGCGCGATGCGGCTCGTCAAGCTGGTCCCAAAAATCCAGGACGTGCGCTTGCCCAAAGGGTGCCAGGATTTCTAGAAGTTCCTTTTTCATGCGACTGCGCCGTGACGATCAGGCCGGTCGTTACCAGCCACGCACAAAGACGAAGGCAAGATAACACAACAGCGGAAACAGGATGAAAACAGTGGCGTACGTAAAGAGTGTCGTCCATTTGTGGCGGGGCCATCGAGCCATGTTCGCAAACGAGTTTCCGGTTCAAGGCAGGACAACGCTATCGATTGCCAAAAAGAGACCCAAATTGTCTCTTTGCAATCGCCGCATTATTCCATGATTGCGTCATTTGATCCATCGTCGGGTTCCTCAACGGCAGTGAAGCCAACAACGGTGCTCACCGGTAGGTCACTCGATTTACCTAATCTCAATTCCAGCCGAGCGCCGTATGGCAGCACCTGTGCTGCTCGGATCTGAAGTTCGGGACCCTCAACCTGGGTGACCACGAGTGCCGGGGTACGCGTAAACGGTGGGCAAAACGACAGATGGATGTTGTCCGTCCGCTGCTTTGCCTGAAAATCCGTGCGAACCCAGCCGAAACATGCATCGCGCGCGTCATCCGTCACTCCGCGCTGCGTATGCTGAGAAATGACGCGTGGCACCAGGTC
The DNA here is from genome assembly GCA_963844115.1 of uncultured Planctomycetales bacterium. Lineage (GTDB taxonomy): Bacteria > Planctomycetota > Planctomycetia > Pirellulales > UBA7805 > CS4-C045. The sequence goes on along the minus strand of CAWJNN010000002.1, from coordinate 34,598 downwards.
GGGCGTGTAAACCGAGCTGGTCGGTGTGGGAGAAACCTTTGGTTGGACGAGCGCGCTTGCGGTAACCGGATTCGATCGCGGCCTGCGCACTACGTTTTCCGATCAGAAGATTTATCAGCCACCCCAGCTCACCCGCGACGACTGGAAACCACAGACAGACGAGTCCCGTGGTCGACGTCCCTGGAAGACTGACGGCACCGGCAAAGGCCAACGTGGCAACGGTCGAAACGGTGGAGGCAATCAGGCGGAATCGAGATCTGGAATCTACCTCGACGCCCTCCGATTGACGAACCAGACGCCAACGGACCGCCGCTCCACAGCCAGCCAGCAACAAACCGATCCACAACAATGTTGGAGTGGCGAGCGGTTCGACTAACGCACCGGCCAGTCGCCGGCCAAGCAGCAGCAACGCGGTCAGCGAAACACAGGCAATAACAAAACCAACCGTCCCGCGATACATCCCGGCGGGAATCGGTTTGATCGAATCGCGAATCGCTGAAGGCGGAAGTGCATCCATGCCAGTAAGTCCCTCGAGTTAACGGCCAGCCAGGCAGTCGCTAACCCCCATCATGCGACAAGCTTCGTGCGGCGAACTTCGTGCGACAAACGGGGCGTAGACCGACTGGGATTCGCTTACAAGGATCCGGTCTGAGATCCGCCTCGGTCGTCGCCTTGGTTGTCGCCGTGGTTGTCGCCTTGGTAGTCAGCGTGCACCCCATCAGGTCGCAGCCGATTCCACCCCGGCAGCTTCCGCCAACTCGGCTGCTCGGTTGGTGTTTTCCCAGGTAAATTCCGGCTCGCTGCGACCAAAGTGGCCCCCCGCGGCCGTCAGGCGATAGATCGGTCGACGCAAATCGAGATAATCGATGATACCTCGCGGCGTCAGGTCGAACTTTTCGCGAACCAACTCGCAAATCCTCGCATCGTCGACGCGACCGGTCCCTGCCGTATCGACACGGATACTGACCGGCTCGGAAACGCCAATTGCATACGCCAGTTGAACTTCGCACCGATCTGCCAGACCCGCGGCAACAATCGTCTTGGCAACGTGTCGCGCCATGTAGGCGGCACTGCGGTCAACCTTGGTCGGGTCCTTGCCACTGAATGCGCCCCCACCGTGCCGACCCCAACCTCCGTACGTATCGACAATGATCTTGCGGCCGGTCAGGCCACAGTCACCGTGCGGGCCACCCACGACGAAACGGCCGGTCGGATTGATGTGGTACGTCACGTCCCCGTTCAGCAATTGAGCGGGGATCACCGGCTTGATGATCTTTTCAACGACGAAATCATGGATTTCATCAAGGGATACATCGGGAGAGTGCTGCGTGGAAACCACGACCGTGTCGACGCGAATCGGCTGATCACCGTCGTATTCGACTGTCACCTGGCTCTTGCTGTCGGGACGCAGCCAGTCGACTTCGCCTTGCTGCCGAGCTTCCGTGAGGCGATTCAGGATCCGATGCGCAAGCGCGATCGGCAGAGGCATTAGTTCAGGCGTGTCGTTGCAGGCATAGCCGAACATCAATCCCTGATCGCCGGCGCCAACGTCCTTACCCGTATCGGCGTCGTCGTCGACCCCCATCGCGATGTCGGGGCTTTGCTTGTCGATCGAGACCAGCACCGCACAGGTATCGGCGTTAATGCCAAAGGCGTCATCGGTGTAACCGACTTCAAGAATAACCTTGCGGACAACCTCCGGATAAGCGACCACTGCCTTGCTCGTGATTTCACCAGCGATCATGACCATACCCGTTGTAACCATCGTTTCGCAGGCAACTCGGCTATACGGATCTTGCTCCAAAAGCGCGTCCAGGACGCCGTCCGAAATCTGATCGGCAAGCTTGTCCGGATGACCCATGCTGACCGATTCGCTAGTAAAAAGGTATTTATCCGATGACACTACGAGGTCTCCTAGAAGTTGGGGGGGGACTCGAAGATCAGCGATTGCCGAATGCTGATGGTTGGACGAGTTCTACGAACTCTAAAGTATAGCAGCCCCCCGTAACGCCCGGCAACTCCTTAGCGCGCTTTTTGGCCGTTGCCAGCAAGTGATGCTGGGCGTTCGATATACAGGGCGCGGACTCGACAATACCCCTCATTCCTTCTATGCTCAGAAAAAATTTTCCCCACACGGTATTACTCAATACCGTCTTACCCAACACAATATTACTCGACACAGTATTACTCAACACAATATTACTCAACACAACGCCGCACAGTTTGACTGACTGCCGGCGGCATTGGCGCTTCGATGTCCCACCTGACAGACGTACCTGATCGAGCCGGTCGCTTCGGCCAATTCGGCGGACGTTATGTTCCCGAAACCCTGACCTCCGCCCTGGATCAGCTGGCCGAAGCCTACGAAAAGGCGAAGGCGGACGGGGCCTTCGCTCAGCGGCTGGACGAGCTGTTGCGGAACTATGTCGGTCGACCTTCACCGTTGTATTTCGCCGAACGGCTAACGGAACATTGCGGCGGGCGCGGATCTTCCTGAAGCGCGAAGATCTCAATCACACCGGCGCCCACAAGATCAACAATACCATCGGGCAGGCCTTGCTGACTCTGCGGATGGGTAAGACACGTGTGATCGCCGAAACCGGCGCTGGACAGCATGGTGTCGCCACCGCAACCGCTTGTGCCCGCTTTGGTCTTCCCTGCGTGGTTTACATGGGCGAAGAGGACATTCGTCGGCAGGCGCCGAACGTATTCAACATGAAGCTGCTGGGTGCCGAAGTTCGACCGGTGCGCAGCGGTTCGCGAACACTGCGGGACGCCATTAACGAAGCGATGCGGGACTGGATGGCATCGGTCGACACGACCCATTACATTCTTGGATCTGTCGTCGGTCCTCATCCTTTCCCGATGATCGTTCGTGACTTCCAATCGGTAATCGGTCGCGAGACGCTGCAGCAATGCCAGTCACAACTTGACGGGCCGCCGGATGTAGTCGTTGCCTGTGTCGGAGGTGGCAGCAACGCGGCCGGGATGTTTTATCCACTGGTCGATCACGAGGCGATTGAACTGGTCGGTGTCGAAGCGGGCGGGCGTTCCGACAATCCGGGCGACCATGCGGCGCCGCTGCAGTACGGACAGCCTGGCGTTTTGCACGGCAGCTTTAGTTATGTGATGCAAGATGAAGATGGCCAGACCAGCGATGTGCATTCCATTTCCGCTGGTCTCGATTATCCCGGAGTCGGCCCCGAACACAGTTATTGGAAAGAGACGGGCCGTGTGCACTATACCAGCTGCGGTGATACCGACGTGCTCGAGGCATTTGACCTGATGGCCAGGACCGAAGGTATCCTGTGCGCCATTGAGACATGCCATGCCGTCCACGCGGCAACGCAAATCGCTCGTCAACGAAAACCGGACGAAGTCATTGTCATCTGCCTGTCGGGCCGCGGTGACAAAGACACCGCCGAAGTCGCCCGGTTGAGAGGTCAGAAGTCAGAGGTTAGAGGTTAGAGTGGTTTCGCCAATTGGTTATCTAACCTCCAACCTCTAACCTCTAACCTCTAACCTCTAACCTCTAACCTCCAACCTCCAACCACTGCCCATGTCCGCTATTGACCAACTATTTCGCGATCTAAAAGCTGACGGACGAAAGGCGTTGATGCCGTTTGTTACCGCGGCCGATCCGGATCTGGAGTTTACGGCGATGGTGTTGAACCAGCTGGTGGCGCGGGGTAGCCACTTGTGCGAGCTGGGTATCCCCTACAGCGATCCGATCGCGGACGGGCCGGTCATTCAAGCTTCGTACACGCGGGCACTGGCGAAGCAGGTCAAATTGAGCGACATATTCGCGATGCTCGGTCGAGTGACTCCGGACCTGGCCGCCCCCGTCGTGACCATGGTCAGTTACGCGATCGTGTACCGGCATGGGCCGCAGAAATATCTAGCCGATGCGAAAGCGGCGGGAGTGGCGGGATTTATCGTTCCCGATCTGCCCGTTGAGGAATCAACCGCATTGGCTGCCATCTGCCGGGCTGCCGACGTCAGCCTGATTCAACTGGTCACCCCCACGACACCACGCGATCGCGCCCTGCGGATCACCGAATCGTCGTCCGGTTTTCTATATTACGTGTCGGTCGTTGGAATCACCGGCGAGCGTCAGGAGCTGCCCCCGCAGTTACTGGATAACGTCAGCTGGCTAAGGGAACAGACCGAGTTGCCGATCTGTATTGGCTTTGGTATCAGCCAGCCGGAACACGTTCGCCGTCTCGCTCCTGTCGCCGACGGGCTGATCGTCGGCAGCGCTATTGTTCGTCGAATTGCCGAAGCTGCGAGTCGTCCGCGGGACGAGGTTTTGCAAGAAGTCGGCGACTACGTCGAAACACTATTCGACGCGCTGTAGCTGGATTCGCAAGAATTCAGACGGTCATCAGGACGTTCTGAATTCTTGCGAATCCAGCTACGGAGTTGCGATATCCGGGATCGACGATGAAAGAACGTCTAGATTATCTCAAGCGCTTGCCACCGGAGTACTATCGCGGACAGGCTTATGTTCATTGGTCGTTGGCGATGGAAGACCGGAAACAGGGATGGCTAGTTCCAATTTTTAATTACAAGTATCGTGAGATTTTGACGCATGCAACCTTTCGCTTCGGGTTTTGCTGCCCTATGTATTGCTGCATGCCAGATCATATTCACATGCTATGGGTAGGTATTCTCGACGAATGCGATCAGCGAAAAGCCATGCGGTACTTTCGTCGGCAGATCAATCCGATTCTGGAAAAACTTGATGCGCAGCTGCAGCTGCAGGCTTACGACAATGTATTGAACGAAGAAGAACGTGAGCGCGAGGCATTTGAGGAAGTCGCCGAGTACATCGCCAGGAATCCCGAACGCAAGAGACTTGTACCGTCGGACGGATTCGCAGCCTATCCGTACACTGGCTGTCTTGTACCGGGATATCCTGAACTCAAGCCTTTTGAAGATGGATATTGGGATAGATTCTGGCGGATCTATTCGCACCTCCGCGAGCATGGCTTACACGTCGGATTGAAGAAGAAAGGCGACAATTGACGTAGCTGGATTCGCAAGAATTCAGACAATCGACAGGACGTTCTGAATTCTTGCGAATCCAGCTACAGTTAGACGGCGATGCCAGCACGAGAGGCATGGGATTCGTTCCAGTTTTTCCGATAACGCTGAACTGCCACAGGTCGGGTGTCCGATGTAAGAACTGGTGTGACAGCCACGTAAAACCTTGTGATTATGAGGGTTGTCGCACAATCGAGCATCGATGGCTCGCGTTTTTCTTGACCCCAAGAAAAACTGTGGACTAGACTTGAAGCAGGACGTGTCGCGTACCGAAAAAGCGCGTCCGATATTTGGGGGTGCTTCAAATATGAAAGCCTGCTCACAGGAAACGCTCCGAGGCTTTTTTGCCGGGCTGACCGAACATGCGTTTGTGTCACGGCTAGGCATAGCCGATCCACCGCTGGTCGACTACGTCACCGAGCTGCTCGCCCGCTTTGTTCGCTCCGACGTTATCTACCGCATCCGCGATCTTGCTGGTCGCCGACTGGAAGATGTAGCCGGCATGCTGATCGAGGCCGAGGAGCGAATCGGAACGGCGCAGCGCGAAGTCCATCGGCATGTTGGCGACTACACGCTGTTCTGGACCGGACTCTACCCGGAAGCGTTGCACAAACTGCAGGCGATTGATCGCCGCGACTACTTTCTGGATTATTGTGCGCAGGGCAAGCGTGCCTATTACATCGCCAGCACGATCCCCGGCGACGATGAAAGCGCCGAAGGTGAGGTGCTGCGCCGCCTGAGCCACGATTTCGAAATGTGCGTCTACGCCCTGGGCGAGATCCGCCGCGAGTGGGATCGTTGCGACGGCAGCGAGTGATGCAGGCCGCGTGACCAGCGGCCACAATCCCAAATCCGCAATCCGCAATCCCAAATCCCAAATCCGCAATCCGCAATCCGCAATCCCAAATCCGCAATCCGCAATCCGCAATCCGCAATCCCAAATCCGCAATCCGCAATCCGCAATCCTACGATACCAATCCCTTGGTGACGATCATAAACACATCTTCCAGTGTGGGATCTTTTTCTGCGAAGGAGCGGATGCTGATACCTTCACGCATCAATCGCTGCAACAGTCGGTTCACATCGCCCTCGTCGCCCGACATTTCCGAGATGATTTTCTGGCCTTCGATCTGAACATCGTTCGTTTCCGGCGTGCCGCGGACGACCGCCAGGGCGCGATCCAAATCGGCTGGATCGACGCACTTGATTTCAATCACATGATTGCGGCGAATTTGCCGATACACGTCTTCGATCGGACCGTGCATCAGCAATTTGCCACGCTCGATGATCCCGATCGACGTGCAGCAGTCGGCCAGTTCGGTCAGGATATGACTGGAAATCAAAATCGTTTTCCCCATTTTCCGAAGTTCTTTTAAAAGCGCTTTTACCTCCAAGCGGGCGCGCGGGTCCAGGCCGCTGGCGGGCTCGTCCAGGATCAATACCGGAGGATCGTGGACCAGCGTCTTGGCCAGGCACAGTCGCTGCTTCATACCTCGCGAGAGACTGTTCACGAAATCGTCTCGCTTGTGCGTGAGGTCCAGCAGTTCCAGTACATCGCCGATAACGTGTTTTCTTTTCGACTTGGAAATCTGGTAGGCAACAGCAAAGAAATCGAGGAATTCCCAGACTTTCATCCCGTCGTAAACGCCGAAGTTATCGGGCATGTAGCCGATGCTGCGGCGCACTGCCAACGGATCACGCGAAACGCTGTGACCATTGACCGTTCCCTCTCCGTAAGTCGCACGCAAGAGCGTCGCAAGAAAGCGAATCGTGGTGCTCTTTCCCGCGCCATTCGGGCCGATAAAACCGAACATCTCGCCGGCATTGATCTTCAGGTTCAGCCCCTGGACTGCCGTGAAGTCGCCGTACTTCTTGCCAAAATTGATCAGTTCGATCATGGTCTGCCGCTGTCTTCCCGTGCTGTGTTCCCGTGCAGTGCTCCGGTGCCGATCCTACTCAATGCGCTCGCTGCCGTCGGTCGCCAAGGGTTTTCGCTCGAACTCTCGAATGGAGTTTTGGTCCGGTCGTGGCTTCCGCAACTCGGTGTATTGCAGATGGGCGACGACGACGGCCGCCGTCCGTTTCTGCGGCGCGGCAGGCGAGATCGTGATTCCGGGAAACTCCTGATCCAATACCACACCAACCATGCGAACTTCGCCCCTTTCCATCTCTTCACTGGCCAATGTCGCTTTAATCATCGGCCACAAATTGAGCTTGACGCGACTCGTATCGACCCCGCCGTCGACGGTCCAACGCTGTTGCAGGCTATCGATCGAAACGGTTTCGAATTCGGCTGACACACTCTGGTTCGCCGGCAGCGGTCCGATCCACGCCATTTTGATCGTTCTCTCATCCACGGGACGCACCAGTGCGGTCCGTTGAAGATTGTAGTTGGTCGAGTTCTTGACGGTCATCTGGTCACCGCGGGTGGCGATCGTAAAGCTTCCGCCCAGATCTATCATCTGCTCGCTGTGAATCAATCCCGTTCGATTGGACAGGACGTGAAAACCGGTCATCGATACGTCGGCGCCACGTTGGCACTCGACCGTCGGCGGTGTCGTGCCCGCCACCTGATTGTAACCGGCACTGACGGCAAACGGTTGTACCAACGCGTCGGCGTCATCAAACGTGACGGAATAGGGCGTCGACAGCGACGTGTAAAGCGCGTTGAAGCGCGTCACGTGCGCGCGGGGGTAGTCCGGCTGTAGTTCGACGACGGCGATTTCCGTATTGGAGCGCGCGAAACCGATGTCGAGTTCCGCCAGCTTGATCACGCAACCGGCACAGGCCAACGAAATCAGCGGTGCCGCGGCCCACGCCCATTCGATCCGGCCGATGGCGCGAAACACGCCCCAGTTCAGCGGCACAAGGACAATCAGGTACGCCGCCAGGACTTTCAACACAAACTGCGAACTCGGTATCTCAATTCCCGCGGCATCCCGAACCGTCGTCCGCGCCGCTTCCGAGACCGTATTGAAGTCGTTCCAGCCGCCGATTCCTGGCCCAACCGGGATCACATCTCCGGAGCCGAATGCCTCCACCGGATCCACGGAAACGGAATGGGCGAAGCCGGCATCACGGCTGAAGAGTCGCAGCCGGCTGACCGTCCGGGGGTCCAGGGATTCCAACCGCTGTCGGACGTGCGCATCGAAGACTGTTCTGCCTGACCATTCGAATTGCAGCCCTTCATCGGTCGTTAAGAACTTACGCGGCGGCCGTCGCAATAGACAACAATTCAGGAATCCGTCAAAGCCCGGCCAATGGACCAGTTCACGTTCGTTCATCCGAAAAGCCGATACAACGACCCGACCACGACCCACACGGCGTTCCACCACCAACGGCGTACCATCTGCCGTCGAAGCAGCCACGAATACGTTCGGTCCCGTATCGGGCAACTCCAGCTCGATCGCACGCCACGGCGAACGGGTTTTCAAGGGGCGGTTCTTGTATTGCGGATAGGCGCGCTCCAGTCCTTGTTCACCAGTTGCAAGTCGTCCGTTGCCAATTCAATCGCTTTGCCACCCCGCGCCGGCAGATACGGTTCCAAGAAGCTCCCGCGCAGGTTGCTCATCGAATTCGGCCCACTGATCAGCAGCTGACCACCCCATTTCAACCAATCGATTAGCGCCACTTGTTGTTCGGTGGACAGGTCGTTGGGATCCATATCATCCCACAAGATGACGGCAGTATTCGTGGCGGTCAGGAGACTGGTCGGCAGCGGTGCAGGGTCTTGGTGATTCGGCAGCAGAACGCGGTAATGTGGTTTCGTTGCCGTGCCTATACCCGTTGTGCGCTGCGTGATCGTATATTGAGCGCCCAGGAATCCGTAGTCGAGTGATTGGGTGCCAAGCACGACGAAGAAATACTCGTGAGGCTTCATCAACTGAAAACTTTCGAGTCGCGAGGCGTAACGGCGTCCACCTCGACCCGACAGATGCATGGTAAAAAAGGATGTCGTCGTTCCACTGACCGGAGCGAACAAGACCATCTTGGCTGCCTTCATTTGTTGTTGTTTCTTGGCGAGCGCCAACGGGCGTGACAGGGCCATCCGGTAGCCGGTTCGATCCAGTGCAACCTTGCGACGAGTTCGGTCCAACGGCGTCCAGGTTATCTGCCCCTGGAAATCAAAGTTGTTGGCTCGCATCAACTGCGAAATGCCTACCCAGTGCCCGGGTTTGATTCGATAACTCGACTTCTTCGCATCCTCGTGCGGCAAAACAGCCGGCGGCCCGATTTCGAAATCTGGCTTCGGCTTTTTCTTCTCTTTTTTCTTTTTCGCCTCTGCCGCTTTGCGAGCCAGCTCGGCCTTCTTCCTGGCTTCCGGATCCCGGCAACCGCTGCATCCAGGGACGGATAAGATGAGCAGCGCGCATAAGAGCCAACGCATATCACACAGAGGCGTTCGCTTGCCGAGCGAACTGCCCCCTGCCCTGGCAGCTTCAGAGTCCCTTCGATGACTGATCAACGTCTCGATTCCTTGTTCCGGCTAAATCAAGCGGGCGCCCCGTCGCGATAACGGGCAACGCCTATACATTTTTGGGAACTGGCCCGCAGAAGGCAACTCGCCCCAATAACTCGTTCTGCAAGCCGTCTCGCGTATTAAATCTTACAGCGTCGCAGTATAATCGCGGTCTACAATCTTCGTATCTGCACGGATTAAGGTATTACGCCATCCGCGAAATTAACGCACGGAGCGATGACAGCATGGACACTCTGAAATCGTCACTGAATGTCGATGAAGCGGTACGAGGCCGCTATTCGAATGCCGCGCAACAGGCCGAACCGTCATTATGCTGTCCCGTCGATTACGACCAGCAATACCTTGAGGTACTTCCGCAGGAACTGCTAGAACGCGATTACGGCTGCGGTGATCCCTCCAGCTACGTCGAACCTGGTGACGCGGTTTTGGACCTGGGCAGTGGTGGCGGCAAGATTTGCTACATCGCGTCCCAAATCGTTGGGAGCCAGGGACGCGTTATTGGCGTCGATATGAACAACGACATGCTGGATCTGGCTCGTCGTTACCAGCACCAAATCGGGGATGCCATCGGTTATCACAATACCGACTTTCGCAAAGGTTGCATTCAGGATCTTGCCCTGGACCTGGACAAGTTCGAAACCTACCTGGCCAACCAACCGATTCGCGGCTCGGATCAGTGGGTAAAGGCCGAGGCCCATGCGGAACATCTGCGAACAACCGACCCCATGATTGCCAGCGATTCAGTCGATGTCGTGATATCCAACTGCGTGCTGAACCTGGTCGCTCAGCGCGATCGGAGCCAGCTGTTTCGTGAAGTATTTCGAGTTCTCCAGCGCGGAGGGCGAGCCGTCATTAGTGATATCGTTTGTGACGAACCGGTACCGCAACACCTCCGTAACGATCCGAAGTTATGGAGCGGCTGTATCAGTGGCGCGTTTGTGGAACATGAATTTTTGGAGGAGTTTGAACGCGCCGGATTTTATGGCGTCCAACTACTCGCGCGACAAGAAGAACCCTGGGCCTGTGTGGAGGGCATTGAGTTTCGCAGCGTAACGGTGCGGGCTTTCAAAGGCAAAGAAGGACCATGCCTGGACCATCATCAGGCCGTTATTTACAACGGGCCATGGAAGAGCGTTACGGACGACGACGGTCACGTGCTGAGGCGCGGGGTTCGGACGGCAGTCTGTCAGAAGACGTTCGATATTTATTCGCGTGCCCCGTACGCGAGCCACATTTTTCCGGTTCCGCCGCATCTGGCTGTTTCCGACCAGGACGCCCAACAGTTTGACTGCAGGCGAAACCTGATCCGCGACCCCAGGGAATCCAAACGACCAAGTTTTGATCTAACCCAACTCCCAGGCCAGGACTGTTGCGACTCTGGCGACGGTTGCTGTTGATGCTGGATTCTGGATGCTAGATACTGGATGTTCGTACGTTTGCGCAGTTCGTTTAACGGCAAGCCGTAGGCGCCTGCGTTTTGCCGTTCAATGGAAAAGTGGGTTGTTGGACATTTAGACTTCCGAAGTTTGTTAACAAACTTCGGAAGTCTGGTTGATGTGGCCAAAATTTACTACTACCGAAAAGTGCGTCACGCGAAATGTCGACATCACTGGATATTGACCGCCGTCTGATCTCTGACCTCATCGCCAGTCGCAAACCGGGCTTTTCGTTGCCTCGACCATTCTTCATCGATCCGGACATCTACCGAGCCGAACTACATCCTATCTGGCAGAAATCCTGGCTATTCGCGGGCCATGAGTGCGAACTTCGCGCTCCCGGCCGGGAGATCCGTTTGCGGCTGAACGATCAGGACGTCCGCCTGATGAAGGACGGCCCACATGGCTTGCGCGGTGACGTGGCTACGCGGCAGGACTCATTTTCTCTGGCCGACCCCCAAATTCGTACCGTCGCCGGCCTGCTGTTCGTATGCCTTGCCGACACCCCCGTCGATTTCGCCGCTGCCGAAGCCGCCATCGCTTCTCAACTGCTGCCACACGGGCTGATACAGGCCAAGGTCGCTTTTCGAAAAGAGTACCGCGTCCGTGCCAACTGGAAAGTGATCTTTCAAAACAATCGAGAGTGTTATCACTGCGAGCCGAATCACTCCGAATATTGTCTCGCGACGTACGACGCGGTCCGCGATCGGAAAGGCTGGTCCGATCCGATCCAGCAACGCCTGAAGTCTTGCCTCGCCCAATGGTCCGCCAAGGGGATCGACGTATCGCAGGTGAACGTTTCATCGGACATGAGCACGTCCTGGTATCGCGCCAATCGGACTCCGCTACGACCCGGTTTCGTAACGGAAAGCCTCGACGGGCAGCCCGTCGCGCCGGCGATGGGCGTTTTCCCTGACCCGGATGTAGGTACCTGTCGCATTACGACCTTTCCCAACTTCTGGTGCCACGCCAGCGGCGATCACGCCGTGTCGACGCAGATAGTACCGGCCGGCCCGGCCGAGTCCCATGTCACGGTCACGTGGCTAGTCGACAGCGCCGCAGCAGAGGGCGAAAACTATCACCTCGATCGCTTATTGCCCTTTTGGCAACGAACCTCCGAGCAGGATTGGGAGCTTTGCGAACGCAACCAGGCCGGCATTCAATCCACCCGCCATCAACCCGGCCCATTCTCGCCACTGGAAGCCAACGTCGAGCAGTTTGACGAGTGGTACTTAGAGCAATTGAGGACTGAGTCCTGAGCTGCAAATGGCTGACGAATCGCCACCAATCCAAGCGAATCCAGCGACCGACAAAACGCTTCAGTTCCGACTTTCGACGCTCTTCGTGCTGACACTGATCGCCAGCATCCTGGCTGCTTTTTTGAGTTCCCTTGGCAGCGACATGATGTTGGCCGGTGCCGTCACCATCGTGGCAAGCCTGCTCTTTGCTATGGCCGTTGGTTCCTTTCGTCCGCCCCTGGTCGATCGCATTTTCTGGGGAGTCGTCGTGGCGGCAATGATGCAAGCGGTGTGCGCAAAAGTAATCTTGTTTGATCACGACAAAGGAATTTACGCGTGGCCGTTAGCGGCGGGCTTTGCTGCGGTGACCGCGGCCAGCAACTCGCATCGATTTCGCAGGATGTTTTTGGCGGCAGTCATGTCAGGGACGGTCATTGCCTTCTACATCATGTCGACCAGTGCCATGGCAATTGTCATGCTTGCCAGCGTCGCATGTGCAGCGATCGGCGGAGCACTCCTGTCGCTTTTGATCGAGGTGGTAGGCTGGCTCGAACGAACCCGTAAGATTCCGCAACCCGCAATCGGATTGGCGCTCGTCCTTGCCGCGATCGGATTCTCGCTCGTCGCCAAGCACGTGATCCCGGGCTGGTAGGATGATTCGCAAGAAACACCATTCCATGAATCTCCCCGCCTGAGTCAACACCTCGGCGGACGGCGTTGCTATTTGGACAACGCCGCTTTGGGCGATGATGGCAAACGTAAGGTTCAGAGAGCCGGGAGGCGGCCTGATTTTCGAACATTCCGTTTGTGACCGATGGACGCAATGTATCTGCCGGAATCCCGGCGCACCGCGACTTGTTCCGGCCCTCCTGTTTTGGCTCCCCACTGATTACTGATTACTGATTACTGATTACTGATTACTGATTACTGATTACTGATTACTGATTACTGATTACCGATCACCGCCCACCGTCCCCTACCCGTCCCGCCCGACACCTACCAGGCACATATCGTCGCTCTGCGGATGACCGTTCACATGGCGTGTCACGTCGTCCAGGATGTGTCGGCCGAGTTCCGACATGGTGGGTAGGTCGTCGCTCAACCGCTGTTCAAGCCGTTCCAAGCCGTACAGGTCGCCCGCGGAATTCATGGCTTCACTGAATCCGTCCGTGAATAACACGATGCCGTCGCCTGGCTCCAACTGCACGGTAACTGTCTGGTACTCGTATTCCTCGTCGACTCCAATCGGCAGCCCGGCACCTTCCTCGCCGGCCGAGATCACATCGGCTCCGGCACGGCGTAACAGGGGCGGCATATGCCCCGCATTGACCAGCGTAATTCGACCGCTTACCGGTTCGAGTACCGCGAACACCATCGTGACAAAACGATCGTCCCAATGGCTGGAACAGAATGTTCGGTTGACCTGGTTCACCGCGGCGGCAATATCCTCGTTGCTGGCCATGCAAAATCGCACTTCGGACGACAGCTTGGCCGTCAACAACGCGGCCGCGATTCCTTTTCCGGATACGTCACCGACCACGATTCCAATGCGGCCGCCCGGTAGATAGACATAGTCGAAATAATCGCCGCCGACCTGATAGGCCGAATGATAGAAGTCGAAAAAGTGGTAGCCCTCCAGTTCCGGTGGCGACGACGGCAAGAATCCACGCTGGACCTGATGCGCCATCTGGAGGTCACGATCGATCGCTTGCTGCCGGAGCGCATCTTCGTGCAGTTGAGCGTTTTCAATAGCCAGACCGGCAGGACTGGCGACGCCGACCAGCAATTCCAAGTCTTCGTCGCGAAATCGGTTGCGCTGATTCGTCGTATCGAGCTGTATGACGCCCAGGGGATCCCCTTCGCTGTTCAACAACGGTGCGCAAATCATCGATCGAATACTGAAGTCCGCAACGCTTTCGCTCATCTGAAATCGACTATCCGTTGCCGCATCGGCCGAAAGCACCGCCTCGCGACGCGTTAACACCTCGTCCACGATCGTGCGGCTGATACGGATGGTATCGTCCGAGTCGGGCCGGCGGAACTTAATGGCCTTGGGGATCAGGGCCTTGGCATCCCCGTCTTTTAACGCGACGAAGCCGCGGTCGGCCTGGAGAAAGATCTTGAACAGGCTGTCCAATACTTTGGGCAAAACATCATCCAGCGCCACCGACTTGCCCAGGTTGGCAATGATTTCCAAAACCGCTTTCAATTTCGCCGCCGGATTCGCGTCGATGCTCATCCGCGAACTTTCCGAAACATCCAGCTTCGACATGATCCGCGAAGAAGTTCCCGACGGATCGTCGTCCACCATGATGGCACGGGACCAGTCCGGCGTTATCGCCACGCCACGTCCTGTGACAGGAGATATGCCATCGTCAAACTGGAACTTCAAGTCGCAGATTCGGACCATGTCGCCGCCGACTAGTTCGCGGCGACCCAGGATCTGCTGGTCGTTGACGAAAGTGCCGTTCCGGCTGCGGAGGTCTTCGACAAATAGTCGCGTGCCTTCTTTCAAAACGTGTGCGTGTTGGCGGCTGACGGCACCCGCATCCAGAATGATCTCGCAATCGGGGTGGCGACCCAAGACGGTCGTCGGCTTCGACAGCTCGTAACGCGTGCCGGTGTTGGGACCGTCGGCGATAATCAGACTGGGCGTAGGCAACGAAGAACCCTTGGTTGAGAACTGACTTGCAATTTCTCACCTATTTTAAGACACGGCATCGCGGGGTGAAACCTTCCCAAATCCGGGATCCGACAAAGACGCCTCTCCCTTGACGCCTCAACCCGGCGGTCTTACGTTAGAACACTGGAAAAGCGGTCATTCAGACGGGTCTGCTTGCCAAAGCGGTCTTCGCTGGCGATTGCCAATCCATTGGCCCGTGGTGTAATTGGCAACACAGCGGATTCTGGCTCCGCCGTTCTAGGTTCAAGTCCTAGCGGGCCAGCTGGAATTGAAGGGACGCATCGTTTTGATCGGCAGCATGGTATCGCTGGCGGCACTGTTTTCATCAGCAGCACATTTTTCTTCGGCAGCACTGTTTTCATCGGCAGCATGTTTTTCTTCGGCAGCACGGTTTTGGTCGGCAGCTTAGCTTCGAGCCCTTCGCCATGAGTATCGCCGTCACTGAAGTAGGGATCGTTCCAGACGCCTGGACCCGGACCAACCTGCTGGATCTGGAGAGCCTCACGGCCGAGGAGATCCGCCTCTTGCTGGATACGGCGGACGCCTTCAAGGACGCGACCGACAACTGCACCAATAAATTGGACCTGTTGTCGGGAAAAACGCTGGCGAACCTGTTCTTCGAGGATTCCACCCGTACGCGTACCAGCTTCTCACTGGCAGCTCGTCGTCTAGGTGCCGATACCATTGACTTTTCGTCAGCGGGCAGCAGCCTCTCGAAAGGCGAAACGGTTATCGACACCGCGAAGAACATCGAAGTCATGGGAGTCGATGCAGTGGTGGTACGTCATCATACGCCGGGTACGCCGCACCTCTTGGCACAAAATCTCTACACCCCCGTCATTAATGCAGGAGATGGGGCTCACGAACATCCCACGCAAGGCCTGCTGGACATTATGACGATCCGCCAGGAACGCGGCGATCTAAACGGACTGACCGTCGCCCTGGTCGGCGACATCGCGCACAGCCGCACCGCGCGTTCGAACATTTGGGGCCTGAAGAAGCTGGGCGCGCATGTGATCGTCTGCGGGCCGTCGACATTGGTTTCCCGGCGGTGGCAAGAACTGGACGTAGAAGTCGCTTATAGCCTGGACAAAATTCTTCCTCGCTGCGATGTGTTGAATTTGCTGCGGATTCAGTTCGAGCGTCAGTTGACGCGTCCCTTCCCGTCGATGCGAGAATACGCGCTGCTTTACGCCATGACCGGGGATCGCATGGCCATGGCCAAGAAAGATATCCTGATTATGGCGCCCGGCCCGATCAATCGAGGTGTTGAAATGACGGCGGAGGTCGCCGACGGTCCACATTCGGTCATCCTTCACCAGGTGACGAATGGACTCGCAGTTCGCATGGCCGTGTTGTGGCTGCTGATTGGCGCCGCATCGCGGGGTCCCCGATAACTACCAACGATGTGAGTTCACTGTCTTGGCTTCGATCCTGATCCAGAATGGCCGCGTCATCGATCCATCTCAAAAGATGGATCGCATGACCAACGTTCTGATTGATAACGGCCAAATCGCCGGCTACGACGTGGCAGCGAATGGCCAGGACACTATTATCGATGCGGCCGGCAAGATCGTCTCGCCGGGCTTGATCGACATGCATGTCCATCTCAGGGAGCCGGGCCGCGAAGAGGATGAAACGATCGCAACCGGTACGGCGTCAGCCGTTGCCGGTGGATTCACGTCGATCGCCTGCATTCCCAACACCGAACCTCCGCTCGATACCCGCGCCACGGTTGAGTTTGTTCGGCACCAGGCAGAATTTGCTGATAACTGCAACGTTTTTGTTGTGGCCTGTGTCAGCAAAAACCGCGAAGGCAAGGAACTGGCCGAAATTGGGCAGCTGATCGAGGCGGGTGCAGTCGCGTTCAGCGACGACGGATCGCCGGTTTACGACTCCGAGCTGATGCTGCGGGCGCTGCAATACTTGTTGATGTTCGACAAACCCATTTTGAATCACGCCGAAGTCCTGGAACTTACCAGCGGTGGCGTGATGCACGAAGGGTTGATCTCGATGATTCTGGCCCTGCCCGGGATGCCGGCCGAAGCGGAAGATGTCATGACGGGTCGCGACATTTCGCTGGCCGAAGCGACCGGTGGTCGAGTGCACATGATGCACGTCTCGACTATCGGTAGCCTCGAGTTGATTCGTCGAGCGAAGAAGCGTGGCGTACGAATCACGGCGGAGACCACGCCACATCATTTCAGCCTGACAGATGAAAAACTGCGGACGTTCGACGCGGTTTACAAGGTCAGCCCTCCCTTGCGCGGCCAACCGCACCTGGATGCTTGTATCGCGGGACTGGTCGATGGAACGATCGATGTTATAGCTACCGATCATGCACCGCATGCCGCGGAAAAGAAAATGCAGGTGCTGGATCAAGCTCCGTTCGGAATGGTCGGATTGGAAACGGCCGTCGGATTAGTCGTCACCAATTTGATCAAGGCGGGCCATCTGGAGTGGCCGGATGCCCTGGCCAAAATGACGATTAATCCTGCCCGCATCCTGGGCATCGACAAAGGTACGCTGTCGATCGGCGCAGATGCCGATGTTACGGTGATCGATCCGGACGTCGTTTGGACGGTCGAGCCCTCTGAATTGAGCTCGAAAAGCAAAAACTGCCCCTTCACGGGAATGGAATTGCAGGGCCGTGCGGAAACGGTCATCGTCGGCGGTCGAGTGAAATTTCGGCGTGTGTAGTGATCACCTGGTTCACAACCCGCTGCGCAGAGCATTTCGTACCGATTCCAGCAAGTCTTTGTACGATGGGTCTCCGAACCCGTCGATTCACAGCCTCGGAGAAACGTCCAACGCGGGAACGTTACACTCGTACGCGAAAACAGTTCGTCAGGAAGGGAAAGTAGTTTGGCGTACTACGACAAGCGAATACGCCTGTAATATCGTTTAACCCGTTGCCGCAGGCGAGGACCCGTTAGCATCACGAAACCGAAGCCTCGCCTGCGGCAACGGGTTAAACGACCGCAACGGAAAGATCCTAAATATGTGGAACCCGCTGATTAGCCCTGCACTCGCCCTACTCACCCTTGGTCTTGCTGTACCAACCTGGGTCCGCGCCGCTGAAAAACCGAACATCGTCCTCATGATGGCGGACGACATGGGGTTTTCGGATATTGGCTGCTACGGGGGCGAAATCGATACGCCGAATCTCGATGCCCTGGCGTCCCAGGGATTGCGGTTTACCCAATTCTATAACACGGGTCGCTGCTGTCCGACGCGTGCAAGTCTGCTCACCGGACTCTATCCACATCAAGCTGGCGTTGGTCACATGATGGAGGACCGCCAGTGCGAGGGTTATCGAGGTGACCTGAACAACCGCTGTGTCACGATCGCCGAAGCGTTGCGACCAGCCGGTTACGCAACCTACGCCGTCGGGAAGTGGCATGTCACCCGCTTCACGAACCCGGAGGGACCAAAACACAACTGGCCGGTGCAACGCGGCTATGACCGGTTTTACGGGACGATTACCGGCGCCGGGAGTTTTTTCGATCCCGGCACCCTCACTCGTGACAACACCATGATTTCGCCGTTTGCGGATCCGGACTACGAGCCAAAGGAATACTACTACACCGATGCGATCAGCGATCATGCCGTGCGGTATATCGACGATCACTGTCAAAAAGATGGCCAGCAGCCGTTCTTCCTTTATGTCAGCTACACGTGCGCTCATTGGCCAATGCACGCCTTGGAGAAAGATATTGCCAAGTATCACGGCAAGTACGACGAAGGCTATCAGGCGGTTCGGCAGCGTCGATTCGAGCGCGCCAAGGAATTGGGTTTGGTTGATCCCGACTGGAAGTTGACTCAACAGGTCGGCAACTGGGAAGAATTTCCACACAAGCAGTGGGAGGCACGCTGCATGGAAGTCTATGCCGCCATGGTCGACAACATGGATCAAGGCATCGGACGAATCGTCAATTCGCTAAAGAAGAATAACGAGCTCGACAACACGCTGATCCTTTACCTGCAGGACAACGGTGGCTGCGCGGAAGGGATGGGCGCTCGGTAACGGGACAGAAGCGACCGGTGAAGGCCACGTTACCAGAGATCGCCGCGGACGCGGTCGTGCTGGAAGTCGTGCCGAAACAGGACCGTAGCGGGGTCCCGACGTTAAGTGGCCCGCAGATTATGCCGGGACCGGCCGACACGTACATCGGCTACGGCCGCAACTGGGCCAACGTCTCCAATACCCCGTTTCGCGAATACAAACATTGGGTTCACGAAGGCGGAATCGGTACGCCGCTGGTGGCACATTGGCCTGCCGGCTTTGAAGCTCGCGGCGAGTTGCGAGATGCGCCAAGTCACCTGATCGATATCATGGCCACCTGTGTCGACATGGCAAAGGCCGAATACCCGGCCAAAGTTGGAGAAAACGCCATTCACCCCCTGGAAGGCACCAGCCTGGTGCCGGTGTTCAAGGGTGAGGAAATCGAGCGTGATACGCTGTACTGGGAACACGAAGGAAATCGAGCGATACGCGTCGGCAAGTGGAAGCTAGTCTCCAAGTGGCGAAAGCCATGGGAGCTGTATGACATGCAGGCCGATCGTACGGAAATGAATAATGTGGCCGACGCTCATCCACAAAAGGTTGGCGAATTGTCCGAAAAGTGGGGCGCCTGCCGAACGCGCGCACGTCTATCCCATGAATCGGCGCTGCCCGAAATAGTCCGCTGAAGGGCGTTGGCGAAGGAATGATCGGAAAGTGAGCCGACACATCGCTTTTTTCTGCGGCGGCGCGTACTCGATATTCTTGATCGATATCATTCGCACGTCGACCCTGCATTCG
The DNA here is from genome assembly GCA_963844115.1 of uncultured Planctomycetales bacterium. Lineage (GTDB taxonomy): Bacteria > Planctomycetota > Planctomycetia > Pirellulales > UBA7805 > CS4-C045. The sequence goes on along the minus strand of CAWJNN010000002.1, from coordinate 14,911 downwards.
CTTGGGATCGCAGCGCTGTTGGTTGTGACCGGAATGGCGATTCAGGTTGCAATCTTGATGGTCCTGGCGCTACGACTCGTTCGGCAACGAAAGCCCCGGCTGCAATTTAGTCTTGCCACCGTCTCGCTAATCTTCGTCTGGATATCGACGTATTTCGCCCCCTTTCGCTGGCTGTGGAAAGCGGTCGAAGCCCGAGCATTCGTTATGGGGCGGACTGCTCGTTTTGCCGAATTCACATTAATGTTCCTATTCATTTCCTTCGTCTCGGTCGTCGTATTGCCGTACTTCGCGGAAAGTATTTTGTATGCCGCGCTGAGGGTCCAGCGCCTTCCGCGGATCCAATCGTCATCCCGAACGAAAACTCCGCGCAGAAAGGGACGCCGGATACCAAGACGAAGTGGCCGAGCGTGCGATCGACGACCGTGAACGATAGCCAACAGTAGACATCGCTAGGAGAACTGTTCCCCATGCGATTTCCGACACCCAGACAAGATCAGCCCGGTATGGCAGGTGTCAGACGAGCAATCGATTGGCTCTGCAAATATTTGTAGGAAGGACCGTCGAGTGGGTCAAGCAATTTTGTCGATCCAGGTGTATACTTTTCAGAACCCATCAAGAGCGTGCGGTCGAGTGTCGCGGACACATCCGGGGCACGCCTGACACGTCGACAGCCCCAGGAATAGCCGTTTTGCAAGCCCCAATTGCCCTCATGCTCGGATGGTTGTCGTTCGGTTCGGCCGACATCACAATCGATGAGGCCGTCGTGTTTTACCCCACGTTTGCCAGCTGGGACGCGCAACAGTCCAACTGGTTGGTCTCGGTGCACGGTGCGATCTTCGAACCCGAGCTTGATTCACGAAAACGCGCCGTCCTAATCCACACGTTGCGCGGCGCGTTGCGAATCGATAAGGCATCCGCAGAGGCCAAACTGCTGACGCAGCGATTGCAACTTTTTCTGGTCGATAGCGAACGCGGCAAGACGGTCTCGATCCAGCTGGGCAGTCAACAGCATCAGCTGAACGCCTCCGAACCGAACGGACATTTTTATGGAAGTTTTCGGTTGACCGAGGACGAAGCCGAAAAACTCCTGGCCGGCCCGGTCCGCCGGCCAGCATGGCTGCCGTTTGAGGCGGTTACGAACAAAGACGACCAACGGCAATTCCTCGGACGTGTCCAATTCGTCACCGAACAGGGTCTGTCGGTCATCTCGGACATCGACGACACCGTGAAGGAAACGTTTGTGACCGAGCGCACCCAGATGCTGGCCAATACATTCACCCGAACATTCCGAGCGGTCGACGGGATGGCGCAGATGTACCGCAGCGCGGCAGACAAGGGCGCGGTGTTTCACTACGTTTCCGGTAGCCCCTGGCAATTGTACGTACCGTTGTCTGCATTCTTTGCCGAAGAACGGCTGCCACCGGGATCCTTTCACCTTAAACACTTCCGTATGAAGGACTCGACGCTGTTCGACTTGTTCGCGTCGCACGAAGCATCGAAGAATCAGGCGATTGGTGATATTGTAACGTCGTTCCCACGTCGACAATTCGTCCTGGTCGGAGACAGCGGCGAGCAGGATCCGGAGATCTACGGCGTGATTGCTCGCCGCTTCGGTGATCGCATTGCCGCGATCTTTATTCGAGACGTCACCAACGAACCCAAGGAAAGTGAACGGTATGCGACGGCGTTCCGGGACATCGAAGCTGCGCGGTGGCACGTCTTTTCGAAACCAGAGCAGATACAATCAACGTTTTTGGAGCTGTTCCAGAAGGAATGAACGTTTCGGCAGGCGGGGTGACCAAGAATGAAGATCGGACTGACCGGCGCCACAGGTTTCTTAGGCCGCTATATCGTGCGCGAATTGGTGCGCAATGGCCACAGCGTGCGCTGCTGGCATCAGTCGTCCAGTAACCGCGATGGATTTGAGCAATGTGCCGAATCGATCGAGTGGGTGACGGGGCGCCTCGGCTCGCTGGAAGGCTGCCAGGAATTGGTTGCCGGAACGCAAGCCGTCGTGCACGCCGCGCTCTACCGACCCGGCGCGGCGTTTCGCGGGGGCGAAGGCGACCTGTTGACCTTCGTCGAAACCAACTTGCAGGGAACGCTACAGCTGATCACGGCAGCTCGTGCCGCCAACGTTCCGCGCTTCGTCTTTATCTCGACCTGCGCCGTTCATGAGGTGGTTTTGGATGACCGTCCGCTGGACGAAGCGCATCCCCTGTGGGCCACCAGTCACTACGGCGCTCACAAAGCGGCCATTGAGAAATTTGTGCATAGCTTCGGACTGGGCGAAGGCTACGACATCTGCGCCTGCGTCCCACGGGCATCTACGGGATTTCTCACGATGTACCGCAAAGCAAGTGGCATGACCTGGTCAAGGCCGTGACAGAGGGCGGTGCCGTCGAATGTCGAAGCGGTGGAAAGGAAGTTCATGCCGCTGACGTGGCCCGCGCGGTCCATTTGCTGCTAACGGCGAGCGGCATCGCCGGCCAGGCCTACAATTGCTTCGACCGATATGTGTCACAGTATGACGTGGCATCGATCGCCAAACGCATCAGCGGAAGCGACGCTGAAATCCATGGTGAACAAACTTCACCGAAGCATCAGATCGAAACAGGTAAAATCAGGGCGTTGGGGATGGAGTTTGGCGGCGCACCGCTGCTGGAAGAGACAATCGAACAAATGGTCACTGCGGTAGGTTGATTGCGGAACGCCTCCGTATCGTAACCCGAAGCGTGAGAGTATTGTAGGCCGGAACTGCGCACGGCTTGTTCACGGCCTACTTATTATCGTGTCGAAAAATTCACCGCCTAAGATCGAACGACAAATTTCTACCACATAAGGGATGTATGCCGTGAATACACTTCAATGGGCCAAGTGGGTTGTCTGCTTTTCGATACTTGCTACCTCCGTGGCAACCGCGGACGAAATCCGCTTTAAGAAACGCCATCTGACGCCGAGATTCTTCTGCGAAGGCGCGAACGTCGGTGACTTCGACCAAGACGGCAACTTGGATGTTGTCTCTGGGCCTTTCTTGTATGCGGGACCCAAATTCGACAAAACGAGAAACATCTACACCACGGAACCGTCTCAACCCAAAGGTTACTCCAGCAACTTTCTTACCTTCGTCGAAGACATCAACCGTGACGGCTGGGATGACGTGATCCAATTCGGATTCCCCGGCAAAGAAGTCTGGTGGTACGAGAATCCCGCTGAAGAACTTACACCCGATTGGAAAAAACATCTGTGCATCCCCATTGCCGATAACGAGTCGCCAACGGTCACGGACATTACTGGCGATGGCAAACCAGAAATCGTTTGCTCGCTGGGAGGATACTTCGGGTATGCCGAGCCGAACTGGGAGAAACCAACCGAGCCCTGGACCTTTCATCGGCTCTCAGACAAATCAGCAGGCGGAATGTATACGCATGGTCTCGGCGTCGGTGACGTCGATGGCGACGGAAGGATGGACCTTTTAGAAAAAAACGGCTGGTGGCAACAGCCTGAATCTCTGGATGGCGATCCGCAATGGAAACAGCACAAGTTCCAGTTTACGCCCGATGGCGGTGCGCAGATGTACGCGTACGATGTAGACGGCGACGGCGATAATGACGTGATTACAAGTCAACAGGCCCATGCCTACGGCCTTGCCTGGTGGGACCAGTCGCGGGATGACGACGGTAACATCACGTTCATCAAACGGCTGATCATCGGCGAAAAACCGGAACAGAGCCCGTACGGCGTTGCGTTCAGCCAGATGCACTCGCTGGATCTGGTAGACATGGATGGCGACGGGTTGAAGGATATCGTGACCGGTAAACGCTATTGGGCGCACAACGGTAACGATCCGGGCGGCAATGACCCCGCCGTGTTGTATTGGTTTCAACTAAAGCGCACCGACGAAAAAACGGAATTTGTCCCGCACAAGATTGACGAAGATTCGGGTGTCGGTACACAAGTTATCGCGCGGGACGTCAGCGGAGACGACCGGCCAGACATCATTGTGGGGAACAAGAAGGGCACGTTCGTGCACTTGCAGGAATAACAGAAACGCAAATCGATTCGCTCGCTCGGGAGGGCGAGGCTCCCGCCGAGCCGCATCTGGATCGGGACTCGGCTTGGCCCGCCACGGCGGATCTTCGACACGCGCCTCGCCCTCCCAATATCGCAACCGCTCGCCTACAGCGTGATCTTTCCGCCCGGTTCCACCACCACCGGTTCTGACTCTGTCTCCGCGCGTATTCGCTGTGCCCAAGCGGCCGCATCCTGCTCGATCGGCGGCCAGGTATTGTAGTGGGCCGGTGCCGCCAGGCGTGGTTTGAGCAGCTTGATCGCCTCGACGGCATCCGCCGGGCCCATCGTAAACCGGTCACCAATCGGGACAACGGCCAGATCCAGGCCGCCCGCAGCGATCAACTGCATGTCTGAAAAAAGAGCCGTATCGCATGCGAAGTAGACGACCCCGTCTGCCAGGTTTAATTTGAAGCCACCGGGGTTGCCGCCGTACGTTCCGTCCGGCAAAACGCTGCTGTGATGAGCGACCGTCAGGGTCACTCGACCAAACGGCAAATCAATACCACCCCCGTGGTTCATCGGTTCGGTTTTTTCGACGCCCTGTTTGCCGACCCAATCACAGATTTCGAAACACGCAACGACCGTCGCCCCGGTCCGCCTGGCGACACTGACTAGATCAGCCACATGATCAAAGTGCCCGTGAGACACCAGAATCGTATCCGCCTCAACCTCGTCGGCCTTGATCGGCGCAGTCGGCGATTCATCCAAAAACGGATCCAGCAAAATCCGATGTTCGCCGGTTTCGATCAGCCACGTGCCGTGGCCCAGCCAGGTAAGTTCAGTCGCCATGGTTCAGGTTCCCGTGGAAGATGGAATACTGGAAGAATGGAACGTTGGAATAGTGGAATATCGGAATGTTGGGGGGAGTCCGTCTGTGAATTCCATCATTCCAATATTCCGTCATTTCACTATTCCGCCGCTCCCCCTCGCAGGATTTCATTCATGTGCTGCTTGTATCCTTCCACACCCGGCTGGCCGTAGGGATTGATGTCAATCAGCCGCCCTTCCAAAACGGTAGCCAGCATTAACATTTGAAACAGCTGCCCCAACGCGTACTCGTCCAAACGAGGCAAATGAAGATCCGCCGTCTGCCGATTGTCACTGGCATAGGCCAGATTGGTTCCTTCGAGGGCCGCGCTCATGATATCCGGCAAGGACTTGTCTGCCAGCGAATTCAATTGGTCCTGATTCAGATCGGACTCGCCAATCCGCAGGTGATCCCGCCGCACCTGGTCGACGATCAGGTTGGTAATCCATTTATCCCGTTTGCCCTCCTGGTGTTGCTGTCCACGCGAATGGAGATCCCGTGTATTGACGACGGTCAGCGGCAACGCTCCCCGTTCCTGTTTGCCCAAACTTTCGGCCAGCAACTGGTCGTACCACAATCCGACCGCCTCCAGCGATTTACCCCAGGTCGAAAGGACGCGGACATCCATCCCGAATTCGACCTCCATCAAATGGCCAACCGCAACGTACTCCAATACCGGATTGACGTCGGGGGCCGCATTGCGAAACCGCTCGTTCATCGCCCGCGCGCCCTCCAGAAGGGCCACGACATCCAGGCCCAGGATCGCGGCCGGCAGCAAACCGACAGACGTAAAAATCGAAAAACGACCGCCAACGCCAGCGGGGATTTCAAAACGATCCCGGCAGCCGAGCGCCGTCGACAGATCGTATAGTTTCCCCGACGGCCCGGTCACCGGGATGATCAATTCGGCCAGATCGGCCGGATCGTTACCGCATCGATCTCGCATCGCGCTGATCAGCAAGCGGAAAGCGGTGGCCGTTTCCAGTGTCCCGCCGCTCTTGCTAATGACCACCACCGCCCAGCGACCTTCCGCTTCGTTCCAATTCCCGGTGGCCAAAACGTCCAGCAGACCGGCCATCGCATCATTGTCGACATTGTTACCCTCAAAAAAGATGCGTGGCCGGCGTTCCCGATCGTCGCGCGACAAGTCATTGTGATAAGGGTGACAACAAGCTTCGAACAGCGAGCGAGCGCCCATGTACGAGCCGCCGATGCCGGTCACGACAACTCGATCAACCGCTTCGCGCAGCCGCTCGGCCGCCTTCATGATACGTCCCAGCTCGCTGTTTTCGCGATCCGCGCGATACTGCGTCAACAGACGCTCTGGCAGATCGACAAAACCGGCATCCAGTGGCTCTTTCTCAGCGGGTACCGCGCCGCCCGATTCCCACAACACGGCGTCCTCCAGAACTTCCTGCCGCCGTTCGACCAACCGTGGCCATAGCGCGCCGAATTGTGCCTCGGAAAGCACGGAATCGACGACCCGTGATCTGTCGTAAGTGATTGCTTCAACACCGGAGACCATATTCAAGTCACTCAACTTTCCACCGATTGGCGACATCCCGCGCTGTGCGCGGATCTCCCGACCCCGCACTCGCGCGTGTGCGCGGGTCTCCCGACCCCGCACTCTTCAGACGCGCTGTGCGCGGGTCTCCCGACCCCGCACTCTTCAGACCGCACAGGTCGCGCTGTGCGCGGGTCTCCCGACCCCGCACTCTTCATGACCGAAGGTCTCAAAGTAGCTGGGAGACCTGCGGTCAACGATTCGGCGAGGTCAGAGACCTGCGCCGAGCGCGGGCCTGCCGAGCGCACATTCCACTCAACCGTGTTACCCGTGCAATCCGTGGTTCAAAAACCTGCATAGCGGACTGAAGGAAACGTCAAAGATATCCGACGGTTTACGAATCAGCCAGTCCCGCTGTCCCGCCCTGTTCGCCACGCCGCCGCCTTGAGTTCGCGAACGTTTGTGTTAGGTTGACCGTCATCGCTTTCATGTAGCTTTTTTATTATTCGAGGATCCATCGCATGGACATGCACGACTTGACGGGTGCTCTCCAGCAGGAGAACAATTCCAAGATCGTAATGCTCGTCGCCGACGGCCTGGGCGGATTGCCGCAGGAACCGGGTGGTCGCACCGAATTGGAAACGGCGTTCACCCCAAATTTAGACGAACTCGCTGCGCGCGGCGTCTGTGGAGGCAGCATTCCGGTCAAGCCGGGGATCAGTCCGGGCAGCGGTCCGGGCCACTTGGGTCTGTTCGGTTACGATCCGCTGAAATACGTTATCGGGCGCGGTGCGCTCGAGGCCACGGGGATTGGCTTTGAGCTTCAGGGCAACGACGTTGCTGTTCGCTGCAATTTCTGCACGTTGGACGCCGAGGGGAATATCTCGGATCGTCGCGCAGGTCGCATTCCCAGCGAACAAAGCGTACCGCTGGCCGTTCGGCTGCGGGACGTGGCCGTCGAGGGTGTTGAGCTATTTGTTGAACCGGTCAAAGAACACCGGTTCGTCGTCGTCTTTCGTGGCGAGGGACTCGGCGGTAATGTGGCCGATACCGACCCCCAGCGGACCGGCGTGCCTCCTTTGGCGCCACAGGCTAACGATTCGGCCAGCCAGCGAACGGCGGACGTTGCGGCAGAATTTTCGCGGCAGGCCGTACAGCTGCTCGCGGATCAGCCCGCCGCCAACGGGCTGACGATGCGCGGTTTTGCACCGAAACCGGCGCTGCCCACTTATCAAGAAGTGTACGGCTTACGAGCGGCGGCGGTGGCCGTTTACCCGATGTACAAAGGCCTCGCCCGGCTGGTCGGGATGGACGTTATTGGCGAAGCGCAGACCTTGGAGCAACAAGTTCAAGTCCTGCGCGAACATTGGCAGCGATACGATTTCTTTTTCCTGCATTTCAAATACACCGACAGCACCGGTGAAGACGGGGACTTTGATGCCAAGGTGAAAGAGACCGTGCGCTTTGATACAGCGATCCCGGATATCATGGCTCTCAAGCCTGACGTAACCATCGTGACGGGTGACCACAGCACGCCGGCCATGTGGAAAGCGCACAGCTGGCACCCCGTCCCGACACTGTTGGTCGCCGACTATTGTCGTACGGACGCTTGCCAGTCATTCGGTGAAACCGAATGCAACCGCGGCGGCCTGGGCCAGTTCGAGGCCAAGTATCTGATGCCACTCGCACTGGCGAACGCCGGACGACTAACGAAATATGGAGCGTAGCGGCGGAGCGGGGGTGATCCGTAATCAGTAATCGGTGATCAGTGGTCAGATCGGAATTCCCGTACCCCGCATCCCGTATCTCGCACCCCGTATCCCGCACCCCGACCCCGTACCCCGTATCTCGCATCCCGCACCCCGTATCTCGCACCCCGTATCTCGCACCCCGTATCTCGCACCCCGCATCCCGCACCCCGTATCTCGCATCCCGTATCCCGCACCCCGTATCTCGCATCCCGCACCCCGTACCCCGTACCCCGCATCCCGTACCCCGCATCCCGTACCCCGTACCCCGCATCCCGTACCCCGCATCCAGCATGCCGTCTACCCAACCGCGTGGCCGTCTGTTGATTGTTGCGGCGGCCGTGATGTGGAGCAGCAGCGGCTTCTTTGCGAAGGCGCAGGTGTTTGACGGGTGGAGCGGTACGACGCTGGCGTTCTGGCGAGCGGTCTTTGCATCGTGTGTCTTGTTGCCGTTTGTCCGCCGTCCACGTTGGAATTGGCGACTGGTTCCGATGACGTTGATCTTCGCCGCGATGAACGTCACTTTCTTGTGCGCCATGGTGGCGACGACGGCTGCCAACGCGATCTGGCTGCAAAACACCGCTCCGGCCTGGGTCTTTTTGTTCGCGGTGATCTGGCTGAAAGAAACGATCACTTGGCGCGATTGGCGTTTGCTGATCTTTATCGTGTTGGGTGTCGGCACAATCCTGTTGGGAGAATCGAGTGGTGAATCGATGGTTGGCGTCACGTGGGGGCTGCTCGCGGGATTGACGTACGCTGGTGTGGTGGTCACTCTGCGCTGGCTACGCAACGAAGATGCCGCCTGGCTGGTCGCGCTCAATCATATCGTAACCGCCGCCGTGCTTGCTCCGTTCGTCATTGGTCAATCACCGCTGCCGGCCGGACAGCAATGGTGGTACCTGATCGGCTTTGGAGTCGTTCAGATGGGCATCCCCTATCTACTATTTGCCCGTGGCGTAAGAACCGTTCCCGGCCATGAGGCGACCGGCATCGTGCTCCTGGAACCATTATTAGTTCCTGTTTGGACATGGTTAGCCTGGCGCGAAATGCCTGCCTGGTGGACCGTCCTAGGCGCTTTGTTGATTTTAACCGGTTTGATCTGGCGTTACCGCGGCAAGCCGAGCTAAATTCATCTACGCGAATTCCGAGACAAGAACTTCTTTGCACAATGTTCGTTAACTACTCAGTTTAGTCGAAGGGATGCAGAATCATCCGCTCGCGTTTTGAAACATGAAAACAATCCGTGTTTAATCCGTATAAATCCGTGGCAAGAAATCCGAAATCCACAATCCCAAATCCACAATCCGCAAATCCCAAATCCCAAATCCACAATCCACAATCCGCAATCCGCAATCCCAAATCCCAAATCCCAAATCCCAAATCCCCAATCCGCAATCCGCAATCCGCAATTCAAATGCATGATCCGGAACGCAAGATCGACCTGGACCTGGTCCGTTGTACTGAGAACGCTGCCTTGGCGGCCTGGAATTGGTTCGGCAAGGGTGACAAGAACAGCGCCGACCTGGCGGCGGCCGATGCCATGCGGGGCATGTTCGGTTTGATCGACTGCAAAGGCCTGGTACGAATCGGCGAAGGCCGCAAGGACGAAGCGCCGGGAATCTTCACTGACGAAAAGCTGGGCACGTGGGTCGAAAATTCGATCCCGCTGGCCATCGCCGTCGATCCCATCGACGGCACCACGCTTACCGGGCGCGGCCTGCCAGGAGCTATCTCAGTCCTGGCGGCGGCTTCTTGCGAAAACCCGGACGATGATCCCAGCGAAATGTTTCCCACGATTGAATGCCACTACATGCAGAAGATCGCGGTCGGACCGGCGGTCAACGACGGTCCCGGGCGGATTCGGCTGGATGCACCGCTCGAAGAAAACCTGGACATCGTGGCGCTGAAGTTGAATAAGCGAGTCGAAGACCTGGTGGCGGTCGTGCTGGATCGCCCTCGACATGACGATATCATCGGCATTTTGCGTAAGTGCAAATGTGGAGTGCGGTTAATTTCGGACGGCGACGTCGCGGCAGCGATCGCCCCCAGCCTGCCCAATTCCGGCGTCGATCTTTACATTGGCATTGGTGGTAGTCCCGAGGCCGTGCTCTCCGCCGCGGCGATCAAGTGCCTGGGTGGGGAACAGCTGAGCCGCATGTGGCCTAAAAGTGACGGCGAGAAAAAGGCGCTGTTGGAAGAACACGGATATAGCGAAGCAGATCTCGCTCGAGTCTGGAATGTCGACGAAATGGCGGTAGGCGATCACATCATCTTTGCCGCCACCGGCATCAGCGATTCGCCCATGCTGCGCGGCATTCGCAACCAGGGTCATCACTGCGTAACCGAATCGATTTTGATCCGCGGGGGAAACCGAACGGTCCGCCATATTCAGGCGCAACACGATATGCGGCGCAAGACGATCCGTCTCGACTCTTCCGGCCAAGAGACGCGGCTGTGGGAACGACGCTCGGAAAGCTGAGCGTTATTCCAGGTCAGCAAACTGCGCTTCCACATTTTCCCCGCCTGATGGTGTGCATAACGCCTCGAGCACATCCGGGTCGATATCGGCACTCAACAATCGAGTGCTGCCGTCCGCGAAGGCAAAAATCGCACCGGGCCGCTTTTTCCAGGGGCCTCCGAAGCCGTCAGGTGACCGATTGATACCCAATCGCGGATCACGCCAGTTCGCTGGATATCCCCATGGCCTAAACTTTTCCGCAACTTCGCCCATGATAATCGTCCGATCCGGTGCGTCACGTATTTCGTCTGGTCGCAACGTCAGTCCAGCGCGAAGGACGAGCGGATTCGCGGCATAGTCGCTTACGCCGTACCCGCTCACGCGATTATTCGAATACGCACCTGGATTGCGGAAACCAGGTATCACTTCATCAAATATTTCTGCATTTTCTTCGCTATCCCACGGCAAATCGAAGTTAATGCGGTCGTATAAATGGGAGTATTCGACGTAAGGCAATAGTGCAGTCTGCCAACTATGTAGCGCCCTGCCCTGCCCATCAAAGGTACCCCCTGCCGGAAAATTTCCGTGGTTTTCTGCGTACGACATGATCGCCAGGTTCATTTGTTTCAGGTTGGCGCTGGACTGCGACCTTCGTGCACCTTCGCGGATACCGCCCTGCACCAGCGGAACGTCGGAAGTCACGAGCCAAACAACCTGGTGGGTAATTCCAACCATCGCGGTACCGGCTGCAAACATGAGGACCACCGAGAAAACAATCGACGCTGTCCAGCGCGGCGACCAAACTCGATACTCAAACGACGAATCACCCGGAGACTGCCTCGTGGCATAAACCGATTTGAACAACCAGTGTGCACCAACCCAAAACAATGCTAAGGAGACGACGCCCGTGGCAATTCCGCTAAAACTGACCGTTACCTGCGACACGACACGAGACAAATAGAACAACCAGCCCAGGATCAGATGAACGACAAAATCGAGCGGCACGGCGGAGCCGAGCAAGAATGTCAGGAAAAAAAGAAGGACCAGTACGACAATCCAGCTTCTGATAGACCTCATGGTAGAGTTCTCGCCTGAAGTCGTGTTTGCAGATCGTCAAACGCCATCGATACCAGACCGCCGTCAGCCAACAGCACCCGACAATAACCACCGAACACATTCGGCTCGTACGCCAGCGGGACCGCGCCATCACTAGCCGTTCGGCCCGCCACATACACGTATCTTAGTTGCGACGGACCAGGCAAAAGCAACCGTTGAGGAGGAAATTCTTGCAACTGGCCGGTCGTCGGAAACAGGCCGTCATTCTTATTCGCATGATTTTGTAGCTCGTGGCCCAACAGCCTCAGTTGCCGGTCCCGTTCGGCGACTAGATCAACGTCATGCTTCACGTCTTTATCCACAACAGCGACCTTGTTGCGCAAACGGTAAGTCTCGCCGTCGGGTTCCCAGGCACCAGGCGTCATCAGCTCGCGCACGCCGGAGATCATCGTCAACACGACAATAAACAACAGTCCCCATAGGATTACGACCCCGAGCGCTTTGCCGTAATGAATTTCCGGTAGGCGCGGAAAATCCGTCCGCAATTGATTCCACAACCAGTGTATGGCTGCAGCCGACAATAAGAGGCCCACAAGAAAAAAAGAGATGACGTCCAGCCGCATTCGCGCAACGTCACTCAACCGAACCATCGGCATTCCCGCATAGGCTGTCTGGGCAGTCGCCGAAATAAGCAGGATCACCAGCAACGGGCGTTCGAGACGACGCATGACTAGTACTCCGTATCGAAGCAGTTGGACCATAATTTCGAATGACGCTTTGCGCAGTTCCCATTCTACGCCGCTGCGTCAGGCAAGTTAAGGCAATTCAGAATGTGGCTGCAAAGGCAGGTGAACCAGCCGGCGACTGCGGCTGGGCGTTAAACGCAATACCGTTCAAGTTTTATCAGCCGTCCCGGCGCGCCGGGACGGCTGATGAAGTCGAACCAAACTTGAACGGTATTGGCGTTAAACGACGAGCGGAGACAGCGCTTGTCGTTCCGCCTCTCGGCAGTCCCCAGTGTAGTGAAGCGCGGGCCGCCTAAAGGCGGAACGACAAGCCTTACGCCAAGTTCTGACTGACGATGGGACCATCTTTGCATACATTCAGCGATTCGCCCATGCTGCGTGACATTCGCAACCAGGGCCATCACTGCGTAACCGAATCGATTTTGATCCGCGGCGGAAACCGAACGGTCCGCCATATTCAAACGCATAAGTTTCTGAAACAGCAGGACGGCCAACAGCCGCTGCCGAAAACCCCGCCGGACCAGCGGGCCGAAGCATCAAAGCGAAGCCTGACTGTTCTTCCATTTTTCTTCCCGAACCGCAATGACTCTACCAAGCATCCGTGCGGAACGGCGCAGCGGGTAGGTTGGCGCCGTTGTACAACGTGCCGTGGTCCGTGTTCGTGGTGAACAGGTAACGCGCTGCGACGGGATTTGGCACTTCCTCCGCGGAAAGAACCACCTTGTCGCCCTCAATCCTGGCATCCGCCCACACCCATTTCTTGTCCTCACCCGCAATAGCAAAACCCGTCAACTCCTGGACCGGCTTGGGGTCGGTCATATCCTGCGGACCGTCCTTTTTCGCCGCCTTCGACCCCTGGCAATGGTCGAACGAGATAATCGCATTGCCGTCCTTGAATTCGGCCGACTTGAAAAGTGGTCCGGAGTAAACCAGGTCCTTCCTGCCGTAGTCCTTCGCGAGTGCCCACAGCGCGAGCCGTCGTCCAACGTCGTACTTGTTCTTGGGATGGATGTCACTTGCTTCGCCAATGTCCGTCAGCACCGCCATTCCAGTATTGGGCAGCGTTAGACACAGCCGCTGTGCTTCGCGGACTCTTGCCCAACCGTCGCCACCGGCGGGATTGGGGTTCGGCTGCTCGAAACTGGCGAGCTGCGCGAAGTAGAACGGGAATTTTCCTTGGCCCCAAACTTTCTGCCAACCTTCGTGCAAGGCCTTGGTTTTCCAGAAGTATTCCTCCCCTTCGCCACCATTCGATTCGCCCTGGTACCAGAGCGAGCCCCTTGATCGCGTAAGGAATGGCGATGGTCGCCATACCGTGGTACATGACCGACTTCTGGGGCCACTTCTCTGGGTTCTGTTCTTTGACGAGTTCCAACCCTGCCGGCGGAATCCACGGCTCGATCCGGCAACCACCCCAATTGCAACCAATCAATCCAACCGGGATGTCCAGTTCTTTGTTCAGTGTGTAGGCGAAATAGAATCCGACGGCGGTAAAGTGTCCGACCGTCGTGCTGTTGCACACCTGCCACGGTCCCGCATTGCCGTTGCTACGAATGGGCGTAGGTCCCTTGGTGACGTGTGGGAACTTGAAATGTCGAATCACTCCAAGTTTTTTCGGGTCAACAAACTCCGGCACGAGACTTTGGCCAACGATCCATTCCATGTTCGACTGACCCGAACAAAACCAGACATCGCCAACGAGAATATCGCCGAGCGTGACCGTTGTGCCGCCAGCCATGACGGTCATTTGTTGTGGTTCTTTGTTTACCTTGAGCGGTTTCAGATTAAGAATCCAGGCACCATCATCGTCCGTCGTTGTTTTCACGGATTGATCGGCGAACTCGACCGTAACCTCGGCACCAGGCTCTGCCCAACCCCAGACCGGTACGTCCCGATCCCGCTGTAAAACCGCGGAATCGCGAAACATTGGCGAGAGAGTCAACGTCTGCGGCACTGCCAATGACGCGGGCACCGGCGCCGTCGCGAAGACATTACCCCAGGGTCGAGCGCCCATCTCGCCAAACACTTTAACCGGCGCGGCTTTGGCATCTTTGTTGGCCGAACCTTGCCACGTGTTGTCGGTCACCACATATTTCCTGGTGCCATCGGGCATGGTGAGCATCAGCTTCATGACGAACCCCATCTCGCCGCCCGCGTCGCCCGCGTCGACTCGAATCTGATTGTTACCGGCGACGAGCCACTTGCTGACATCGGCGGTGACCGGGTGTTCCCAATCGCTGCTGGCCACGACCTTCTTGCCGTTTAGATAGATGACCATGTTGTTGTCGCAGGTGGCCAGCAGATGAGCCGACTTGGCGCCGCCAGGGAACTGCTTCTGGAGTTGACACGCATCGCCACCATCCGCCGCCCAGATCCACATCGGCGCGCGGTCGGCGGCGAAGTTCGGTGCCTCACCGTTCTTACCGGCGAGCTTGTCGCTGACGGCGATTGGCTTGGCCACGATGTCTTTGAAGTACACCTTCATCGGCGGCCCGGCGTGGACTTGAAACGCAATCA
>CAWJNN010000001.1:0-12238 GCA_963844115.1 uncultured Planctomycetales bacterium | reverse complement strand
AAAGCGGGGAAAACGGTCTGGATCGTGATCGATGGCGGCTACACCAAACGACCGTTCTTGCGGCGTGTGTTGAAGATTTCGAAGGTAGTTGTCGTGGAACGCTCGCCGCAAAGACGCGGCTTTGCGACTTGCCGCCCAAGTTGAAAAAGGCCAACGTCGCGGGTCGTGGATTCACCGTGCAATACGGCCCGAACAAAATCAGCTCGGCCAACTATGCGGGACACAGACACCGCTGGCAGACGATCGCTTGCACGGTTTACGGCGAAGAGACCACCAAAGCCTACAAGACGTTTCTGGCCACGTATCCTCCGGTAGGCGGCGAGATCCGCGTGGTGATCGTCAAGGAAGATCATGGTTGGTACGCCTTCTTTTGCACCGATCCGAACGCCAGCGTGCAAGAGATTCTCGAAGCGTTTGCGGATCGTGCAACGATCGAACAAGACTTCCACGACGTGAAGGAAGTGTGGGGATCAGGCCAACAGCAGGTCCGCAACATTTGGAACAACTTGGCGGTGTACAACTTGAATCTCTGATGCATACGCTGGTGGAACTCTGGGCCTGGGACAAGAGCGGGCAGCAATTGGTCGACCGCGTCGACTCACCGTGGGACGATGCCGAGCGTCGGCCTTCCCACGCAAATCGCCGCAAAGCCCTGCGCAGCCAGATTCTACGAAACGAATTATCGACGATCGCCACCGCCCTCGTGCCGCTCCCACAAAAAATCATCCAACTGGTCGAAAGCCTCATGACGTTGGCGGCATAAACGGAGTCACAAGTCAGAAAGTGCAGAGCACTGTGTCTGTTCGTTTAACCCCGGCGCGCGGGGAAGGCGACTGCGTCAGGCAGCCAGGATACACCGACGCCTTTGCCTCGCCGTTAGGCGATTCTCAGCCGAAAAATGGAGATCGCTACGCCACCAGCATCCCATCCCCCATCGCAGCGCAAACCGATCGCGATGCGTCATCGCAACTCAGGTAGCCCGAATCGGTCGTCGACAGTAAAATTGGCCAACTACCATTTCTCTGCTAGGTCCCGATTCAACGGAGTTCGATTCATGGCCGGTCGTTTGCTGATTTCGCTAGGCATGTGCTTTACCTTGGTCTTTTTGACGGGTTGTCCAACCGCACCCCCTGGCAAAAACGAAACGAAAGGTAATGCGCACGATCATGGAGACGAACATGGGCATGCCGACCACGGTCCGCATGGCGGAATGCTGTTGGTTTCTGGTGATCATAAACACCATTTCGAACTGGTATTCGGCGATGGTGACACCTTTACACTTTACCCGCTCGATGGAAAGGTTGCGAAACCGGTGTCGGTCGCGACCCAAACCGCTCTTATAAATCTAAAAGCTGGAGGCAAACCTCGACAATTTGAGTTACATGCCGCACCAGACTCCGGCGATGCACAAGGCCAGACGACGCGGTTCCAAGCGGTCAGTAGCGAGTTGCACGAGGCGTTGGAAAGTAAAGAAGCTAAAGATGCCGAGCTGGTCGTCACGGTTGACGATAAACAAGTACGCTGCAGATTCGAAGCGTTTCATGATCACTCGCAATGTGAACACGACCATCATGGCCACGGTCATGAACATGAACACGACGACAAGCTGATCATGGACCAGGACGAGGAATTGGAGGGTCATCAGATCAAGCTGGGGCGTCATGGGTTGGTAATCCACTCCGGCCATGATGTGGAGGCCGCCGTGCAAATACTCCACGATGGAAAGCCGGTTGCGGATGCCGAAGTTTTTGCGACGCTTTTGGACGCGGACGGCAAAACGGTTCTTGCCGCGGAAATGGCGGCCGTTTTTGAAGAAGCGACGGAAGAAGAACCCGCTCATTATGGCCAGGCATCCCTGGCCGTTCCTGCCGACCAAGAGCAGGTCATTATTCGCTACCGTATCGTTCTACCAGGTGATGCCTCGGATACCTTCGATACGCCAGTCACCAATACCGAAACGGAAGACGAGTAGGCGGCGATTGATGGACAAGCCGTATCGTTACCAGTGCCGTGTCGAATGGCGTGATACGGATGCGGCCGGAATCGTCCACTATTCCGTCTTTTTCAACTACATGGAAGAAGCTGAACACGCGCTGTTGCGCGACGCCGGAGTCGACGTGGTGAACGCGGACGATCAAGGCGTCTACAGTTTCCCGCGCGTATCGGTCAAATGCGACTACAAAGCGCCCATTCGTTTCAGTGACGTCGTCGACGTCGACGTCACCATCGCTCGACTCGGTAAGGCCAGCGTCACGTACCAATTCCATTTTTCCTCCAACGATCGCCCGATCGCGGAAGGCGAAGTAACCACGGTCTGTTGTCGCCTCGTCGAAGGAAAGGGACTCAAGTCGATGGCCATACCGGCGTCGATTCGCGAAAAACTAACTCAGCTGGTACCATAGCCGAATACCACGGTCCATCGTCCACAGTCCATCGTCCCACCCCTTTGACCTACCTTGCCGACCTGACACTGCGACTTGCCGAAGGCGCGGCAAAACTTCCGACCGAATACCGGGAACGGAGTGCGCGCTTCTTCAAGGCTGCGCAACAGCCCGATGGTGGCTTTGCCGGTCGCGATGGCGACAGTGACCTGTACTACACCGGCTTTGCGACGCGCGGACTGGCCATGCTGAATGACCTGGAAGGCGACGTCGCCGTCTCTGTTCGTGGTTTTTTGCACCAGCGCATGAACAGCAAAGCGCAGGTGGTTGACCTGCTGTCACTGATCTACAGCGGAATCCTGCTGGAACTGACGGCCGGCGTGGACGTGTTTTCCGAGTGCCCGGATCAATGGCGGGAAGGTCTGGCCGCCGAATTGGAAGCGCTGCGCCGCGACGATGGCGGTTATGCCAAGGCCGCTGAGGGAAAAAAGAGCAGTACTTATTACACCTTTCTGGTTCTGTTGTGCCATCAAATGATCGATATCGCCACGCCCGATCCCGCGGCAATTGTCGAATTCATCCTCTCGCAACATCGCGAAGACGGTGGATTCGTGGAAATTGCCCCTATGCGACGTAGCGGAACCAATCCAACGGCCGCCGCCATCGGCGCCTTGAAGACACTCGACCAGCTTTCGTCCGACATCGCCACCGGTGTCGCTGATTTCCTCGCTGAAATGCAAACCGACGAAGGAGGCCTGCGAGCCAACACGAGAATTCCGGTCGCCGATCTGCTGAGCACCTTTACAGGGCTGCTGACCTTGATGGACTTGAATGCGGAGCAGCTTGTCGACGCCGCCGCCGTCGGCAAGTACGCTGAAGCGTTACAGGACGAGGACGGCGGCTTTCACGGCGCAGACTGGGATACGGGAAAGGATGTTGAATACACGTTTTACGGTTTGGGCACACTCGCCCTTGTCTCGACCCAATCCTAACCCAAAAGTCCAAAGTCCCTGTCCCACGATTCATAATCCACAGTCCATAATCCACAGTCCACTGTCCATAATCCACAGTCCACTGTCCACAGTCCACTGTCCACTGTCCACAGTCCACAGTCCACAGTCCACTGTCCATAGTCCACATCACCCCATGGCCAACCTAAGAGTCGAGAATATCACGAAGGAATTTCCCACGCGCGGCGAGCCGCTGCGCGTGTTGCGCGGCGTTTCACTGGATATTTCCTCAAGTAGCAACCTGGCGATTCTCGGTCCCAGTGGTTCCGGTAAGAGCACGCTGCTGCACATACTGGGAACGCTGGAGCCGCCAACCTCCGGATCCATGACCCTGGACGACCAGGATCCGTTTCAACTGGCCGAGCCCCAACTGGCCGACTTTCGCAATCGACACATTGGCTTCGTGTTTCAGGACCACCACCTTCTCAATCAATGCACGGTACTGGAAAACACACTTCTACCTACGCTCGCCAACGGATCACCGTCGAAACTGCAGACGGACGATGCGCGGAACCTGTTGCAACGTGTCGGTCTGGCGGATCGGCTCGATCATCGCCCCGCCGAACTCTCCGGCGGTGAGCGTCAAAGGGTCGCAATCGCCCGGGCGTTGATCAATCGACCGACGTTACTATTGGCGGATGAACCGACAGGCAATCTGGACAGAAGCACGGCCGCCGGCATCGCCGAACTCTTGCTCGACCTGCAATGTTCCGAACAGACAATACTGATCGTTGTTACCCACAGCCTCGATCTAGCCGACCGCATGGATCGGTCGCAGGAGCTGAACAACGGCATTCTTCACCCGGCCTAATCGTCCCGGCGAGCCGGGACTGACATTCACCAGAAACACTCGTGTCTGCGAGCCGTCCAGAGGCGCCGACGCGGGAGATGTGGGGTTCTGGTAATCAATCCGACTTTCTGGTCTGATTGAGCAGACGCCATACCTTCGTTCTTACATTGTGGGAGAGTTACAATGTCCGAAGCTAGTGATTCCGACGACTTCGAAATAGATATCGGAGAAAACGAGTACGAAGTTGACCAGGCTGCGCTGGACGATTATCTCGTAGGGCTGCGCGGTGAGCAGAATATGGCCATGGGTCTTTTGGGCGGCCTGATTGGTGCGGCGATCGGTGCCATAGGTTGGGCGATGATCACCATCGCCACAGACACCGAGTTTGGGCTAGTAGCTATTGCCGTTGGGTTCCTGGCCGGCTACGGCGTCCGCCTGTTGGGAAAGGGAATGGAAACGAAATTCGGAATTCTTGGTGCGGCCCTGGCGTTTCTTGGCTGCTTTGTCGGCAAGCTACTAACTATCGCCATCTTTGTTTCCCGCCTTGGGGACGATGCGGGCTTCCTGCAGGTCTTGGTGGGTATGATTATGACCCCCGGGGCAGTCGCGGATTTGATGATTCAGACCTTTAATCCAATGGACCTGTTGTTCTACGGAATTGCGCTGTATGAAGGCTACCATTTCGCTTTCCGCAAACTAGACGAGTCCATCGTCACGCAGTTTATCCGTCCGAAAACCTCCGCAGACGCAGCCAGCGAATCTGGTCAGACCACCTGAGAACGTCTTCGAAAACTCGTACGATGGCCCTCAGACGCCGTCGCGAAAGTCAACTTCACAGAAATCGACGGCCTCGGTGGGTCTTCGTACAAGAGATCTGGACGATTTTCGCAATTTCCAAACACGTTCTAACATGATACGTACTCTATCAAGACCAGAGAGCGGCGGGCGTCAGCACACCTTGGACAACCCGTTCAGCGCTACGTACGCAAGACAGAACTGTATTATTTCGCTGAGCGTTACTCTGCTCGCTCTGATATTCCATGTGACGTCCTTACCGCCAGCGGCCGCTCAATTGGATCAGACCATCCAGCTGCCGACCTTTGGCTTTACGACCGTCGCGACGACGGTGCTCGTACCGGATCGAGGCTCGGTAACATTGGGCGGTATTAGCCGCAGTCGCTTTGGCCGAACGCAGCGCGGCACTCCGTTGTTAGGAAGACTGCCGTTTGTGGGAGGACCGTTCAACGATGTCGGCATCGGCAGCGAGATCAGCACCAGCACAATGGGCGTCACTGCTTATATCCATGACTTTGAAGCGATGGACCAGGCGATCCGTGCACAAGCCGCCGAACTGGCACCCGTTTCCTCGCGGCACGCGAGCGGGCTTTATCCAGGCGAACCCTATCACGTCGCGGTCAATCCCGCCGCGCTCAGCGTGTCAGAGATTCGTCGTCGCCAGGAAATCGAGCGCAACACGATAACCGTTCGTCAAAAGGGCCTCCTTGAACGCGCTCGCCAAGCGGAAACTGAAGGAAGACTTTCGGTCGCAAAAATCTATTACCGCAGCGTGTGGCGAGATGCGAGCGGAGATATTAAGAAGCAACTCGCCGCGAAACTTGCAGAGTTAGAAAAACGCCGGCTAGCCGGCGTCCATTCCGACTCCACGCGCTGATATTCGAGTTCCAGACTTCCATGCCCAGATCCCGGCAGATGACCTGTAATTGCGGTGGCACTGTTCCGCGACCAGTACCATTGAACTGCCCCCATTGTGGAGCGAGGATCGTTAAGATTCAGCGCCGCGGTGGGGGCTGGCTGTTTCCAGTGGTGATTGTGTCGGGGATCTTTCTTTTACTGTCAGCTGTACTGATCTTGCTAGCCTGTCCTTAGTTAGCACCCCCTTCCCTGCTAGCTACCCGTTGCAGCGATCGGATTCCAGCTCCCACCTCGACCCAGTTTGCCTGACAGTTCCCGCCCAGCCTGTTCGGCTTCCCCACGCCCACTACTTGGCAACCGGCCGCTAAAGAACGTGGCTGACGACGGTCGAAGAGAATTAGGGTCATTGTTGTAGAGGAGAAAAGGCATGCTAGCGACAAAACAGTTTTCAGTCTCATTGATACTTACGGGTCTCGCGATGCTGACAGCGACCGCAGCTGCTCAGGAAAATGTCCGCTATTACAAGGGTGAAGACGGGCAAACATACCGAGAGTCGCGGGCGGTCGTACAACGTCAGCAGGTCCAAACCGAAATGCAGGCGCGTGAACAGACGGTTTATCGCGAGCAAGTCTCCACCACGATTGAACCCAGGTCGCGTACGGTCTATACGCCGGTGACAACCTACGAGTGGCAAGCTCGATGGCACGATAAAATGAATCCATTCAAGCCGGCCTACATGGGCTACCAACTAGTGCCAAAGACGCAGTGGCAGGCGCGAGTCGAGCACGTTGATACACCGGTCACACGTCGCCAGATGGTACCGCAGCGACAAGTTGTCGATGTACCGGTGACGACGTTGCGCAATGTCGACGAAGAGGTCATTCGTCGCCAGGTGGTTCGTCCTGGCACGGGCACAGCCGTCGCTCGCCGCGAGGTCATTGGTGGCGTTGGCAGTCTCGAAAGCGATCCACCACGTGACGGCACCAACTGGCGACCTGCGGTCCCGCAGTAGCCGATCGCGAAGCTTTCCAATTACGTACGAGATACAAATCTCGTCGGCGAGACTAGGAAGAAGTCCGTCGGCGAGATTTTCTTTTGGACGTCGTGACCGCCCAGTCTTTCGTCAACGTCTCGAAAACTTCTGGCGATTCGTATCGAACGACGTCTTTTCCTTCGGGAATAGGGCCAATCAATCCACGGAAGACGGGCATGCCGCGCAGATCGAGATCGGTACTGCAATCGTCAATACCGATCTGCGTGTGCATTTTCATGATCTTTTCCGCTTTGTCAAAATCCCGCGTCCGAACCTCACCATCTGCGCCTCGAGTGACCACTCGATAGACGTTCTTTTGGGCCATAACCGATCTCCATTTTGAATGTACTGTTTGAATTCCCGACCTCTGCTGCTATCGACTGTTCGCCAGAAGTTGGCGGAGGGAAAACACCCGCGCCAACACATGTCAAACGAGCGCCAGAACTGCCAGATCAGTTGCTGGTAGTCTTTACCGCACCCAGGTGAACCTTGGCGGACCCGATTGGGACGGTTATAGGAGACGACGACGATCCGAGCCGCCAGCCAGGCGAATGGTATGGCCCGTAACGATTACAACAGTCTTGCCTACCGCACAGACCGAAAGTAAATTGAGACCATCCGTTCGACGGCCCACTCAGCCGGCCCCAGTCAACGGATATTGGTCGAGCGACCATAATTCGGAGGGTACGCGAATGGCTAGCAGCCTGACTCGAAATCAGGTGCCCCGCAAGGGGTTGGGGGTTCGAGTCCCCTGCCCTCCGCTACGGTAACCTCAATATCACAAACGGCTTCCACCGAACCATCGGTGGAAGCCGTTTGCTTAATACACCCCCATAAGTGCCAAGTGTTACCTAAACTGTTACCTAAATCGTGCACCGACCGTTTCGTCGGGGGATAATCAGCAGCTCACGACTCCCCGTATTGCTCCCAAAGCTGATCAGCTACCTCATCGGCGTCCTGGGACACGTAGTATTTGAGCGTGGTCTCAATACTCTTGTGCCGCATCAGCAACTGGAGCGTCGCCGGCTTCACCCGCGACGCCCAGCGGGTGCCAAATGACCGCCGCAGATCATGGGCACTGCCGTACTTTTCCTCCGCCTCGTTGACCACGATCCCCGCCTTCTTGCCAATCGCCGACACGATACGCGATACTCGCTTCGGAGTGATTGGCTTACCCGTGCTCAACCCGATCAGTCGAAAGACCGTTCCCAATCTCTGGCCTTTCGGCGTCCTGAGCAGAAACCGAGCCAAGTCCGGCGTCATCGGCAGCAGACGGTCCCGCTGACCCTTGTCCGCCTCGGCGTAGATCCGCAACCTGGGCCGGCGTCCCGACAAATCAACTGATATCTCAGCTTCGTCATCCCAACTCAACACGGTCGACTCCTCCAGACGCAAGCCGGACAGCCACAGCCCCTCAAGATAGTACTGCCAACATTGCCAATCCCGCGGCCTGACGACCTTGGTCGCCGTGACCATTTTCTTGAATTCGTCAGCCTTCAGAGGACGCCCGCGCATCAGCGTCATCCCCTTCGCCTTCCTGGGCATCGCAACCTCCGGCACCTCGGGCAACATGTCCATCGAAACTGCCCAACTAAGTGCAGCCCGCAAGTGCCGCAAGTGCGTCGCGATGCTCGTCTCCTTGTCGCCGGCCTTACGGAGTTTCCGACTGCAAGCGACTCCAGCGCCGAAGGTGTCAACGAGACCAACAACTTCGGGTTGATGATGTTCTCAACATGGTTGAAGTCGCATGTTCGTACCATCAAGAGTATGGTCCGACGAGCGCCGACAGCTTTTCCTCTTCACATCGTTCACGAAAGTCGGCCCAAGTGATACGACTCGGACTACGGTACTTTCCCTCACGAAGTTCTTTTTCCCAAAGGGAAGCAGCACGATCCGCTTCACGGCGTTTGGCCGTGCCGGTTGAACGAGCCACCTGTTGGCCGGTAACCGGATCTTCATACCGCATCATGTAGTTCTTGCGGTCCGGGTACTTTACTACCCGAACCTTGATATCGAATTGAAACATGGACTGTTATCTCACTTTCGCGTAGCGACCGATTCGCCACGAACATATGTCTTGCTGTTCATTGATTTGCAGGCACCTTCGCTTTTTCGAAAGCTTCCGTTTCCGCCTCAAGAAATCGCAGAATCTCGTGGCCAGTCAGATACCGCCGCTTGCCGGAACGCAGCAGTCCGAGACCGCGTCGTTTCGCCGCTCGCAACGCCGAGTCACTCCAGCCAAGCCGACGTTTGGCCTCCGCGACGGTATAAATCTCCGCTAGCGAGATCACGCCTGGGTAGACTGAAGTCGAGTTGGGTGTGCTGTCGCGAGGCATTGGTGGGCACCGTGAACCGCGTTCCCACGCACTTGGTGGGGTGAGGTACCGTCATGGTGCCAGAAGTTATCCACGCGACAGAGGGAAACTATTTTCAAAAAGTTTCCGGTATCCGATTTTGATTGAGCATTTTGTAGAATGCTGCGAACCGCTGAGAGAATATTCAAATTGGGAAGCCGAAACAGTGACCAATCCTAAAAACACGGACCCACGATGGCGCGAATTCGAGCACAAACACCGTGGCCACCCGGCGACTGAAGAGGCAATCTACGCGATTCCCACCAGCGTGATTCGCGCCGCGCAGTCGACAACGAACGGCAAGAATCTCGGCTACGTGCTGAGTGAAGAAGAATTACAGTTCGAGACCGATCTCGCCAAATTAGGTGGTACTGGTTTCTTTCTCAAACATCCGATCAGCTATTTCTCATTCTTCAGACCCGAGATACCGCTGAAGAAGAGCAAGAAGGAACGCGAACTCGACCAGCGGCAACTGGAGGCGGAGGAGAGCATTCGAGAAATGCTCCGCGACGGCCGCGGACCGTCCGAATATACGCCGAGCAGGAACAGGAGCGGGATGCGGAACTCGATGCCAACCTCGAACAATGCCGGCTGGGTTACGCCGGTTGGTTAGTGACCGATGCCACGTTCTGCCGCACCGGGACGATATGCACCGCACGCGTTGGGCGAAGGACGTGGAAGCACTCGGTCATTTCCCTGGACTCCCCTTATCGCTGATGGGAGAGTCGCCATCGCCGCCGCCGAAAGACCACGAGGAAACGTTTGCCGCCTTTCGCGAGTTTTATCAACTCTGGGGACTTGCGTCCTTCGCTACCTGGGACCTTCCCATCCCCATGCAGGCAGAATTGCTGAAGCCGACCCTCTACGATGTTTCGAGTATCTCGTTGGCCGGGGGCACATTCTTCGTTCCCTGGTACGTGATGCGAGCCAACAACCTTGAGATGCGGGATCTAATGCGCAGCCGCCTCACGACATCTCCACCGAAACATCTCTTGGGATGGATCGATGGGAGCGACGCCCCAAAGAAATTTGGAGTCAAACGCTATGCAGCGATGATGCGCCTTATCTCTATGTCGAGCTTGCCTTGAAACGACGTTACTCGGATCGACTCGCCAAAGCCGCTGAACTGCTCGATGAAGTGTTCGTTGCGTCGATTGAAATAGGAAATTCTAGCGACAGCGCACCGGAAAGTGCGTCAGGCAATGCAAAAGCGCCTTGCTGCGATGGCTAGTAAACACTGAAAGGCAGTGCTGATCGCCGCGGGTTTTTTCACTTAGTTATGCCGCGATTCTCCTCTCGATTTAGCGAAGCAACTCCGCGTACTGCCCGATACGACAGAAAGTCAACTCGATGCATCTCGAATGGGGGCCGCACCCGATAAAAATCGCTCCTAGATTGGCGTCCCGAAATCTATCCCGCCTCACCTATTTATTTATGACGCAAAATCCGCCTGAATTTAGCTCGACGGCATCCCCCCATTTGGGATTCAGTCGCCGGGCACCAGCCTCAAGGCGATAGTGTCAAGAATAAGGCGAGGTGGTGACAAATCGACAAGAATCGGCGGTATCTTTGCCGTTGAAGGGATGCTTCGCGATGTCGGGATGGGTCCGCAGTCACCCCGGGTTGTCTTTGGCTGCACTTGATTGCTCCTACTGCGACTTCGACTTAGATGCCCTGAAACCACCAGCCAAGCTTCTTGGCGATTTGCAAATGCGCCTGATAGAATTCAGTCGCTCATCAGGGGCGTGATACGGTGATGCCTGGCCAGACTCAACGTGCCTCTGGCAAATGATGAGTCACCGCGCGTCACCGTCTGGCAAACCCATGGGGCGATCAGTGTCTGGCAGCATTCATGATTGGTTATCGCTGTCGTGCAGGCCGCAAAGTCCGTTCCCACGGAATTGCATTGCGGAGCAGGGCTCGGAGGGAATCCAGCTTATTTCGTACATGGCGTTGAACCCGGCAGGCTCAAACATGAGAGATCGATTATTGCTGGCAGGGGGTGCCGTAGCTTTTCTGCTGGTTGTCGTCTGGCTAATCCGCAGCGAGAGTCGGCCAGCTCCGGGACGAAATAAAAACGACCGCTGATCAATCCATTCGGGAAGGTCTTGGCGAGGCAGCCGAGCGAGCAGTCGACAAGGCGGCCGAGGCGCCTGGAAAGGTCATTGGCGACCTTCGCGATGAAATCGTGAATAAGAAAGGCGACGAGCAGGCTGCTGACTCACAAGCCAATGAGGCATCGGCGACACCGACAGATCTGCTCGGGGCGCTGGTGCGCCGGTCAGGAAGTAACAGTGCCGTTGATGAAGTTGCCCAGGAATTAATTGGTTTATCCGAGAAGGAAGAACGAGATCTCGGCGCGGAGGTGCACGAGGAGTTCCGCAAAAATTTCGAGTTCGGACCACGGTCCGTCGCCAGCCGTCTAGCCCGCCTGGCACTCGCCGCTGTTAGAGCAGCGCAAGCGAACCGGCATCAGCTATCAGTTCTTCGTCATTGAAGACGAGGAAGTAAACGCGTGCAGCAATGTAGGCGGATACATCTACGTAAATCGCGGGCTGCTGGACCTCGCGGAAACTGACGCCGAAGTGCAGTTCGTGCTCGGCCACGAAATCGCGCACGTCGATTTGAAGCACTGTGCAGCAAAGGTGAGTTATGCAGTCCGGGCAAGAGAAGTCGCGGGGGATGTGGGATTCAGTCTGGTGCAGCTTGGCTATCAGGCGATTTCCCTGGGCTACTCGGAAGACCAGGAGTTTAGCCGACGCCTGGGCGTTTCGCAAGCTCCTGACGATCGGCCGCTCTCGTGACGAGGCCCTCGCTTTTCCCCAGCACGCATGCTTCCGGCACGAACAAGAGCAGGCCGAGTCGGCCGCGAGCCAGGATCCAGCATCGGAAAATCGGGTCGTCGAGGAGATCCGCAACCATTTCCGCTCACATCCGCCGGCTCAAGAGCGAACTGAACGGCTCAAAAAAATCAAGTCATGACGGGTTTGCGAGATGTTTCGACAGATTTAACGCGA